>CP107210.1:1228909-1843363 GCA_025757985.1 Oscillospiraceae bacterium
TCATGTCGGCTCCTCTCCACAGTTGCATTACACTATCCTACCTTATTTTAACACACTTCCGCCCGGACTGCAACTGGCTTTTTCGTAAAATATAACAGGTCTTTTTTGAAGAAAATCACGATGCGGGACACTTTTTGCTGCGGCCACAGCGGCAGGCCGCCCAACCGGGGCGCAGCGGTACCAAAATCGCGGAAACGATTCATCCGCCGAACACCGCATCCAGCACGGCCCGCAGGATCGGGGCGGCATTTGCACCGCCGCCCCCGTATTCCAGCACAACGGCCGCCGCGATCTGCGGGGCGTCGGCGGGGGCGTAGCCGATCAGCACTGAGTTGACATAGTGCCCGCCGTCGGGGAGCGTGTCTGCCAGCTGGGGACTGCCGGTTTTGGCGGCGCACAGGACAGGAGCCTCCCGCAGAATGCGGGTGGTCTGCGCCATGCGCTTCATGCCATCGCGGATCGGGCCGAACACCGCTTCGCCGCCCGGTATCTCGGTGAAGGAGACCGGATACTGCCAAAGAACCTCGCCGGTGGCGGAATTGACGGCCCGGTCGGCAAAATGCAGTGCAGGGCGCTGCCCGCTGTTGGCCAGTGCCGCTGCATAGGCTGCCAGCTGCAGCGGGGTCACGGCGGTGTTCCCCTGCCCGATGGCGGCCATCAGGGTCAGGCCGGCCTGATAGTTTTCATCGGTCGTCCATGTCAGGCGGCCGTGCGCCTCGGCAATTTCCACGCCGGTGGGGGCGGCCAGCCCCAGCTGCCGGGCCATGGCGGAAAAGGCATCTACACCCAGTCGCCGCCCGACATCGTAAAAAAAGATGTTGCAGCTGTATTCCAGAGCGGTGCGCAGATCGACAGGGCCGCTGTGGCCGTACTGCAGGCAGCCGGGCTGGTAGCCGCTGTAAAAGCCGTAACGGCCGGTGCAGCTGACGGTGGCAGCCGGGTCGATGCCCGCTGTCAGTGCCGCTGCGGCCACCGCCGGCTTGAAGGCGGATCCCGGGGCGTACAGACCCTGACAGACCCGGTCGAGCAGCGGTGCGGCGGCATCGGCGGAAAGCGCGGCGTAGTCGATGCGGTAGGCGTTCAGGTCGAACCCCGGCACATTTGCTGCCGCCAAAATGCCGCCGGTGCGCACATCGACTACCACGGCAGCCCCGGCGCGGCATTCCCGCCCGGCTCCGGCGGCCCGGGTCGTGCGCAGGGTGTTGATCTGGCCGAGCAGGGCATCCTGCAGCATTTTTTGCAGTGCGCTGTCTACGGTCAGTACCAGCGCGGCCCCGGGGCGTGCCTCCCGCAGCTGGACGGTGCGGCGCACCGTGCCGTCAAAGCCGGTGTTGATCAGCAGCCGCCCGTCCTGCCCGCGCAGCAGTGCATCGTAGGCGGCCTCCAGTCCGCTCTGGCCGATGACGGCGTCCATGGCAAGGCCGCGCTGTCTGGCGGCGGGCCACTGCTCGGCAGTCAGGGGGCCGGTAAAGCCCAGCGCGTGGGGCAGCAGCGCACCGTCCGGCCAGCTGCGCACGCCCCGGGCTGCAAGCCGCACGGCACCGCTCTGGACAAGCTCGGCCCGGTACAGCGCAGTCAGCAGGGCGCTGTCCGCGTTCCGGGCCACCGCCAGCTCCCCCGCCGAGGCGGCAGAACAAAAGGCAGCAAGCTGTGTTTCCACATCCTTGCTGCCTGTCAGTTCCTCTATGGTTTGTACGGTCTTGCGCAGGTCGGTGCCGGGCGGGGCCGGTATGCGCAGGTAGATATCGTATACGGTGGCATCGCGGGCCAGCACGGCACCGCCGGCGTCCAGAATAGGGCCGCGCGCGGCGTGCTGGGTGACGGTATAGCTGGCCGAGCTGGCCTCGGCGGCCTTGTCGGCGTAATAGTCAGCCTTGACGAACTGCATCCAGGCCAGCCGTGCAAAAAAGGCGGCAAATACCGCGCTGCACAGTACCATCAGCACCGCAACGCGGGCGCGGCGGTGTGATTTATTGTGGTTGGCCATGGGATCACCTCATGTCGTGGATTTCAAACACATTTATTATAGCGGAATTTCGACAAAATATCAATCGGTGCGCACAAAATATACGGCGGCGTGCAGGTCGGCGGTATCGGTCAGCGGGGCGGATGCCGTCAGCCCGTCCGCATCGGGGACCGGGGCTGCGGCCAGTATACCCAGCCAGTCCCCGCCCGGGGTGGTCACGATCTCCCCGGCGGTCAGCGTGCAGTCGGCGGGCAGGCCGGTCAGCACCCACTTTCCCGGCGCGGCCAGCCCAACGCAGCTGCCGCACAGCCCGGCTGCTGCGGTAAAGGCTGCGGTGCAGCAATTACCGTCCGAGCTGGTCACGGTCCCCGCGTACCGCCCGCCCGCGTCCAGCACGGCGGCACCGGGCGCGGCATCCGGGCAGGCCAGCGTAAGCCCGCCCGGCGTCCGGGCCAGCACCCGCGCCGGGGTGACGCAGCCGATGGCGCGCCCGCTGCCGAGGAGACTGCGCAGGGCCTCATTCTCGGCAACTGCGTCTGCGCTGGCTGCAAGACGCTGATGCAGCGCAAAATTTTCCTGCTGCAGGGCATCGAGCCGCGCAGTGTACCGCGCCCCGATGACCCGGTCAGCCCGGGCTGCCGCTGCGGGCAGGGCTGCCGCCAGCCGCGGCAGGCAAAACCAAAGCACGGCCGGAACCAGCGGCAAAAGCCTCCAGCGCCGCCGCCTGCGGGAACGCGATAGATCCAGCTGCACAAACATCACCCCAAGGCAGAATATGCCTTGCGGGACAGGGTTAGACTTTGGTATAATAGAATCAATCAAATACTTGCCTCCCTCGCAGATGGGGTTAGGAAAAATCAGGAAAGGTCAACTTTTATGCAATACAAGCTTCTTTTACTCGATATAGACGGCACGCTGCGCCCCGGCAGCTGTGAGCGCGTGCCGAAGGAAAACGCCGAGGCGGTCTGCGCCGTGCAGAAGGCGGGTGTCAAGGTAGCGATCGCCACCGGGCGCGGGCGCATCGGCGTGGGCAAGGGGCTGCTGCGCAGCATCCGCCCCGATTACTGGGTCTGCGCCGGCGGTGCGCAGCTGGTGGACTACAAGGGCTGCGATCTGGCCCTGCACCGGCTGACAAGCGAGGAAATGTACGCGCTGGTGGATTTTTTTGAGGATCATGAGCTGCCCCTGCGCTTTACCTACCACGATGCGAACTACGCCTACCTCGGCTATGAGGAATTCGCCCGCCGTGAGCGGGAGAAGAACCTTGCGCTCAACATCGTGGACGGTGAGGATCAGGACCAGCATCTGCAGGAGACGCCGTTCGGCGCGTTCGGCTTTCTTTCGCAGGAGATGGCCGACCGGTTTCAGGAAAAATACGGCTATCTGGGGCTGAGGTTTCTGTTCTCCTACCCCGGCGGTGACGGCTGCGACATCCTGCAGCAGGGCATCGACAAGGGCACGGGTCTGCGGGAGCTGGCAAGGCTCGCCGGTCTTGACCCGGCGGAATGCGTGGCCGTGGGTGATGGGGACAACGATGTGGCAATGCTGCAGGCGGCAGGCCTCGGCATTGCCATGGGCAACGGCAGCGCCGCCGCAAAGGCCGCCGCAGACCGCATCGGCCCCGATGCCGAACCGCACGGCATTGCGGAGCTGTGCCGTACCCTCTGGCCGGAGGCGTTTTGAATGGCTGAGTACACCCATGTGGGGCCGGGCCTGCCGCCGCTGCACGGGGTGCAGGCCAATGCACTGATTTTGGGCAGCTTTCCCAGCCCCAAAAGCCGGGAGCAGGGCTTTTTCTACGGCCACAAGCAGAACCGCTTCTGGCCAATGATCGCCGCCGTGACCGGTGAGCCTGTGCCCGATTGGGCGGACATTGAGGCGAAGAAACGCATCATCCTGCGCCACGGTCTGGCCGTGTGGGATACCATCGGCGCATGCGACATACGCGGGGCGTCAGATGCGTCCATCCGCAACGCGGTGCCGAACGATGTGGCGGCGCTGATCCGGCAGCTGGGGGTGCAGGTGGTCTTTTGCAATGGCGCGGCATCCGGTCGTATCTACGCCAAATATGCAGAGCCTCTGACCCACCTGCCCGCTGTGGTGCTGCCCAGCACCAGCCCCGCCAACGCCGCATGGTCCCCTGCGCGCCTGCAGGCGGTCTGGGGCGCGGCGCTGGCACCATTTTTGCACGCGGATGGTTGCAAGTGAACGGATTTTGTTCTATAATGAATTTGTGCCAGACTCCCGCAGGGGCGGATAGGGAATCCGCCCCTGCGGAATGAAAATACGGGAGGTGCCTGCATGAGCAAATGGCAGGAAAAAACCAAACGCCCGGTGCTGCCCATTTATATGGCGGCGCTGGTGTGGCCGGTCGGGGCGCTGCTGCTGCCGCCGTACCGCCTTTCCAACCTGCTGATTCTTGCGGGGCTGAGCCTGATCGCCTACGCAGTGGGGACAAAGCTCTGCCCCACCCGCGTGGTGCGCACGCTGATCCCCTACGCCACCGGCAGTGAGGATGTGGACGCGATGCTCAACGGCATTGCCGCCAATCTGGATGCACTGCACAAGCTGAACGAAGCGATCCCTGACCCGCAGCTTTCCGCTGCGATGGAGCGGATGGAAAAGGCGGGCCGCAGCATTGCCGCTGTGGTTGAAAAAACGCCCGATAAAGCGCGTGCCATCGACCGCTTTGCGCGCTATTACCTGCCGGAGACCGTAAAGCTGATGGCCACCTATGCCGCGCTGGAGCAAAACGGTGTCAAGGGGGAGAATGCCGCCCAGATCGAATCGGAGCTGCGCCGCAACGCCGCGACCACCGCGACCGCCTTTGAAAACCAGCTTGACGCGCTGTACAGCGCAGAGGCAATGGATATTTCTACTGATATTGAGGTGCTGGACAGTATCCTGAAGAGCCAGAACCTTGCGAAATAATGGATATGAGAAAGGATGAAACCCAATGGCTGATCTGAACAATGAACTGAATGTCCCCGCCGCCCCTTCCCTGACCTTTGACGCCGCCCCGGCGGCTCCCACGCTGACGCTGGATCCCGCTGCGGATGAAAAGGTCATCGAGGAGAGCAAAAAAGCGACCCCCATGCAGGTCGAGGATACCCCCCTCTCCCCCGAGGAGCAGAAGATGGTGAATGACTTCGCTGAGAAGATCGACATCACCAACTCCCAGATGGTGCTGCAGTACGGTGCTGCCAGCCAGAAAAAGCTGAGCGATTTTTCCGAGACGGCGCTCTCTCGCGTCAAGACGAAGGACATGGGGGAAACCGGCGAGCTGATTACGAGCCTGATTTCCGAGCTGCAGGGCTTTGATGCCGGTGCCGAGCAGCCCAAGGGCATCTTCGGCTTCTTTAAAAAGACCACCAACAGCATCGAACAGCTCAAGACCCGCTACGACAGCGCCGACAAGAATGTTGAGCGCATCAAGGCTCAGCTGGAGGATCATCAGGTCACCCTGATGAAGGACATCACGATGCTGGACAAGATGTATGAGCTGAACCTTGTCTACTTCAAGGAGCTGACGATGTACATTCTGGCCGGCAAAAAGAAGCTGGCCGAGGTCCGCGCCAACGACCTGAAGGCTGCGCAGGAGAAAGCCCAGCGCACCCAGCTGCCCGAGGATGCACAGGCGGCCCGCGATCTGGCCGATCTCTGCGACCGGTTTGAGAAAAAGCTGTACGATCTGGAGCTGACCCGCAATGTTTCCATCCAGATGGGGCCCCAGATCCGGCTGATCCAGTCCAATGACACGATGATGGCCGAGAAAATCCAGACCACCATCGTCAACACCATCCCGCTGTGGAAGAACCAGATGGTGCTGGCGCTGGGCATTGCCCACAGCCAGCAGGCCATGCAGGCCGAGCGCGCCGTGACCGATGCCACGAACGAGCTGCTGAAAAAGAACGCCGCAACCCTCAAGCAGGGCACCATCGAGATTGCCAAGGAGTCCGAGCGCGGCATCGTGGACATCGAGACCCTGCAGCAGACGAACAAGCAGCTGATCGAAACGCTGGACGAGCTGAACAAAATCCGTGCCGACGGCAAGGCCAAGCGCGCCAATGCCGAGCAGGAGCTGGGCCGCATCGAGGGCGAACTGCGCCAGAAGATGCTTGAGATCAACAGCTGAAAATTGCCGCAGGGGCGGCGTAATTAACGCCCCGCAAATTGACACCGGCTTTCCGGGTGGATTGTAGGGCGGCCAGCCCTCTGGCCGCCGCAGAGGGGTCAAGACCCCTTCCTGCAGACCTACCTTAAAATGGGCGGCCTCTGAAAACAAGAGGGCCGGGCATGCCCGGCCCCTACAGCACAATATAGGTATTAGCAATGCAACTCGAACAACAGGAAACCTTTACCATCCATGGCCCGCAGCTGGAAATTCTCGGCGAGGTCGAGACAAAGCTGCCTGCACCCGCCAAAAAGCGCGGTGTGGCATCGCTGGTGCTTGTCGCACTGGCGCTTGTGTCGGTGTTTGGCATCGGTGGCGCAAGGCTGAAAGGGACGCAAACGGCGGCCGTTGCCGCCTATACCGAGATGTGTACAACAAACAGCGGCAGAACCGATACGGGCAGACTGGCGCAGGCCGCCGCACAGGTCGTTGCCGAGGCAGGAACGATCTTGGGCGAGGATAACGCAGCGGTACAGCAGGCGCAGAAGGCGGTAAACGAGTATATCGGAGACATCAGCCGTCAGCAGCCGATTGTACACAGCGAGATGATCAATGCGGTCGAACTGGCCTATAAAACGGCGCATGCCCAAAGGGATAAGCAGGACCGCAGAGAGTTGGACATTGCGCACGATGAGTTCACCTCATACGAAAATATCATCGTGCGGGAGTATCTTACAAAATACAACAAGTATGCCGCTGTTGTAAATTCCACCGCCTTCCCCACAGCGCAGCTTGGCGCCCTGTGGGGGGTAGAGACGATGCCGACATTCACACTGCTTGGATAAGCGTATAACAAAAGGAAACGCTATGAAACTGAAAACATTTGCCGGGCGCGCGGCGGCCGCAGGTGCGGTGCTTGCGGCGCTGGTGCTGGCGGCGCTGCCCGTCTGGGCAGCACCCCGCGTGCAGGTGGATAAGAAAAACGCCGTGGCTGACCACGCGGACATTCTTTCCGCCGAAACGGAAAACTACATCAATGACATTTCAATCAGCTTGTCCGATGCCTGCGGCGCGCAGATCGGCGTTTACACGGTCGATGAGCTGCTGGGCAACACGACAATGGAGGGCTTTGCCTACAATGTCTTTAACGACTGGGAGCTTGGCTCTGCCGACCAGAACAATGGTGTGCTGCTGCTGCTGGCCCCCTATGAGGCCGACGGCGGCGACTACTACATCATGCGCGGCTCCGGGCTGGAAAGCCGCCTGTCCTTCAGCACGCTGGGTTCCCTTCTGGACGAGTACATGGAGCCCTATTGGGCTACCGGTGATTACGACACCGGCACCCAAAAGACCGTGCAGGCGCTGGCCGACCGGCTGTGCAGCATCTACGGTGTGACGCTGGACAGCGGTTACACCGCCAACACGGCCGCACGCGGAGGGGTGAATGTGATGGGCATGATCCTTCTGATCATTGCGGCGATCCTTATCATCTGGATCACCACGGTAGTGCTGCGTCCCCGCGGCCCGCGTCCCCCGCGGCGCGGCGGCCGTGGCGGCAGTATCGGCAGCAATATGTTCTGGTACGGCATGGGCCGCGCATCCCGGAGGCCCCGCCGCCCGCCGCCTCCTCCCCCGCCGCCCTACGGCGGCTTCGGCCCCGGCCCGGGCGGCCCGCGTCCCGGCGGGCCAAGACCCTCCGGTGGGCCGCGTCCTTCGGGCGGATTCCGCGCAGGCGGCGGCTTTACCAGTGGCGGCGGTGCAGGCCGCAGCCGTCCCTCCGGCGGGTTTGGCAGTTCGCGTCCCTCGGGCGGCGGGTTCCGCTCGGGCGGCGGCTCCACACGCGGCGGCGGTGTGGGGCGGCACCATTAAAGGCGAATGCCGCATACCGCACGATTTCCGATAAAAGAAGGAGATACCTATGCCTAAGTTTGCAGTTATCACCGGTGCCAGCTCGGGCATCGGCGCTGAATTTGCGCGGCAGCTGTCTGCCCGGGGGTATAACCTGATGCTGGTGGCCCGCCGCGCTGACCGGCTGGAAACGCTGTCTGACCATCTTACGACCGTCTGTGAGATCATGACGGCGGATCTTTCCAAAAAGAGCGAATGTCTGCGGCTGGCCAAGGCGCTGGAGGACCGCCGGGTGGATCTGTTTATCAACAATGCAGGCTTTGGCGACTGCGGGCCGTTTTTACAGACCGAACTGGACAAGGATCTGGATATGCTGTCCGTCAATATCCGGGCGGTGCATATCCTGACAAAAAAGATCGGCCAAAAGCTGTATAAGCAGGGCTTCGGCGCGCTGCTCAATGTCGGCTCCTGCGCCGGCCTGATGCCCGCCGGCCCCTATATGGCGACCTACTACGCCACCAAGGCCTATGTGGTCAGCCTGACCAGCGCCCTTGCGCAGGAGCTGAAGGAGGCCCACAGCCCGGTGTATGCGGGCTGCCTCTGCCCCGGCCCGGTGGACACGGAGTTCAACGCCGTGGCGAATGTTGAGTTCGCCCTGCGCGGCATCACGCCGGAATACTGCGTGCGCTGTGCGCTGGACGGCATTGCCCGCCGCAAGACGGTTATTGTACCCAGCCGGCTTGTGGCGGCCGGTATGACGCTGGGACGCTTTCTGCCGAGGCCGGTCTATATCAAGATCGCAGCCCACCAGCAGAAGAAAAAATTGTACCAGAAATAAAAAATGCCCGCTGTCTGTGCCAGACAGCGGGATTTTTTGTAGGGGCGGGCATTGCCCGCCCGCGGTTGTGTGCGGCAACCGCCCTGTGCGGCGGGGTGAGGGCACCCCGCCCTACATCCGACAGTACCGTTATATGTAGGGCGGCCTGCCCACAGGCCGCCGTGGAACATAGTGGCAGTCGCAAAGCTCCCGGGTCGTCGAGGACGCCGACCCCTACATGTAGGGGCGCATTCCATATGCGCCCGTGTACGCAGTGGCTTAGTTCAGCGTTTTCCCGAAGAACTCCAGCTCCGGCTTGATGGTGGCCATCAGCGTGTCGAACTGGTCGGGGGTCAGGCTCTGGGCACCGTCGCTCTTGGCCTTGGCGGGGTCGTTGTGGGTCTCGATCATCAGGCCGTCCGCACCGACTGCCACGGCGGCCTGTGCCAGTGCGGGTACCATAAAGGCGATGCCGGCGGCGTGGCTCGGGTCGATCACGACCGGCAGATGGGTCATCTTTTTCAGCATAGGCACGGCGGAAATATCCAGCGTGTTGCGCATGCTCGTCTCAAAGGTGCGGATGCCGCGCTCACACAGCACGACATTGGGGTTGCCCTCGGCCATGATGTACTCAGCACTCATGACCAGCTCCTCCAAGGTGGAGGAAAGGCCGCGCTTGAGCAGCACCGGTACATCCAGCTTGCCGACCGCCTTGAGCAGCTCAAAGTTCTGCATGTTGCGCGCGCCGATCTGGATCATATCGACCTTGGCGTCCAGAAACAGCGGGATATGCTCGTTGTTCATCAGCTCGGTCACGATGGGCTGGCCGGTGACTGCGCGGGCCTCCTGCAGCAGCTCCAAACCTTCGGCGCGCAGGCCCTGAAAGCTGTAGGGGCTGGTGCGCGGCTTGAACGCGCCGCCGCGCAGGATGCTGGCCCCGGCGGCCTGCACCCGCTGCGCCACAAAGGTGATCTGCTCCTTGCTCTCAACGCTGCAGGGGCCGCTCATGACGGCAAAGTAGCCGCCGCCGATCTTGTGACCGCCGACATCGACCACGGTGTCATCCGGGTGGAATTTGCGGTTGGCCTTTTTGTACGGCTCGGACACGCGGCGGCAGGTCTCGACGACCGGGTTGGCCAGCACCCAGCTTTCGGCAAGGGCCTTGGTATCGCCGATCAGGCCCAGAATGTGGGTGTCGCTGCCGACGGAATCATTGATCTGATACCCCATGCCGTTGAGCTCTTTGCAGAAGGCTTCGACCTTGTCGGCGGGGGCGTGCTGTTTCAGTACGATAATCATGGTGGTATACTCCTGTCTTTTCTGCTTCTATTGTCTTACACGCAGGTGTTTTTGTCAATGCCGATATTCTAACACTTTAAAGCGCTAAAGTCAAGCCCCCTTGCGAAAATTGTTTAGGGGTTATATAATAGGAACGCAAAGGCTTCCCCCCTTGGGGGAAGCTGTCCGCGAAGCGGACTGATGAGGGGCGGCCTTGCCATTATTGCCCAACAGAGGGTTGCCAGGAACACGCGCCCCTCATTCGGCCCTGCGGGGCCACCTTCAGTCTACGCGCTAAGAGCCGCCTACGGCGGTTGCGCTCCGACACGCGCCTGCGGGCGCAGCCCCTCGGGGAAAGGCATAGAGACAGATAAAGAGGTTTTCAGATATGGCAAAAGAAGCAAAAACCAACGCAATGCGGATGCTTGAGCGGGCAAAGGTTGCCTACACTGCGCATGAATACCCCCATGAGGAAGGGCAGGCTGTCGACGGCGCGAACGTGGCGCGCCTGACCGGGCAGGACCCGGCCAAGGTGTTCAAGACCCTCGTCACGCAGGGCGCTGACCGCAATTACTATGTCTTCGTCGTGCCGGTGCTGGCCGAGCTGGACCTGAAAAAAGCCGCCAAGGCCGCCGGTGTCAAGAGCGTGGCGATGATCCATGTAGCCGACATCAACAAGGTCACCGGCTACATCCGCGGCGGGTGCAGTCCTGTCGGCATGTAAAAGCAGTTTGTGACCGTCTTTGACGAGAGCTGCTTGGCGCAGGACACGATGCTCGTCTCCGGCGGGCGCATCGGCACCCAGATCGAGTGCGCCCCCGCCGATCTCGTCAAGGTCACGCGCGGCAAGACGGCGGCCATCACGCAGGAGCATGGCGCATGATGCGACTGGACAAGTATCTGGCCGAGCGCACCGGTATGACCCGCAGCGAGAGCCGCAAGGCCGTGACGAAGGGCCGCGTCATGGTGGGGGGCATGGTTTGCCGCAAGGCGGACACCCAGCTTGACGAGCATACGGCCGAGGTTGCGCTGGACGGCACGCCGCTGGCGGGCGCATATCAGGCGTTTGTCTATATCATGCTGAACAAGCCTGAGGGGGTCGTGAGCGCAAGCCGGGATAAGCGGGATACCACGGTGGTAGACCTTGTGGCGGCGGACTTTCCCCGGCGGGAACTTTTCCCGGCCGGGCGGCTGGATAAGACCAGCACCGGCTTTGTGCTGCTGACCGATGACGGCGCGCTGGCGCACGACATCCTCTCCCCCGCGCATCATGTTGAAAAGCAATATGTTGTTACGCTCGACACAGCACTGACCGAGGAGATGCGCCGCGGCTTTGCCGCAGGCGTCACGCTTGCGGACGGTGAGACGATGGCCCCGGCAGGGGCAGAGCCGCTGACCGATGACGGCAAGACCGTTCTGGTGACGCTGCGGCAGGGCGTGTACCACCAGATCAAGCGGATGTTCGGCGTCTATGGCGCGGGTGTGAATGCCCTGCACCGCCGGAGCATCGGCGGCGTGGCGCTGGATGCCGCACTGGCCCCCGGACAATGGCGGGAGCTGACGAAGAAGAAGTGGAGAAATAACGGCAGAAGGTGTGATTTCTGCCGCACGGCAGGGCCGGACAGGTCCGGCCTCTACAGATCTATAAAAATAAATTCGGCCACTCATTTTTGAGTGGCCGTTTTTTTATTCATGCACATACACCGTTTCACTGGGGGTCAGCGCCACGGTAAAATCCATATCGCTGTAGTTGGAGAGCGTGACCTCGGTGTTCTCGGTCAGGGTGATGTGGCGGAGCGTATCGACATAGTCGGGGTCGCCGTAGAGCCATGCGCTGCAGTACATTGTGCGGGTATTCTCCATCGGCAGGTCAAAGGCAAAGTAGCCGCTGCCCCGCCGTGCAGGTCACGTCGTAGACGCCGGGGTCGATGTCCTCACCTACCAGAAGATACAGGCTCTCATCACTGTCGCTGAGGGTGTACGCCGTATCGCCGACCAGCGGATTGGGGGCGGTTTCAGTGGGCAGTGCATCGACTTGGGCGTTGCTGCTGTGGAAGTACAGCGTGCCATTGCCGGTCAGAAACAGCACGGTGCCTGCCGGCAGCGGAACATCGTCCCGCTCACTGTCGATGGTGTCATAGCCGTTGGAGGACAGATCCTCGTAGATTTCAACACCGTGCTCATCGCTGACGATGTGCAGGTCAATGGATGTATTGCTCTCGGCACACTGGATGGTGTAGGTGCCCTCGGGCAGATCCTGCCCTACGGTGTACAGGCCCGCAGTCAGGCTGCCATCCCAGTCCGCACCCGCGGCGGGCACAGTGCCGCGCAGGTCGTCATAGGCGTTGCTGTAGGCTTCTGTTGCCTGTTCCTCGGCAGGCAGGGGCGGCTCGGGGACAGGGGTGACTGTGCTGCGCTGCAGCAAGAGATAGAGGGCGGGCAGCAGCAGGAACAGCGCCGCAGTGATAAGGCTCCATGCGGCAGTGCCTGTACGCTTGGTGGTGCAGATCCCGGCACGGCGGGCGGTGCGCACAACGGCGCGCGGGGGCCTCGTGCCGGTCGGTGCCGCTGTCATGCAGATGGGCGGTGCGCTCTTCCTCGTCGTAGCCGTCCACCTTGGGGCGGCTGCCGGTGGGCCGCACGCGGTGCAGCACATCCTCGCCGTTGACGCGGTGGTAGTGGGCACTTTCGCCCCGCAGGGTGTAGGTATGTTCGGGCGGGATGGGCATGCCGCATTCCTCACATCGGCCATTGACGACCCGCCCGCCGCACAGGCTGCATTTTTGCATGGTATCGCCTCCTCTTTTACTCATTATACAGGATAAAAGCCTCCCTTGTCAAAGGGGAGGTGGACGCCGTAGGCGGCCGGAGAGATTCTGACGGGCCGTGCCATAGCTGCTCGTCACACCCGCAGCCGGGCAGGAATCCCTCCGCCTTCGCTAACGCTCGGCACCTCCCTTTGACAAGGGAGGCTTTATTTAGACCTTCCCCGCCCGCCTCGCGGCCGTCTTTTTATGCAGCTGCTCCGACAGGATAAAACATCAGTGCCAGCATGGCGAGCAGTGCCCACGGGTAGAGCTGCATCGTGATATTCTGCGCTAACACGCCGAAAAACGGAGACAGCAGCGTCACGCCAACGTAGGCGGCGGCCATCTGGATGCCGGTCATCGCCATGCTCAGGTTTTTGCCGAAGTTGGCGGGCGTCTCGTGGATGATGCAGGGGTAGATGGGGCGCGCAGCCCAGTCCGATGACCACAAGGCCCACCGGCAACACAGCGCTGCCCGGCAGAAGCAGCAGCGCAATACCCACGGCGATGAGTGTCTGCCCCAGACGGATCATCTGCTGGTCGTTGAATTTCATCGTCAAAAAGCCGCTCAAAAACCGGCCGCCCGTGATGCCCAGATAGAACAGGCTCGCCCAACTGGCGGCGGTCGTCGCGTCCAGCCCGCGCACCAGTGTGCAGTAGCTGGCCGCCCACATGCCGGCCACGGCCTCCAAACCGTTGTATAGCGCGAAGCAGCACATCACCTCCGGCACGCCGGGCACTTTCATCAGCTGCGGAAGGGTGCGATGCTCGGGGGTAAAGTCCTCCCCTGCCCCAGCATCGGCGGGGGTCTGCCACAGCGGCAGGCTGAATAGCAGCACAGCGGTCAAGGCGATTTGCAGAATCGAGATGATGCGGTAGCCGCTCTGCCAGGTGCTGCCCGCCAGCGCCCAGCCCATGATGACCGGGCCGCCCGCTGCGCCGATGCCCCACATGCAGTGGAGCCAACTCATGTGGCGGCTCTCATAGTGCAGGGCCACATAGTTGTTCAGCGCGGCGTCCACGCTGCCGGCGCCCAACCCGTAGGGGATGCCCCACAGGCAGAGCTGCCAGAACTCTGTGCAGGTGGAAAAGCCGAGCAGTGCCACAGCGGTGGTGGCCACGCTCAGCGCCGTGACCCGCCCGGTGCCGAGGCGGGTGTTGAGCCGCTCGCTTGCAAGGCTGGACACGATGGTCCCGGCGGAGATGATCATCGATACGCCGCCCGCCCACGACACGCCCGCGCCCAGCTGGGGGTACATGGTGGGCCACGCCGCACCCAGCAGGGCATCCGGCAGACCAAGGCTGATGAATGCCAGATAGATGACCGGTAAAAGCAAAGAAACCATACAAATACCTCTTGACAATTTGAAATCAGAACACTATGATTATACCATCAAAAGCGGAGGAATAATGCGAGGAATCCGCCGAGATTCTGGTACAATTCCGTCAGAATGGAGGTAATAGGGATGGCGCTTAGCCCCTGCTGCACAGAGCTGGACGAAAACGGGCGTGAGCTGAACGCCCACGGCACGGCGGCGTTTCCGGTCGCGTGCTACCATGATCAGCTTGAGATCGACCCCGGTGCCATGGCACTGGCATGAGGATCTGGAGGTGCTGGTCGTGACCGAGGGTACGGTGCTGGCCGCCGCAGGCGGTGAAAATGTGTACTGCCGGTCGGTGACGGTATCTTTATCAATGCGGGGGTGCTGCATGCCGACTGGCAGGCATCGGCCGTCCCCTGCCGGCTGCGCAGCATGGTGTTTCACCCGCGCTGGTGGGCGGCAGCGCCGACAGTGTATTCTGGCAGAAGTATCTGCAGCCGCTGCTGACCGACCCTACCCGCCCCTGCGCGGTGCTGCACCGGGAGATCCCGTGGCAGCGGCAGGCGCTGGAGGCAATGGAGCAGGCCTACCGCGCCGTGGTCAATGAGGTGCCGGGCTACGAGTTCAAGGCGCGGGGCCCGCTCTGTCGGAGATGATCTGGCAGCTGGTGACCCATGCGCCGTCCGCCCGGCCTATCCCCAAAAAGGCGCTGCGCAGTGCCGACCGCATCAAGCAGATGCTCCAGTACATTCAGGATCACTACGCCGAGGATGTCTCGGTCGATCAAATCGCGGCCAGTGCCTCCATCAGCGCCAGTGAGTGCCTGCGGTGCTTCCATGATATGATCGGTACAACGCCGAACCAGTATCTGCGGGACCGGCGCGCCCAGCGTGCAGCAGAGCTTTTGTGCGGCACCGGTCTGAGCGTGACCGAGATCGCCGGGCAGTGCGGCTTTCAGGACGGCAGCTATTTTGCGCGGTCGTTCCGGCAGGTCTACGGCTGCGGCCCGACAGAGTATCGCCGAAAGGCAAGAAGAGCGGGAGCGGGTGTAGCGGGAAAAGCCCGCGTGTAGGCCTCCTCACGCAGTGGAGAGGCGGCTGAGTAAAACGATGCCGGAGGGGCATTGGCACATTGCCGCCGGTACCAATAAAAAATACCGCTGTCATTTTCTGACAGCGGTATTTTTATAAACCGATATTAGCCGTTATTCACGCGGTTCTTGATTTCATCAACAACCTTGGCGATGAAAGCGTCCAGCTCCATCGTGGTGGTGTCGCCCTTGCGGTCACGCACGCTGATGTTGTTGGCCTCGACTTCCTTCGCGCCCAGAACCAGCATGTAGGGCACACGGTCGACCTGCTGGGCCTGACGGATCTTGTAGCCGATCTTCTCGTTGGATTCATCCAGCACGACGCGGACGCCGGCGGCCTGCAGCTTGGCAGTGACATCCCTTCGCGTAGTCCAGCGTCTTCTCGCTGACGGGCAGCACCTTGACCTGCGTGGGAGCCAGCCAAGTCGGGAAACGGCCCTTCGTCTCTTCGATCAGATAAGCCATGAAGCGGTCGAGAGAGCCGAGGATTGCGCGGTGCAGCACAACGGGGGTCTTTTCGCTGCCGTCCTTGTCCACATAGGTCAGGTGGAACTTGGCGGGCAGGCAGAAGTCCAGCTGGCAGGTGGACAGCGTGTACTCGGCACCGACAGCGGGCTTGACATTGACATCCAGCTTCGGGCCGTAGAAGGCAGCCTCGCCGATCTCCTCGGTGAAGTGGATGCCCAGCTCGGTCAGAACCTCGCGCAGGGCGTTCTCGGCATGGTTCCACATGGCGTCATCGTCATGGTACTTCTTCTTGTCAGCGGGGTCGCGCAGGGACAGCACGCAGCGGTAGTCGGTGATGTTGAAGTCCTTGTAGACATCAAAAATCAGGCTGCAGACATCGGCGACCTCGCTCTTGATCTGCTCGGCGTGCAGAACAGGTGGGCGTCATTCTGGCAGAAGTGACGGCCGCGCTCGATGCCCTTCAGCGTGCCGGAGGACTCATAGCGGAAGTCATGGGCGATCTCGCCGATGCGGATGGGCAGCTGGCGGTAGCTGTGCGGCTGGTTGGCGTAGATCATCATGTGGTGGGGGCAGTTCATCGGGCGCAGCACATAGCTCTCGCCCTCCATCTCCATGGCGGGGAACATGTTCTCACGGTAGTGATCCCAGTGACCGGAGGTCTTGTACAGGTTCACGGTGCCGATGCAGGGAGTCATGACATGCAGGTAGCCGCGCTCGCGCTCCTTGCCCTTGATATACTCCTCCAGCTGCTGCCAGACGGTGTAGCCGTTGGGCAGGAACATCGGCAGGCCGCGGCCGACGAGGTCGTCCGTCATGAACAGACGCATCTCCTTGCCGATCTTGCGGTGGTCGCGCTCACGGGCCTCCTGCTGCTGCTTCTCCCAAGCGTCCAGCTCCTCCTGATTGCGGAAGGCAACGCCATTGATGCGGGTCAGCATCTTGTTCTCTTTGTCGTTCTTCCAGTAAGCGCCGGACTGCTGGGTGATCTTGAAGGCCTTGAGTGCCTTGGTGTAGCACAGGTGGGGTCCGATGCACATGTCAACATACTCGCCCTGCTGATAGAAACTGAACTCGGTCTCGTCAGCGAGGTCGGCGATATGCTCGATCTTGTAATGCTCCTGACGCTCCTCCATCAGCTTGACAGCCTCATCACGCGGCAGGATGAACGGCTTGAGAGGAAGATTCTCCTTGCAGATCTTCTTCATCTCTTTCTCGATGTTGGCCAGATCCTCATCGCTGAGCTTGGTGTCGCCCAGATCAACATCGTAGAAGAAGCCGTTCTCGGTCGCGGGGCCAAAGGCAAAGTCCGCCTGCGGGTAGAGGCGCTTGATGGCCTGAGCCATGATGTGGGCTGCCGTGTGGCGCAGAACGTGCAGTTCTTCTTCCTGCGGGCACTCGGCAACGGTGCCGTCCTTGTAGATGATCTTCATGGTTGTACGCTCCTTTTGCATAGCTGCAAACAAAAAATGCTCCATCCCTTACGACATACAAGGGATGAAGCATTGAAAAGCTCCACGGTTCCACCCAAATTGCGCCTTGCTTTAATACTTAATAAAGGAAAGCGCCGCTCAAGCCGGCTGTAACGGGCCGTACCCGGCGGAGGTTCGCCCCCGCGCTCGGCAGTGGTAAGGCTGCGGGCCGCTGTAAAACCGCTTGCACCACGCGGAAGATCCGCGGCGGTTCTCTCTTATACAAGGCACCGCATCCCGTTTGTCTGCCTCGTGGCTTTGTACAGGATGAAGTTAAGTTATTTATAGCACAAGTGCGGCTTTAAGTCAAGTAGAAAAATTTGGAATGTTGAGGCTGTAGGGGCCGCACATGTGCGGCCCGCAACGTAAAGGCAAGCAGGCGTCTGTCATAAAGCTGCGGGCCGGGCATGCCCGGCCCCTACATTTATACCTCCGCCAGATTGCACAAAAAACTTTCCACTCCCCTGCTCTGCCCATGTAAAACGCCGAAGTTATTAAATATACATTGACTTTACATATTTATGCAGTTATACTGTATACATCAACCAAGTGAGGGCTTGGGAAGGTACAAACATTTGAGATACATTGAATCGAGGAGATCATCATGAAAAAAATCACTGCTCTGATGCTCAGCTCCGCTATGATGCTGAGTCTGGCCGCCTGCGGCGGTTCCGCTTCCACCGATGCTGCTTCCAGCGAGGCCGTTTCCTCTGAGGCTGCTTCCAGCGAGGCTGTCTCCACTGCTGAGGCTGCACCTGCGGCGCTGACCACCGTCACCGCCGGCAAGCTGACGATGTCCACCAACGCCGCTTTCCCCCCGTATGAGATGACCACCGACAGCGGTGACTTTGAGGGCATCGACATTGAGGTTGCGGATGCCATCGCCAAGAAGCTCGGCTTGGAGCTGCAGGTCGACGACATGGACTTTGACGCCGCTCTGCTGGCTGCCCAGAACGGCAAGAGCGACATCGTCATGGCCGGTGTCACCGTCACCGACGAGCGCCTGAAGGTCATGGACTTCTCCGACACCTACGCCGAGGGCATCCAGTCCATCATCGTGCCTGAGGGCTCCGACATTGCCACCGCTGACGACCTGTCCGGCAAGGCCATCGGCACCCAGCGCGGCACTACCGGTTACATTTACTGCACCGACGACTTCGGTGAGGACAACGTCATCGCCTACGACGACGGTCTGACCGCTGTGCAGGCCCTGAACAATGGTCAGGTTGACGCCGTCGTCATCGACAACGCTCCCGCCAAGGAGTTCGTGGAGGCCAACCCCGGCCTGAAGATCCTCGACACCGCTTATGCGCAGGAGGATTACGCCATCGGCGTTGCCAAGGGCAACACGGAGCTGCTGAACGCCATCAACGGCGCACTCGAGGAGCTCGAGGCTGACGGCACCCTGCAGGCCATTGTGGACAAGTACATCAACGCTGAATAAGCGTTTTGTAGCTTACCGAAAGGCACGCCGGAACCCGGCGCGCTTTTCTTTTATTATGCTGTGATTTTTCCTATAAGTATGGTATAATCAGCAATATCATGTAAAATCAGTGTCGCTTTGTAGGAGCGGCCCAAAAAGAAAGGTTGTGTTGCGGATGGAGGCGCAGTTTGAAGCGCTCTCGGAGCTGGCCAAAAGCGGCCAGCAGCTGAGCTTCGGCCAGGACTTCTTCGTAAAATTCTACCAGGCATTTTTGTATGCGGACCGGTGGCAGCAGTATATCAAGGGCGTCGGCACGACCCTGCTGGTCACGGCCATTGCGCTGGTGCTGGGCGTTGTGCTGGGTGCCATCGTTGCCATGATCCGTGTGGGCTATGCCCAGCAGAAGCCCCACCACCGCAACCCGATTCTGGGGATTTTCAACGCAGTGGCGCAGGTGTATGTCACAGTCATCCGCGGCACGCCCATGATGGTGCAGCTGCTTATCATGAGCATGGTCATCTTTGCCAGCAGCCGCAACTTTACGATGGTCGGCGCACTAGCACTGGGCATCAACTCCGGCGCGTATGTCTCCGAAATCATCCGCGGCGGCCTGATGGCGGTCGATCCCGGCCAGATGGAGGCGGGCCGCAGCCTTGGTCTCAACTATATGACCACGATGTTTGAAATCATCATCCCGCAGGCTATCCGCTCCATCCTGCCTGCGCTGGGCAATGAGTTCATCATGCTGCTGAAGGACTCCTCGCTGATCACGGTCATCGGCGGCAAGGAGCTGCTGTATGCCGCGCAGGGCATCATGAACCGTACCTATGAGGCCATGTTCCCGCTGCTCGGCGTTGCTGCGACCTATCTGGTGCTGGTCATGCTGTTCAGCGCGCTGCTTGCAAAATTTGAGAGGAGGCTGGCGCAAAGTGATAGACGTTAAAGGACTGAAGAAGAACTACGGCGGCCTGCAGGTGCTGAAAGGCGTGGATCTGACGATCAACAAGGGCGACTGCGTTGTGCTGGTCGGCCCCTCCGGCTGCGGCAAATCCACCTTTCTGCGCTGCCTGAACCGTCTGGAGGAGCCGGACGGCGGCCACGTCATCTTCAACGGCAAGGAAGTCACCGACCACGACATTGACCATGTGCGCCAGAAGATGGGCATGGTGTTCCAGCATTTCAACCTCTTCCCCCACCTGACGGTGAAGAAGAACATCACGCTGGCCCCCGTGCGTCTGGGCCTGATGAAGCAGCCCGAGGCCGACAAGAAAGCCATGGAGCTGCTGGAGCGCATCGGTCTGGCCGACAAGGCGGACACCTACCCCAATATGCTGTCCGGCGGCCAGAAGCAGCGCATCGCTATTGTGCGTGCGCTGGCGATGAACCCCGATGTGCTGCTGTTTGATGAGCCGACCTCCGCCCTTGACCCCGAGATGGTCGGCGAGGTGCTGGAATTGATGAAGGAGCTGGCCCGCGGCGGCATGACGATGGTCTGTGTCACCCATGAGATGGGCTTTGCCCGTGAGGTTGCCAACCGAATCATCTTTATTGATGAGGGCATCGTCAAGGTCGATAAGGGCCCGCAGGAATTCTTTGCCAACCCCGAAAACGAGCGCTTGAAGGCATTTTTGTCAAAGGTGCTGTAAAATAGTGAATGTATAAAAGCGGTCTGCCGATGGATTTTCGGCAGGCCGCTTTCTTGCTGCCTGTAGAGGCCGCACATGTGCGGCCCGCAGCCTTGCGGGAAACGCCCGTTTGCCTTTCACAACCGGGCCGGGCATGCCCGGCCCCTACCATAATTATAAACGCTGCGGCAAGTTGATTCTTTGCGCGAAATGTGGTAAAATATCACTATTACTATGGAGAACTGTGCAAACACGATCATACACATAAGGAACAGGTATTTTTATGGCTGAAAATCTGCAAACCACCCGCCCGGCCGACGAGGGCTGGACTACCGTCATACGCCCCAAAACCGGCTGGTTCGACATCGACCTGAACGAGCTGTGGCGCTACCGCGACCTGATCACGATGTTTGTCAAGCGCAACTTTACCGTGCTGTATAAGCAGACAATACTCGGCCCTGCGTGGATCATCCTGAACCCGCTCATCACAACGGTCATCTTCAATATCGTGTTCGGCGGCATGGCCAACATGCCTACCGATGGCGTGCCCGGCTTTTTGTTCTACATGGCGGGCAACACGGTCTGGACTTTTTTTGCAAACTGCGTCAACAACACGGCCAACACCTTTGTGACGAACTCGCAGATCTTCGGCAAGGTCTACTTCCCCCGCCTGACGATGCCGGTCAGTCAGGTGCTGACCAGCCTGATCAACTTTGGCATTCAGGCGGCGATGTACCTGATTTTCTGGGTGTGGTTTTTTGCCACCGGCAGCGGCGTGGCCTTTACACTGTGGGTGCTGGCGGTGCCCTTTGTCATTCTGGAGGTCATGCTGCTCGGCCTCGGTGTCGGCATCATCGTATCCTCGTTGACGACAAAATACCGCGACCTTGCCATTGCCGTGGGCTTCGGCGTGCAGCTTTGGATGTACGCCTCCCCCGTTGTCTACCCGCTGTCGATGCTGGACGCCAGCCCCCGTCTGCGCGTGCTGGTTCAGCTGAACCCCATGACCTCCCCGATCGAGATCTTCCGCATGGCGACCTTAGGCACCGGCACGGTCACGATGTTCGGCATCGTGTACAGTCTGGTATTCACCGCCGCCGCGCTGGTGCTGGGTGTCGTGCTGTTCAGCCGCATCGAAAAAACCTTTATGGATACCGTCTGAGGGAGGGCGTATTATGTCTACAACCGAAAAACGCCCTGTCATCGAGGTTACAGGGCTGAAAAAGCAATACAAACTCGGCCAGATCGGCGGTGGCACGCTGACGCACGACCTGCAGAGCTGGTGGGCGCGCGTGCGCGGCAAGGAGGACCCGAACACCGTCATCGGCACGGATCAGCGGCTGTTTGGGCAAACCTTTATGGCACTGAACGGCGTAGACCTGACGGTCTATCAGGGGGAGGCACTTGGCATCATCGGCCGCAACGGCGCGGGAAAATCTACGCTGTTAAAGCTGCTGTCCCGCATCACGGCCCCCACCGAGGGTGAAATCAAAATTCGCGGCCGCGTGGCCTCGATGCTGGAGGTCGGCACCGGCTTCAACAATGAGATGACCGGCCGCGAGAATATCTATATGAACGGCGCGATCCTCGGCATGACCAAGGCCGAGATCGACGCCAAGCTGCCGCAGATCATTGAATTTTCCGAGTGCGGCGACTTTATCGACACGCCGGTCAAGCGCTATTCCAGTGGCATGTTTGTGAAACTTGCCTTTGCCGTGGCCGCCCACCTTGACAGCGAGATCATGGTCATGGACGAGGTGCTGGCGGTCGGCGATATGAAGTTCCAGCAGAAATGCCTTGGCAAGATGAGCGATGTTGCCAATCAGGACGGCCGCACGGTGCTGTATGTCAGCCACAATATGTCCACCATCCGCCAGCTCTGCAGCCGCTGTGTCGTGCTGGACAAGGGCAAGGTCATCTTTGACGGAGATGTGGAGCAGGCGATTGCCGTCTATATGGACACGACCGATGTGAATGTGGTCCACTACGACTTGGCCGATGTTGCCCGCATGACCGGCAGCGCCGGTAAGCGATTCCGGCTGGAAACGCTCGACTTTGTCGATAAGGAGTCCAGCGTCTTTGCGGACACCGAGAAGATGCGCGTCAAGATCACATGGCGCGTGTCGGAGCCGTTTGCGGGGATCCACATGAAGATGAATCTCCACGCGCGGGACTCCTCCCCTGTGGGCATCACCCACCCGGTCGACCTCGGCCCCGCTGAGCCGGGTAAGCTCTACACCTCGGTGTTTGAATTTGACCCGAGCCTGCTGGGCGAGGGACAGTATTTCTTCTATCTCGATATTTTTGACGGCGCGCTGGCCCATGCGGTCTGTCTGGACAAGCCGGTGACCGAGTTCGCCTTTGAAGTGACCAACAGCGACCTGACGATGCCCGAATGGGCGTCCGGCTGGGGACGCATCCACTTCCCGCCCGTCAAGCTCGTGCAGGAGTGACGCATGAAACCGAATCTTTACATCTGCCACACGGCCTATCAGGTGCTTGTTGATCTGCTGCGGGCCGGGCGCTGCGCCTGTGAAAATGGGCCTCATACGATGGTGCTTTCCGCGTCTGTGCCCGACACCGCCGCGCTGGCGGCCCGGCTGGACGCGACCGGTGTTGTCAAGACGATCATTGTCGAGGAGACAAAGTGGCCCGGCACTGTGACCGGCCTCTTTGCCCACCAGCGGGCCGCGCGGGCGTTTGAAAAGCTGTGCGGATGGAAATTTGACCGCGCTGCGTATGAAAATGTCTACATCCACAACGATTGGAGCGTGCTGGGCCGCTACCTGCAGGACTGCCGCGCCGGGTATATCCTCTGTGAGGACACCTTCGGCAGTACGCTCGGCCCCGACCAGCATCTGGTGACTGACCAGCGCGCGGCGGCCGATTTTGCCGCGAAGCAGCGCGGAAAAGGCTACCTCTACTGGGGTGACAGCCCATGGTGCCGCTGCGTCGAGAGCGAGGACGCCGCGCGGTGTACGCTGTTTGCCGCCGACCGCATGGTGACGGACAGCAAGGCCAAACTGTTGGAAAGCCTGACCGAGGACGAAAAAGCAATGGTGCGCCGCGTATTTTTGACCAGGCCCCTGCCGGAAAAGGCCGATGGCGCCACGCTTTTGCTGCCCCGCAGCTTTGTGGCGGACGGCCTGATGACGCAGGGACAGCAGGACGCGATGTTCAAGGCGGTGGCGGCAAAATATGCTGCCGGGCCGCTGTTTATCAAGACGCACCCGCGGGATGCAACCGATTATCAGGCGCTTTTCCCCGAGGCGGTCGTGCTTGAGCGCACGATGCCCAGCGAGGTGCTGAACTTTTGCCTGCCGTTTACCTTTGCCCGCGCCGTAACGGTACAGAGCTTTGTTTTGCGCGGCTTTACCGCCGCCGAAGAAAAAATCCTGCTGACGCTGGACGAAGCGAGAGCGCTGGTGTAAAGAGTTGCAACTGTAGGGGCGGGACATGTCCCGCCCTCAACCTGATTGTAATAGAGCGCTTTCCGTAAAGCTGTGGGCCGGGCATGCCCGGCCCCTACATGCGTGGTTCATTTTATATATAAGCCAAATATGCGAGGTACAACCATGAAAACAATCGCTGTGATTCCGGCGCGGTATGCGAGTACGCGGATGCCGGGCAAGCCGCTGGCCGATGTGTTGGGCAAGCCGATGATCTGGTGGGTGTACAAGGCCGCCAAGGCCTGCCCGAAGCTGGACGATGTGCTGATCGCCACCGACGATGACCGCATTGCTGAGGCCTGCAAGAAGTATGATATGAAATATCTGATGACCAGCCCCGACCATGACACCCCTACCGGCCGCATCTGGGAGGTCAGCACCGTGGAGGACGCCGACCTGTATCTGCAGCTCATGGGTGATGAGCCGCTGGTGAACCCGGCGGCGTTTGACCTGATCCTGCCCAGCGCCCTACCGGCTGACCCTTATTATGTCGCTGTGCTGACCAATGTCATGGAGCATCCGGCCGATGTCATTGATTTTTCCAACCAGAAGGTCGTGACCAACGCCGCGCGGGAGATCCTGCTGATTTCCCGCAGCCCCATCCCCTACCCGAAGGGCACGCTGGATTTTGAGTACGAGAAGGTGACCGGCATCCAGCTGTACAGCAAGCAGGCACTGAAATTTTACCATGATACGCCGAAATCTATTCTGGAAAAGGCTGAGGAAAACGATATGATGCGCTTTATCGAGAATGGGCATAAGGTACACGCCATCGTCAGCCCGTACAAGACGGTCAGCGTGGACACGCCTAAAGATTTGGCGCTGGTCAATGAAATTCTGAAGGAGAAGCAGCATGGCTGATATCAAACTGCTGGACTGCACCCTGCGCGACGGCGGCTATGTCAATAGCTGGCAGTGGGGCTTCGGCTCCGCCCGCCGCATCATCCAGACGCTGACCCGCGCGGGCGTTGATGTGGTCGAGGTGGGCTTTCTGCGCAATGTGGACGGCTACGACCCCGATGTCACGGTCTGCAACACCATTGAGGAGCTGAACCGCCTGCTGCCTGACGAGAGCCAGCGCGGCCGCACGATGTACTCCGGCATGGCGATGCGCTCCAACTACGACATTGCCAAGCTGTCCCCCTACGATGGACACGGCATCGAGATCATCCGCATCACCGCGCACGATTACGACATTAAAGACGGCATGGACTTTGCCCGCCGCATTAAAGAACTGGGCTACAAAGTCTCCATCAACCCCATCAACATCATGGGCTACAGCGATAAAGATCTGCTCTGGATCTTTGAGCAGGTCAACGCCATCCACCCGTGGCAGTTCTCCATCGTGGATACCTTCGGCAGCATGCGCCGCCGCGATCTGGAGCGCATCGTCAGCATGGCGGACCACAATTTGGCCCCGGACATCCGCCTGGCGCTGCACCTGCATGAGAACATGGCCCTGAGCTTCTGTCTGGCGCAGGAGTTTTTGGATAAGCACCTGCGCCGTGATCTGGCTGTGGACGGCAGCCTGATGGGCATGGGCCGTATCCCCGGCAACCTGCCGATCGAGCTGATCGCCGATTATATGAACGAGTATTTCGGCAGCCACTACAACATTGATGATTTGATGGACGCCATTCAGGATCACATTGCGCCCATCAAGGGGGAGTGCGCATGGGGCTATACACCGGCGTATTTCCTGTCGGCCAAGTTCAATCTGCACCGCAACTATGCGGAGCATTACCTCGGCAAGGGCGATCTGACCAACCGGGACATCAACCATATTCTGGCGGACATTGCCCCCGACAAAAAGACGGTGTTTGATGCGGCCTACGCCGATGCCCTGTACACCGAGTACAAGAACCGCCGCACCGATGATACCGCCGCGCTGGCTGCCCTGCAGGCTGCCTTTGCGGGCAAGACGGTGCTGGTGCTGGCCCCCGGTGCCAGCCTTGCCGCAGAGGCAGGCCGTGCCGCTGTGGCGGCTGCAGCTGCCGATGTGACGGTATCTGCCAACTTTGTGCCGGGCTTTATGCGGCCGGACTACGCCTTCTTTACCAACGCAAAACGCTTTGATGAGGCCGCAGCCTACCCCTGCCCGCTGATCCTGACCAGCAACCTGCGCGCTGATAAGGATGCCGCTGTTGTGAATTATGACCGGCTTTCCGCCACCGATGCGCAGGGCGGCAACAGTGTGCTGATGCTGCTGCGGCTGCTGCGCCAGTGCGGCGCGGCGGGTGTGCTGCTGGCCGGTGCCGATGGCTACCGCACAGGCACGGCGGCCTATGCCGATGCAGGCCTGCACACCCACACAGGCCGCGGCGCGGCCTACAACGCCCAGATGGCCGGTGCCATCCGTGCGGCGGGGCTGCCGGTGCGGTTCATCACCCCCAGTGAGTATGAGAGGGCCTGACTATGATACGCTTGCTGGTGCTGGATGTGGACGGCACGATGACCGATGGCGGCGTTTATTACGATGCCACCGGCAATGAGATGAAAAAGTTTGCCATCAAGGACGGGGCCGGGCTGGTACTGGCCCGCACGGCGGGCATCCGCGTGATGATCTGCACCGGGCGGCAGAGCGAGGCCGTCCGCCGCCGCGCCGCCGATTTGAAAATTACCGATGTATACCAGAATGTCGGGCAGAAAGCCGTATTTCTGCAGGCGTTTATGGCGGAAAACGGCTATACCCGGGAGCAGACCGCCTACTGCGGCGATGACCTCAACGATCTGGCGGCTATGGCGCTGTGCGGCTTTGTGGCCTGCCCGGCGGACGCTGCCGAGGAGGTAAAGGCCCGCGCAGATTATATCTGCCCCCAGCGCGGCGGCGAAGGTGCCGTGCGCGGCGCGGTCGAGAAAATTTTGCGCAGCGATGGACGCTGGAACGACGCGGTGAAAAAGGCGTTCGGCGCAGCGTTGTGATTTCGCATTTGCGGGAGATTGCATGAAAAATCCAAAACAAAAAAAACATACCCCCTTGTTGGCCGCGCTGGCAACACTCATCGTGCTGCTGGCAGCGGTGGTGCTGCTCTGGCTGGCCGAGGTGCGCCCGCAGGTGACGAAGGGCCGCAGCGAGATCATTACAGATTTTCTGCGCGCAGAGCTGATCCATGACGGCGAGACCGCCGAGCAGGTGTTCACCTACGACAAGGATCTGCTGACGATCGGGCTGGAGTTTTACCTGCCCGGGGAGCAGCCCAGCGGTGCGCTGGAGGTGGTGCTCTATGACGCCGATACCGGCGCAGAGCTGTCCCGCTCGGTCGGTACGATGGACTATATTGTGCCTGACCAGTATACGACCCTGGGGCTGGACCCGGCAGTGACCGGCCGGGAGGGCCGCCGCTACCGGCTGACCGTTACACCCCATTACACGACCGATGCGATCCTTGCCGTGGGCCACAGCGATGGCGTGGCACTCTGGAAGGAGCAGATGTCGGTCAGCGGCCGCGCTGTGGACGGCACGATGGCGATGCAAATCACCTACCAGCGCATCGGCGGCTATCTGACGCGGTTTTTCCTGCTTGTGGCAGGCCTTGCTGCCGTGCTGGCGGCGTTCGCTGTCTGGGCAGTGCTTGGCAAAAAACTGGCGCTGCACCGCCTTGTATTTGTGCTGGTGCTGGGCTTTGGGCTGCTGTACAGCTTTGTGCTGCCGCCCTACGCCGCGCCGGATGAGAAATACCATATCAACCAGAGCTTCACCCTTGCCAGCCGCTGGGCCAATGATCTGTCCCGCGAGGAATGGCGGATGGGCCGGGTCCCCACGACAACGACCTTCCGCCGTGTGGGGGACGAGGACGCCGACCTGCAGAACGAAAACACGACCGTGTTTACATGGGAGGCGTTCACCTCGCAGCTTTTGACCACGACCGAGGAGCCGTTTGACAGCCATCAGGAGTACAACGAGCTGCAGACCGACCAGAACCCGCTGCTTTATCTGGCAAGCGCGGCGGCGGTCTTTCTCGCCTACCTGCTGCATCTGGGGTTTGCCCCCGCGCTGCTGCTGGGGCGGCTGGCAAACCTGCTGCTCTTTGCGGCGCTGGCGGCGCTGGCTGTCAGGGCGGCACCCTTCGGCAAGCGGGTGTTTACGGCGGCAGCGCTGCTGCCGATGACGCTGCATCTGGCGGCCAGCTTCAGCCGGGATGCCCCGCTGCTGGGGTGCAGCTTTGCCTTTACGGCGCTGTTGCTCGATGCAGCCTTCGGCCCCGACCGGGGCAAGGCGCTCTCCCCTGCCCGGCTGGCGGCGCTGCTGCTCTGCGGCGTGGTGCTGGCCCCGGGCAAGCTTGTCTATCTGCCGCTGGCAGCGCTGCTGCTGCTGGTGCCTGCCGCGCGGCTGGGCCGCCATGCCAAGGCGAAAAAATGCGGCTATCTGGCTGTCTGCCTGCTGCTGGCGCTGGTGCTGAACAGCGGCCTGCTGACCGACACGCTGCGCACCGGTACGGTGCAGGAGCCTGCAGCCGCAGCGGCTGAGCCGGCCGGCAGTGACCGCGCCGCCAAGGGTACGCCGACACCGGCCGACTGGGAGTATGAAGCGCAGATCAACGAGAACTCGCTGGAAAACTATGTAAAGCGGCTATACTATTATGTGGAGGATAACGCCGCGCCCGCCAAGAGCGAGGTGGACTTCTGGGTGCAGGCTCTGCGCGAGAAGGATGTGACCCCCGCCGTGCTGGGACAGAGCTTCCTTTTTGCAGCGGATAAGGCCAACACCTACACGGACGCGCAGGCGTTCTATACCGAGGCATCGCTCGTGCTGTTCGGCACTGATGTGACGGTGGGTAATGCAGATGCCTACCTGCCCTATTTTGCTGAGGGCGGCGCGGTGCAGGCGTACAAGCAGCTGTTCAGCCTGCCCAGCTGTCAGGAGCAGTTTGCCGGGCTGGGCGTTGAGGTCGGCGCGATGGATGACCGCATCCCGCTTGACCGCACGGCGCTTGCGGAGCAGGTCGAGGCGGCCCGCGCCACCCGCGCTACCCAAAGCACGGTGGATGCGGGCGACAAGGAGACCTATACGCCGGGATATATCCTGCGGCACCCGGCAGCCACGGCACTGCTGTTTGTGCGCAGTGTCGTCAAAAATGGGGATCACTATATCCGCACGCTGGTCGGCGGCAGCCTGAGCTATTACACGGTGGAGCTGGCCTGGGGCTGGGTCGCTGTGCTGTATCTGCTGCTGGCCTACGCAGCCCTGCCGGTGCAGGGCGCAAAGCAGCTGCTCACGGGCAGGGCCCGGGGCTGGTGCTGCGCAGCGGCGGCGCTCTGCTGCCTGCTGACGGTAGCGGGCTGTCTGCTCTGGACACCGATCCGCTATGAAACGCTGTACGGCTTGCAGGGACGGTACTTTTTGCCGATCCTGCCGCTGCTGCTGTTGGCCTGCCTGCCCCGCCGCTTGGCCACGGTGCCCGACGAGGGCGCCGCGCAGGATAAGCTGACGATTGCGATCGCGCTTGTACAGGCGGGCGTGGTGGTGAATAGTATGTTGGCGATTATTGCAGGGTGAAGCCCTGCAAATAAAAAAAGCCGCGCCTTGCGGCACGGCAAAAACTCCATATTATTTATTATCCATTATCTACAATTTTGAAAAGGCCAACTGTAATGGTTATTTGCTTCTTCTCAACCCAATACCTCCCCACCCCCGGCGGGGTCGAGCGGTACACATGGAATCTGGCGCGGCGGTGCGCTGCCGCCGGTCACAGGGCGCTTGTTGTTACGGCGGCGCTGCCGGGTCTGCCCGCGCGGCAGACCGATGCCGACGGCATCGAGATCTTCCGTCTGCCGTCATGGCCGGTCATGGGCGGGCGCTTCCCGGTGCTGAAGCCCTTTGCCCCCGCCGATGCGCTGTGGGCGCAGGACATTGACTTTGCGGTCATCCAGACCCGCATGTACCCCCAGAGCATCTGGGCTGCGCACCAGTGCAGGCGGCGCGGCATCCCGGCGCTGGTCATCGACCACTCCACCGGCTATATGATGCACGGCGGGCTGACCGGGACGCTGGGCCGGATGTATGAGCATCTTGCCTGCGGCAGCATCCGCCGCTGCGGGTTCCCCTTCTACGGCGTGTCCGGGGATGTCTGCCGTTGGCTGCAGACCTTCGGCATCCGGGCGGCTGGCCGCCTGCCGAACGCTGTGGACCCCGTTGAGCTGGACAGGCTGGCCCATGCGGAGGGTGCCATAAACTGGCGCGAAAAGCTGCACCTGCCTGCGGATGGAAAGCTCATTGCGTTTATCGGGCGGCTCATCCCCGAAAAGGGTGCGCTGCGCCTTGCCGAGGCTGTGCAGGCCCTGCCGGGCTGCACACTGGCCGTGGCGGGCACCGGCCCCGAGGAGGCCGTGCTGGCTGCACTGGGCGGCCGGGTCCATGCGCTGGGCGCGCTGCCGCACGATGCGATCATTCAACTGCTGGCACAGGCGGATGCCTACTGCCTGCCCACCGAGTATGCCGAGGGCTTCCCTACCACGCTGCTGGAGGCGGCAGCCTGCCGCTGCCCCATCGTGACGACCCGCACGGCGGGCACCGGAGAGCTGCTGCCCGGGGAGGACTACGCGATCTTCCTGCCCGATGCCGGCACTGATGCGATCCGCGCCGGGCTTGCCGCCCTGCTGGCAGACCCGGCCGCCGCGCAGGCCCGTGCCGAGAACACCTACCAAAACCTTTGCAGCCACTTTACATGGCAGGCTGTCTTTGCTACAATGATGGAAGTCGTAAAGTCTGCCAAAAGGAGCTAAGATGTCAAAATTACTCATTGTGATCCCCGCCCATAACGAGGAAGCCAATATCGTGCAGGTCGTTGAGGAGCTGACGACCGACTATCCCCAGTACGACTATGTGGTCGTCAATGACGGCAGCCGCGACAAGACGGCGGCCATCTGCCGCGCCCGCGGATACCGCCTGATCGACCTGCCGGTCAATCTGGGGCTGGCAGGGGCGTTCCAGACCGGGCTGCGCTTTGCGGCGGAGAACGGCTACGACTGCGCTATGCAGATGGACGCTGACGGCCAGCACAAGCCGCAGTATATCGAGGCGATGCTCCATGAGCTTGAGCAGGGCAGCGATATTGTCATCGGCAGCCGCTTTCTGACCGTGAAAAAGCCCAAGACGCTGCGGATGCTGGGCAGCTATATCATCAGCTGGTCCATCCGCCTGACAACGGGCCGCGCCATCTGCGACCCCACCAGCGGCATGCGGATGTTCAACCGCGCCATGGTTGAGGAGTTTGCCCAGAACCTCAACTACGGCCCCGAACCGGACACCATCAGCTACCTGATCAAGAACGGCGCGACCGTAAAAGAGGTGCAGGTCGAGATGGGCGAGCGGATGGCCGGCCAAAGCTACCTGACCTTCTGGCGCAGCGTGCAGTATATGGTCAAAATGGCTATCTCCATCCTGCTGATCCAGTGGTTCCGCAAGCGCGACACCGAGACCCCCTACCCCGAAAGGAGCCTGTGAAATGTTCGACCAAACGCTCATTCGCATCTGCCTGATTCTGGGCAGCCTTATCACGGCGGGGTATATCCTGCGGCGTGTCCGGCTGGCAAAGGTACAGATCGAGGATACGATCTTCTGGCTGCTGTTCAGCGCGGCGCTGCTGATTCTGGCCATCTTCCCCGGCATCGCCTACTGGGCCGCCAACCTGCTGGGCTTTATGAGCCCCATCAACTTTGTTTATGTTGTCATCATCTTTCTTTTGCTGGCCAAGCAGTTTTTTATGTCGATCCGGCTGAGCCAGCTGGACAGCAAGGTCCGCATCCTGACAGAGCAGGTGGCGCTGAACGAAGAAAAGGTCGAGCGGGACAAGCTGGATCTGTAATGAAAAGGCTTCTCCCCTCTGGGGAAGGCTTTTGCAAATAAAATTTGTATTCCCCAAAAATCTATGCTATAATATAGTATTGACTAAACAGAAAGAAGGTTTCAGATATGGCTTATACCCCGAAGCTGACCTATAAGGGCCGCCCGCTGGTGCGCTGCGGCAACGATATTTACTATGGCTCGATGAAGGACCCGTTCGTAGTCTATCTGCAGGTGCTGTCCACCAAGAAGGAGAACGGTGTGGATGTGGCCGATAAGGTCCATATTGTGCTGCTCTCCACCGATGAGTCGAAGCCCCTGCCTGAGCGCATTGCCCGTCAGGCCAACAAGGTCGGCCTGTACAACGCGCTCTCCTTCGGTGACATTATGCTGCAGGGCGCACTGCAGAAGAAGTAAGCCCCTGCCCCACAAACAACAAAATCCCCGCAGCCAAGACGGCTGCGGGGATTTTTATTTGTCGTAGGGGTATGCCCTTTACTTAGCGGTCCTGCTTGTCGGTCTCCTCGGCGGAGTCCTCCTCGGTGCCCTCCAGCTCAATGTCAAAGGTGGCACCGCAGTGGGGGCAGACCAAATCGCCCTCGGGATCCATCAGGGTCTCCTCGTCCAGGGTGGAGATCTCGCCGCAGTTGGGGCAGGTCACCTCGTACAGAGCGCCGTGATCTTCCTCTTCCTCGTCCTCGTCATCATCCTCTTCGTCATCGCCGTAGATGTCGCTGACGACATCGTCCAGATCCTGATCGAGCGTTTCCAGCTCGTCATACACCTGATCAAGGGCATCGTCATGCTCGGTGACGGTGGCGGCCATCTCCTCCAGCAGATCCATCATGGCGGCAATGACCTTGCCGTTTTTGGAGTCTGCGTCAAATTCCATACCGGTCATCAGGCCGCGGATGTAGGCGGCCTTTGCATTCAGATCCATAGCCATAATCAAAATCCTCCCTATTATCAAAAATGCCGGGCGCGGCGGTACGGCCATGCCCGGCAAAGAAAACCTAAATCAGTTCACGCGCTCCATATACTCGCCGGTGCGGGTATCGATGCGGATCTTGTCGCCCTCGTTGATGAACAGGGGGACGCGGATCTCGGCACCGGTCTCAACGGTGGCGGGCTTCAGGGTGTTGGTGGCAGTGTTGCCCTTGACACCCGGCTCGGTGGCGGTGACTTCCAGCTCAACAAAGTTGGGGATCTCAACGCTGAAAACCTTGCCCTTGTAGCTCAGCAGCTTGCAGGTATCGTTCTCCTTGCAGAACTTGAAGTTGTCGGGCACATCGTTGGCACCAACGGGGATGTCGTCATAGGTCTCAACATCCATGAAGTGGTACAGATCGCCATCCTCGTAGGAGTAGGTGACCTCCTTGCGCTCGATGAAAGCCTGAGGGAACTTAGCGGTCGGGTTGTAGCTGGTCTCAACGACAGAGCCGGTGATGACATTCTTGGTCTTGGTGCGGACAAAGGCAGCGCCCTTGCCGGGCTTGACATGCTGGAACTCAACGACCTGAAGGACCTGGCCGTCCTGCTCGAAGGTGACGCCGTTACGGAATTCGCCTGCAGAAATCATATAGAAACTCCTCCATAAATAAATTATACATACCTGTTTATATTTTACAGTATGGAAAGCAATTTTGCAAGGCCTGTACAGATATTTTTGCGTGAAATTTGATATTTTTTGCCGAATTTACAGCGCCGCATAGCCTTGGGCCAGCGCGGCGGCGTCCTCGGCCTGTGTGCCGGCCGACTCACAGATGATCGTGGGGGCCAGACCGCGAGCCTTCAGCAGCTGCAAAAGCGGAAGATGAGGCGGGCCGAACGCGGTATCCGCAAAGGTCAGGTGGCATTTTTCTCCGCCCTTGGTGTAAGCAATGCGGGAAAAATGCGCGTGAAAGTGTACCGCGCGGTCATCGCCCAGCCGCTCGGCCAGTGTGTCGAGCAGGGCGGCGTAATCCGCGGCGGCAGTGGCCTCGGCAAACTGTGTGCCGCAGCTGCGGGCGTACAGGTGCCCGAAGTCGATGCAGGGGGTGATGCGGCTGTCCACCGCGCACAGCGCCAGTACCTCGTCCAGTGTGCCCAGCTGGTTGACCTTGCCCATCGTCTCCGGGCAGAGGATACAGTCACCGTAGCCTGCCTCGTCGCAGGCCTTAACGGCGCGCTCCATCGTGTCCAGAGCCTTTTCCAGTGCGGCCTCCCGGCTCTGCTTGCCGCAGGAGCCGGAATGGAAGATGACACGCCGCCCGCCCAGCGCCTTGACGAGGGCGCAGCTCTGCAGCAGATAGTCGATGCTGTGCAGCCGCTTGTCCTCCTCAAGGCTTGACATGCTGATATAGTAGGGCGCATGGACCGAGAGGGCGATGTTTCGCTCTGCACAGGCGGCGCCCAGCGCGGCGGCTTTGTCGTGCGCCAGCCGCACGCCGCGCCCGCACTGGTACTCGAACGCCGTCAGGCCGAAGCCTGCCGTATAGGCGGCAATGGCGGCGGGGTCGAACTTTTTGACCGTGTAGCTGTCGGCCAGTCCGGCTGTGCCGAAGCGCAGGGTGTCATTCATACAGCGTACCGCCCTTCTGATAGTATTTGTCGATCCAGTACGGTTCAAACTTGCGTTTTAGCAGCACAAATTTGTTTTTGTCGTGGCTGGTGCGGGGCATCAGGTAGAGGCAGGGGCAGCCGTACAGCCCGGCGGCCATCCGGTCGGCAAAAATCTGGTCCCCAACCATGGCCATCTCGCTTTTTTTGCAGCCCAAGCGGCGGCGCGCCACCCGCAGGCCGATGGTGAACGGCTTGCAGGCCAGCGGTACCCAGGCAAGGCCCACGCGCTCGGCAAAGGGGCGCACCCGCTTGGACGTGTTGTTGGAGACGATGGTCAGGCTGATGCCTGCTGCGCGCATCTCGTCCAGCCAAGCCTGCACGGAGGGTTCCAGCACCTGACTGTTGTCCCCGGTCAGGGTGTTGTCCACATCCAGCACCAGCGCCCGGATGCCGTGCGCGGCGAGGAAATCCGGGTGGATACACTCGATTTTCTTAAAGATATATTCGGGGGTTAAAATCATAGATGTGACCTTTTTTAAGATAGCGGTTGGTTGCGGCGGCATGAGGGCATGCCGCCCTACGATGCAGGGCGGGGTGCCCTCACCCCGCCGCATCGCTGCCGCTGATAAAATAAAAGTGCAGGCCCGCGCATAACGCGAACCTGCACAGTCGTTCGTTGTAAGATACCTTACTTAAACTTGCGCTTGCGGGCAGCCTCGGACTTCTTCTTGCGCTTCACGGAAGGCTTCTCATAAGCCTCGCGCTTGCGGACCTCAGCTAACACGCCGCTGCGAGCAGTGCTGCGCTTAAAACGGCGCAGAGCGCTCTCGAGGGACTCGCCCTCTTTGACACGGATCTCCGACATCTTCTTCCCTCCCTTGACCTGAGACAGGAGTTTGCCGGTCAAATACTATTAACCAGTAAACAAGATTATACTATATTAACACCCCTGCTGTCAACAACAATTTTCGCTAAAATGAAAATTTTATTGTAAATAAACCGTGAATCCCGGTTTGCAGGGCTTTTGGGTCACAGCCGGCCCGCCACAGCGTGGCCGACCCAGAGCAGGCCGTACAGCACCGGCTGGTGCAGCATGTACACCGGCAGCGTGTTGCGCCCGATGGCGCACAGCGGCTGCAGGGCGGCAGGGGGCTCTCCCCTGCCCGGATGCCAGAGCCGCGCCAGAAACACCCCGCACCAGAACAGAAACACCCACGGCAGCAGCGGAAAGTAATCGGCGGAGGAGAACCGCGTCAGGTCAGGCAGGCCGAGCCAGAACAGGTTGGCCTTGTACAGCCCCGCAGGCAGGGCACAGAGCCGCAGACCCTCAAACCCGATAAATCCCTGCGGCAGCTGATTCGTGAGCGCAAACAGCGCCGCAGACGCCGCCAGACCCGCTTTGGCAGGGATGCGCTGCAGCAGCGGGCGAACAAGGCAGGTCAGCAGCACGGCAGCCGCATTCAGATGCAGCACACCGAACCAGATACTCTCCGACGGCAGAAACAGGACGGTTGCCGCGGTCAGCAGTGCAGCACACGCTGCCACAAGCAGCCCATTGCGGACGGGGCGGCGGGCCAGCGGCAGGCTGAACCCGGAAAGCAGAATAAAGCTCCAGCAGATGTACTGCTGCCAAAGATGGCAGCCCGGCGACCAGATGTCGTACCAGCTGCTCGCGTGGGCGAAGACATACACCCAGTCGTACATCGCGTGGTAGGCCAGCATATTCAGCAGCGCCAGCCCCCGCAGTGCGTCCGGCAGCCACATCCGCCCCGTTTTTGTGTGAAGTACAGGCAAATTTACGCCCTCTTTCCCAAAGAATTACCAAGTTTATTCTAACACAATGCCGTGCGGCTTGCAATCATGGCGATTTTGCGGTACAATAAGCCGGTATAAGGAGTGAAGAAAATGCAGGATATCCGCCTTGTGGCATTGGATCTGGACGGTACGGTTTTTAACGATAAAAAGGAGATCACCCCCCGCACACTGGCGGCGATCCGCAACGCCGTGGCGCGCGGTGTGGCGGTGCTGCCCGCCACGGGGCGCACGGCCAGCGGCATCCCGGCAGCATTCACCTCGATCCCCGGTGTACGGTATGCGCTGACCTCCAACGGCGCCAGCGTCGTTGACCTGACAACGGGCGAACAACTGGTGAACCAGCCGTTCGGGACCGAGCAGGCATTGAAAATTTACGATCTTCTTGAGCAGGGCGGCGGCATGATGAGCATTTTCATCGGCGGCAAAAGCTACACGACCCGCGAAAACGCTGCGCATCACATGGATGTGGTGCCCGAAAATCTTCGGGAATATTTCCGCACGACCCGCGTGGAGGTCGAGGACATGCCGGCAACCCTGCAGGCGCATGCCCACGAGATCGAGAAATACAGCATGCTCTACCACAATGAGGCCGAGCGCGATGCTGCCTGGCGTGCGGTACAGCAGGCCTGCCCCGGCATGGAGCTGACCTCCAGCCTGCCCGGCAACATGGAGATCAACGCCCCCGGTGTGACGAAGGGCAGCGGCCTGCTGGCGCTGGCGGCGCATCTGGGTCTGCGCCGGGAGCAGACGATGGCCGTGGGTGACTCCGGCAACGACCGCGCCATGATCGAGGCGGCCGGGCTGGGGGTGGCCATGGGCAACGCGACCGATGACATTAAGGAAATTGCCGATGCAACGACCGATGATAACAACCATGACGGCGTGGCAAAGGCAATAGAAAAATACGTTCTGTAATATTCAAATAAAATATAACGAGAGGTACAGTTATGAAGAATGTTCTGGTAGGCCAGTCGGGCGGCCCGACCGCCGTCATCAACTCCAGTCTGGCGGGCGTCTATGAGACAGCCAAGGCCTGCGGCGCACCCCATGTCTACGGTATGCAGTACGGCATCGAGGGTCTGCTGGAGGAAAAGCTGGTGGATCTGGATGACGTGCTGAGTGACAAGATGGATATTGAGCTGCTCAAGCGCACGCCGTCCAGCTTTTTGGGCAGCTGCCGCCACAAGCTGCCGGATCCCACCGTGGACGAGGCACCGTTCCTGCGGCTGTTTGAGCTGTTTGCCAAGTATGACATCGGCGCGGTGTTCTATATCGGCGGCAACGACTCGATGGACACCATCTCCAAGCTGAGCGCCTACGGCAAGACCGTCAACAGCGAGATCCGCTTCATTGGTGTGCCCAAGACCATCGACAACGACCTGATGCTGACCGACCACACCCCCGGCTACGGCAGCGCAGCCAAGTATATTGCCACGATCCTCAAGGAGGTCATCTGCGATTCCAGCGTGTACGACCTGCGCAGCGTGACGGTGGCCGAGATCATGGGCCGCCACACCGGCTGGCTGGCCGCAGCGGCCAGTCTGGCCGCCGGTCCCGATTGCAACGGCCCCGACCTGATCCTGCTGCCGGAGCGCCCCTTTGATGAGGAGGCCTTCCTCAAGCGGGTTGCAGAGCTGGAGAAGGAACGCCACAATGTTATCATCGCCGTCAGCGAGGGCGTCAAGAACAAGGACGGCGTGTTCCTCTGCGATCTTGTCTCCACAGCCGGGCAGCTTGATGCCTTCGGCCATAAGGCAATCCTGAGCGGTACCAGCCGTTATCTGGCGGATTTGATCCGGGTGCGTCTGGGCTGCAAGACCCGCGCAATCGAATTCTCCACCCTGCAGCGCTGCGCCAGCCATCTGGCAAGCCGCACCGACATCACCGAGGCCTATCAGGTCGGCGGTGCTGCGGTCGAGGCCGCCGTGCGCGGTGAGACCGCAAAGATGGCCGCCATCAAGCGCAAGAGTGACCAGCCCTACCGCGCGGAGACCGAGATGGTCGATGTGACGAAGGTCGCCAACTTTGAGAAGAAGGTCCCGCTGGACTGGATCACCGAGGACGGCATGCATGTCAATGAGAACTTTGAGCGCTATGCCCGCCCGCTCATTCAGGCGGAGCTGACGCCCATCTATATCAACGGCGTGCCGCGGCATATCCATCTGTAAAAAAAGAGAACGGAGCATCGCAAAAAGCGATGCTCCGTTTTTTTGATGCCTATAATAAAACGGACCCGCCGTTATGCGGGTCCGCAAAAGCTGTATGAATCCTGACGAGATCAGCCGGAGACCTTCTCCTTCAGGCGGCCGCTGGCCTTGAAGCCGGGGATCGCGGTGGGCTCCAGCTTGCTGGTGACCTTGGTCTTGGGGTTGGTGAAGTTCTTGGTCTGGCGCTCACGCATTTCAAAACGGCCGAAGCCTGCGATCGTGACCTTGTCGCCGCTCTTGAGCACATCGCCAATGGTCCCGAAGATGCCGTCCATAACCTTCTCCACCTCGGCGCTGGTCATGTTGGTGTCGTTGGCTACCTTGGTAATCAACTGAGATCTCGTCATGATATTTCTAACTCCTATCCTTATAGGCACACAATGCCCGTTGTTATTACGATGTTTATTATAGAGAAAATTGTGCGCAGAATCAAGAGTTTTTGAGGAAAAAAGTGTTTTTCGTCAAAAACTCTAAAATTTCGCAGTGCGGACTATCAAAAAGTGGCATTTGGCAAAAAATGCACGCACCATGTAAAAATATCCAAAAGGCAGGCAGCGCGCATCGGGGATGTCACGGGCTATTGCCGGCGCCGCCTTTAGCCAAAAAACGCCTGCACCCTTTTACAGGCACAGGCGTTTGCGTCAGCAGTTATTTACCGCTTGCAGCCTCGCGGTGCAGGTGAGCAATATCCACCAGCTCCATCTGGCTGATGTCGTGGTCGCCGCGCAGGGCGTCGACGAGGACGCGGGCGGTGTCCATGGCCGTGATGGTCGGGATGGACAGCTCCGTAGCCTTGCGGCGGAACTTGACGGAGTCGCGGTGCGGGTCACGGCCGTGGGGGCTGGTGGAGATGATGTAATCCACCAATCCGCTTTCCAGCAGGTCAATGACATTCGGGCGTGCGCCGCTCATCTGGCGGACAACGCTGCAGGGCACCATCTCGCTGTTCAGGTAGCGGGCCGTGCCGGGGGTGCCGTAGATCTTGTAGCCGTAGTCGTGCAGCTTCCACGCCAGCTCGGCGGCCTCCGCCTTGTCGCTGTCCTTGACCGAGATGATCACGCAGGAGCCGGGGCCGGGGGTCTTGAACTGGTAGCCGGCGGCGACCAGACCCTTCATCATGGCCTCATGGAAGGTCGGGGCAATGCCCAGAACCTCGCCGGTGGACTTCATCTCAGGGCCGAGCATCGTGTCAACGCCGTGCAGCTTCAGGAAGCTGTAGACGGGCACCTTGACGGCGTAGTAGGGGCTCTTGCCATCGCGCCACAGGCCGGTGCCGTAGCCCATATCCTTGAGCTTTTCGCCCAGCGTGCAGCGCACGGCCAGATCGACCATCGGCACACCGGTGACCTTGGAGATATAGGGCACGGTACGGGAGGAACGGGGGTTGACCTCGATGACATAGACGCGGTCGTTCTGCACGGCATACTGCACATTGACCAGACCCACGACCTTCAGCTCGCGGGCAAAGCGGCCGGTGTAATCGACCAGTGTGTCAATGACCTTCTGGCTGAAGGTCGTGGGCGGGTAGACACAGATGGAGTCGCCGGAGTGAACGCCGGTACGCTCGACCTGCTGCATGATGCCGGGCACCAGATAATCGGTACCATCGCAGATGGCATCGACCTCGCACTCGGTGCCGAGGATGTACTTGTCCATCAGCACGGGGTGGCTCATGTCAACATGCTTCGTGATGACGCCCATGTACTCGATGACATCGCTGGAGTTGTAGGCCACGATCATGTTCTGGCCGCCCAGAACATAGGACGGACGCATCAGGACCGGGTAGCCGACCTCCTGCGCCGCCTGCAAAGCCTCGTCCAGCGTAAAGACAGTGCGGCCCTCCGGGCGGGGGATGCCGCAGCGCTCGAGCAGCTCGTCAAAGCGCTCGCGATCCTCGGCCTCGTCGATGGCATCGGCAGGGGTGCCGAGAATCGGCAGGCCGATCTCGTCCATGTGCTTGGCCAGCTTGATAGCAGTCTGGCCGCCGAACTGGACAAGGCAGCCGTCCGGCTTCTCGGTCTCGATGATGTGGTCAACACTCTCGGGGTTCAGCGGGTCGAAATACAGGCGGTCGCCGGTGTCGAAGTCGGTGGAGACCGTCTCCGGGTTGTTGTTGACAAGGATGGCCTCGCAGCCGTGCTGCTTGAGCGTCCAGACAGCGTGGACGGAGCAGTAGTCGAACTCAATGCCCTGACCGATGCGGATGGGGCCGGAGCCAAAGACAAGGACTTTCTTTTTGTCGGGGTCGCTGCGCTCGGCAATGAACTGCGCGGCCTCGTTGTCCTCATCGTAGGTGGAGTAGAAATACGGCGTCTTGGCGGCAAATTCTGCGGCGCAGGTATCGACCATCTTAAAGGCGGCCTTCGGGGCCTCGGGCAGGGTGTCCACGCCCGCCAGACGGCGGATGGTCTTGTCAAGGAAGCCGAAGCGCTTGGCGTTCAGGTACTTCTCGGTCGTCAGCTCACCGTTCTTCAGCCCCATCTCGATGTCGGCCAGATGCTGCAGCTTGTCAAGGAACCACCAGTCGATCTTGGTGATGTCATAGATGGTCTGGTGCGGCACGCCGCGCTTGAGGGCCTCGTAGACGCAGAAGGCGCGCTCGGAATCCTGCACATGCAGATGCTCGATGACTTCCTCGTTGGTCAGCTTCTCAAAGTCGGGCAGCGTCATCGTGTCCAGACCCAACTCGGTGGAGGAAACGGCCTTCATCATGGCATGCTCAAAGTTGTTGCCGATGGCCATGACCTCGCCGGTGGCCATCATCTGGGTGCCGAGGGATTTGTCCGCGTAGACGAACTTGTCAAACGGCCACTTCGGGTACTTGACGACCACATAGTCGAGCGCAGGCTCAAAGCAGGCGCAGGTCTCGCCGGTGACATCGTTGGTGATCTCATCGAGGGTGTAGCCCAGCGCGATCTTGGTCGCAACCTTGGCGATGGGGTAGCCGGTGGCCTTGGAGGCCAGCGCGGAGGAGCGGGACACGCGGGGGTTGACCTCGATGACCGCATACTCAAAGCTGTCAGGCTTCAGCGCAAACTGGCAGTTGCAGCCGCCCTCGATGCCCAGTTCGGTGATGATGTCCAGCGCGGCGGTGCGCAGCATCTGGTACTCCTTGTCGGAGAGGGTCTGGCTGGGTGCCACAACGATGGAGTCACCGGTATGGATGCCGACAGGGTCAAGGTTCTCCATGTTGCAGACCGTGATGACGTTGCCCTTGGAGTCGCGCATGACCTCGTACTCGATCTCCTTCCAGCCGGAGATGCACTTTTCAACGAGGATCTGGTGGATGGGAGACAGGCGCAGACCGTTCGTGGCAATTTCGTGCAGCTTCTCGCGGTCCTCGCAGATGCCGCCGCCGGTGCCGCCCATCGTGAAGGCGGGGCGCACGATGACGGGATAGCCGATGACCTCGGCAAAATCCAGCGCGTCGTCCAGATCTTCCACAACCTTCGAGGGGATGATGGGCTGGTGCAGCTTCTCCATCGTGTCCTTGAACAGCTGGCGATCCTCGGCACGGTCGATCGTGTCAGGCTTGCAGGCCAGCAGGCGGACGCCGCTGCGGTCGAGGAAACCGCTGCGGGCCAGCTCCATCGAGAGGTTCAGGCCCATCTGGCCGCCGAGGTTCGGCAGGATGGCGTCGGGCTTTTCCTTCTCGATGATGCGCTCAATGACCTCGGCGGTCAGCGGCTCGATGTAGACATGATCGGCGATGTCAGGGTCGGTCATGATGGTGGCGGGGTTGGAGTTGACGAGGATCGTCTCGACGCCCTCCGATTTCAGCGCACGGCAGGCCTGGGTACCGGAGTAGTCGAACTCCGCCGCCTGACCGATGATGATGGGGCCGGAACCGATGACCAGTACCTTTTTGATACGCGGGTCTTTAGGCATTGTCGATCACTCCTTTCGCAGCCAGCATACGGCTGACAAACTCATCAAACAGAAATTCGGTGTCCTTGGGGCCGCCGTTGGCCTCGGGGTGGAACTGCACCGTAAAGCAGTTCCAGCGGAAGTAGTCAACGCCCTCGCAGGTGCCGTCGTTGGCATTGAAGTAGCTCATCTTGCCCACTTCCGCGGGCAGGGTCTCAGCCTCGACCGCATAGCCGTGGTTCTGGCTGGTGATGAAGGTGCGGCCCTTGCCGACATGGCTGACGGGCTGGTTGGCGCCGCGATGGCCGTACTTGAGCTTGCAGGTCTTGGCACCGGCTGCCAGTGCAGTCAGCTGGTGCCCTAAGCAGATGCCGAAGGTCGGGATGCCGGTGTCGAGCATCTCACGGATGTTGGCGATGATCTCGACATTTTCGGCCGGGTCGCCGGGGCCGTTGGAGAGCATCAGGCCGTCGGGATTCAGCGCGGCCAGCTGGGCGGCGGTGGCGGTGCCGGGCAGAACGGTCACGCGGCAGCCGCGCTTCTGCAGGCAGCGCACGATGTTGTTCTTGCAGCCCAGATCAAGCAGGGCAACATGCAGCGGGGTGTCGCCGCAGGCACCGGCCGCGGTCGGCTCATAGGTCTTGGCCTCGCTGCAGGTGACGGCCTTGACGGCGTTGACGACAGCGTAGGCGGCGATCTCAGGCAGCAGCGCCGCCTTCTTCTCCGGCTCGGCATCGGGGTCGAACTCAGTCGTGATGGCACCGTTCATGACGCCGCTCTCGCGCAGGGTGCGGGTCAGGCTTCGGGTGTCGATGCCCTCAATGCCGATGATGCCGTTCTTTTTCAGGAAGGAATCCAGCGTTTCCTCACTGCGGAAGTTGGAGGGCTTTTTGCATGCCTCGCGCACGATATAGCCCTTGGCCCAGATCTTGCCGCTCTCGACATCCTCGCTGTTCATGCCGTAGTTGCCGATCAGGGGGTAGGTCTGGGTGATGATCTGGCCGTAGTAGCTGGGGTCGGTCAGCGTTTCCTCAAAGCCGACCATACCGGTGGCGAAAACGACCTCACCGATGGTTGTGCCGGGGCAGCCCACGCTGACACCGCGGAAAACCCGGCCGTTTGCCAATATCAGATATGCCTGCATAATTATCTCCTAGTATAAATAAGAAATAAGAAATAATAAATAATGTGGGGGTTTCTTAAGCGGAGCGCAGCGACGCAGTCTGCCAAATTTATTATTTATTATTTATTCTTTATTATTTGCACAAGCAACGCTTACAGGGTTTGCTTGGCGGCCTCCTTCATCTTGCGGCTGCCCAGATGCACCAGAGGCAGCTTGCCCTCCTTGCAGATGGGGCACTCCTCGGGGGCGTAGTTGGGCAGGTCCAGCTTGAGGGCGCTGGCCACGATGGGGATCGGGGACGGAGCCTCGGCGCGGGTGCGGTCCACAACGCAGGCAATGCCTACGCAGACACCGCCGGCCTCCTCGATGACGCGCTTGGTCTCAAGGCTGGAAATGCCGGTGGTGACAACATCCTCGGCAATGATGCAGCGCTCACCGGGGTTGAGCTTGAAGCGCTTGAGGGTCATAACATTGTCCACGCGCTCGGTGAAGATGGCGCGCTTGCCCATCTGGCGGCCCAGCTCGTAGGCATAGACGATGCCGCCCATGGCGGGGCCGACTACGACGTCAATGTTCAGTTCCTTGAGCTTCTCGGCAACCGGGGCCATGACCTCGGCGCACTTGTCGGGGTACTGCTGCAGAAAGGCCATCTGGCAGTAAGCGCCGGAGTGACGGCCGGAGGACAGCAGGAAGTGACCCTCCAAAAATGCTTCACATTCCTTCAAAACTTCAAGTGCTTCGCGTGCCATAGTATGTTCCTCCTGTATATAATTTGTATAATCATAGCATATTTCGTATAAAACTGCAAGGTGTATGAATAAATTGTCTTGGCAAGGGCTTCCCCTTAGGGGGAAGCTGTCGGCGGCTCTGACCGCCGACTGATGAGGGGCGGCTTTGCCGTTGCTGCCCGTGAAGGGGCGGCGGTGCAAGCATGCCCCTCATCCGGCCTTCGGCCACCTTCCCCCTAGGGGGAAGGCTTTTATCTTGCGCAGCCGCGGATCTCGTCCAGCGTTTTGACGCCGTGGGCATCCATCCATGCACCGATCTCGGCGGTGATGCGGGTGCAGGCCTTCGGGTCAAGGAAGTTCGCAGTGCCAACCTGTACTGCCGTCGCACCGGCCATGATGAACTCCAGCGCGTCACGGCCGGTCAGGATACCGCCCAGACCCACGACCGGGATGCTGACGGCACCCACGGCCTGCCAGACCATCCGCAGGGCGATGGGCCGCACGGCGGGGCCGGACAGGCCCGCGAAGGTGTTGTTGAATACCGGGCGGCGCTTTTCCAGATCGATTGCGCACGCTTGGAAGGTGTTGCACAGGCTGATGGCGTCCGCACCGGCGGCCTCGACCGCCTTGCACATCTCCGGGATGCTCTCGGCCTGAGGGCTCAGCTTGACGATGAGCGGCACCGTGCAGACCTTGCGCACAGCGGAGACAACCTCGCTGGCGTCCTGCACGCGGATGCCGAACGCAAGGCCGCCCTGTTTGACATTGGGGCAGCTGATGTTCAGCTCAATGAAGTCCACGCCGGCGGCGCAGAGCATAGCCACGCCCTCGATATTTTCCTCGATAGTGTGGCCGCCGAGGTTGGCCCAGACGGTCGTGCCGCACTGGCGCATGGCGGGCAGCTCATGGTCGATGAAATGCTGTACGCCGGGGTTCTGCAGGCCGATGGAGTTCATCAGGCCGGAGGGGGTCTCGTACAGGCGCTCACCCTCGTTGCCGGGCTGGCCGTTCAGGGTCAGACCCTTGCCGGAGATGCCGCCGAGCAGCCGCAGATCCTCGATGCCCGCATACTCAGGGCCGAAGCCGAAGGTGCCGGACGCAGCCACAACCGGCCCGGCCAGCTGCTTGCCGAGAAAATCAACATGTAGGTCTGCCATCAGTCAAACACCTCCTGTGCGTTAAAGACCGGACCATCCTTGCAGACGGTCACGGGGCCGATCTTGGTGTGGCAGGTGCAGCCGAGGCAGGCACCCAGACCGCAGGCCATCTTCTTTTCCAGACTGGCGAGGCAGGGTACGCCGGCAGCGGCGCAGAGCTTTGCCACACCGCGCATCATGACCATCGGGCCGCAGGTCAGCACAATGTCGTAGTGCGTGACATCCAGCAGGTCTGTCACAAGGCCGTGATGCCCCTCACTGCCGGAATCGGTAGCCAGATGGATGCTGTGGCACCAAGGCACAAAGCTCTCCATGCCGTAGGAGGCATCGCGGAAGCCGACATAGAGGTCGGGGCGCACACCGGCGCGGCAAAGCTCCTTGCAGAGCAGCAGCAGCGGTGCCGTGCCGATGCCGCCGCCGACAACGGCGATGCGCTTGTGGGCAGACGCCAGCGCGGCGGTGTCAAAGCCGTTGCCGCAGGGGCCGGTCACTGTCAGTGTGTCCCCTGCCGCCAGCGCGGCCAGCTTCCGGGTGCCCTCGCCCTTGACCTGATACAGGAAGGTCAGCGCACCGGTCTGGTTGTCAAAGTCATCCACGCTGATGGGGCGGGACAGAATCGGTGTGGCATCGGCTGCCCAGGCGCGCAGCATGTAGAACTGCCCCGCGTGGGGCTCACGGCTGGGATCCTGCCACTGGACCGTCAGGCGCATGATGTCGGCTGCGACAGTCTCCTGCCGCAGGACCTTCAAATCACAGCTTGTTGCATTCACCCTGAATATCCTCCCGCATACGCACACATTCGTTGTAGGCGGCCTCGTCAAAGGCAACGCCGGGCTGCTTCTTGTAGGCCAGCAGGATGCCGCGGCTGGAGTTGACCACGCCGCCGTTGCCCTTGGTCAGGTACTGGGCAATGTCGGCTGCCTTGCCGCCCTGTGCGCCGTAGCCGGGAATCAGGAAGAAGGTGTCCTTGTAGGCTGCGCGGATGGCGGTGGCTTCCTCGGTATGGGTACCGCCGATGACGAGACCGATGCTGGAGTAGCCGTGCTCGCCCATGTAGTCCTTGCCGAGGGCAGTCAGGCTGTCGCCGACGAGGTCATAAACATGGCGGCCGTCATCGAGCTTTTTGTACTCAAAGTCCTTCGCGCCGGGGTTGGAGGTGCGGCACAGGACAAAGACGCCCTTGCCCTGCTCGGCGCAGTACGGCAGATAGGGGCTGATCGAGTCAAGGCCCATATAGGGGGCCAGCGTGATGATGTCGGCCTCAAAGTCGCCGGTAAAGTGTGCCTTGGCGTACATCTCGGCGGTCTTGGCAATGTCGCCGCGCTTGATGTCGGCAATGACCGGCAGGCCGGTGGCGCGTGCAAGCTTCAGTGTCTCGGCGTAGGCGCGCATGCCGTCCAGACCGAGGGATTCATAGTAGGCGATCTGCACCTTGTAGCAGCCGGCCACGCCCTTGGTGGCGTTGATCAGGGCACGGTTGAATGCGACGACATTCTCTCCCGCTGTCTTGGCGGTGTCGGTCGTGGGCAGGTAGCTGATCTCGGTATCCAGACCCACGCAGACAGGGCCGTTCGCGGCAACGCTCTCGTACAGTTTGTCCATGTTGGTAAGCATGCTGATTCCTCCGTTTTGGTTTGCCTTCTTATATGATGTGGAATCCGTAGGGGCGGATTCTATATCCGCCCGCGGCGTCGTGCCAGCGGCAGCCTTGCACGGGCGCATATGGAATGCGCCCCTACGGGTGTTTTACACGTAAAGCGGTATTATTCTTCGATCTGGAACGTAACCTTCCCGCCCTTGATCGTTGTCACGATCTTGCCGTAGAGCAGCGCACCATCATAAGGGCAGTTCTTGCTCTTGCTGTGTAGCTCATCGGCCTTGACCTCATACATATGGTCAAGATCCGCCAGCACGACATCGGCATCATAGCCCGGCTCCAGCATGCCCTTGCGGTCGGCCAGTCCCAGCACGGCGGCGGGGCCGGCGCTCATCAGGAAGCTGAGCAGCTCAAGCGGCAGGCGCTGCTCGCGGCAGAGCTTGGTGTAGCAGACGCCGAAGGCAGTCTCAAGGCCCACCATGCCGGCGGCGCCCTTCTCCTTTTCCTCGGCGGTGTGGGGGGCGTGGTCGGTGCCGATGCAGGTCACGGTGCCGTCCTTGATGGCCTCAATGAGGGCGGTCACATCCTCCGCCTTGCGGATGGGCGGGTTGACCTTGTACTGCAGGCGGCTGTCATCAAACCAGAGGTGATGGGGGGTCACCTCGCAGCTGACACGCGCACCGCGCAGGCGGCTCATCCGGATGGCGTCCACGGACTCCTTGGTGGAAACATGGCACATGTGCAGCCGGGTGCCGTAGTATTCGGCCAGATGGCAGTTGCGCACGGTCTCAATGTTTTCCGCCAGACGGTAGTCCCACGGGCTGATCTCGCGGTCCTCGGCGTGGGACATGATGGTCAGGCCGCGCTCGGTGGCGATGGCGAACGCCCGCGCCATGACGGCGTTGTTCATGACGCCGTTGCCGTCCTCGGTGATGAATTTGACATCCTCGGGCAGCGTCATCAGGTGGTCGAGCGTTTTGCCGTCAAAGTCCTTCGTGATCGAGACGGTCTGGTTGGCATCGCACAGCCCTACGCGGGCGGCCTCCGCCTCAACGGCGTGGGCGATTTCGGCGCTGGAGCAGACCGGCTTTGTGTTGGGCATCAGGTTCACAAAGGTATACCCGCCGGCAGCGGCTGCGGCAGAGCCGGTGGAAATATCCTCCTTGTACTCAAAGCCGGGGGTGCGCCAATGGCAGTGTGTGTCGAGGAAGGCGGGCAGGATCGTGCGGCCCTTGGCATCGAGCAGCTCCTCCCCCTCCGGGACAAGCAGGCCCAGACCGACAGCGGCGATTTTTCCGTCGCGCAGCCAGACCTCGATCGGCTTGCCTGCACAGTCCCTTGCGTTGCGGATCAGCATAGTGGGAACCTCCTGAGATATACTCTACCAGATTTGCGGCACGCCCCTGCGGGCGCGCTTTTGGGCAAAAAAAAACTTTTCCCAGACGGGAAAAGTCAAAAAGAAGCACCGGTTTTGAAAACGGGAAAAAACACGGCACTGTGAATTTTGAAGCAAGAAACAAACTGCATCATCATTGCGGCACACTCCTTCCCCGAATTCTTACATGGATTTTACTTAATTGTACCATGTAGGGACGGCAGTGTCAATGCAAACGCCCGGATTGCGAAAGTAAGGATTTTATGGATTTTTACGCCGAGTTTTGTACAAAATGATAAACGCCCAAAAAACTCACCGCGCCGTGCGGTTGGCAAGCGTTTCCGCCATGATGCGGCTCCAGCGTGCGGCAATCTGCTCCTGCCCGCGGGCATCGGGGTGGGTGCCGTCTGCCGAGATAAGGGTCTCATCGTCCAGCAGCTGCAGGCCATCGGTAAAGATGAGCCGCTCGGCGGCATAGCGCCGCACGATCCGGCGCATCTTGTCGGTGCGGTCGGTGTCCTCATCCAGATAGCCGAAGAACGAGGTGGCGAACACCGGCCGCGGATCGCGGGCCAGCACGGCGGTAAAGCGGTCGATCCGCTCCTCAAACACCTCGAGCGGGAACTCTTTCACCCGCTCGGTGGTGTTGATGCCCATTTCCACCGAGGCAAAGTCCCAATCTCTGCGCGATACGAGGTAGTTTGCCATCTCCTCCTCCATCAGAGCGTTGCCGGCAAAGCCGAGGTTGAGATAATCGACCCCAAGCGCCTGCGCATTGCGGAACACATAGCAATCCGGCTGGATCAGCGAGAGGCTGCCGTGCGTGATGGACGAGCCGTAGGCCAGATAGGTTTTCTGCGGCAGCTGGTCGGCGGCGGGCAGGGCGGTCCGGCCCTCGACCCCTGCGAAGATCACCGGCACATAGGGCAGCACGACCCGCACGACCTCGGGCGCAAAGGCAAGTTGCTTTTCCGCCGTGATGCGGCGCAGCGTGGCGAGCTTGGCCGGGTATTCGATGTGGATGCGGGTCACATCCGCGCCGATGTTTTTGGAGGAGTACTCCCACCCGCCCTGAAATGAGCCGAAGAAGATGTGGGCGGTGGCGGCCTCGGCCTGGGGGATGGTTTTCAGCAGCAGATCGACTGCGCCGTCCGGCATCGTGAAGCGCAGCTCAATGCCGGTGGCAAAGCAGTTTTCCTGCACACCGGGGCTGATGCGGGCGCGCGCTGCGGCACCGATGCGGCGGAGCAGCCAGCCGCCCTCGACCGGTTCCAGCTCCTCGACATTATGAAAGCGGATGTTCTGATGATCCATGACCATGCAGCCTCTTTTCCTTTATGATACCATCAGTATACAAAGCAGCGCGGCATTTTGCAAGGGCGGTGCTGCGGGAAAAGTTGAAGGATCCGCAACGATCCCGCGTTGCACTCTGCCCGGGATTGTGATATACTAATAAACAAGTATCGTAAAGCAAAGAGGAAAAGAATTATGGGGCTTTGGGAAGACGCAAAAAACATCCGCGATAAGGACCCTGCGGCGCGCAATGTCGCGGAGGTCATCATTTTGTATCCGGGCTTTCATGTGCTGGTGACGCATAAGATCGCCCATTTTCTGTACCGTCACCACTGCTTTTTTCTGGCCCGCCTTGTCAGCCAGCTGGCGCGGCATCTGACCGGCATCGAGATCCACCCCGGTGCCAAAATCGGCCGCAAGCTTTTCATCGACCACGGCATGGGCATCGTCTTTGGTGAGACGACAGAGATCGGGGATAACTGCACGATCTATCACGGTGTTACGCTGGGCGGCACCGGCAAGGATACCGGCAAGCGCCACCCGACCCTGGGCAACAATGTGCTGATCGGTGCCGGGGCCAAGGTGCTGGGCCCGGTCTACATCGGCGATAATGTCCGCGTGGGTGCAGGCAGCGTTGTGCTGAAAAACCTGCCCGCCAACGCAACAGCGGTCGGCGTCCCGGCGGAGATCGTGCGTGTGGGCAATGTCAAGTGCTGCCCGGCGGACGACCTCGACCAGCAGGATCTGCCGGATATCGTCAACCAGCGCATCTCCGAGCTGGAGGCCCGCCTGAGCCGCCTCGAGGCCGAAAAGCAGGGTGAGTTCCCGCCGGATAAAAAAGAATAATAAAAACGCACGCCGTGAAATTTACGGCGTGCGTTTTTTGTCAGTATGGCTTCCCCAGAGGGGGGGAAGCTGTCAGCGGCCCCGCCCGCTGACTGATGAGGGGCAAACTTACCGGGAATTTCCCACTGACGGGCAATAGGGCAAACCCGCCCCTCATCCGCCCTCGGTCGGGGCCTCGGGCACCTTCCCCCACGGGGGAAGGCAATCAACTCATTTCAGATTCCGCAAATCCCCGCTCTCACGGAAATCCTCATAATCCAGCGACAGCGACGGGCTGTAGTAGGGGTCATGCAGGATGTTCTCCCGCCCGTGGACCGCATACAGGCGGTCATGCTCGGCGTCAAAGCGGGCCTTTTTGGCCGGGTCGTTTTCATCGGAGCCGCGGGACTTGCTCTCATAGTGATACAGCTGTGCGTAGGGGGTCCAGACGATGCGCCAGCCGGCGTCCCGCACCCGCAGGCAGAAGTCCACATCGTTGTAGGCAACGGTGAACTCCTCGTCCAGACCATGGGCGGCATCGTAGACGGCAGTGCGCACCAGCAGGCAGGCGGCGGTCACGGCGGAGAGATCCTGCACGGTGGCCAGCCGGAACATGTACCCGCTGCCGCCGCGCTTGTGGTACTTGTGGCTGTGGCCTGCATAGCCGCCCAGCCCCGTGATGATGCCGGCGTGCTGGATCGTGTCATCGGGATAGTAGAGCATCGCGCCGCAGATGCCGACACCGGGCTGGCTGCACTCCCCCACCATCTGGGTGAGCCAGTCACCGTTGATGACCTCGACATCATTGTTGAGCAGCAGCAGGTATTTACCCGCCGCGTACTTGCGGCCGAAATTGTTGATGCGGCTGAAGTTGAACCCGCCCTTGTAGGTCACAACGCGGGCGTGGTCGTACCGGTCGGGCAGGCGCTTGTAGTAGTCTGCCGTGGCCGGGTCGGTCGAGTTGTTCTCAATGACGATGACCTCGAAGTTTTCATAGGTCGTTTTGGCGTAGATGCTGTGCAGGCACTTCTCCAGATCATCGGTGTGATCTTTGTTCGGGATCAGGATCGAGACAAGCGGCTCCGGTTCGGGAATATCCCACACCACATGGCAGGTGCCGGGGAAAAGCCCAGCCTCCACCCTGCCCTGCCGCCCGGTGGCGGTCAGATGGTCGGCTACGGCCCGCTGTGCGGCCTGCTCAACATAGGGCTTGGCTGCCGTGCCGCCGCTGGTGGATGCCGCATGCACGCGCCAATAGTACAGCACCTGCGGGATGTGCAGCGGTTTGGCGGCAGGGTCACTGCGCTGCATCTCATCCACAAGGCGCAGAAAAAGATCGTGATCCTGCGCACCGTCGCACTCCGGGCGCTCGCCGCCGACGGTGTCAAACAACGCTTTTTTGAAGACGGCCAGATGGCAGATGTAGTTGACCGCCATCAGGTACTCCGGCGCGTAGTCGGGCTTGAAGTGGCCGACACGCGGGTGCTCGGGCGTTTTCTCAAACAAGGCCTCATCGCTGTAGGCAAAGGGCGCACCGCTTTCGGCAAGGGCCTTGCTCATGCAGTACACTGCGTGGGGGGCCAGCATGTCATCGTGATCGGCCAGGGCTAAATAGTCGCCGGTGGCGAGCTTGGCCGCCTCGTTCGTGTTGGCGGCGATGCCCGCATTTTTGATTTTGGCATAGACGATGCGGGAATCCTGCGCGGCGCGCGCCTGCACAGCCCTGCCGACATCGGCGTGGGCGTCATCGCTGGCATCGACCAGCACAAGCTGCCAGTTGGGCGCCGTCTGGGCCTGCACGCTGTCCAGAAGCTGCTGCAAAAACTGCGGCGGCGTGTTGTACAGCGGGGTCAGGATGCTGATGGTCGGCCAGCCTGCGGCATTTGCGGCGGCATCGGCGCGCTGGGCGTCCAGCGTCTGCTTTGACGGCAGATACCGCGCCTTTTTGCCGAAGAACCGCCGCTTAAAAAAGCCAACGGCACGCCCGGCCATGACGCCGACACCCTGTTCCTTTGTCAGGGTCCGCGCATAGCCGAACAGCTCTTTGATGCGTTTTGTTTCAAGGCTCATGGGGTGGCTCCTCATAAAAGCAATCTTTGTGCCAGAGTTGGGGATTCGTGTCGATGTACTGCCAAATCTGTGCATATCCATGCTCGGTACGCACAACGTGGTCGTGAAAGGATTTTTGCCAGATGGGGCAGCCAATCGCTTTCGTGACAGCCTCTTTCATCTGTTTGATGACCAGTGAAATTGTAGGGGCGCACAGTGTGCGCCCGCCCTGTTCCCGCTGAATCAACAACAATAAATGAACATGATTTGGCATTACGGCATATTTTATTAACTTTACTGCGGGATGCCGAATGGAAATCTGCAAAATGGCATCTTCAACGGCTTTCCCGTAAGGCGATAACTCCGGGGCAAGGCGCGGGCGCACAGTGTGCGCCCCTACATCCTCAACCGCCGTAAGGACATCGCTTTTCCACAAAATTTTCTGCCGCCCATGCGTGCAAATCGTGATGAAATACGCACCGTTTTGGGCGTAATCATACGCCGTCAGGCGGTTAACCTTGCGCCTTGCCAATTTACCCGTGCAACCCTTTTGCTTGGCGCTCCATGTTTTCTACGATGATGGTGTTCAATTCGCCGAGGGCGGCGGCGTACTCCAAAACCTTCCACGGGGTGTCGGTGTGGTAATGCACCTTGACGACATCCTCGTCGCCGACGACCAACAGGCAATCGCCCTTGGCGCTGTTCAAAATGCCGTCGTGGATGGTGTCCTCGTCGAGGTCGTGGCCTTCGATTAAAAACTGGGTATCAAACTTATTTTCCATGCAAAACACCTCCTCACTTCAACCCGAAATTTTCAAACAAATTGTTGAAATGCGGGTTGTAATAGGGATCGTAATTGTCGATGTACTGCGCATATTTCGCGTAGAAATTCGCTTTTTCCCGCTCGTAGCGCTTGGTGTTCTCGCTCAAGGTGTCAAGGCCGCGGCTTTTGCTCTCGTAGTGGTAGGCTTCGGCGCGGGGCGTGTAGACATTCAGCAGCCCCTTCTGCCACAGCTTCAGGCAGTAGTCCACGTCGTTGTAGGCAACGGCAAATTTTTCCTCGTCCAGACCGCCGCATTCACGGTACAGCGCGGTTTTCGTCATCAGGCAGGCGCCCGTAACGGCCATGTAATCCTGTGTCGTCACAAGGCGGTACATATCGCCGACGGCGGTGCGCGGGTAGCTCTTGTGGCTGTGCCCGGCGCTGCCGTTAATGCCCATCAGCACGCCTGCGTGTTGGATCGTGTCGTCGGGGTAGTAGAGCTTCGCGCCCACCGCACCCACGTCGGGGCGCTGGCTGTAGCTGAGCAATTCCCGCAGAAAGTCGTGGGACAGCACCTCGATGTCGTTGTTCAGCAGCAGCAGGTGCTCACCCTCGGCGAAGGTCGCGCCAAAGTTGTTGATGGCCGAGAAGTTGAACGCGCCCTTGTAGTAGACGACGCGGCAGTCGGTAAAGCGGCTGGGCAGCATCTCGTAGTAGGCGAACGTCGCCGGGTCGGTGGAGTTGTTCTCAATGACGATGACCTCGAAATTGTCGTAACCCGCGTTCTTGTACAGGCTCGTCAGGCAGCGGTCAAGGTCGTCGGTGTGGTCTTTGTTCGGGATCAGCACGCTGATTTTCGGGTGCCCCGTCAGCTCGTACCGCACCTGAAACGCGCCGGGCGCGTCGGGCACGGCCATCGCGTGCCCCGGCAGACCGAGGCGTTCAAGCTGCGCGTCGATGGCGCGCTCCCCCGCCGCGATGGCGTAGGGCTTCGCCTCCATGCCTGCGGCGGTCGAGCCCGCATGGCCGCGCCAAATGTAGAGCACCTTTTTGATATGCTCGATGCGATGTGCTTTTTCGGTCAGGCGAAGAATTAGGTCGTGATCCTGCGCACCGTCAAACTCCTTGGACTCATAGGCCCCTGCCGCGTCCAGCAGCGGGCGGCTGAACACCGCCAGATGGGTGATGAAGTTCACGCCGCGCAGATAGTCCGGTGCAAAATCCGGCTTGAAGTGATACCCGCCCAGTTGTTTTAAATCAGCCGAGAGAACGATTTCGTCACTGTAGACAAAATCTGCTCCGGTGCTTTGGATGGTCTGCACAACCTCAAAGAGGGCGTTGGGATACAGTACATCGTCATGGTCCAGCAGGGCAATAAAATCGCCGTGGGCCAGTGCGAAGCCGCGGGTCGTGTTGGCCGCGATGCCGCCGTTTTCGATGCACTCATACACGATGGTGCCCGGCACCTGCCTGGGCAGTCGGCGCTCCAGCCGTTTGTCGGCATCGCTTGCATCCAGCAGCACCAGCTCCCAGTTGGTGTAGGTCTGCCTGATAACGCTGTTCAGCATCTCATCAAAAAATTTTGCCGGGGTGTTGTAGAGCGGCACGATGATGCTGATCTGCGGCCCCTGCAGGGCGGCGGCGCGCTGGGCCTTCAGCTCGCGGCGCAGCGGGATGTCTGCCCGGTGCCGCCAATCATCGTGGTGCATCGCCAGCCCGACGCGGAATTTCACATCACGCCACAGCTGTTCAGCGCCCTGCTCCCGCAGGGTCTTGACGCTGCGGCCGGCCAGATCTCGCAGATGGGCGGGGTTCAAAAGGCGGCGCGCCATCCCGCCCACACTGTCCTGTACGGCCAGATCGGCAGGGCGCTCGTTGTCGGGTTTCTTATGGGAAGTTTCAGGCATGATTTATTCCTCGGTGACTTTTGCCGGCATGGCGTCCTTTTTCTCGAATTTACGGTACTCGGCTGTGATCTCCTTGGTGGGGCCGAGGCGGCGCAGGTGGCCGTGGTCGAGCCAGGCAACCTTGTTGCACATGCGCTCGATCTGGTCGATCGAGTGGCTGACCAAAATGACCGTGGTGCCGCCGGACAGCAGCTCTGCCATCCGCTTTTCGCACTTTTCCTGAAACAGGAAATCGCCCACCGACAGGATCTCATCGGCAATCAGAATGTCGGGCTTTGTCATGGTGGCCACGGCAAAGGCCAGCCGCGCTACCATGCCGGAGGAGTAGTTCTTTAGCGGTACATCGAGGAAATCCTGCAGCTCGCTGAAATCAACGATGTCATCAAACTTCGAGTCGATGTACTTCGGCGTGTAGCCGAGGACAGTGCCGTTCAGATAGATGTTCTCCCGCGCGGTCAGATCCATGTCAAAGCCGGCACCCAGCTCGATAAGCGGTGCGATGGTGCCGTTGACCGTGACCTTGCCCGCGCTGGGCTTATACACGCCGGAAATGACTTTCAGCAGCGTAGACTTGCCGCTGCCGTTCAGCCCAATCAGGCCGTAGAAGTCACCGGGCATAATATCAAACGATACATCGTCCAGCGCAAAGAATTCATCAAACCGGACACCACCGTGCAGCAGCGCCACAAAGTATTCCTTGAGACTCTCGTGCTTTTCCTTGGCGAGGTTGAAGCGCATCGAAACATGGTCGATCGAGATAATGGGTTTCTGCTCTGCCATTTCGATGCCCCCTTACATGTACAGGACAAATTTGTCCTGATATTTTTTAAAGACAAAAATACCCAGTCCCAGACTGAGTGCGGCGCAGAGGAACGGGATCAGCAGCATGTTTGCGGTCAGGCCCTCGCCCCACATGACGCAGGAACGCACCGAGGTGATGTACCAGTAGATGGGGTTCAGGTTGATGACGAACTGCATCCAGCTTTCCATCTGGCGCGGGTCGTAGAAGATGGCGCTGCCGTAGACCAGCAGAGTGCAGAAAACCTCCCAGATGTGCATGATGTCGCGCACAAAGACATACATCGTGGAGAGGATCAGCCCGATGCCGAGGCTGAAAATAAACAGCATGACGATGGGGTAAATGGCCAGCAGCACCGTCCCGATCGAGATGTGCGACCACGTTAGCAGCGCCACAATGAAGAGAGCCACCAGACTGAAGAAGAAATTCACCAGCGCGAAGCAGCATTTCTCCAGAGGGAAGATATATTTGGGGATATAGACCTTGCGCAGCAGCGGGCCGTTTTTCAGCACGCTCTCCATGGCCATGGTCGTGCTCTCGCGGAAGAAGTTGAACATCAGCTGGCCGATGATCAGAAACAGCGGGAAATCCTCAATCCCCTGCCCGCGCACATTGAACAGCGCCCCGAACACGGCCCACATGACCAGACAGGTCAGCAGGGGGTTCAGCACGCTCCACGCCACGCCCAGCACGCTCCGGCGGTATTTGAGCTTAAAATCGCGGGAGATCAGGTTTTGCAGCAGATAGCGGTACTTCCAGAAACCGGCAAAGGTGTTTTTCAGTTTCTCCACGGTGTATCCTCAATACTTCTCAAAATACTCAAACTTCTGGTCGGCAAAGGGGGTGTGCTCCTTGTCCTTGGCGCTGGTCTTGTGCGCACAGCCGCAGTCCGGCCACTGGACATTGACGGTCGGGTCATCGTAGGGGATGCCGCCCTCGGCGGTGGGGTCGTAGACGTCGGTGCACTTGTAGCAGAACTCGGCCACATCGGACAGCACGACAAAGCCGTGGGCAAAGCCCTCGGGAATCCAGAGCATCTTCTTGTTCTCGGCCGAGAGAGTCACGCCGACCCACTTGCCGAAGGTCGCGCTGTTGGGGCGGCAGTCAACGGCCACATCAAACACCTCGCCCAGCGTCACACGGACCAGCTTGCCCTGAGTGTGCTTGGTCTGGAAGTGCAGACCGCGCAGTACGCCCTTGGTGGAGCGGCTCTGGTTGTCCTGCACAAAAGGCTTGTCGATGCCTGCGGCGGCAAAATCGTCGATCTGGTAGGTCTCCATAAAATAGCCGCGGTCATCACCAAAAACGGTCGGCTCGATGATCTGCACTTCGGGAATGTCGGTCTTGATAAAATTAAACTTGCTCATGAGGTTGAATCTCCTTTTTATATAAATGTCAGCATATACATAACGATACAGCTTATATTATACTCTATTCTGCCTCTGCGGGCAAGATGGCGGAAAAATTTTGTCGCTGCTGTAACAACAGCGGTTATTTTCCGTCTTGTAGGGTAAGGGCAGATATGGTATGATACCTCAAAAGGTGGGATGTACAATGACAAAACGGGAGGCACGCGCGCTGGCAAAGGCCCGGCGCGCCGAGCTGGATATGCAGGCTGTCGGCTGCGGTATGGCAAGGGCGCTGTTTGCCCTGCCCTGCTGGGCGGCGGCCGACACAGTGCTGGCGTTTGCAGCCATGCCGGACGAGCCGGACACAGCGGCCATTTTGCGCCAAGCGCTGGCGGACGGCAAACGGCTGCTGCTGCCCCGTGTGCGGAGCCGCACCGAGATGGACTGGGTGGAGATACCGAGCCTGTCTTTGCTGCAGCCCGGTGCCTACGGCATCCCGGAGCCGCCCGCAGACCGGCCCGCCGCCGACCCCGGCGGGTATGCTGCCACGCTGGCGCTGATCCCCTGCCTTGCGGCCGGGACGGACGGCGTGCGGCTGGGCCGCGGCGGTGGGTATTATGACCGTTTTCTGGCACAATATAAGGGGGAAAGGCTGCTGCTCTGCCCGGCGGCGGCCCTGCTGGCGGACTTACCTGCCGATGACTGGGATGCCCGCTTTGCCCCTGACGAAATTTTGACCGAGAAAGGAATTTTACGATGAAAAAGCTGCTTTTTGCAACAGCCCTGCTGACCTCTCTGCTTCTGTCTGCCTGCGGTAGCCAGAAGGCTGACAGCGATGATCTGGCGAACCAACCTGCCACAAGACCTGAGGAAGGCGCGGAGCTGGACCCGGAGTTCAGCGTTGACGATGAGGATACCGGTGAGACCGCCGAGCCGCAGCCGGACGCGGAGCTGAGCGGTATGGTGGACGCGATCTACCAGCTTCAGCCTGTTGAGGCGATGGGCATCGAGACGGTGGCTGTTGACCTGACCGATGAGAGCTGGTACGGCTATCTGGCGGGGCTGACTGCGGACAATGTGGGCAAGGTGGACGCCGCCGTAGTCAGCGAGCCGATGACCGGCAGTCAGGCGTACAGCCTAGTGCTGCTGCGCCTCAAGGACAAGGCCGATGCCCGCGAGATCGCCGATTCGATGGAGGAAAACATCAGCATGCGCAAGTGGGTCTGCGTGGAGGCAGATAAGGCCCGCGTGGTCAGCTTTGATGATAAGCTGCTGTATGTCATGGCAGACAGTGAGCTGGTCGATGTCGATCTGTTGGCGGATGCCGCCGCAAAAGCCTTTGATGCGACATTTGATGTCGATGACTCTCTCGTCAATGAGGACGAGAGTGAGCTGCCCCCGGAGCTGCTGTCCGCCCCGGCTGTGGCAGACTGAGCGATACAAAAAACAAAGAGCCGTGCCCTTTGCGGGGCACGGCTCTTGTTGTTTACAGGCGGAATCAGGCCTTGGCAGCCTTGATCTCCTTGATCAGCTCGGGAACGACCTTGTACAGATCGCCGACGATGCCGTAGGTGGCAACGTCGAAGATGGGGGCGTTCTCGTTCTTGTTGATGGCGATGATGTTCTCGGAGTCCTGCATACCGGCAACGTGCTGGATGGCACCGGAGATGCCCAGGGCAACGTAGATGCGGGGATGCACGGTCTTACCGGTCTGGCCGACCTGATGGTCAGCGCTCAGCCAGCCCTCATCGGTGACGGCACGGGAAGCACCGACAACGCCGCCCAGAGCCTCGGCCAGCTCCTCAGCCAGCTTGATGCCCTTCTCGGGGTCAGCGGAGATACCGCGGCCGACGGCGACGACAACGTCAGCACCGATCAGGTCAACGAGCTTCTCAGCGCTCTTCTTAATGTCGAGCACCTGAACATGGATGTCGTCGGCAGTCAGAGCGGGCGCAACATTCTCGATGACGACCTTATCAGCACCGGCCTGATCGAACGCCTGCATCTGCATGACGCCGGGGCGGACGGTGGACATCTGCGGGCGGAAGCGCGGGCAGATGATGGTAGCCATCAGGTGGCCGCCGAATGCGGGGCGGGTCATCTTCAGGTTGGTGTTCTCCTCAAACTTGGTGTTGTCCACATCAATGTTGGAGGTGGTGCGCAGGAAGTTCTTGTACTTCTCGACATCAACGTCCAGATGGGTGCAGTCGGCAGTCAGGCCGGTGTGCAGACGGGCTGCGCAGCGGGGGCCGAGGTCGCGGCCCAGGTTGGTCGCGCCGATCAGCATGATCTCGGGCTTCTTGTCCATGATGAGGTCGCACAGCGCCTTGGCATAGCCATCGGTGGTGTAGTCCTTCAGCAGGGGGCTGTCGATATTGTAAACACGGTCAGCGCCGTAGCCGCCCAGAGTCTTGAGGTCAGCCTCAGCCAGACCGCTGCCCATGACAACGCCAGCCAGCTCAACGCCAAGGTCGTTGGCCAGCTTGCGGCCCTCGCTCAGCAGCTGATAGCTGATGGACTGGATCTCGCCTTCGCGCTGCTCGCAGAAAACCCACACGCCCTTGAAGGCGGCGGTGTCCATTGCATTGAATTCAGCCATTGTTCGTTTCTCCTTCCTCAAATCAGGTGCTTGTCGTTCAGGATGCCGACCAGCTGGGCAGCGTCCTCGACCTTCATGCCGGCGCCCTTGACCGGAGGAGCAAAGGACTTGTAAACGTTCGTCGGGGAACCCTTCAGACCGATGGTGTCGGTCTCGATGAGCGGATCGTCCTTCAGAGCATTGTAATCAAAGACCTCAAGCGGCTTGTCGTAGCACTCGAAGATACCGGAAACGCTCATGTAGCGCGGGGTATTCAGCTCCTTGATGCAGGTCAGCAGGCAGGGAGTCTGAACCTTCAGCTCCATGTAGCCGTCCTCGAGCTGACGCTTGACAGTCAGGGAGTTGCCATCCTTCTGGATGTCGGTGACATAGGTGACCTGAGGCAGATGCAGCTTCTCAGCGATCTGGGGGCCGACCTGAGCGGTATCACCGTCGATGGCCTGACGGCCACAGAAAACGATGTCCTCGGGGCCGACGCCGATCTTGTTGACGGCAGCGGCCAGAATCTGAGAGGTGGCGAAGGTGTCGGAACCGCCGAACTCGCGGCCGGAAACCAGCACGCCGCGGTCAGCGCCGCGGGCCATCAGCTCACGCAGCATACCCTCTGCCGGCGGCGGGCCCATGGTGACGACGACGACCTCGCAGCCGGTCTCGTCTTTCAGCTGCAGGGCGGCCTCGACGGCGTTCAGGTCGTCGGGGTTGGTGATGGTAGCCATGGCAGAGCGATCCATGGTGCCGTCAGCCTTGACAGCGACCTTGCCCTGCGTATCGGGAACCTGTTTGACACAAACGATTGCTTTCATTACGTCTGTCCTCCTTACTTCAGCAGCGCGCCGCCGATGACCATCATCTGCACTTCGCTGGTGCCCTCGTAGATCTCGGTGATCTTGGCATCACGCATCATGCGCTCGATGGGGTAATCGCGGGTGTAGCCGTAGCCGCCGAACAGCTGCAGGCAGCGGCGGGTCACATCGCTGGCGGTGCGGGCGGCAATGAGCTTGGCCTCAGCAGCCTCGACGCTGTAACGAACCTTCTGGCCGTCCATGGCAGCCTGCTTCTTCTGGGCAGCTGCATAGACCAGATACTTGGCGGCGTCAACGCGGGCCTTCATCTCGGCCAGCTCAAACTGGGTGTTCTGGAACTGTGCGATGGAGCGGCCAAACTGCTTGCGCTCCTTGACATAGGCGACAGTCTCGTCGATGGCGCCCTCGGCAATGCCCAGAGCCTGGGAAGCGATGCCGATACGGCCACCGTCCAGCGTAGCCATGGCCAGCTGGAAGCCCTTGCCCTTCACGCCCAGCAGGCGATCCTTCGGGATGATGCAGTCTTCCATGATGAGCTCGCAGGTGGAAGAACCGCGAATGCCCATCTTGTCCTCGGGCTTGCCGACCTTGAAGCCGGGATCGGTGCGCTCAACGATGAAGGCGCTGATTTCCTTCTGCTTGCGGCCGCGCTTGTCGGTGACAAAACCGGTGACGGCGATGATGATGAACACATCGGCAAAACCGGCGTTGGTGATGAAGATCTTGGAGCCGTTCAGCTTCCAGTGGTCGCCCTCGTCAACGGCGAAGGTCTGCTGGCCCTGAGCGTCGGTACCGGCACCGGGCTCGGTCAGGCCGAAAGCGCCGATCCACTCGCCGCTGCACAGCTTGGGCAGGTACTTTTCCTTCTGGGCGGGGGTGCCGTTCTCGTAGATAGGCGCAGCGCACAGAGAGGTGTGGGCAGACAGGATAACACCGGTCGTGCCGCAAACCTTGGACATTTCCTCAACCGCCATGACGTAGGACAGCACATCGCCGCCTGCACCGCCAACGGACTTCGGGAAATAAATGCCCATCATGCCCAACTTAGCCATCTTCTCAACGGTCTCTTTGGGGAAGTACTCCTCCGCGTCGACCTTCTTGGCCAGGGGCTTGACTTCGTTCTCAGCAAACTCCTTGTACATCTTCTGGACCATTTGCTGCTGTTTAGACAGAGTAAAATCCATTACTTAATCCTCCCTATATCAACAAACGCAGCCCGGCACGGTGCTCGCCGCGCCAGGCGCGTAAGTTTACAAAATTACAGAGCGTCGACCGGGGTCTTGGTGCGGTCAGCGTTGTAGACGTAGAAGCCCTTGCCGGTCTTGCAGCCGAGGTTGCCGCCGCGGACCATCTTGCGGATCAGCGGGCAGGCACGGTACTTGCTGTCGCCGGTCTCCTTGTACAGAACGTCCATGATGGCCAGGCAGATATCCAGACCAACAAAGTCACCCAGCTCCAAGGGGCCCATCGGGTGGTTGGCACCCAGCTTCATAGCGGTGTCGATACCGGCGATGTCAGAAACGCCCTCCATCTTGATGAAGGCAGCCTCATTGATCATGGGGATCAGGATGCGGTTGACGACGAAGCCGGCAGCCTCGTTGACCTGAACCGGGCTCTTGCCGATCTCGGTGCTGATCTTCTTGATGGTCTCGACGGTCTCGGCGGGGGTGTTGACACCGGCGATGACCTCGATGAGCTTCATGCGGTCAGCAGGGTTGAAGAAGTGCATGCCGACCAGAGGACGGGTCAGGCCCTTGCCGATCTCGGTGATGGACAGAGAAGAGGTGTTGGAAGCGAAAACGCACTCGGGCTTGCAAATTTTATCCAGTTCGCCAAAGGTGGTCTGCTTGACCTTCATATCCTCAAAAGCGGCCTCAACGATCAGGTCGCAGTCAGCGCACAGATCCTCTTTCAGGCCAGCGGTGATAGCAGCCATGCGGCGGTCGACCTCAGCCTGATCCAGCTTGCCCTTGGCAACCAGCTTGGCATAGCCGGCAGCGATCTTGTTCTTGCCGCCCTCGGCCCACTCCTGCTTGATGTCGCACAGTGCAACGGTGAAGCCCTCAACCTGAGCGAATGCCTTTGCGATGCCCTGGCCCATAGTGCCGGCACCGATAACGCCTACCTTCATAGTAAGTACCTCCAATATAAGATAAAAAGATAAGAGATAATAGATAATAAAATCGGTGTGCGCGCTGCGCACGATTTTAAGATTTATCTAAAATTAGTTGTTCGTGAAAACCGGCTTCGGCTTCGGCTTCTCGCGGCTCAGGAAGCAGCCCATGCCCTCGACCTGATCGTGGGTCTCGAAGCAATCGCCGAACAGCTTCTCCTCGACCTCGACAGCCTTCTCAATGGGCAGGCTGATGCCATCGTTGATAGCCTTCTTGCAGTTGCGCACGGCGATGGGGGCATTCTTGGCGATCTTGCCGGCCAGCTTGAGGGCGGCGGGCAGCAGCTCCTCCTGCGTGTAAACGGCGTTGACCAGACCGATGCGCAGGGCCTCGTCCGCCTTGATGTTCAGGGCAGAGTAGACCAGCTGCTTTGCCATGCCCATGCCGACCAGACGGGCCAGACGCTGGGTGCCGCCGAAGCCCGGCGTGATGCCCAGACCCACTTCCGGCTGGCCGAACACGGCGTTGTCGGAGCAGAGGCGGATATCGCAGCTCATAGCCAGCTCATTGCCGCCGCCCAGCGCGAAGCCGTTGACAGCTGCGATGACAGGCAGCGGGAAATGCTCGATCATCAGGAACACATCGTTGCCCAGCTTGCCGAACGCTTCACCCTCGGCCTTCGTCATGGTGGACATCGAGCCGATGTCAGCACCGGCAACGAAGCTCTTGTCACCGGCGCCGGTCAGTACGACACAGCGGACGGCGTTCTGATCGATGGCCTCAAAGGCGGCCTTCAGGTCAGCCAGAACCTCCGGGTTCAGCGCGTTCAGCGCCTTCGGGCGGTCGATGGTCAGGACGGCAACAGCGTCCTGAATTTCAGTGGTAACAAAGGACATTTTGATTTCCTCCGGTAATTACATCTCAACGATGGTGGCGCAGCCCATGCCGCCGCCGATGCACAGGGTAGCCAGACCCTTATGCGCACCGCGATGCTTCATGGCGTACAGCAGGGTGACGAGGATACGAGCACCGGAAGCGCCGACGGGGTGGCCCAGTGCGATAGCGCCGCCGTTGACGTTCAGCTTGCTCTGGTCGAAGTGCAGAGCCTCGCCGACTGCGACAGACTGAGCGGCAAAAGCCTCGTTGGCCTCGATCAGATCCATGTCGTCAACGGTCAGGCCGGTCTTGGCCATGACCTTGCGGGTGGCGGCGATGGGGCCGAGGCCCATGACCTCAGGCTCAACACCGGCCAGAGCACCGGCAACCCAGGTGGCCAGAGGCTCAACGCCCAGCTCCTTGGCCTTCTCCTCGCTCATGATGACCAGAGCAGCAGCGCCGTCGTTGATGGCGGAGGAGTTGGCGGCGGTGACGATGCCGTCCTTCTTGAAGCAGGGCTTCAGCTTGCCCAGAACCTCCATGGAGCTCATGCGGGGGCCTTCGTCGGTATCAAACACGGTGTCGCCCTTCTTGCCCTTGATGACAACGGGAACGATCTCGTCCTTGAAAGCGCCGTCGGCAATAGCCTTGGCGGCCTTCTCCTGAGAATGGAAGGCAAACTCGTCCAGCTGCTCACGGCTGATGGGGTTGTAGCCGTACTTCTTCTGGTAGGTCTCGTTGGTGCAGACGTTCTCGGCGGTCATGCCCATGTGCATATTGAAGCCGGTGGCATCCCACAGAGCATCGTTGACCATCGTGTCAACCAGCTCGCTCTTGCCCATGGGGTAGCCCATGCGGTAGCCGTAGCGGCCCTTCATCATGGCGAAGGGAGCCATGTCCATGTTCTCCATGCCGCCGGCAACCACGATGTCGGCATCGCCGGCCTCGATCATCTGAGCAGCCATGTTGACGCAGTTCAGACCGGAGCCGCAGACCACGTTGACGGTGACAGCGGGAACCTCGATGGGCAGACCGGCCTTCAGGGAAGCCTGACGGGCAACGTTCTGGCCCAGACCGGCCTGAATGACACAGCCCATGTAGACCTGATCGACCTGCTCGGGCTTGACATGGGCGCGATCCAACGCCTCTTTGATGACGATGGAGCCCAGCTCAGCGGCGGGGACATTGGCGAGGGTGCCGCCGAACTTGCCAATGGCAGTACGGCAGGCGCTGGCGATGACGATCTTTTTCATAAGTAGCCTCCTAAAAATACTTCTCTTTGGATGGACTATTGAGTAACTTTTTATCTTCAGGCCGGCAAGGCGCACGGCGTGAATGCGTTATAACTCCCCTGCCTCCCGCTTGGCGATGAGGGCTTTCTCAACATTGCGGGGTACAAAGCGGGAAACATCCTGCCCGTAGTGGGCAGCCTCCCGCACGATGGTGGACGACAGGTAGCTCCACTTGATGGCGGTCGCCAGAAAGACCGTCTCGATCTCGGGCATCATGGCGTAGTTGGTGTGGGCAAGCTGGATCTCATTCTCAAAGTCTGTGACTGCGCGCAGGCCGCGCACCATGACAGTGGCGCCCTTCTGCTTGGCAAAGCTGACCGTCAGACCGTTGAAGGAGTCGATCTCGACATTCGGGATGTTCTTGCAAGCCTCCCGCAGCATGGCAACGCGCTCCTCGACCGTGAAGAGAGGTGTCTTGGCACTGTTGACGAGTACCGCAACGATCACCTTGTCAAACATACGGCTGGAGCGCTTGATAATATCGAGATGCCCGTTGGTGACGGGATCAAAGCTGCCGGGATACATGGCAATGGTTGGCATGAATGTGTGAACCTTTCGGTTTGGAATAACGCCTTACCTGTTAAAAATTAAACAACTTTAGGGGTAAAGCTAGGCACCGGCGCCGACGCTGGCTCTTTGGGACGGTATCCTTTGGGTCAGAAGTACGGCGGCATGGTGCCGCAGCGGTGCGCGTATCGAACCGCTACTATAGTTTTACCATCCTGTTAAGGTTTTGTCAATGCCAAATTTGTTAAAAATCGGTCAGCTTTCTGCAAAATCGGGCGGCTCCCTACCGATTTAATAGGCACCACACGCAAAACAGAAAAAATATTTTTTGACACGCCGCTCCCCTTCCCCCTCTTGACCCACGGCGCATAAAGTGTTATTATTTTAACATACGGGGCTTTTTTGAGGCTGCCCCGCCCTGACTGAAAAAAACGAGGTGCTGTAAGATGAATTTTGAGGACCTGATCGCGAAAGTAAAAACCTGTGGCAAGCAGAAGCTGGCTGTCGCCGCCGCTGAGGACGATGCGGTTCTGGAGGCTGTTGACGCCGCCCATAAGCAGGGCATTGCCGATGCCATTCTGGTGGGTGACGAGGCTGCCATTCGCAAGATCGCGGCAGAGCTGAACATCGACCTTTCCGACTATGAGATCATCAACGAGCCCGACAAGGTGCAGGCCTCGCTGAAGGCTGTCAAGCTGGCGCATGACGGCGTGGCCAATATGTACATGAAGGGCCTGCTGGACACCAAAACCTTCCTAAAGAGTGTGCTGGACAAGGAGGTCGGCCTGCGCACCGGCAAGACCCTGTCCCATGTGGCCGTCTTTGAGGTCAAGGGCATCGAGCAGCTGCTTTTCCTGACCGATGTTGCCTTTATGACCTACCCGACGCTGGAAGATAAAGTACATATCATCGAGAATACCGTTGCCGTGGCCCATGCCTGCGGCGTTGCCTGCCCCAAGGTTGCTCCGCTGGCCGCCGTTGAGGTCGTCAACCCGAAGATGCCCTGCACCGTCGATGCCGACGAGCTGCGCAAGATGAACGCCGAGGGCAAGATCACCGGCTGTGTGGTGGATGGTCCCCTGTCCATGGACATTGCCATCGACCCCGAGGCTGCCCACCACAAGGGTGCGCAGGACCGCCCGGCCGCCGGCCATGCGGACATTCTGCTCTTCCCCGACATTCAGGCCGGCAACCTCGTCTACAAGACGCTTGTCCACACCGCCGACTGCAAGAACGGCTGCATCCTGACCGGCACCAAAGTGCCCGCCATCCTGACCAGCCGCAGCGACTCCTTCCAGACCAAGGTCAACTCGATCGCGCTGGCCGCCGTTGTCGCCGCCGGGCTGAACCAGTAAAAAATGCCTTCCCCCTTGGGGGAAGCCAAAGAATGTAAAAAAGGAGACATTTATCATGTCCATCAAAACTCTGGTCATCAATCCCGGCTCCACCTCCACCAAGGTCGGCGTGTTTGAGGATGAGACCCTGCTGTTTGAAGAAACGCTGCGCCACCCCACCGAGGAGATCGCCAAGTATGCCAGCGTCATTGATCAGAAGGATTTCCGCAAGGAGATCATTCTCGACTTCCTGAAGGAGAAGAACTGCGACCCCAAGACACTGAATGTCATTGTCGGCCGCGGCGGCCTGCTCAAGCCCATTCCGGGCGGCACCTATGCCGTCAGCGATGCGCTGCTCGCTGACCTGAAGGCCGGTGTTCAGGGGCAGCATGCCTCCAATCTGGGCGGCATCCTTGCCCGCGAGATCGGTGATGCGCTGGGTGTGCCCAGCTACATCGTGGATCCTGTGGTTGTCGATGAATTGACCGATAAGGCGCGCATTTCCGGTATGCCGGAGCTGCCCCGCCGCTCCATCTTCCATGCGCTGAACCAGAAGGCCGTTGCCCGCCGCTTCGCCAAGGAGAACGGCAAGCGCTACGACGAGCTGAACCTCATCGTCATCCACATGGGCGGCGGTGTCTCGGTCGGCGCCCATGACCACGGCAAGGTCGTGGATGTGAACAACATCCTCGATGGCGAGGGCTGCTTCAGCCCCGAGCGCAGCGGCACCGTGCCTGTCGGCGATCTGGTCAAGATGTGCTTCAGCGGCAAGTACACCCAGCAGGAGGTCTACAAGAAGATCTGTGGCAACGGCGGCTTTAACGGCTACCTGCACACCAACGATGCCCGTGAGGTCGGCAAGATGGCCGAGTCCGGCGATGCACTGGCCAAGCAGGTGTGGGATGCCTTCTTCTACCAGATCGCCAAGGACGCCGGCGCTATGGCTGCCGTGCTGCACGGCAAGGTCGACCAGATCATCCTGACCGGCGGCATTGCCTACAACCCGTTCACGGCCAAGACCCTGACCGACTACCTCGGCTGGATCGCTCCCGTCACCACCTACCCCGGTGAGGACGAGCTGCTCGCCCTCTGCCAGGGCGCTCTCCGCGTCATGACCGGCGAGGAAGAGGCTAAGAACTACTGATTTTAGCATAAAATAAACCACACCGCCGCTGATGAGCAAAATCGTCAGCGGCGGTGCTTTTGTTTATATCGCAGTAGGGGCCGGGCATGCCCGGCCCGGTGGTGTCCCGTCGGCGGGCGTTTATGGGGATGCCCCTGCCGCGCTGCAAATCGGCGGTGGTCGGCGTCCTCGACGCCCCGCGGAGGGGTCAAGACACCTCTCTACGGGGAACCCGTAAACGGCAGGCTGTAGGGAGCGGTCTTGACCGCTCCGGGCAGGCTTGCGCCCGCGCAGCGTTCCCGGGTGGAAAATCCCTCCCCTACGGCTAAAACAAACATGCCAGCAATTTTTTGACAGCGGGTATCCTGCCTATCCACCAAAATACAACGGCCCCGGCTACGCGCAAAATTACCGCGTCCACATCAAAACGGAACAGTGCGGTATCGGTGCGCACGAACAGTTGTGTAACTTCTATCACACAACCGCCAACTACAGCAAGCCAGACGGCGGCACCCGCCCCACGCCAGCGGGGTGAGATGCGCGGCAGCAGAAGAACCGGCAAGGAAAACACAAAAAAGTTCATCCAAAAGACAAAATGCCCGCGAAACGCATATCCGGAGCCGTTAAGATACCCTTGACCTGAAACAAGACAGAGCAGATATTGTGCGATTTGCCGAAATGGTACGAGATTTAAATTTTCCTGCCACGATGGGGCTTGCCAGAAATCCAACACAGGGAACGCAACACACCCGGCAAACGCTCCGGCAAAGTACAAATCGAGCAACCACAGCCCAGCCACGGCCATGGCCGATGCGCGGCGGAAGGCTCGCACCTCGGCCATGGCATCGGTGCAAAGCAGTCGCAGCAGCCAAAAGGCGGATGTTGTAAAAGCAAACGGAAGAGCAACGAGTAATAACAAAGATTCTATGCCAAAGCCATGGATGCCCGCCCCACCTGTCAGAACCAGCCGCAAAAATTGCAGCGTCAAGAACGCCGCAGCAAACAGCAGCAACCCGGCCAATACTGTGCAGGCACGGCGGCGGCGCAGTTGGGGGCCAAGCTCCCGCGTGTAGTCTACCAGCTGACGCGTAGTGCGGGCCTCAGCTTCAGCCGTCTGCATGGCAGGCGGCTGAAGGCGGCGTTCGCCAGCCAGCAGCTCACCTACGGTTATATCCAGCACATTAGCCAACGGCAAAAGCAGAGAAACATCCGGCAACCCCTTACCTGTCTCCCAACGGCTGATGGCCTTGTCGGTCAGCTGGAGTTTATCTGCCAGCTGGCGCTGCGTCCAGCCCTTAGCGCGGCGCTCCGCTCCAATGAATCTACCGATTTTTGTGGCATCCATGTCTAAAACCTCCTTTTTGTTCTGTGCCCATTATAAAGAAAACGCGCTCATTTTGGCAACCTATGCTCCATAGAGTTGCTAAAACAAACGCGTTTTCGCTGAAATTTATTCGTTCCGGTTCTCGTTCTTTCCCAGCTCCAGCTGGCGGAAGCCTTCGCCGTGGACCTCGTTGGATTGAAGCATGATGATGAAGCAGCCCGGGTCGAGGGCCTGCATGGCATGCTCGATCTCATAGAGCTGCTTGTTGGAGCAGGCGCAGAGCACGACATCTCGGGGGTGGCCGCCGTAGCCGCCGCGCCCCTGCAGGATCGTGGAGCCGCGGTCGGCTACCCGGTCGATCTCGGCACAGGCGGCAGCGCCGTCATCGGTGATGATCATGGCCAGCATCGACGAGGTGAAGCCGAACATCATCTTGTTGATGACGGTGGAGACAAGGAAATTGAACATGATACCGTAGATGATGGAGTCTACATCGCGGAACACGGCACCGGAGAGGACGATGACGGCCAGCGCCGCCGCAAAGGTGATGTTGCCGAACGCCAGATACGGGTGGCGGGCTTTGATAGCCATTGTGATGAAGTCGAGGCCGCCTGTGCTGGAGTTGTTCATGTAGATCAGTGCATCGCCGATGCCGCCGACCACACCGGCGCAGATCGTGGCCAGCAGGCGGTCGCCCTGATAGACCGGCAGCAGCGGCAGTACATAGTCGGTGGAGATGGCAAAGAGTATCATGCAGTAGACGCTGCGCAGGAAGAAGGCGCGTCCGAGCAGCTTGTAGGTGCACAGGATGATCGGAATGTTGATCAGCACATTGCTCAGGCCCATCGGCACGCCGAACAGGCGGTACAGGATGGCGCTGATGCCTGCAACGCCGGTGACAGGGATACCGGCCGCAACGGCAAAGCTGTAGATGCCTGCCGCGGAGATCAGGCAGCCGAGTGTCTGCAGCAGGAAATTCAGGGATTTGTTTTTCGTCATGGTACAAACCTCTTTTCATTAACAAAAAAGCCGGGAGCAAACAATGCTGCTCCCGGCTGAACTTTTTAAGCTCAGGCGTTCTTTTTGATCTTGGAGGCGCTGTAGGTGTTCAGCGCGGCGCTGTTCAGATCATGCTCCAGCGCGGCACCGGCGGCGTACAGCTCATCCTGAATGGCGGTAGACTTCATATCAGTCAGCAGGTCATACATGCTGTCCAGCTCGTCCACGGTGTAGGTCTTGAACGGGTCGATGCGGCGGGCAACCAGAATCGTGGTGCCCAGATCGATCGTGGTCCAGTGGTTCAGCCCGGCAGCGTCCAGCGGGTTGGTCAGGTTGTTGTATTCATCGCTGCCGTAGCTGCTCAGGTCATCGGGGGTGTAAAGCTGGCTTGCAGCGTAGTAGACGGCCTGCGAGGCGTCCATCTCACTGCCCATGGCGGCCATCGCCTGCGGCACATAGGTCATGGCCGCAGTGTACAGGGCGCTGCCGGAGGCCGTCTCTGCGGTGGCAGTCCGGCTCAGCTCCTCCATGCAGCTTTCGGCGGTAGCCATGATGGAGGCCTTCTGGGTGTCATCAGCCATCGCGTAGCTGCTGTAGTTGACGAGCGGGAACTGCACGGCCTCAATGTAGTAGCAGTCGTTGTTCACATAATCGGTGTACTCGGCTTCGGTGACGGGGGTCGTGCCCTCGGGGCCGTAGGCCATCTTCAGCAGGGCCTTGGCCTTCTGGGCGTTGAGCAGGTAGGTCTCCACAGTAGCCTTGGAGATGCCGTTGGCTGTGTACAGATCGCCGTTGGTGCCCCACAGGCTGTCGGCGGTTTTGGCGGCCTCGGCGGTGGCGGCGTCATCCAGAACGCCGTTCTGCGCGGCAAACTGCTTTTCCACGGCGGCGTAGTACTCAATGGCGCGGGTAGTCAGCTGGGCCACATACTCGCTGCCCGGGGCGGTGACCTCCTCGCCGTTGATGGTACCGGTGCAGGTGGCCTTCAGCACGGCTTTGACATCGGAGGCCGTCTCGCCGGTCGCAAGCTTGGCCAGACCGGACGCGGTGTTGTAGGAGTTATACTGGGCCAGCAGGTAGATGCCGGCCGGGATCTCGACCCCGCCGATGGAGCCGACGGTGGACGGCGTGGACATGGCACAGCCCGCCAGCGCCAGCACCATGGAAACAGCCATGGCAAGGCTGAACAATTTGGTTTTGATGGAACGCATAAATGGTTCTCCCCTTTGATATACTTTAGGCGCGGCAGGACGCCGCAGCATAAATGTTATTATACCGCATTTTTGCCGCTATTGCAACCCCTGCGGGGGTGTGATATACTTGTGAAAAATGTGTAAGGGCACCTATGTAGGGGCCGCACATGTGCGGCCCGCAACTTTCCCGTGAACGCCCGCCTGTTTTACACGCGCGGGCCGGGCATGCCCGGCCCCTACAAAGCTACCGAGGAGATTCACTATGCTTTTAACCGCCGAACTCGACAGATTATCCGCCACCGATTGGCAGCCTTTTTTTGCGCAGGAGCGCGCAAAGCCGTACTTTGCCGAGCTGGATGCCTTTGTGACGGCGGCTGCGGCGGAAAGGACCGTCTACCCCGCACCGGAGAATATCTTCGCGGCGTTTCGCGTCTGCCCGGCTGCGGCGGTGCGGGCGGTCATTCTGGGGCAGGACCCCTACCATGAGCCGGGGCAGGCCATGGGGCTTTCCTTCTCGGTGCCGGACGGCTGCAAGGCTCCGCCGAGTCTGCGCAACATCTTTAAGGAATTGGAGAGCGAGTTCGGCCCCGGCAGTGCTGCCCACACCGACCTGACGCCGTGGGCGCGGCAGGGTGTGCTGCTGCTGAACACCGTGCTGACGGTGGAGCAGGGCGCGGCCAACGCCCATGCAGGCCATGGGTGGGAGACGTTCACCCGCGCGGCGTTGGATTATGCGGCAGCGCAGGGCACCGGCCCGCTGGCCGCTGTGCTGTGGGGCAAGCCCGCACAGAAATATGCACCGATCTTTACCGGGGCCGCCGCGCGCCGCCCGGTGCTGGTACTGGAATCCGCCCACCCCAGCCCGCTTTCGGCCTACCGGGGGTTCTTTGGCTCGGCACCGTTCGGCAAGGTAAACAAATTTTTGAAAAACAACGATGCAGCGGAAATTGACTGGCGTCTGCCCGCAAACGCAACCCACAGTTGACAGATTGCCGGGGCCGATTTATGGTGTGCAACCGGGGATTCTGGTAGGATAAGGGCAAGGAAATTGAAGGAGGTACACCCAAGTGATCTTTGCAGACAAACTTATCACCCTGCGCAAAAAGGCGGGCTGGTCCCAAGAGGAACTGGCCGAGAAACTGAACGTGACCCGGCAGTCGGTCTCCAAGTGGGAGGGCGCACAGTCTGTACCTGACATTGACAAAATCTTGCAGTTGAGCTGCCTGTTCGGTGTGACGACCGACTACCTTTTAAAAGATGACGCGGCCGAGCCGGAGTACACCGAGGACGATACCTCTCCCCTGCCCCGGATGACGCTGGCCCAGGCCAACGACTACCTTGCCAAGGCCCGGGCCAATGCGCCGAAGCTGGCGCTGGCGGCGGCGCTCTGTGTCGTCTCCCCCATCCCGCTGCTGGCGCTGGGGGCGTTGAGCGAGGCCGGCCTGTTCGGCATCTGGGATGACCTGGCGGGGGGCATCGGCCTCATTGCGCTGCTGGTCATCATCGCCGCAGCGGTGGCTATCTTCATGCAGTGCAGCGCGTCAGTGCGGGCGTATGAATTTTTGCAAAAGCAGGCCATCGAGACTGAGTACGGCGTCACCGGCCTTGCGAAGGAGCGCCGCGACGCCTTTGCGCCGCAGTACGACAAGGCCAACATCCTTGGCACGGTGCTCTGCGTTTTGTCGGCGGTGCCGGTGTTTGCTGCCATGATGGTTGGTGCGTCGTTTTTGGTGTCGGCGTCCATCTGCCTGGTGCTGGCCTTGGTGGCCTGCGGCGTCTACGCCTTTGTGCGGGTAGGCACGGTGCGGGACGCCATGGATCAGCTGTTGGAGGAGGGCGACTACACCCGCCCAAACAAAGCCATCAAGAGCCGCATAAACGCGCTGACTGCCGCCTACTGGCTGGTGGTGGTCGCCATCTTCCTGTGGTACACCTTCGGCCCGGACGGAAACGGCCAGCCGCAGTACAGTTGGTTCATCTGGGCCATCGGCGGCGTGGTGTACGCCGCGCTGGTAATTGCGGTCAAGGCGTTTATGAAGAAGAATCGGTGAAAATAGCAGCACCCCCAACCAAAAACGGTTGGGGGCGTTATTTTTGTAGAGATGTAGGGGCCAGGCATGCCTGGCCCGGTCGTGCAAGGCAGACGAGCAGTTATGGCAGAGTTGCAGGCCGGGCATGCCCGGCCCCTACAATCAAATCAGATGGAAATGCCCCAACGCCTTCGCCAGACCGTCTTTCATAATATCATCCGTGACATAATCGGCGGCGGCCTTGACCTCCTCGCAGGCGTTGCCCATCGCTACGCCGATGCCTGCGTATTCCAGCATCGTCACATCGTTGCCGCCGTCACCGAAGGCGATGCACTGCTCCCGCGTCAGCCCAAGATGTGCCAGCGTGTGGGCCAGGCCGTTAGGCTTGCCGCCGCCCTCGGGTAGGATATCGCAAAAATCATCCTCCCAGCGCACAGCCAGGCAGCCGGGGCAGCGGCGCAGGAACTCGGCCTCCTTCTCCGGCGGCAGGAACGCGCTGAGCTGGTAAATATCCTCGTGCTGGATCAGCGCGGCAACATCCCCGGCCCCCAGCTCCAGCTTTTTGGCAAAGTCGCGGCTCCAATCGTTGATAAGGTTGAACCGGCAGAAGTCCTTGCCTACAAAACCGACGGACAGCTGTTCTTTTTCAATGTACGGCAGCAGCGTTTGCAGCGATGCCGCCGGGATATACTTGCTGTACAGCAGCTCGCCATCGGCCAGGTAGCAGTACTGGCCGTTCATCGTGACATAGCCGTCAAAGGGGGTGCCGTCCAGCGCGTGCAGGTACGGCAGATGTACCGGCGGGCGGCCGGTAGCAATAAACGTTTTGACGCCGTTTTTGCGCAGCCGGGCCAGCGCGTCCACCGTTGAGGCGGGCAGGTGCTTGGCCTCAAAAGGCAGCAGTGTACCGTCAATGTCAAAAAAGGCAATCTTGATGTCAGCCATGCAGTACCTCTTACTCCCGTTTCAGGCTGCGGCCCATCAGGGACATCAGGGCGCTGCGGGCCTTAAGCTTGCCATCAAGGATGGCCTCCACAGCCTGCACGATGGGCATTTCGACTTTGTACTTTTTGGCAAGGTGGCAGGCGGCGGGCAGCGCGTTGATGCCCTCGACCACCTGCCCGACCTCGGTCTTGGCCTGCTCCACGGATTTGCCGCGGCCGATGAGCATACCGGCATGCAGGTTGCGGCTGTGCATGCTGGTGCAGGTGACGATCAGATCGCCCATGCCGGACAGGCCCGCAAAGGTCTCGGGCTTGCAGCCCATGGCGGCCCCGAGGCGGGCCAGTTCGGCGTTGCCGCGGGTGATAAGGGCGGCCTTGGCGTTGTCACCGTAGCCAAGGCCGAGGGCAATACCCACGGCCAGTGCGATGACATTCTTGATCGCGCCGCCCAGCTCGGTACCGCGGCGGTCATCGTTGGTATAGACGCGGAAGGTCGGCGTGTTGAAGATTTTCTGGACGGTCTTGGCGGCCTCCTCCTCTGCGCAGGCGGCCACGATGGCGGTGGGCATATCGCGGGCAACCTCCTCGGCATGGGTGGGGCCGGACAGCGCCACGACCCGCGCCTTGCGGCCGGCCTTGGCAAGCTCATCCTCAATGATCTCGCTCATCGTCATCAGGGTCTTGTCCTCAACGCCCTTGGCCACATCCACGATCAGCTGGCCATCGGGGATGTGCGGCGCAGCCTTTTTGGCGGTGGCGCGCACAAAGGGGGACGGCACGGCAAACAGCAGAACATCGCGGCCGGCGCAGGCCTCGGCAATGTCGGCGGTATAGTGCATTGCGGCAGGCAGCTCCATGCCGGGCAGGTTGGGGTGGCGGTGGGTGGTACTGAGGGCTTTCAGCTCGGCGGGGATGGCGCTCCATACCGTGACATCCTTGCCATGGACGGCCAGCAGACGCGCGAGCGCGATGCCCCAGGTGCCTGCACCGAATACTGCGATTTTTGTCATGGGAATAGTTCTCCTTGTTTGATGAAGTTGGCCGTGCCGCCTGATAGGAGCCGGACATGTCCGGGCCTCAGCGTGAAAGGCAGAAGTATGCCCACGGGAAGGCCGAGGGCGAGGCGTGCCTCGCCCCTACAGGGCACTCCGTCCCAGCAGCGAAGCAAACAGACGATGGCGGGGCTTGACGGCGGGCGGCTCGGCATCAAGATAGACGCGCTCATAGCAGTTCACGATGCGGGTCGTGCCGTACTGCTGCTCACGCGGGATGGAAGCGCCGTAGCTCAGGTGGATATGTCCGTGCAGCATCAGCTGCGGGTGGTAGCGGTCCAGCAGGACCGAAAACGCAGTAAACCCACGGTGCGGCAAATCGGTCAGATCGCCGTAGCCGTGCATCGGCGCATGGGTCACAAGAATATCAAGCCCGCCGTGGCGGTCGATCTTGCCGCGCAGGCGGTTGACCCGCTTTTTCATCTCGGCCTCGGTAAACTGCCAGGCACCGGTGCGGTAGCGGCAGCCGCCGCCCAGCCCGGCGATGCGCAGCCCGTTGTGAACATAGACATCATCATCAATGCAGATGACGCCCTGCGGCGGGCGCAGGTCATAGCTTTCATCATGGTTGCCGTGGACATACAGCACCGGCATGGGGGCCATCGTTGCCAGATATTCCAGATAATGGCGGTTCAGATCACCGCAGGCGATGATCAGATCAACGCCCGCGAGCTTGTCCGGTGTGAAATAGTCCCACAGGGCTTTGCACTCCTCATCGGCGATGGCTAAGATCCTCACAGCTCGGCCTCCTTCTCAACGGGGAGAAGGTCGCGGTGAATGCCCTGCATCCGGTACATCGGCTTCGATACCTCGGCCAGCTCGTCATATTCGGGGATGTGCCCGTCCACGGCATCGCAGAGATAGTCCATGTGGGCGATCTGCTCAAGGTCAAGGCCGTGGCGGCCGCTGTTCTTGACGCTGCCGTCCTGTGCTGTGATGCGGCAGTGGAACGGGTCGATCATGCCGGAGGTCACGCCGTTGCGCAGGATCTGCGCCAGATGGGTGACATCGGGCGGCAGCTCACGGCTGAGCAGTACATCCATGACGCCGCTGTTCATGCCCCACCAGTAGTTGACGGCGCGGCCGTCGGTGCCGGACTTATCCCGCACCCAGCCGCCGTTCAGAACGGTGCGGATGACATTTTCATAGAACTGGCCCCAATGCCAGAACGGGGTGGCCAGATCCTGCAGCACGCCGCCGGGCCCGACCAAAAAGGTGCCGAACTCCCGCTGGGGGCGGTTGGGTGTCGGTGCATCGCGGCCCGAGATGACGGAGATTCCCTTCTGGGTGAAGGTATGCAGCGGGTCGGTCTGGTCGGGCAGGCAGGTCCACAGCAGTTCGATCCGGGCGCGGGGGTTTGCCATGCGTGCCCCCAACGCAAAGGCGTTGATGTTGGCGGGCATGCCGTAGCTCGGATAGTCCGCCACATAGCCGATGCGGTCCCCCGCTGCCATGGCACCGGCGATGGCGCCGGTGATGAACTTGGCCTCGTATACGCGGGTGTAGTAGGTGCGGATGCTCGCGTAGGGCATCTCCATCGAGCAGTTCAGAATCCGCACCTGCGGGTGCTTGACGGCGGCGCGTAAGGACGCGCCCACCAGCTTGGGGCTGGTGGTAAAGACAACATCGGCCCCATCGGTGATGGCCTGCTCGACCAGTGCATCGGCATTCTCGCCGGGGACGGCGTTGAAGTAGGCAACCGTCTCGACCTGCCCCTCAAACACGGTGTCCAGCTGGGTGCGGCCGAACTCATGCTGGCTCGTCCAAGAGCTGGTCCCCGGGGTGCGCTCATGCACAAAGGCAACCTTCAGGTGGCTGGGGGCGGTGCGCTTGCCGGGCAGGATGCGATCCAGCAGGCCGGCCTGCTTCGGCTCGGCGGGCTTGTCGCTGACCTGCACGGGGTCACCCTTCTGCAGGGCCAGCACATCGTCCCACAGGGCATCCAGTTTTTCGCTCAGCTCGCTCGGGCTGGAATCGGCCAGCTCCTTCATGGTGTAGACGCGCAGCAAAAGCAGCAGCACATCACCCGCCGTGACGCTGAGTTTGGCACCGCGGTGGGCCAGAAACGCCTTCTCGACCCAGTTGTAGAGCGACATGATCTCGACGCGGTCCTCATCGCTCCACTTTTCATCAGGTCCCTTGCCGAGAATCTTCTGCAGGCGGGCATAGCTGCCGGGCTTGGTAAAGGTCAGCAGATAGGTCTGGGTGATGGGATAATAGTGCATGAACTCGTAGTACATCTGGACGGTGGGGTCCTCGCTGTACTGCGGCACGATGCGGATGACATTGCCCAGAATGCTGGTCGCGTCAAAGTATTTCAGCACACTGACGCGCTTGTTGCCCTCCTGCACATAGAAGCGGCCCATATACTCATAACAGCGGATGGGGTCGCGGATGCCCTCTTCCAGATGAGACAGGCAGAGGTTGACCCACTTACTGGCAAACTCGGTCTTGAGGTCCAGCAGCGGCATAAAGTTGGATGCGAACGCTGCGGTGCGGCCAGTCGTTTTGGTGCCCACCAGCAGATTCAGCGGGATATCCACCTGGCCGAGGGGAATTTGATTTTCCACCGGGACATTTTGCAGGATATCGTCCAGTACAGGCAGAAACGGCGATTGCCCGGCAAGCATTTTCTCCCGGTAATCGCGCAGTGCCAGCTTTTGGGCTTTCAGGTACAGTTCATTTCCCTCGTTGCGGTTCACAGCCGGTCGCCTCCTCGATTCTTATACAACAGATACAAAATTATTATAACACATATGTGCGGAATATACAAAGATTTTTGCAATTACCCTGTATGCACTGCCTTCGGGTACACCTTATACATTCGGTCATTGTCGTAGTGCTCGTCTAAATAAGTTTCGATGCTGTTCGCGGCGGGAACGCCGTTCAGGCGGTCGTTGTAGCGCACCAGCGCAGCCGAGCTGACGAGCATATCCGCAGCCATGAACACGCAGAGCGCCCAGGTCAGCACCGTGCCGAAGCGGCGGGGCAGCTTTTCGATGGCGGCAGAAATCGGCGGGTACAGCACTTTGAACCACGCCACCGCCGCAAAGCCCCAGAAGAAGCAGTAGAGAAGATTGATACGGCCGCCCAGATTGAACGGGATGGCGCTGTAGTCCCAGAACACCGCGCCGAAAACGACCTCGGTAAAGACGCTGCACAGATACTCATACGCACCGCCCAGCAGTGTGCCGGTCACGAAAAGCCAGCTGGCAGGCTTGTCCTTGTAACGGTAGAGCAGCTGGGTGACCAGTGCGATGGCAAGGCCCCATACGATGGAGAAGGGACCCCACACAACGCTGGAACGGCTCATCCACTCGCCGCCGGTGACGCGGCAGAAGATCGTCTCGGTGATGTCGCCGAGGAACGCGCCGATGAAGAACAGTAAAATAATTTTATACGGGCTGCACCCGGCGGCAAACGTGTCGGTCTGCTGCCGTTTGGGGCGCACAAAGGTCAGTGCGGGATGGGCCTTCGCCATACGGCGCTCGACGTGGTCGAGAATCCACATGCCGCCGCGGACGGTCAGGTTTGCCAGACGGTTTTCAACAGCCGCGGCGGCGGGCCAGCGGTAGCGCAGACCGGCCATGGCCAGCAGCGTGCCGACCAGATCGACGCAGAACACGACGAGCGCGGCCAGCAGCACAACAACCCAGATGCCGCGCGGCACAAGGCTGTACAGCGCCAGCAGCAGCGGGTTGCCCCACTTGAGCATGATGACGCCCAGCACGCCCCATGTGACGGATGCGCCCAAACAAATGTAACCGTCCAGATTGAAGGGCTGGGTGCTGTAATCCCACCAGCGGGTGTGGGAGGTGTATTCAAGGATGTGGCCGCCGATCCACTCAATGACGGTGGCGTAGACGGCGCTGAACACAAAGAGGAAGAACCAGCCGTCCCGGATGTCGCGCAGCGCAAAGGTGATGACCAGCGCGCCGATGCCGTACAGGATGCAGAGCGGGCCGCTCAGCACGCCGCGGTCCTGATATTTGCGGTGCACGACGGCGGTAAAGAGGACTTCCCCCACCCAGCCGAGGAACGAGTAGGCGAAGAAGAGAAAAACAATTTGATAGAAGGTCATAGGGGGCTCCTTTCATAACACGGTAGGGGCCGGACATGTCCGGCCCGCAGCATAAAATTTACAGCACAACAGTGGGAGGTGCAGGGCCGGGCATGCCCGGCCCCTACTTTGCAGTGGCTTCCCTCTCCCGCTTGCTGAACACGCACCCGCAGTAATCCTGCCGGTACAGGCCGTACTCGGCGCTCAACTGTAAGCTGCGCTTGTAGCCGTCCTTTTTGCGGAACTCACTGGGCAGGAACGGCACGCCGTACTGCCTGCCCAGCTCGGTGCCAAGCTCGTTCAGCCGCACGGGGTCCTTCATCGGGGAGATCGAGAGCGTTGTGCAGTACCAGTCAAAGCCGTGCGCGGCAGCATAGCGGGCGGCCTGCTCCAGCCGCAGCCGGTAACAAACGGTGCAGCGTGCGCCCTTTTCCGGCTCATTTTCCAGCCCCTTGACGGCGGTGTAAAACTCCTGCGGGTCGTAGGGCAGCTCAATGACGGGATAGTGATACCCCGCCTGCTCGACAAAGCGCTCCAGCTCGGCCTCGCGGCGGTGATACTCCTGCGGCGGGTAGATGTTGGGGTTGTAGTACAGGACGGTGATGTCGAAATGGGCAGCCAGCCGCTCAAGCGTAGCGCTTGAGCAGGGCGCGCAGCAGGCATGCAGCAGCAGCCGCGGCCGCGTGCCATCCAGCGTGCGCAGGACCTTTTCCATCTCCAGCTGATAATTGATGCGATTGGGCATAGGTGAAACCTCGTTTAAACGGTGGCGGCGGCGCGGCGCTTGCGGCGGGCAAGCACGGCATAGCCGATAAGCCCCAGCAGACTGGCGGCGGAGATCGCCTCAAAGCTGCGCCAGTAATCGGGCGCATGATACCAGACACGGATCGTGCCGGTGTAGCCTGCGGGAATCGTCAGCACAATGCGTTCATTCTCGCCGCTGGTGATGGAAAAGGGCTGACCGTTTTCATCGGCGGCATAGTAGTTGCCGTAGTTAAAGATGGGCAGCGAGATGGCGGCCTCGGCTCCCTCGTTCTGTACAGTCAGGCAGGCAACGCCGCGTTGCTTTTCATAGCGGACAAGATGCAGCGCATCGCTGCCGGGCTTGGGCTGCGCCCAGATCGTTTCATAGGCGCTGGTACCGTCGATTATGTACTCGCCAATGGCAACCGTTACGGAAGGATCGGCCACGGAATAGACATTGCGGGGAACCTCGCCCTGCTCAGTCAGTATCTGGGCCTGCATTACGCCGGTCATCAGCAGGGCAGAAGCTGCCAGCACAACGGCTGCAGCCCTGCCGAGGGCCTGATGCTGCCCCGCCAGCAGACGGATGGCAATGAGCGTTGCCAGACAGAGCAGTACCGTGGCCAGAGAAAGAAAGCGCCACGGATACTGGAACATCCCGGCCAGCTTGCCTGCCGTGCGTCCCAGCGCCGATTGCACATAATCCCAAGGGAAGATATGCAGCGACAGGAAAACCGTAAAGACAAAAAAGCCGGCTGCTGTGTACAGAATGCTGAAATAGCGGTCCTTTTCACTGTGCTGGGTAAGCAGGCAATAGCAGACCAGTGCAAGGCCCAAAATCAGCGGAAGGCCGAGGGAAAGTGTCATATCCGTGCTTGTGCCGCTGCTTGTGCCGCCAAACCCGGTGCCGAACGGGCTGAGCAGCTGCATTATATACAGCCCCTGCGACTGGATCTTTCCGATGAAAGATCCGTTGACCATGAATGGAATGCTTGCACCAGAGATAAAAAACGGTACAAGATACCATGCGCTCAGCCCTGTTGCGAGCAGCGCTGCCTTGATCCAGGCCAGCAGCCGTGTGGGGGATAGGGTGTCCCGCAGGTGCAGCAGGCAAAAGACGGCCAGCAGCAGTGCCGTCAGCTCGCAGGAGAGCAGATGGCTTTGCACCATGGCGGCCATGCCCAGTGACATAGGCAGCCAGTCCGCAAAGCGGGGCTTATCCTTCGTATAGATGCCGTACAGGCCGAGCAGCACCAGCGGGAAGAACGCCATGGCGGTGAACTCGCCCACAGCAGCGCGGGTGTAGACGCAGACAAGCCGATAGCAGGACAGTGTGTAGAGCATTGCCCCCAACAGCCCAAGACGGCGGCTCTCGGTAATGCGGCCAAAGCTGAAATAAGCGATCAGGCAGGTGGCCAGTGTGACTGCAAAGATGTATATCTGATAGCAGGTGCGCAGCGGCAGCCACAGATTGTACAGTAGTGCAGGCAGAAGCAGAAACAGCTCACAATAGCAAAGAGGGTTTGCATAGCCGTAACCGTTCAGGGTGGTGGTAGTCAGGCGTACCGGAAACTGCCCGTAGGAAAGCTCGGCTGCCATAGCGGTGATGCGCTGCAGATGGTAGTCCAGATCGTGGCCGACATAAAGATAATTGCTGAACAGCGGCAGACAGGCTAAGACCGTGATGCCCAGCAGACACAGCGGCAGGCGGAGCTCCCGGCGGTGGGCAGCGCCTCTCTCCCCTGTCCGGGCAAACAGCAGCCAGAGCAGGGCATCGGCTGCCGCAAAGCAGAACAGCCAGCAAAACAGGCGGGTCAGCCGGTAGATGGGCTGTTCAGTCAGTGTGACGGCATAAAGGTAAAGCTGCCCCTGACGATAGGTCAGGGTGGCCGTCAGATCCTGCAGTGCAGCGCCACTGCTGACCCACAGACGGGAGGTCTGCGTGCGGTGGCAATCGTCCAGCCGCAGCGTGTCAAAGGAAACGGCAGCAGGTACCATTTCGCTGGAAAAATCCAGCGTGCCGGCAGAGTTGAGCAGGTTGAAGGTGGGGGCATCCGGAGTCTGGCAGGAAAAATAGGAGACGGTGACTTCATACGCTCCGGCGCGCAGCGCCTGCCCCTGACTGGAAAAAGTGATGGGCTCCTCACTGCGGAAGTCGATCTGGTTCCAGACCTTCAGGCCGTCCGCATCCTCGGCAGCAATATCGGGGAAGCGGTTCTCGAACAGATCCGGTGTCAGAGTCAGCTTATACGGTGCGCCGAACAATCCGGCAATCAAGGTACAGAGCACAGCCAGTTCGGCTGCCAGCAGGACAGCGAACAGCTTATTGCGCTTTAAAAAATGAAAAAGCTTCATAACTCATTGCCCCGTTTCTCAGCCGTCCCAGATCATGAGCTTGGCGTTCAGGATGGAGGTGTCCTCCACGGTGGCAAGGTAGTCGCCGTTGGCATCGCGGTCGGTGCGGGTGCAGTCGAGCAGGCAGATGGAACGGGCCTCCTCGGTGCCGTCAGGTAGGCGGACCTTGTATTTGATGACCGCATTGTCGGGCACCAGCGCACCCTGCACAAGGATCTGCACACCGTCCATCAGGTCACTGTCAGCACTCTGCAGACGGCCGCACCAGGCAAGGTCGTACCCGCCGTAGTTCCGGTAGGTCTGGTAGGCGTAGGTGCTGCCTGCGGGCTGCTCGTCCCCGGCGGTCATGAACCGCGCACGAAGGGTGCGGCCGGTAAAGCGGCTGAAGAATAAGCTCTCGGCGTCGCTGTTGCCGTCCCAGACATTCTCATTGCAGAGGATCAGATCATCCTCCGTCACGCCATCGGCCAGACCGGCCTCGATCGAGCGGACAAAAAACTGGTAGGCGGCCAGATTCTCCGCATGGTGGGTGCGCACCACGCCGCGCAGGTAGCTGCCGTTCAGGCAGAGGGCTGCAGCAAAGGCGGCAGTCAGTGCCAAACGGGCTGTGAGCGAGACGAACTGCGGCAGATGCATACAGGCGTTGGCCAGCAGCGCCAGCAGTGCGGCCGCCAGCAGGGCAAACCCGATGGAGGATGCCGCTGCCGGAATGTAGCCCCACTGCCAGGTGATGGCCTCAGGCTGCTGGTAGCGGGAAGAAAGCGCCAGCAGCAGGGCCGGCAGTGCCCAGAATGCAAAGCCTAGCCCGGCCAGAGCGCCGAGCGTTTTGGCGCGCAGCTTGTCCCGCGGAACGGCAAAGAAGAGCAGCAGCCCGGCGGCCAGGCCCAGCACCAGCGGCCACAGGCGGTCGCCGTTTGAAATCACGCCGCAGTCCTCCTGCAGCAGGCGGGAGTTCAGCCCCGGGATGGAGGCAGCCATCTGCTGCACCGTCACCCGCAGAACAACGGGCAGATCGAGCGATACCGGATTGCCGCTGCCGCCGTTGCGGCCGCTTAAAACATGAAAGACGAGCGCAGCGCCCATACCGCCCAGCACGGGCGCGGAATGGCAGAAACCGGCCTTAAAGCTGCGGCTGCGCAGGCACCAGACGATGAGTGCGAGCGCGGCAAAGACATAGCCGATCTCATAGGTGCCGCAGGCCAGAAAGGACAGCGCAGCACCCAGCACAGCCCAGCGGCGGTGGCGGGTCGTTTCCCACGGGAAAAGGCAGAGCCATGCCGCCATGGCCCAGAACAACGCCCGCTGCGGCACGGCGTAGTAGCTGTACATGCCCTCGTTCCAGATGGGGGCTGCCGCCAGCGCCAGCGTAAAGCCGGCCAGCGCCAGTGCATCACCGCTGCCGAACCGCCGTACCACGCGGCTGACCAGAAAGGCCGCCGCACCGGTAAAGGCGATGATATACAGCCGGTAGCTGCTCAGACTGCCATAGAACAGCAGCGCCACGGCGTTGGGGTAGTGAAAGGGGAAAAACCGCGGCTCCTGCAGGGTGAAATACCGCAGACGGCCCTGCAGATCCTGCAGAAGAAACTGCGCGTAGGGCATACGGTGCAGATCAAACAGCCATTTGTTCAGCGTCAGCTTGTCATCGCCCTCGGGCGGGATGCTGATCGTAACGCGCAGATACAGCACACCCACGGCAAAAATCAAAAGATAGGCTGCCGCCATAAGCAAGCGGCGGTAGCGCCGGCAGAAAGTTCTGACCTGTTCCATAAGGGCAGGGTCCTCCTCGCTCGTAAAAAATCACATATATATCCAAGTATAGCATAAAGCCCCGTCATGCGCAACGCACAACAGGGCTTTTGTCGAATACATTATTATTGTTTGAGTGGCTTTTTCAGCAGGCCGAGCAGCAGTGCCGCCAGCAGGCTTCCGCCGAGCAGCGCACCCAGAAAGCCGAGCGGATTTCCCATTACGGGTAGCAGAAACAATCCGCCATGGGGGGCGGGGCAGCCGCAGCCGAGGAAGATGGCCAAAAAGCCTGCCAGCGCACTGCCGGCAATACAGGAGGGGCCGACACGCAGCGGGTCGCGCAGGGCGAAGGGCAGAGCGCCCTCCGTCACGAAGGAAAGTCCCATGATCGCAGTCTGGGGCACGCTGCGGCGCTCCGAGGCGGTGAATCTTGTCGGGAACAGCATACAGGCCAGCGCCAGCCCCAGCGGCGGGACCATGCCGCCCGCCATGACGGCAGCCATAAGATCATACTGCAGGGTGACCAGTGCCAGTGTGCCGCTGACATAGGCGGCTTTATTGATCGGCCCGCCGTAGTCGGTGGCCATCATGCCGCCCAGAAGCGCGCCCAGCAGTAGGCGGCTGCCGCCCTGCATCTTGGACAGGCAGAGCGACATCCACCGGTTGAAGCGGCCCAGCGGCGGATTGACGACCATAAGCATCAGCCAGCCGATGAACAAAAGACTGCATGCGGGGACGAGCAGCCCGGTCCTTATGTGGCTCAGCTCCTGCGGTATCCGGTCGAGCAAACGGTTTAGCAGCAGCACGATCAAACCGGCGGCAAAGCCGCCGATCAGTGCCCCCCAGAAGCCGCTTGAGATCCAGCTGAGGTTGGTGAGCGTGGTTGTGCCCATCTGTGCCAGATAGCCGCCCAGCAGGCCGGGCATAAAGGCGGGGCGGTCCCCGATGCTGGACGCGATGAAGGCAGCCAGCACGGGGTACATCATGACAAAGGCCGCAGAGCCGACATTTTTCATCATCATCGTCCAGCTGGCAGGCAGGCCGAGCTGCTGCGACAGCAGCGACAGCGCTGTGATGACGCCGCCCGCCACCACAACGGGGATCATGTGAGAAACGCCGTTCATCAGGTGGCCGTAGCCTTCGCGGCCCAGCTCCCGCAGATCACTGGTTCGGAAGGCGTGTCCGCCGTGGTAGATGGGCGCCTTGCCGGAGACGGCCTTTTCCAAAAGGGCATCCGCGTCCCGCACGGCGTCCCCGGCCGAGGCGTAGACGAGCCGTTTGCCCACGAACCGTGCCATCGACACGGCCCGGTCCGCCGCTACGATGATGCAGTCGGCGGCACGGATATCCTCCTCGGTCAGCGCATCCCCTACCCCGTCCGCGCCGTTCGTCTCGACCTTGATCGAGAAGCCGCGGGTCTGGGCGGCCCGCTGCAGGGCCTCGGCGGCCAGATAGGTGTGGGCAATGCCGGTGGGGCAGGCGGTCACACCCAGTAGCCGGTAGCCCGGTTCATCGGTGGTCTGGGGCGGCGGTGCTGCAGGGTCATCCTGCGCCTCGCGCTCGGCCACCGCGCGGCAAAAGGCCTCCGGGGTCGTACTCTCGCGCAGGTGGGTGCAGAAATCTGTATCGAGAAACAGGGTGGCCAATTCAGCCAGCACCTGCACATGCAGGTCATTGGCCTCGGCCGGGGCGGCGATCATCACCAGCATCTGCAGCGGCTTGCCGTCCGGTGTGTCGCAGGCCAGCGGCGGGTCCAGCGTCAGGGCCGCCAGCTGCAGCCGCTTGACGGAGGCGCTTTTGGCATGGGGGATGGCAAGGCCGTTGCCCACGCAGACACCGCCCAGCGCCAGCCGGGCGCGGACATCCGCAGCAAATGCGGCGGTATCCGTCAGATTCTCGGTGCCGTCAAGCAGGGCGACCAGCTGCTGGACCGCGCCCTCCAGCGAGTCTGCCCGCTGGTGCAGTGCGACACACTCCGGCCGCAGATAATTGGCGATGCGCATAGCCATTTCCTCCATTGTGCGGTGCTGCCTTAGCAAAAAAGCGGTTCCGCCGCAACGGAACCGCTGTATAATGCGTGTGAATTAGTTGAGCAGGGTCTTCTCGCTCTCGGGATCGAACAGATGGATCTTATGGGTGTCCATAGCAACCACGATCTTGTCACCACGGCGGGACTTGGAGGTGGGAGCAACACGAGCCATCAGGTTCTGGCCCTGATAGGTCAGGTACAGGTAGATCTCAGCGCCCATCAGCTCGGAGACCTCAACCTCGGCGTTCAGGTGGCTGGTGGAGTGCTTCTCAAGGAACTCCTCGTCGTCCTTGATGTCCTCAGGACGGATGCCGACCTTCAGGGTCTTGCCGACGTAAGCGTCCAGCTTGCCGTCCGCAGTCTTTTCCTTCGGCAGAGGAATGGTGGTGCCGGCCAGATCGACAGTGTACTGGTCGCCGCTCTTCTGCAGGGTGCCATCGAGGAAGTTCATCTGGGGGCTGCCGATGAAGCCTGCGACGAAGATGTTGCAGGGATAATCGTACAGGTTCTGCGGGGTATCAACCTGCTGGATCATGCCGTCCTTCATGACGACGATACGGTCGCCCATGGTCATGGCCTCGGTCTGGTCATGGGTAACATAGATGAAGGTGGTAGCCAGCTTCTTGTGCAGCTTGATGATCTCGGTGCGCATGCTGGTACGCAGCTTAGCGTCCAAGTTGGACAGAGGCTCATCGAGCAGGAAGACGGCCGGGTTACGGACCATGGCGCGGCCCAGCGCAACACGCTGACGCTGACCACCGGACAGAGCCTTCGGCTTACGGTCGAGCAGGTGCTCGATCTCCAGAATCTTGGCAGCCTCGCGGACGCGCTTGTCGATCTCGTCCTTGGGCATCTTGCGCAGCTCCAGACCGAAAGCCATGTTCTTGTAAACGGTCATGTGCGGGTACAGGGCGTAGTTCTGGAAGACCATCGCGATATCGCGGTCTTTCGGGGGAACATCGTTGATCAGGCGGTCGCCGATGTACATCTCACCGCCGGAGATCTCCTCCAGACCGGCGATCATGCGCAGGGTGGTGGACTTGCCGCAGCCAGAGGGACCGACGAAAACGATAAATTCCTTGTCGGCGATCTCAAGGCTGAAATCGGGAACAGCAACAACATTGCCGGGGTAAACTTTCTTGACGTGACGGCAGCTGATGGAAGCCATAATGCTCATCCTCCAAAATATATTCAGTGGGTTTCAGCCCGGGTAGAGCGGGCTGTTTCTGTTGACATGATTATAATAACAGGTTATAATCTATTTGAAAATAGCATTTTATTGATATAGAGGTGCTGAAATTGATATTTGACCCGGAAATATATTGCAGCGCAGCCGAAGTCGCTGAACTGGACGGCACGGAGCCGCTTACCCTGACCGGCTCCGGCCTGTGGGTGGGGGTGCTGTCGCGCGGGGTCTGCCTTCTGGACGGGTTTGACCGCCCGGGGCAGAGCGGGGATATCCTGCTGGGGGCTGCGCCGCTGACACTGACCCCCCGGACGGACTGTCACCTGCTGGGGGTGCGGCTGGCAGGCCGCTGTACAGATGCGTACCTGCTGCAGCTGGGTGCGCCGCGCTGGGCGGACGGTGCGGCCTGCCCCGGCGCGGCCGAGCTGCTGGCCCAGCTGCACGGCGTCCGCACGCCCGCAATGGCCTATGCACTGCTCTGCGCCATAGACAGGGCCGATGAAACGGCGCGCCCCCTGCCGCCGCTGGTGGCCGAGGCGGTGGCGGCCATCCGGCAGAACTATATGGCGCTCTACGGCGTCGAGGAACTGAGCGAGCAGCTGGGCGTGACCAAAAGCCATCTTGTGCGGGTGTTCAAGCAGGAGATCGGTGTGCCGCCGGGCAAATATATGACGAATGTCCGCATCGAGGCCGTCAAGTCGCTGCTGCTGACCGATGAGTACAATCTGGAGATGATCGCGGGGCTGACCGGCTTTTCGGGGGCAAACTATCTGTGCCGGGTGTTCAAGCGGGAGGTAGGCCTCTCCCCTGCTGCGTGGCGCGCCGCAGCCGCCCCGCTGCCCGCCGTCCCCAAGCTGCCGCCGAGAAGTCAGGAAATGTATGTGTAAAAAAGAAAGGCTTCCCCCTTGGGGGAAGCTGTCAGCGGCTCCGCCCGCTGACTGATGAGGGGCAACCTTGCCATTGCAACCCGTTTACGGGCAGCTGTGGCAGACCCGTCCCTCATCCGGCCTCGGTCGGGGCCTCGGCCACCTTCCCCCGCGGGGGAAGGCATACAAAACAAATGCCCGATGCGTCACCGCATCGGGCATTCTTACTTTATGCAGTTTTATTTCGCGGTCTTATACCCATCCGGGTTGTGGCTCTGCCAGTTCCAGCTGTGGGCGCACATCTCCTCGATGCCGTACTGTGCCTCCCAGCCCAGCTCGCGCTTGGCCTTGGAGGGGTCGCACCAGCACTCGGCAATGTCGCCGGGGCGGCGCGGGTCGATGACATAGGGAATCTCCTTGCCGCAGGCCTTGCTGAACGCATGGATGACATCCAGCACGCTGTAGCCATGGCCGGTGCCCAGGTTGCAGATGAAGAGACCGGGCTTCTCCGCCAGCTTCTTGACAGCCGCCACATGGCCGCGGGCCAGATCCACGACATGGATGTAGTCGCGTACGCCGGTGCCATCGGGGGTCGGGTAGTCGTTGCCAAAGACATGGACCTTCTCCAGCTTGCCGACAGCGACCTTGGCGATGTAGGGCACGAGGTTGTTGGGGATGCCGTTGGGGTCCTCGCCGATCAGGCCGGACGGATGGGCACCGATGGGGTTGAAGTAGCGCAGCAGCGCAACATTCAGCTCGGGGTCGGCCTTGCAGCAGTCGGTCAGGATGCGCTCGGTGAACACCTTGGTGGTGCCGTAGGGGTTTGTGGTGCCGCCCACGGGGAAATCCTCGCGGATGGGCACGCTGGCGGGGTCACCGTAGACGGTGGCAGAGGAGGAGAAGATGATGTTGTGGCAGTTGTGACGGCGCATGACATCCAGAATGTTCAGCGTGCAGGCCAGATTGTTGGAGTAGTACTCGATGGGCTTGGAAACGCTCTCACCAACAGCCTTGTAGGCGGCGAACTGGATCACGCAGTCGATGTCCTCGTTCTCGGCGAAGATCTTCTCAACGGCAGATTTGTCGGTCATGTCAGCCTCGACAAAGCGGAAGTCCTTGCCTGCGATCTGCTTGACGCGGGCCAGAGCCTCGGGGCAGGAGTTGTAGTAGTTATCGGCCACGACAATGTCGTACCCAGCGGCCAGAAGTTCCACACAGGTGTGGCTGCCGATGTAACCGGCGCCACCGCTTACCAGAATTGCCATAACATTCGTCTCCTTATAATTTATGATTTTGTTGCCTTCAGATGAGCGGTTCATCTGTCTTTACTTTGTATTTTACTCTTTCTGCGGGCTTTCTGCAATAGGTGTTTTTGATTCTGGTTTGCCTTTTTGTTGCCTGTTTTGCCGCCGGGCGGGCAGCCCCTGCTGGATGCGGCGGTAGGCGGACGGCGTGTGGCCTGTGGCGGCGCGGAAGCGCTGGCTGAAATACGCGCCCGAGCAGTACCCCATCTGGGCGGCAACCTCGCCGGGGGAGGCACCGCGCGCCAGCAGTTGGGCCGCATATTCGATGCGCATGGCGGAAAATTCCTCCATCGCGGTGCGGCGCAGCCGCGCGCGGAACGCCTGCTGCAGCTGGGGGCGGGTGCAGCCCAGTGCTGCGCATACCTCGTCCACCTTCAGCTCCCGCGTGAGGTTGGCGGCAAAGTAGGCGCGCGCATCCTCGACCAGCACATACTGGCGGCGCTCCCGCCGTACACGGGCTACCGGACGCTTGGTGCGGCGGCAGCGGCGGGCCAGCAGGATCAGCAGGTTTTCGAGATGGATGATGAACTGCTGCATGGCTCCGAAGGGCAGATCCTCCTTTACGATGGGAGGCTCGCCCCGCACGGGGGCGGCGTCAAACACCGTATTGGCGGTATTAGCCAGCCAGTCCAGATCATGCTGCTCGGTCGGCTCAGCGTGCAGGATCGTGCCGCGGAACCGATCCATCGCCGCGCCGGTACAGTAAAAATCAATGCGCAGCGTTTCGGGCGGGACCTCCCCCACCGTGGTCATGGCGAACACCTCGCCGGGCTGGTGGAACAAAAGGCCGCCCGCCCGCAGCAGCACGCGGCGGTCATCGCAGCGTTCCTCGATGGTGCCGCTGCACACATAGATCAGCTGCCACGCCTGCGTCTGGCGCGGCGGAAAGGAGTCGTCGGCGCGCCACTCCGAGGTGTGTGCTGCGGGAACGGCCTCCACCCGCAGCGGAAAAACATCATTCAGCATGTGGGGCTCCTCCCAGTTTCATTGGACGAGTGGCTTCCCCCTTGGGGGAAGCTGTCAGCGGCTCCGACCGCTGACTGATGAGGGTAGCCTTGCCGCTATTGCCCGTTTACGGGCTGCTGCGGTACACGCGCCCCTCATCCGGCCCTGCGGGGCCACCTTCCCCCAAGGGGGAAGGCAAGGATTTATCACACCGCTACCGCTCCCGGCCATGCATCCGTTGTCGGCTCCTCGCTGTCCGCAGTCCCATGCCGGAACACCCCCGGCTCCACCTTGCCCAGCGCCGGGAACTGTTCCAGCTCGGGGCAGCTCTCTGCCAGACCGAGACAGTAGGCGGTCAGCGGGCTTATCGTCTTGCTGATCGCATCGAACCGGCTTGTGCCGTCCGCCTCGTAGGTGCTGAGCATGATATCGTCAGGGTAGGTTTCCTCGACATAGGCGGTGAGGGTGGCATCGACATAGGGGTCGCTGCTGCCCTCGTAAAAATCGGGTGCGCCGAAGAGGTGCAGGATCTCGTGGGCAAAGGTGGCTGGGGACTCCGGCTCGCCATCGGTGTAGGCGTCGGTCTTGTACAGGCAGCTGTACTCATAGTAAAAGGACGCTCCGTCATCGGCATAGTGGGCCATCGTGAAAGAGGTGCCGCTGATGGGCAGATAGAACAAAAACGCGATCTGCCGCGCTCCGTAGACCGCCAGACGGCTGTCTGCAGCCAGCGACTCGCACAGGGCGTCCATCTCCTCAAGAAAGGCGGTGCTTTCCTCAGAGTTTTCACCGCCCCGGATGGCTGACTGCAGCAGGTAGCTGCGGGTCAGGGCGGCATCGCTGCCGTCCTCGCTGCGGTCGCAGATAAGCTGCGGCGCAGCGCCGTAGCCGGCTGCCTGTGCGTTGATCCAGTCCACGGCCATCCCAGTGCGCTGCACAGCGGCGGCGCGATCCTCCGCGTCCCAGGTGCAGCCATGGGCGGCATCGTTGAGAAATACATTGACCAGCACGGTCGGGTCGGTCAGCAGCGCAGCGCTGCCGTAGCGCTGCTGCTCCTCGGTAAAGGCGGGTGTCGGCTCCGGCGTCGGCGTGGCGGAGGGTGCCTCGGCGCGGGGCAGCTCCGCAGGGATGCGCTGCACCGAAACGCGGGCCGTGCAGCTGCAGAGCAGCGCTGCGGCCAGCACAAGGGCCGCGATCTTTTTATACATGATATAACCCCGTTCGGGCGCTGCCGCAGCATTCCGGAAATACGCGGGAGCTGTGCGGCAATGCCTTATATATCCAGTACAGCTTTTCCGTCGCGGTCAACCAGCGCAAGCGTGACCTCGCTGCCGTTCAGGCGGCCGTCCACCAGCGCATTGGAGATCGGGTCCTCGATGGTTTTGCGGATGGTGCGGCGCAGCTCGCGTGCGCCGTACTTGGCGGAGCTTTCGGCAACAATGTCCGCAAGGGCGGGCTGGTCGTAGTGCAGCGTGATGCCGTGGGCAGCAAGACCCGGCTTGTACTCATCCAGCATCAGCGCGGCGATCCGCTCAAGATCCTCCTCGCTCAGCGGGCGGAAGGTGATGATCTCATCCACACGGCCGATGAACTCGGGCCGCAGAAACTCCTGCAGCGCCTTCATGCTGCGGTCGGCACTGGCCACCTCGGCCTTTTTGCCGAAGCCGGTCGCGCCGCTCTGGTCGGTCGAGCCGGCGTTGGAGGTCATGCAGATGACCGTGTTGGAAAAGTCCACCGTGCGGCCCTGTGCATCGTTGATCTTGCCCTCGTCCAAAATCTGCAGCAGGATGTTCATGACATCGGGGTGCGCTTTTTCGATTTCGTCAAACAGCACAACGCTGTAGGGGTGGCGGCGCACCTTCTCGGTCAGCTGCCCGGCCTCATCGTAGCCGACATAGCCCGGAGGCGAGCCGATCAGACGGGACACCGCATATTTTTCCATATATTCGCTCATGTCGATCGAGATGAGCGGGTCCACTGTGTCAAAAAGCTGGTTGGCCAGCTGCTTGACCAGCTCGGTCTTGCCGACACCGGTCGGGCCGACAAAGATAAAGCTGGCGGGGCGGTGGCGGCCGGACAGGTCGGCGCGGGCGCGCTTGATGGCACCGGCCACGGCGTGGACGGCCTCGTCCTGCCCGATGATGTGCGCTTTCAGGGCATCCTCCAGCCCCTGCAGGCGGCCGTACTCGGTCTCCTTGATCTTGACGGCGGGCACGCCGGTCCACAACTCAATGACCTGCGCCACATCGTCCATTGTGACCTCGATCTCAGCGGCCTTCAGCTGCAGAGCAGGCAGCTTTTCGCGCTGCTGCGCCAGATCGGTTTTGACGGCGGCAAGTGCCTCGTAGTCGATGGCGGCGTCCTGACCGTTCTGCGGCTCGGGATTCTCCAGCTCATGCTCGCGTGCCTCCAGCTCCGTGACCTTGCGCTGTGTCTCCAGCAGCTCGGTAATCTCGGGGTGGCGCAGGTTGCAGCAGGCACAGGCCTCGTCCAGCAGGTCGATGGCCTTGTCGGGCAGGAAACGGTCGGTGATATAGCGCTCCGACAGCTTGACGATGCTGGTGACGATGGCGTCCGGCACACGGACGCAGTGGTGCTTCTCGTAATAGATGCGGATGCCCTTGATGACCTCGATCGTATCCAGCAGGGACGGCTCCTCGACCTTGACGGGCTGGAAACGGCGCTCGAGCGCGGAATCCTTCTCGATATATTTGCGGTACTCGGCAAAGGTGGTCGCGCCGATGACCTGCATCTGCCCGCGGGAGAGCGCGGGCTTCATGATGTTGGCAGCATTCATCGAGCCGTCCGAATCGCCCGCGCCCACGATGGAGTGGATCTCGTCAATAAACAGAATGATGTTGCCGGCGGCCTTGACCTCGCTGATAAGGCCCTTGACGCGCTGCTCAAACTGGCCGCGGAACTGGGTGCCTGCCACAAGGGAGGTCATGTCCAGCAGGTAGATCTCCTTGTCCTGCAGCCGCGCGGGAACCTTGCCCTCGGCGATGCGCTGGGCAATGCCCTCGGCGATGGCGGTCTTGCCGACACCGGCCTCGCCGATCAGACAGGGGTTGTTCTTCTGACGGCGGCAAAGAATTTGAATCGTGCGGTAAATTTCACGGTCACGGCCGATGATGCGGTCGGTCTTGCCGTCCCGGGCCTTCTGGGTCAGATTCTCGCAGTAGGTTTCGAGGAATTTGCGGCGGGGAGCCTTTTCCTTCTTGCCGTTTTTGGGCTTGGCGTCGTCCTTGTTCTGGCGCGCACCGAAGCCGAACGGGAACACAGGGCTGCCGCCCGGCACAAAATCGTCCTGCGCGGCGGCGTCATCGCCGGTCTCGGCCTCCTCGCTGCCCATCATGGGGGCAAGCATACCGGAGTCGGCAGCCTCCTGCAGGAAGCTGCCCATCCGCTCCTCCATATTTTCCAGATCCTGATCCGACATGCCGAACTGCTTCATCAGGTCGTCCACAGGCTGGATGTGCATGGCGCGGGCGCAGGTCAGGCAGTAGCCCTCCTGAACAGGCTTGCCGTTTTCAAGCCGCTGCACAAAGACAACGGCGGGGCGTTTTTGGCATTTAACACAAAGCATATACTTCACCTCTATAAAAAGTGCCGCATGGGCACGCTGGATTGCTGAAAATTGTAGGGGGCGGCGTCCTCGACGCCCCGCACCACCTTATTACTATTATTAAACAAACCCTGCCAAATTGCAAGTTTTGGCGGGGCTTGTTCAAAAAATGTTTAATAATGGACTAAAAACGGGTTGAACGCGCCGAAGAAGCTGTAGCCGATGCTCTGCTGCAGCGCGGCGGGGGTCAGCCAGTCGAACTTGCCTGCGGTGATGCCGGCCGCAAACCATAGGGCCAGCGCCACGAGCCAGCAGTCCAGCGCGCCGGTGACAAGGCCCAGACAAAGCCCGAGCAGGCGGTTGGCCCCGCCCAGCAGCGGCAGCGCATTGACGCCGCGCAGCAGCCGGACCAGCAGGGCGAACACCCAGCGCACGATCAGGCAGAGCAGCACAAAAAGCACGACCTGCACAAGCGGCAGGAACAGCGGCTCCAGCAGGGCGGTGAGCTTTTCGGGCAGCTGATCTCCGGCGGTCTGCAGCGCGTTGGCGGCAGCGGTGCGCAGCGATTCGGGCAGGAAATCCAGCTGCTGCAGGGCGGCGGCGATGTCCCCGCCGGACTGGGCTACGGCCTCATTGACACGGGCAGTCACGGAATCGCTGAAAAAGCGGGTGTAGACCTCGGGGGCGAGTGTGCGGCTGCCCCAGACGGCAACGCCGACGCCCAGCACCGCGCCGACCAGTTCGGTCAGACCGGCGAGAAAACCCTTCTGCCAGCTTTTGACGGCGGCAAACGAGAAGATGGCAAGAAAAAGAAAATCATAGATAAGCGCAGGTGAAAAGGACATAGACAGGTACTTCTTTCTCAAAAAAATCAAAGGCAATTTCCGGCTGCCCGGGAATACGGCAGGCGCCGCGCAGCCCCATGCTACGAGCCGCCCTCCAGCACCTCCGCCCGGCTGCCCGTGAACAGCAGCGGCTTTGCGGCGTTCACAACCGCCAGCGGGCGGGAGGCAAGGTCACTGTACACCCAGTTCTGCACGCCGTCATAGCCGTAGCACTCCACGGCATCGGGGCAGAGCAGGTAGATGTCGGTATCCGTGGCCGACACACCAAAGGCCTGCCGGGCCGGTATCTCGGCCATGGGGGTCAGGGTCTCCGACAGGGTGACAAGGTTGTTGCCGCCGCGCACCGTCAGCAGCAGGGCGGTCTGGCGGCGGCCGGGTGCCACGCTCTGCAGCGCAGCCCCACCGTAGTCATAGCGGGCGGTCTCGGTGCCGGTCGTGGGGTCCAGCACGGCAAGGTAGGTGTCGAACACCGCCATGACCCGCCGCTCACTCTGCCAGTCAAGCCGCAGGAGCATGCTGCCCTGATCGGCGGTGTAGACAGGGCCTTCGGCGTTGGCGTCCATACTCATAAAATAGACCGAGCAGCTCAGCTGCCCCTCCCGGGCGCTGAGCATACCGGCGGCGAACCGGCGGCTGTCAGGGGAGAAATCCAGTGCGATCGGCGTACCGGCGGACTGGGTCATCTCCCAGCTGTACAGCAAATGCAGCGAGGGGTCAAACACCTGCACCTGCGCGGCGTAGCGGCCCGACTCCGTGACAACGGCAAGCGAATTGTTGTTGGACATGGCACAAAGCAGGATGCCCGCGTCAAAGCTCTGGGAATAGAGTGTCCGGGTCCGGCTGCAGATCGTCAGCTCGTTTCCGGCGCGGTTGTACACGGCAAAATGGGTGCCGCCCACGGCCAGCACAGGCCGCGCGTAGGAGGGCTGCAGACTGAGGATCTTGGCGCCGTAGGCCGAATAGACAAGCACATCCTCGGCCCCCAGCTCGACAAAGCCGCCCGCAAGCGGCTCGATCTGCAGCGGCTCGCTGATGCCTGTGGTGGCGGGCCAACTGCCGTCTGTGCGGTTGATATAGAGCAGCGCACTGTCCACCGTATCCCCCAGCATGGCGAGGGAGGCCGACAAGGCGCCTGTCAGCACGGTGATGGCAACGGCCAGCACGGCAATGAGCACGCCGAAGAATACCCGCCGCCGGTGCTGCCGCTGCTTGTAGAGCGGCGTCAGGGATTTGAGCCGCGCGCCGCGCTCCCCTGCTGCGGGGTCGGCGGTCTTTGGCGGCGGGGCGGCGCGGCGCACCGGCTTGGGGGTGCGCAGACTGATGTCCCCGCTGGTGCCGCGGATGCCTGCCTCGGGGGCCTGCCCCTGCTCCCGCGCCAGCATCCGCTGCCGCCGTGCCAGGCGTTCTTTTTCTGCCTTGTTCATCGGGCAGGCTCCCTCCTTTCGTGCGTATCTGTAGGGGCCGGGCATGCCCCGCCCCTACATGCAGAATTCGTAGGGGCGCATTCCATATGCGCCCGCGGGGTGTCAGGGACGCCGCCCCCTACGAAATGGCATCCAACCCCGGATACTCCACCCTCTCCAAAAACAACCCCTTGGCGGGCAGGGTCGGCCCTGCTTGTTTGCGGTCGCGGCTTTCCAATAGTGGGGGGATACTGTCGGGCGTGCGCTTGTGCAGCCCGGCCTGAACCAGCGTACCGGCCAGAATACGCACCATATTGTACAGGTAACCGTCAGCCGTGACGGAAATTGTAAATAAATCTCCGCTTTGTACAACAGTACAATCTGTAATAGTTCGCACTGTGTCCCCATGGGCGGCAGCGCTGGAGCCGGAGGCGCAGAGCGCTGAAAAATCATGTGTACCTACGAATTTTGCGGCAGCCGCCTGCATGGCGGCCAGATCCAGCGCAGGCCAGATCCGGTGGCAGGTGTCAAACAGAAAGGGATCATCCACCCGCGTGTTCAGCAGGTAGTAGTGATAGGTCTTGGCGTGGGCGGCGTACCGCGCATGAAAGCTGTCCGGCACGGGGCGGATGTCCACCGCGCGTATATCCGGCGGCAGATGGGCGTTGAGCGCCGGAACAAGCTTTTGCATCGGCACCCTGCCAGTATAGCAGAAGCTGAGCGCGAAACGCCGCGCATGGACGCCCGCATCAGTGCGGGAGCAGCCCTTTACATCGGGCCGCTGGCCCAGCACGGCCTGCATGGCATCCTGCAAAACGGCGCAGACTGTCGGTGCGTTGGGCTGCACCTGAAAGCCGGCGTAGTTTGTACCCTTGTAGGAGATCCAAAGTAGATAGGTCATAAATCACCTGAAATCGTAGGGGCGCATTCCATATGCGCCCGCAGGGTGGCAGCCGATGGGCGGGCGGATATGGAATCCGCCCCTACGGATCGCGGCAAAATCTTTATGCCAGCCCCGGCACGAAGAACCGCGTGCAGGCGATGACCACCAGCGCCACAATGATGACTACCATGCAGCGGAAATCCTCGCTCGTGAACTTCAACTGCTTCAGCCGCGTGCGGCCCTCGCCGCCGTGGTAGCAGCGGCACTCCATGGCCATGGCCAGCTCATCGGCACGGCGGAACGCCGAGATAAACAGCGGGATCAGGATCGGCACCAGCGCCTTGATGCGCTGGGTGAAGGTGCCGCTGTCCAGCATGGCACCGCGGGCCTTCTGGGCGTTCATGATCTTTTCGGTTTCCTCAATCAAAGTCGGGATAAACCGCAGGGCGATCGTCATCATCATGGCCAGCTCATGCACCGGAAAGTGCAGCTTGGCCAGCGGGCGCAGCAGGCTCTCGATGGCATCGGTCAGCACGATGGGGCTGGTCGTGTAGGTCAAAAGGCTGGTGCCTGCAATGAGGGCGCAGACGCGCACAGCCAGCAAAACGGCGTACTTGATGCCCTCGGCATAGATGTTCAGCACCCAGAAATGCACCAGCGGCTCCCCCTGCCCTGTGACGAAGAAAAGGTTCAGCACGGCGGTGAAGAGGATTATGGGCACGATGGGCTTCAGGCTTTTCAAAATCATCCTGCCGGGGATGCGGGCGATGCGGTAAAGCAGGGCCAAAAGGCCGATCGAGAGCGCCAGCCCCAGCGGGTTCGGTGCGATAAACAGCACAATGATGTAGGCGATGGTGGCAACCAGCTTTAACCGGGGGTCACAGCGGTGCAGCACTGAATGCCCCGGAAAATGCTGACCGATCGTAATATCCTTGAGCATTTACTGTACCTCCCCTGCCTGCTTGGCGGCCAGCGCCCGGCGGATCGTCTTGACGGCGTAGGGGATCGTGTAGACATCCGCCGGGATGTCCAGCCCCATCTGGCGCAGCTTTAAAAAGATCTGGGTGACCTGCGGCACCGACAGCCCCAGCTCAAGCAGCTGCTGTGCGTGGGCAAAGACCTTTTCCACTGTGTCGTACATGGCGATTTTGGCGCGGTGCATGACCAGCACGCGGTTGGCGTACTTGGCAATATCCTCCATCGAGTGGCTGACCAGCAGGACTGTGATGCCGGTCTTTTCGTGGTAGGCCTTGATCTGGCTCAGGATGGTGTCGCGGCCCTCGGGGTCGAGGCCGGCGGCCGGCTCGTCCAGCACCAGCACACGCGGGTGCATCGCCATGACACCTGCGATGGCAACACGGCGCTTCTGCCCGCCGGACAGCTCAAAGGGGCTTTTCTGCAAAAGCTCGTCCGAAAGGCCGACAAAGGCGGCAGCCTCGCGGACACGGCGCTGCACCTCCTCCTCGTCCAGACCCATGTTGCGCGGGCCGTAGGCAATGTCCCGGGCGCAGGTCTCCTCAAAGAGCTGGTACTCGGGGTACTGCATCACAAGGCCGACAAGGAAGCGGAAGCTGCGCAGGTCGGCGCCCTGCTCCCACAGGTCGCGGCCGTCCACCAGCACACGGCCGGAGGTCGGGCGGTTCAGGCCGTTGAAGTGGCTGATCAGGGTCGATTTGCCGCTGCCCGTGGAGCCAATGATGCCCACGAAGTCGCCCTCCTCCACGGTGAACGAAACATCGTCCAGCGCTTTGGTCTCGTCCGGCATACCCTGATTGTAAATGTAGCTCAAATTTTCTACACGAATGATCTCGGACATAGTGGTTCCTTTCCCGCCGGATACAGCCCGGGTATGGTGCCGTTCCGGCATATGTGGGATGTTTTTGAATGAAAGGCTTCCCCCGATGGGGGAAGCTGTCCGCGAAGCGGACTGATGAGGGGTGACTTCGCGTCGATTGCCAGTAAACGGGATGCCTCGGCAAGCTCGCCCCTCATCCGGCCTCGGGCGGGGCCCCGGCCACCTTCCCCCAAGGGGGAAGGCTTCCTTTATTTCAGCAGCTTAAACAACTCCTCCGCGCACGCCTCGGGCGTAATCACATTCTCCGGCATGGGGATGCCGAGCTTGACCAGCTCATCGCGCAGCTCGGCGGCCTGCGGCACATCCAGATGGTAGCTGTGCAACCGCTCCGTCTGGCTGAACACCTGCTCAGGGGTGCCCTCCATCACGATGCGGCCCCTGCTCATGACCAGCACGCGGTCGGCCTGGGCGGCCTCCTCCATATAATGGGTGATCGAGACGATCGTGATACCGGCCTCCCGCAGCTGGCGGATCGTTTTCATGACCTGACTGCGGCCGTGCGGGTCAAGCATGGCGGTCGATTCGTCCAGAACAAGGCAGTCCGGCCGCATGGCGATAACGCCCGCAATGGCAACGCGCTGCTTCTGCCCGCCGGAAAGCTTGTAGGGGGCGGCATCGCGCTTTTCATAGATGCCGGCCAGTTTCATGGCCTCGTCAATGCGGGTGCGGATCTCCTCAGGCGGAACGCCAAGGTTCTCCGGTGCAAAGGCGACATCCTCCTCCACGATGGTGGCAACGATCTGGTTGTCAGGGTTCTGAAATACCATGCCCACCTTCTGGCGCACATCGTAGAGATGATCCTCGTTGCGGGTGTCCATCCCCTCAACCAGCACCGTGCCCGCCTCGGGCAGGAGGATCGCGTTGAAGTGCTTGGCCAGCGTGGATTTGCCGCAGCCGTTGGCACCCAGCACAGCCACGAACTCACCGCGGTGGATGGCAAGGCTCACGCCGTCCACTGCATAGCTGGGCTGCTCGGGGTCATAGCGGAAATGGATGTTCTGGACATTGATCATCGGTTCTTCTCTCGGCATGGCTTATCTCTCCCAGATGGCGGTTGCGCCGCAGGGCACAACACCGCCGGTGGCGGAGACCGGCAGACCGATCTCATCGCAGTGGGTGTGGCCGCCCGTGACGGGGCAGAGCGTCGTTTTAACGATGTATTCCATGACCGCCGGGCTTAAACCCTCGGTGTAGGAGTTGATGGCAAAGAACAGCGGGTCATCGCTCAGGACCTGCTCCGTCAGGGTGATGAGGTCGTAGACATTGTCCTCCAGCTTCCAGATCTCACCGCCGGGGCCGCGGCCGTAGCTCGGCGGGTCCATGATGACGGCATCGTATTTGCTGCCGCGGCGGATCTCGCGCTGCACGAACTTCACGCAGTCGTCGACGATCCAGCGGCAGGGGCGCTCAGCAAGGCCGCTTGCGGCGGCGTTTTCCCGCGCCCAGGCCACCATGCCCTTGCTCGCGTCCACATGGGTGACCGAAGCACCGGCCGCAAGGCACGCCAGTGTGGCGCCACCCGTGTAGCCAAAGAGGTTCAGCACCCGGATCGGCCGGCCGGCTGCGCGGATCTTTTCCTGATACCACGCCCAGTTGACGGCCTGCTCCGGAAAGACGCCGGTGTGCTTGAAGCCGGTGGGGCTGACGATCAGGGTCAGGTCGTTCCAGTGGATCTGCCACTTCTGGGGCAGCCTTTTGTGGTAATCCCACTGCCCGCCGCCCTTGGCGGAGCGGTAGTAGACGGCATCAGCGTTCGCCCACAGCGGGCTGGTTTCGGCATTTTTCCAGATGACCTGCGGGTCAGGTCGGATCAGCAGGGTGCTGCCCCAGCGCTCCAACCGATTGTGGTTGGTGGCATCCAGCAGCTCATAATCCCGCCAAGAATCAGCAGGGCGCATATTCATGTCTCCTTTTATATCGTGTGTGAAAGCCTCGCTTTGACAAGGAAGGCTTTTATCAAAACATACTCTGCTGGCCGTTGTCATTGTCGTCAAAGCGGCGGGGCACGGCCATGTGCAGATGCTCATAGGCAAGTCGGGTCACACAGCGGCCGCGCGGGGTGCGTGTCAGCATGCCCATCTGCATCAGGTAGGGCTCGCAGATGTCCTCCAGCGTGACGCTCTCCTCGCCCAGGGCGGCAGCCAGCGTGTCCAGACCTACGGGGCCGCCGCCGTACATCTCGATGATGGCGCGCAGCACGCTGCGGTCCAGCTCATCCAGACCCAGCTCGTCAATGTCCATCCACCGGCGGGCGGCGATGGCGGTCTCCTCGTCAATGGTGCCATCGCCCTGCACGGTGGCAAAGTCGCGCACCCGCTTGAGCAGGCGGTTGGCGATGCGCGGCGTGCCGCGGGCGCAGCGCGCCAGCTCAAGCGCGCCCTCCTCGGTGATCGGCACGCCTAAAATCCCGGCGCTGCGGCTGATGATATGCCCCAGCTCCCGCGGGCTGTACAGCTCCAGCTTGAGCAGGATGCCGAAGCGGTCGCGCAGGGGGCCGGTCAGCTGCCCGGCGCGGGTGGTGGCACCCACCAGTGTGAACCGGGGCAGATTGATGCGGATGCTCTGGGCGCTGGGACCCTTGCCGATCATGATGTCGAGGGCAAAATCCTCCAGCGCGGGGTAAAGGACCTCCTCCACCTGACGGGACAGGCGGTGGATCTCGTCAATAAAAAGGACATCGCCCTCCTGCAGATTCGTGAGCAGGGCGGCCAGATCGCCGGGCTTCTCGATGGCGGGGCCGGAGGTGATGCGGATCTGCACACCCATCTCCTGCGCCACAATACCGGCCAGTGTGGTTTTGCCCAGACCCGGCGGGCCGTAGAGCAGGATGTGATCCATCGGCTCGCCGCGCTGCTGCGCCGCCCGCAGGTAGACCCGCAGGTTGCCCTTGGCCTTCTCCTGACCTACATAGTCATCCAGCGTTTTCGGGCGCAGGCTGACCTCCTCCGCATCGGCGGAGCAGGCATCGGGGCTGACCAGACGGCTGGGGTCAACGGTGTATTCCTGATTCAAGCTCTAGCACTCCCCTTCCCTTTAAATGCGCGACAGGCTGCGCAGCGCGATCGTGATGATCTCCTGCACCGAGAGGGTCTCGTCCACCCGGGCCACGGCAGCGGCTGCATCGGAGGCGGCGTACCCAAGGCTGACCAGTGCGGCCACAGCCTGCGCCGGTGCGGAGGTGGGCGCGGGGGCGGCGCTGCCGCCCGCAAAGCCGGTGCCGGCGGCCAGACCCTTGCCGACCTTGTCCTTCAGTTCCAGCGTGATGCGCTGGGCCAGCTTGGGCCCAACGCCGGCCGCCTTGGTAAAGGCCTTGTGATCTCCGCTGGATGCGGCAAGGGCAATCTTTTCGGGCGTCATGATCGACAGGATCGACAGCCCGGCCTTGGGGCCGACACCGGTGACAGCGGTCAGCATCTTGAAGCAGTCGCGCTGCTCCTCCGTTGCAAAGCCGTAGAGGGAGACATCGTTCTCGGTCACATTCATGATGGTATAGACGGTGCCCTCTTTGCCGACAGGGGGCAGAGCCTCGCCGGTGGTGGCGGGGATCTGCACGAAATAGCCGACCCCGCCGCAGCTGATCACAACGGAATCCAGCGTCTTTTTAATGATTTTTCCGGTTAGACAGTAGATCATGGTGTGTCCTTCTTTTGCATCATAGAGGTTGTAGGGGTCGATGCTTGCATCGTCCCGCGGGCGGATGCAAGCATCCGCCCCTACAGCGGCAGGGGTCACTACCTCACCGGCGTCCCCATCAGGCGGCTGCGGCTGCAGTGGCAGTGGGCAATGGCCATGCCCAGCGCATCGGCGGTATCGTCAGGCTTGGGGATGCTCTCCAGATGCAGCATCATGCGGGTCATCTCCTGAATCTGCTTTTTTACGGCCTTGCCGTAGCCGGTGATGGCCTGCTTGACCTGCATCGGTGTGTATTCGTAGATCGGCACGCCGCACTGGGCGGCGGCGAGCAGAATGACGCCGCGCGCCTCAGCCACGCCGATGACGGTGGTTTGGTTGTGCTGGTAGTACAGCTTTTCGATGGAGAGGGCCTCGGGCTGATAGCGCTTGCAGATATCCAGCACGCCCTCGTATATTTCAACAAGACGCTGCTCAAACGGGGTGTCCTTCTCGGTGATGACAGCCCCGTAGCCGATGGGCGCAAAGCGGTTGCCGATGTATTCGACAACACCCCAGCCCACAATGGCGTAGCCCGGGTCGATGCCCAAAACACGCATTTATCCCATACCTCCCCACTTTAACCGATATAGTATACCATAAAAACAACGCTGCGTCCACTGTTTGGGGTAAACATTCCGTGAATTTGCACAGAAAAAGCAATAAAAATTCTACAAACAAAAAAGCATCTCCCGGACAGGGAGATGCTTGGCTGCGTAGGCAGCAATCAATACCCGATCTGCCGCTTGGCGGCCCGCAGTGCCTTGCGCAGGGGCCGGTACAACAGCAGCATAATGGCAAAGTTGCCCGCGCCGTGCAGGGCGTCGTAGCTCAGGCCGCTCAGCCACCAGCTCAGCGCAAAGGCTGGGGTCTTGGCAAACAGGTAGACGGCAGCGCACAGCCCGCCGAAGCACAGGCCGTACAGTCCGCTGAACACAGCCCAGAGCAGTGCGTGGTCCATGCGGCGCAAAAGCCATGCCAGCAGCGCCAGCAGATACCATACATACAGGTACATGGCCCACCAGAGGCCAAACCCGTACAAGACGCCCTGCAGCAGAATAAAGACCGTGATGGCAGCGGGGGTTTCCCGCGGGAGCTCCAGCGCAAACAGGATGATGAGCAGCGTCACCGGCTCAATGTTCGGCAGGCCGCTCATGGCCTGCTTGCTGACAACGAGCAGTGCCCCCATCAGTCCGCTCAGTACCAGACTGACAACGCGGCGGTGGTTACTTCGTGTAGGTGAAGGCATAGCTGTCGCCGTCATGCAGCTCGATGTCGGCCACGCCCACGGTGGTCATCTCACCGGCGGCATCGGTCAGGCACCACCAAGCACCATCGGCGTTATAGTCGGCCTCCTCGCCGTTGACAACGGTGACAAAGCCGGCAGCGGCCTCCTCGGCGCTGATGACACCGGCGGCGGCCAGCGCATCGCTGAGCTTTTCGCCGTCTGCGGCGTCAAGGGTCAGGACGGTGCTTTCGCCGTCAGCACCGGTGACGGTGAAGGTGACCGCGATGGCAGCAGCGGCATCCTCGGCGGTGGAGACAGCAGCGGACTCAGCCGGTGCTGCCTCGGAAACGACCTCAGAGGAGACGGCCTCGGAGGAGGCGGAGGATGCGGAAGCACCGCAGCCGGCCAGCAGACCGGCGGCCAGAATCAGGCTCAGAACCAGAGCAGAAAGCTTTTTCATAGGATGTTACCTCTCTAAAATTGTGATTGTGCACAAATTTGTGCAGCAGTCATTATACAAAATGCCAAGAAAAAATGCAAGTGCGTTGTAGAGGGCGGTGTGGCTGCCCATGAAAAGTCCGCAATGGCAAACTGGCCCCTCATCCGGCCCTGCGGGGCCACCTTCCCCCAAAGAGGGAAGGCTTTAGGCCCTTACCCCTCCAGCTGCTCCTTATGATATTGCAGCGTGTACAGCTGGTAATATCTGCCGTGCTTCGCCAGAAGCTCCTGATGGCTGCCCTGCTCAAGAATCTTGCCGTGGGACAGCACGATAATGTTGTCCGCGTGCTGGATGGTGGACAGCCGGTGGGCTACGATCAGCATTGTGCCGACAGAGCGCATCTTTTCCAGAGAATCCTGAATCAGGATCTCGGTCTCGGTGTCGATGTTTGCTGTGGCTTCGTCCAGAATCATGACACTGGGCTTGTGCAGGATCGTCCGCGCAAAGCTCAGAAGCTGCCGCTGCCCGGCTGAGAAGTTGTTGCCGCGCTCGCGGACCTCCTCGTCCAGACCGTGGTCAAGCCGGGCGATAAACTTGTCGGCGTTGACATAGCGGCAGACCCGCAGGATCTCCTCGTCCGGGATGCCCTCCTCCCGCAGGACGATGTTGCTGCGGATCGTACCCGAGAAAAGGAACACATCCTGCAGCATCTGCCCGAAATGGCGGCGCAGCGAGGAAATCTTGATCTTGCGGATGTCGATGCCGTCAATCAGGATCTCGCCCCGCTGGAACTCATAGTTGCGGCAGATCAGCGACAAAATCGTGCTTTTGCCGGAGCCGGTGGACCCCACAAACGCCACCGTCTGACGCGGGTCCACATGGAAGGAGACGCCCTGCAGCACCCACTCGCCGGGTATGTAGCTGAACCAGACATCCCGGAATTCGATTTCGCCCCGCACCTCGTCCAGCTCGATGGCATCGGGGGCGTCCACCATCTTCGGCTCGATGTCCATGAGCGAGAACACCTTTTCCGAGGAGGCCAGCGCCGACTGCAGCCAGTTGAACTGCTCGGCCAGATTCTGGATGGGGGTGAAGAACTTGGAAATGTACATGTAAAAGGTCACGATGGTGCCGCCGGTGATGGTCTGGCCCATAAAACTCACGCCGTTCAAGTGCCCCATGCCGCCCAGATAGAACAGGCACAGAATGGAACAGATGTACAGCATATAGACCAGCGGGCGGAATACGCCGAACACAAAGATCTGCTCCTGCGTGACCCGGGAGAGCGTCTGGCTTTTCTCGCGGAACTCCGCCATCTTCTCATCCTCGCGGCCAAAGATCTGCGTGACCTTGATGCCGGACAGGTTCTCAGACAGGTAGGTGTTGATGTCGGTGGTGGCGTCCTTCACCTTGCGGTAGGCGCGGCGTGAAAACTTGCGGAAGATGACCGTGAAGATCACGATGAACGGCACAAAGCAGAGCACCATCAGGGTCAGCGCGTAATTCAGGCAGAGCATGGCGATCAGTATGCCCAAAATCACAAAGATGTTTTTGGTCAGACTGACAAGAAGATTTGTGAACATCATCGAGATGGCGTTCGTGTCGTTCGTCACACGAGTGACAAGCTTGCCGACCGGGATCTCGTTGAGCTGCTCATGGGAGAGGGCTTCGATATGGGTAAACAGATCCTCGCGCAGGTCGGAGATGATGCGCTGGCCGACCTGCTGCAGGATGACCGCCTGCAGGTAGGTGCTGGCCATGGAAAAGACCAGCACACCCGCATAGACCGCCACACCGATGTAAAGCTGCGGCAGGGCGAAATCCCCGGATACCAGCTCCTCCAGCGCGCCGATGATCAGCGGCGAAACAATGTCGTAGGCAATGGAAAAGAGCATCAAAAACAGGACAATGACAAACTTTGCGCGGTAGGGCTTGGCATAACCGGCCAGACGGCGCAGGATCTCGCTGTCCGCCATCGTGCGCTCAAAGCCCATCGTCTCCTTTTTGTCCTTGACCAGCGCGTAGGCCAGCACCAGCAGTGCCGTCACGGCGCCGATGACGGCACCGACCAGCACCAGCGGATTGAGTTCAGTCATCTGTGTCACCTCCCGCTTCGTCCTCCAGCTTTTGCAGGTCCACCATGCGGCGGTACTCAGCGCAGCTGCGGTAAAGTGTATCGTGGGGGCCGACAGCCTCCACCCTGCCGTCCTCAATAAAGATGATCTTGTCGAGCTGCTCCACCGTAGAGATGCGGTGGGCGATCAGCAGGGTCGTTTTGCCTGCGCGGCTCGCCTTCAGGTTGTCAAGGATGATGCGCTCGGTGCGGGTGTCAACGGCGGAGACGGAATCGTCCAGAATCAGGATCGGCGCGTCCTTGAGCAGGGCGCGGGCAATCGAGATGCGCTGCTTCTGCCCGCCGGAGACGGTGACGCCGCGCTCACCGAGGACGGTCTCAAACCCGTCCTTGAAGTCCACGATGTTGTCCCGGACATCGGCCAGCGCAGCGGCATGGTCGATGTCCTCCCGGCTGGCGCCGTCCACACCGAAGCCGATGTTGTGGGCGATCGTATCCGAGAAGAGGAAATTGTCCTGCGGTACATAGGCGCAGGCATTGCGCACCGAGCGGATGGATACGCTGTTCACATCCTGCCCGTCCACAAACAGGGTACCGTCCGGCACATTGTAGGTGCGCAGCAGCAGGTCCACCAGTGCGGTCTTGCCCGCGCCGGTCTTGCCTACGATGCCTACGCTCTCGCCGGGCTGCACGGTGAAGGAGACATCCCGCAGCACATCGTATTCGCCGTCCGGATAGCGGAAATTCAGATGCCGAAACTCGATGCCGCCGCGCGGGTCGGCCAGGTCGGCCACGCCGTCCCGGTCGGTTACATTGATCGGCGCATCGAGCAGCTCGGTGATGCGGTTCAGCGATGCTTTGCCGCGGGCTGTTTTTTCAATCAGCATCGAGATCGCCATGATGGGCCAGACGATGGCCTCAAAGTAGCCGATATACTCCACCAGCTGCCCGGCGTTGAACTGCCCGCGCCAGACAAGCCAGCCGCCGTAGCCGAGAATGACACAGATGACCGACTCGACAAAAAGGGTGACCAGTACCTCGAGCAGGGTGGCAATCTTTGTGTAGGTGACGTTGATCTCCTCATTCTGCTTGTTCAGCTTACGGAAGGCAATCAGCTCCTTCAGCTCCTTGACGAACGCCTTGATGACCGCGATGCCGGAAAAGTTCTCCTGCGCAAAGTCTGACAGGTCGGAAAAAGCCTGCTGGCGCTCCTCCCACCGCTTGGTCATGACCTGACTCATCACGGTGCCGATGGCGAACATGACGCCCGCAGGGATCAGCGCCAGCAGCGTCAGGCGGAAATCCATCCGCCACATCTTGACCAGCGCCATCAGCCCCAGCACGGCGGCGTCAAAGAACATCAGGATGCCGTCACCGAAGCACTCCTGAATGGTGTCAAGGTCGTTGGTGTACAGGCTCATCAGGTTGCCGACCTTGTTAAGCTGGTAATACTGCTGGGACAGGCGGCGGCTGTGGTCGAACATCCGCTCCCGCAGGTCGGCGGCGACCCGCACAGCCGAGCCGAAAAAGCAGATGCGCCACAAAAAGCGGCCTACCACCATAAGCACTACGATCCAGATCATAGGCAGGCAGATGTGCTGAAACAGCACCTGCTTGTCAAAGGAGACCGTCTGGCCGTTCACGACCACCTGCCCCAGATTGACGCCGTTGATGACCAGCCGGTATAGCTCCGGGATCAGAAGCTGGATGTAGTCCACCATCAAAAGCGACACAATGCCCAGAAGCAGCACCGGCGCATTTTTGAGGTAGTATCGGTTGATGTGTTTGCCGAAGATCACGGCGGGTATACCTCCCTTATCCATACAGTGTGCGGCAAAGGCCGCAGATAACCAGTATAGCGTACCTGCGCGGTTTCGTCAATCGTTGCCCGAAAATGCGCAGAACGGTATACAAAAAAATCCCCACCGGGGGTGACCCGATGGGGATTTGGTGCGCGGTACAGGACTCGAACCTGTGACCTCCTGCACGTCAAGCAGATGCTCTACCAGCTGAGCTAACCGCGCATACTGTGCCGCCGACTGGCAACGCATATTAGTATAACAGATGTTTTTGCAAAATGCAAGCCCTTTTTTGAAAAAAGTGGGACTTTTTGCTTGATTTTTGCCGCGCCGGTATACAGAAAAATCCCCACCGGGGTGACCCGATGGGAATTTGGTGCGCGGTACAGGACTCGAACCTGTGACCTCCTGCACGTCAAGCAGATGCTCTACCAGCTGAGCTAACCGCGCATGTCGCGCCGCCTCTTGGCGACGCATATTAGTATAACAGATGCTTTTACAAAATGCAAGCCCTTTTGCAAAAAAACTTTTGCTTTTTTTGCCGTGTGCGCGGGGCGGGGCTTACGGCACAACGGTCTCCAGCTGCGGGGCACCGCCGGCAAGCGCCTCTGCGGTCAGGGGGACCGGTGCCTCGGCCGGCTTGTCCAGCTTTTCGCGGGCAACGGCCAGCATCAGCTTGATGCGGTTCTCCTGATTGACGCGGGTGGCGCTGGGGTCGTAGTCCACGGGGGTGATGTTCGCATCGGGGTGCAGGGCGCGGATCTTGTTGATCATACCCTTGCCCACGATATGGTTGGGCAGGCAGCCGAACGGCTGTGCGCAGACGATATTGCCGTAGCCGCCCTCGACCAGCTCGATCATCTCGGCAGTCAGCAGCCAGCCCTCACCCATCTTGGCGCCCAGCGAGATGATGCCCTCGGGCTTTTTCATCAGCTCGCGGAAGGAGCCCGGCGCGTAGAAACCGTACTTGCGCATGGCGTCATAGCTGGCGCAGCCGATCGAATCCAGCCAGCTCAGGAAGAAATCCGCACCGCCCGCTACCAGCTTATTGCCGCCGTACAGGTCGATGTCCAGCCGGTAGTTGGCCACGCAGTACTCGACAAAGCCCATCAGGCCGGGCAGGTTGACCTCGCAGTCCTGACTTTCAAGGAATTTTTCCAGATCGTTATTGCCCAGCGGCGAATATTTGACATAAATTTCGCCCACCACGCCGACCTTGACCTTCGGCACACGGGTGATAGGGATCGTGGCGTAGTCGGCGGCAATGTCGTAGAACCGGCGTTTCATGTCGTGGGCGGAATAATTCTTGTCGTCCTTGATCCAGCCCTGAATCGTGGCGATCCACTTCTCAGTCATGGCGTCGGCATCGCCCTTGTGGTTCTCATACGGGTGGGTCTGGCTGCGCAGCGCGACGAGCATGTCGCCGTAGAAAATGCTGGCAATGACCTTGCGCAGCAGCGGCAGGGTCAGCGGCAGACCGCTGCCCTTTTCCAGCCCGGAGAAGTTCAGCGAGGCCACGGGGATATTGCCGTAGCCCGCCTTGACGAGTGCCTTGCGCAAAAGCTTGATGTAGTTGGACGCACGGCAGCCGCCGCCCGTCTGTGTGATGAGCAGCGCGGTGTGGTCCAGATCGTACTTGCCGCTGTTCAGCGCGTCCAAAAACTGCCCGATGACCAGCAGCGCCGGGTAGCAGGTGTCGTTGTGGACATATTTCAGGCCCAGCTGCGCGACTTCGCTGCCGCAGTTGCCCAGTACCTCGGTCTGGTAGCCCTCGCTGGCCAGTGCCGCCTGCATAAGCCGGAACTGGGTAACCGCCATGTTGGGAATGAGAATTTTATGGGTCTTTACCATGTCCTTGGTAAAGTTGGGAGTTATGTATTCCATGGAATTGCCTCTTACTTTTTGTCCTCTTTCCGTTCCTCCAGCGCTGCAAACAGGCTGCGCAGGCGGATGTTGACCGCGCCGAGGTTGGTGATCTCATCAATCTTGAGCTGGGTATACAGCTTGCCGCCCGCCTGCAGGATCTCGCGGGTCTCATCGGTGGTCACGGCGTCCAGACCGCAGCCGAAGGATACCAGCTGCACCAGATCCATGTCGGGATTCTCGGTGCAGTATTTGGCGGCGGCGTACAGGCGGCTGTGATAGGTCCACTGGTTCAGTACCGAGGTCTGGAATTTCTGCTCATGCCAGCTGACGGAATCCTCACTGACGACAGCTGCGCCCTGCCGGATGATGAGCTGGTCGATGCCGTGGTTGACCTCCGGGTCCACATGGTAGGGGCGGCCCGCCAGCACAATAATGCGGCGGCCCTCGGCGCGGGCGGCGGCGATGATCGCGCTGCCCTTGTCGCGCAGCTGCTGCATGTGGCGGTGATACTCGTCATAGGCGGCGTCAATGGCCTCGCGCACCGCCTTTTTGTCAAGACCGGGGAAATATTTGTCAAGCGACTGCTGGAATTTCTTGTAGAAATCCTTGCGGCGCTCCAGATTGAAGTAGTCGTATAGGAACCGCGTGCCGTTCAGCTCGGGGCAGTTGCCCTCCAGCACCTCGGGGTAATAGGCGACCACGGGGCAGTTATAATGGTTGTCCCCCAGATGCTCATCAAGGTTGTAGCTCATGCAGGGGTAGAAGATGGCGTCCACGCCCTGCTCGCACAGCCAGTGGATGTGGCCGTGGCTCAGCTTGGCGGGGAAGCAAGCTGTGTCGCTTGGGATCGTTGCCTGACCGCTCTGGTACAGGCTGCGGCTCGAGAAGGGGCTGACCACGACCTCGAACCCGAGGCGGGTGAACAGCGTGTGCCAGAACGGCAGCAGCTCATACATGTTCAGGCACAGCGGCAGGCCGATGCGCGCGCGCGGTGCGGCGGGTGCGGGGGCATTGCGGTAGCCGTCCAGCAGCTTCAGCTTGTAGGCGTACAGGTTCAGATCCTCGTTGTTGGCCTTGCCGGTCACGGGCTTGTCGCATCGGTTGCCCGAGATGTACCGCTTGCCGTCCGCAAAGACATTGACGGTCAGCTGGCAGTGGTTGCCGCACCCCTGACACTGCACGGTGTTGACCTTCTGGCTGAACTGCGCAAGTTCCTGCTCGGTCAGCACGGTGCTGCGGGCGTTCTCCCCTGCCTTGGCCTTGCCGTACAGCGCTGCGCCGTAAGCGCCCATCAGGCCCGCGATGTCGGGGCGGATGACATGGACGCCCATCTCCTTCTCAAAGGCGCGGAGAACGGCCTCGTTGTAGAAGGTGCCGCCCTGCACAACGATGCGGCGGCCCAGTTCCTCAGGGCTGGAGGCGCGGATGACCTTGTACAGCGCATTTTTGACGACCGAGATGGACAGACCGGCGCTGATGTTTTCAATCGAGGCACCGTCCTTCTGCGCCTGCTTGACGCTGGAGTTCATAAAGACGGTGCAGCGGCTGCCGAGGTCCACAGGCTTGTCGGCAAACAGGCCGAGGGCGGCAAACTCCTTGACATCGTAGCCCAGCGCCTGGGCGAAGGTCTGCAAAAAGCTGCCGCAGCCGGAGGAGCAGGCCTCGTTCAGGAAGATGTTGCTGATGGCGCCGTCCTCGATCTTGAAGCACTTCATGTCCTGCCCGCCGATGTCGATGATGAAGTCCACATCGGGCAGGAAGTGCTTGGCAGCGGTAAAGTGGGCCACCGTCTCGACAAGGCCGCGGTCGCAGTGGAAGGCATTTTTGACCAGCTCCTCACCGTAGCCGGTCGTGGTCACACTGGCGATCTGCAGCCCGGGGTGATCCCGATACAGCTTGAGCAGCGTCTCCTTCACAAGCGGGATCGGGTTGCCGAGGTTGGGGCGGTAGCTTTCAAACAGAATGTTGGCGTTGTTGTCAATGACGACCAGCTTGATGGTGGTCGAGCCGGAGTCAATGCCGATATGCACGGGGCCGCAGTCTGCGCCGAAGGGCAGGCAGGGCACGGTGGCCTTCATGTGGCGGGCGTGGAACGCCTCGTACTCCTGCTGATCGGCGAAAAGCGGCGGCAGGCTTACATAGGTGGCGGCGGCGCTGTAGTTGTCCAGCCGCTTTGCGACCTCGCGCAGGTCGGACTCCTCATCGGCGTAGAAGGCTGCGCCCATTGCGACGAAGAGCAGGCTGTTTTCCGGCAGGGTGCCGGTGACGCCGAGCGTTTTGTCAAAGCTCTGGCGCAGCGTTTTGGAGAAGGTCAGCGGGCCGCCCAGATACAGGATGTTGCCCTTGATGGGGCGTCCCTGCGCAAGGCCGGCGATGGTCTGGTTGACGACCGCCTGATAGATCGATGCTGCGATGTCCCCTGCCTGCGCGCCCTGATTGATGAGGGGCTGGATGTCGCTTTTGGCAAAAACGCCGCAGCGGCTGGCGATCGTGTAGGTGCGGGTGGCGCCCTGGGCGGCCTTGTCCATCTCATCGGCACCCATTTTCAGCAGGGTGGCCATCTGGTCAATGAAGGCGCCGGTGCCGCCGGCACAGCTGCCGTTCATGCGGACCTCGGTGCCGTTCGTCAGAAAGAGGATCTTTGCATCCTCGCCGCCCAGCTCGATGATGCAGTCGGTGCCCGGTGTCAGGCGGTTGGCAGCCACGCGGGTGGCAAAGACCTCCTGCACAAAGGGCACCCTGCAGCTGTCGGCAAGGCCCATGCCGGCAGAGCCGGAGATGGCCAGATACGCGCGGCCGTCAGGCAGATATTCGGCGGCGACTTTTTCCAAAAGCGCTCTGCCCTTTTCTAAAATATGGCTGAAATGACGCTCATAGGTAGAATAAACGATCTGCCCAGCGTCATTCAGCACGACACATTTAATGGTGGTGGAACCAATATCCAGACCAACTCTCATAGGCTTTAGCCTCCTGCGGGTCAGGCAAACCCACTGAAGCTGCGCGCCGTAGGGCGGATAAGCGGGGTTGCCGTTGGGGTGATTGCGGGATACCGAAGGCCGGGTCTGCCCCAAGGCGCTACAATATCAGCATATATTATACAGGTTTCTTGAAAATTCGGCAAGAGTGCCGCCGCATAAAATCGTTGTCAAATGACAGGAATTGTACAAAAACACGGAAGCGGTGCGAAAAAAATCCGCACCGCTTCCGCGTCAAAAGAAAAGAGGAGTATGGATGAAAAACTTGGGGTCCTGTTCATCAGGTCGGGTCCCTGCTCCCTTCCTGAGAACATCTATAGTATACCCCGGATTTGTGTTAAAGTCGTGAATGAATATTCAATAAATTAAGAAGGGTTTGTGAACAAACGCAGAGCAAAAGCCTCCCTTGTCAAAGGGAGGTGGACGCCGAAGGCGGCCGGAGGGATTACGATGGGCTTTGCCCCGCACGCTGTCCCGCCCGCGGCCGGGCAGGAATCCCTCCGCCTCGCTTGCGCTCGGCACCTCCCTTTGACAAGGGAGGCTTCTATAACAAAAACCACCCGGCGCGGAGCTAGGTGGTCATGTACTTAATTACTGTTCTTCCCCATTCAGCCGGTCGATCTGGTCCTGCAGCAGCTGGGACACAGGGCGGCGCGTGTTGCGCAGCCGGTGGGCCGGGGCTGGGGGTGTGTGGTGCGCGGACTGGGCCTTCTTTGCCTTTACGCGCAGCCGGTCGGCGGGCTTGGCTGCCGGGGTCTGTGCGGCGGCGGGGCGCGGCGGCAGGGGTGCAGGCGGATCCGTCTCCGGTGTGCCCTGCGCAAAGCTGCGCATGTCGGTGCCCAACTCCTTCAGCTCGGCCTCAGTCTGGTCAAGGGCCTGATAGATGGCCTGCGTCAGACCGTCCAGATCCAGCGTGGCGGCGCTCAGCCGTTCATCCACGCGGGCCAGACGCTCCCGCACCAGCATGACGCCCGAGGCGATGCTGCGGGCATTCTCGGCCATGCGGTTCTTCTGGCTGTCTGCCTGCTGCTTCAGCTCTTTCTCGGCGCTCTCGGCGTACAGGCGGGCATCAGCCAGAATCTTACCGGCCTCAAGCTTTGCCTCCCGCACCAGATCGGACGCGGGGGCGCTCAGGGACGAGGTATTCAGCTGGCGCGCTGAATCCAGCTGCTTCTGCAGTTCCTCGACCTGCTTTTGCAGATCGTCATTCTTCTGCTGCAGATCGTGGTGCTTCAGCTGCCAGATGTTGGCGTTTTTCTGGGATTCGCGCTGGTTGGACTGGTAGGAGGCAGTCTGCTTCTGCAGCGTCTCAAGCTGCTCCTCGCTCTCGCGGCGGCGGGTCTCGGCGGCCTCGGCGCGCTGGTTGGCAGCGGCCACCTCGGCCTTGAGGGCCTCGATCCGGCTGTCATCGCTGCTCTGTTGGCTGCGCAGCTCGTCCAGACGGGACTGCATCTGCTGCAGCTGGCGGTTGTACTCCAGCTCATGCTGCTGGGCCTCGTTGGCCAGCGCGTTCATGTAAGCCAGCACATCATTTTTATCAAAGCCGAACAAGCTGGAACGGAAGCCCTGTTCCTGAATGTTCATAGGTTCAGACGGCATGGCTTTTTACATCCTCTCGCAGAAAATTGATCAGGAACGCTTGTTCAGGATGCTGAGCAGATCGTCAAAGTAATCGCCGTCATCCTCTTCCTCAGCCGGGGCAGCAGGCTGGGCAGCCACGGGGGTATCCATGCCGGTGCTGAAGGACTGGGTGAAGATGGGGTTGGGCATCGGCGGGTTGATGGGCTGCTGTGCGGGCTGCACGGGGGCGGCGGGCTGCACAGGCTGGACAGGCTGTGCGGGCTGCTGTACAGCGGTCTGCTGGGCGGCGCGCTTGGCGTCCACATGGGCCTGAATCGGCTCGTCCACCTCGGGGGTGCTCTCAAAGCCGGTGGCCACAACGGTGATGCTCATCTCATCGCTCAGGCGCTCATCAAAGGCAGTACCCCAGATGATGTTGGCATCGGGATGGGCGCTCTGGGTGATCATGCTGGCAGCGGTCTCGACATCCTCCAGACCAATGTCGGGGCTGGAGGTGATGTTGATGATGACGCCGCGCGCACCGGCGATGCTGGTCTCCAGCAGCGGGCTGGAGATGGCAGCCTTGGCGGCGTTCTCGGCCTTGCCGGCGCCCTTGGCAACGCCGACACCCATGTGGGCAAAGCCGGCGTCCTTCATGATGGAGCGGACATCCGCGAAGTCGAGGTTGATGAAGGCGGGGATGTTGATCAGGCTGGAGATGCTCTCAACGCCCTGACGCAGCACATTGTCGGCGGCCTCGAAGGCGTTCATCAGGGTGATCTTCTCCTGACTGATGAGCTTCAGGCGCTCGTTCGGGATGACGATCAGAGAGTCGACATGCATCATCAGGGAGGCAATGCCCTGCTCGGCCTGCGCCATCTTGCGCTTGCCCTCAAAGGCGAAGGGCTTTGTGACGATGCCGACGGTCAGGATGCCCAGATCATGGGCAGTCTCGGCCACGACAGGGGCAGCGCCCGTGCCGGTGCCGCCGCCCATACCGGCGGTGATAAAGACCATCTGCGCACCCTTCAGGGCGTTGGTGATCTCGTCCTTGCTCTCCTCGGCGGCGCGCTGGCCGATCTCCGGGTCGGCACCGGCACCGCGGCCCTTGGTCAGCTTGGCGCCAAGCTGGACCTTCTGGGTGGCCTTGGAGTTCAGCAGGGCCTGCTGGTCGGTGTTCATTGCAACGAACTCGACCCCGGACAGACCGGACTCGACCATGCGGTTGACAGCGTTGCCGCCGCCGCCACCTACGCCGATGACCTTGATATTGGTTACATTTTGCATTTCTTCGTCGAGAACGAATGCCATGAGTGTATCCCCCTAAAAGTGAAGTTGTTAAACCGGACCCGATGGGTACTGCACCCCGCGCAGGGGCACACTGGTCCGCTATTTTTTACATATAACTGATTATTAGAATATCAAATTTTACATGCAATTTCAATACCCTGAGGGCAAATTCATAAAAAATTGCGTTTCTCCCTGCGCTTTTGCCGGACAAGCACGGGATAGAAACGCGAAAATTCGGCAGATTGCTATATTTTAAAGGAAAAAGCAGGAAGTTCCCACAAAAAAGCGCCGCAGGGGGCGGACCGGGTCTGCCCCTGCGGCGCGGGTCTTGGATTACGCTTCACCGTGCGCGGCGGTGCAGTCTGCCCCAAGGCTGTGCAGCTCTCCCGGCAGGTCGGCGTAGCCGCGCGGGATATGCCCGGGGTCGCGCAGCGTGGTCTGCCCCTCGGCGGCAAGCGCCGCAATGAGCAGCGCCGCGCCCCCGCGCAGGTCGGGGGCGGTCACGGCGGCTCCGTGCAGCGCAGCACCGCCGTCAATGTGCAGCCGCCGTCCCTGCGCGGTGCAGCCGGCCCCCAAGGCGGCAAACCCTGCTGCGCAGGCAAACCGGTTGGCGAACAGGCGGTCATAGATCTCACTCTCCCCCGCTGCCGTCAGCAGCACGGCAGCGGCCAGTGGGGCGGTGTCGGTCGCAAAGGCGGGCCAGGCATCGGCGGTCAGTCTGGCCCCGCCCCGCAGCGGCGCGGCGGGGTCGCGGGCAAGCCGTACGCAGTCCCCTGCCCGGGTCACGGTCACGCCGGTTTCGGCTAGAAAGCGCAGAAAGGCCCCGTAAACAGCCGGGTCGCAGCCGCAGATCTCAACCTCGCCGCCGGCGGCGGCCAGTGCGGCGGCATAGGTGGCGGCAGCGATGCGGTCCGGCAGCGGGCGGTGCGCGGTGCCCGCCAGCGGGCAGCCCCCGTCCACCGTCAGCACCGGCGTGCCGCAGCCCAGTATCCGGGCACCGCATGCCTGCAGAAAATGCACCATGTCGCCTATTTCCGGCTCCTGCGCGGCACCACGCAGCACGGTGCGGCCCCGGGCACAGCAGGCAGCCATCAGCAGCGTGAGGGTCGCGCCAACGCTTGGCAGGCGCAGCGTAAAGTCCACGCCATGCAGCGGGCCTTTGCGCCGCAGCGTCACGGCGATGCCCTCCAGCTCGACCTCGGCCCCCATGGCGGCCAATCCGGCCAGATGAATATCCACCGGCCGCGGCCCCAGACGGCAGCCGCCGGGCAGCGGCAGCCGCACATACCCTGTGCGGCAGAGCAGCGGCGCCAGGTAAAACACCGAGCTGCGCATTGCCCCGGCAAGGGATTCGGGAATCTCGCCGCAGAGCGTCTGCACCGGCCGTGTACACAGGTCCGCGCCGCACCGCCGCACATCGGCCCCCACGGCCTGCAGCAGTGCAAGACTGGTCGCTACATCGGCAAGGGCCGGCACCTCCTGCAGGCGGCAGGGGCCGCGGCAGAGCAGCGTGGCCGCCAGCAGCGGCAGCGTGCTGTTTTTGGCGGCCGCCGGGCGGATGCGCCCATGCAGAGCCTGTTTGCCGGTAATGGTGATCATCTGCATGAGCGGGCCTCCCCCGAAGAAATATAGAATTGTATGCAAAAAGGCTTCCCCCGAGGGGGAAGCTGTCAGCGGTGCTGACTGATGGGGGCGTGTTTGCCGCAGCAGTACATTGCCGGGCAATGATGGAAAGCCTGCCCCTCATCCGGCCCTGCGGGGCCACCTTCCCCCGAAGGGGAAGGCTGGGGTATATCTTCTACCCTGTTATATGCCGCCTGCCCGGCAACATATTACACCAGCATCGGCTGCAGCTGCACCCCGCGCAGGGCAGCGTCCAGCGTATCGGGCAGCAGGGTGAAATCACTTTTCAGGCTGCGGGGCTTTTTGTAGCAGTCATCCTGACCGAAGGGCACAAAATAGTAGCTGCGCCGCTGCAAAAGCTGGCCCAGCGCCGGGGCGCTGCCCGCCAGACCATCGTTGGTGGAGGGGGCCAGTATGATCGGCCGGCCGCCACGCAGAAGGCTTTTGGCCGCCAGCGTCACCGGGGTCGCGCTGATGCCCGCCGCCAGCAGCGCCATCGTTGTGCCGGTGGCGGGGGCAATGATAAGGGCGTCGGCCAGCTTTTGCGGGCCGAGCGGCTCCACGCCCTGCAGTGTTGTGAGCGGTTCATGGCCGGTCAGCTCCAACAGGGTCTGCCGCAGGGCTGCTGCAGTGCCGAAGCGGGTGTCCAGCCCTGCCGCGCTGGCGCTGAGAATGGGCAGGATCTCCCACCCGCGCGCCGTCAGCACCTGTATCTGGGGCAGCACGGCGGAAAAGCTGCAAAAGCTGCCGCACAGCGCAAAGGCGGCAGTGCGTTTCGGCCGGGTCGTCATGGCTCGCTCCTTTCTTTCTGTTCTTCGCGTTCTTCCAGAATGGCCAGCACGGTCTGGGCAATCAGCGCTCCCGCGGTCTGCGGGGCGCAGCGCCCCGGCAGGGCCAGTGCATGCTCGGCGTGCAGGCCCAGCTCCTCGGCGGCGGCAAAGTCGGTGCCGCCGGGCAGGCTGGCAAGGTCGATGATCAGCGCCCCGGCCGGCAGCCGCTGCAAAAGCGTGCGCGGCAGCACCGGCGCGGGGATCGTGTTGATGACGGCGTCGAACCCCGGCAGCAGCGCGGGCAGGGCAGTCAGCGCAGCGGCGCGGCAGCCGCTGCAGCGGGCGTTGGCGCGCTGCTCGGGGCTGCGGGCAGCCACGGTGACCCGCCCGCCCAGCAGCGCCAGACGACGCGCCACGGCGCGGCCCACCCGGCCGTAGCCCAGCACAAGAAAGGCACTCTCCCAGATCGTGCGCTCCCGCAGGCGGAGCAGCAGCTCAAGGCAGCCCTCGGCCGTGGGGACGGCGTTCAGACATTCCAGCTCGGGCCGCCGGAAATAGTCGATCAGCGGCAGTCCGGCCTCCCGCGCGGCCAGCCGTACCGGCAGACCGGGGCGCCCTGCCAGAATCAGCGTCCCCTGCCCCGCACCCTGCAGGGCGCGGGCGACCTCATCGCTGACGCGGCCCTGGGACATCGGCAGCAGGATATAATCCGCTGCGGCGGCGTTGTCGGCGGCGGTCACGCCGCAGCCTGCGCGGCGCAGCACACGGGCCGCCGCCTGCTGGCGGGCATCGTGGCCCACCACACAGAAGGTCTTTGGCATACGCGCTCACCTCGTTTTGTTTTGCGCCATACTATGTCCTGCCCGCGCAGAGTGTGAACATCCGCTGACGGCCCGCCCCTTCGGCTGCGGACGGACGGTGACAGCAAAAAAGGCACCCATCCCGTTTGGGATGAGTGCCTTGGGAATCAATAGAGCTTCAGACCATCGCAGCGGCTGCGCCAGACGGCCAGCGGGTCGATGGGAACGGTGCCAATGCGCATCTCTGCCACAACGGCCTTGCTGCAGCCGCCCAGCAGCTGGCCCTGCTTGACGGTATCACCGGTCTTGACATCCAGCGAGGCGAGACCGTAGAAGATGCTCTTGAGGCCTGCGCCGTGCTCGATCACGAGGGTGTTGCCATAGAGGCCGCCGAGGTCCTTCGCCAGCAGCACACGGCCGCTGGCAGGGGCAATCATCGAGCCTTTGCCGTTTTTGGGGCGGATGATCACATTGGTCGAGGTGCGCCCGCCGTAGCCGTAGTTGGTGCCCCGCTCACTGTAGGAGCGGCCTGCGTACTCGGTCATGCCGTAGGTCAGCGGAGTGTCAAAGCTGTCGAGGAAGGGCTGCACAAAGCCGCCTACGGACCACTGGATCTTGTCGTCCACAGTGGCAAACAGCTTGCTGACCGCCGCCGGGGCATCATCCTCGCCGATGTAGGGCGCGGCCATCTGAGAGGTTTTGCTGTAGTCCTTGTAGCTGAAGGAGCCTGCGCGCACCGACAGGGAGAGGGTCTCGGTGTAGCCGTCGGCCGATACCTCCAGATCAATGTTGCCGGGCTTCTGGTTCCATGGGATAGGCAGGTAGCAGATCCAGCCGCTGCCGGCCTTGACAAAGCCGACATTTTTGAGGGTGGTCTTGATGGCCGGGGCATCCTGCCCGAGGGTCTGGCCGACCCGCACCGCCGCCACACCGCCCTGTGCCACGCTGTCGGTCGCCAGCTGGATGGACGGCTTGATGCTGACCGTAAAGCGGAACTGCCAGGTCTCGGTGCCGGTCACGGTCGCCTCGTCAGCGGGGGTGCCGCTTGTGCTGACGATCAGCTTGGCATCGTAGGTGCCGTTCTCAGCAAAACGGTAGCTGCGGAAGCCGGTGGCGCTGCCGTCATAGATGGATTCCCCGGCGGCATCGGTGATGGTCAGCTGGGCGCTGTAGCCGCCCGGCGTGACGACCAGATCGGGGGAAGCACCGGATACCGGCAGCGCCAGCTCGGCCGGGGTGGGGTTCAGCGTCTCGGCATAGGTGCGGCGGAGCCAGCTGCCAACGATCGGCACATGCCATTTGTAGGCGGTGGGGGCAAGCTCCTGTCCGTCAAAGGTGGCCTTGATCTGGGGCAGCATATCGGGGGTGGCATTGTGGTAGAGCCACGCTACGCCGCCGCACGCGATGACCAGCACAAAAAGCACGACCAGCAGCAGCCAGCGCAGCATGCCGGTCACACCGCGCCCAAGCTTTTGGGTAAGGGTGTCCGCAGGCTCCTCCTCGGTGTCCTCCTCAGTGCTGTCCGGTTCGGCGGGCGGCGCATCGGGGGTATCCTCGGCGGGGGTGTCTGCCAGCCCGGCCATGATCTGGGCGATGGAAAGCTGTGCCGTGCGGGCGATGGTGTCCGCGCGGGCCTTTTCCTCGGGGGCGTCCTCCTCTGTGGAATCCTCCTGCGGGGCATCCTGCGGTGCATTGGCCGCACCCTCGTCTGCATCGGGTACAGGCTGCTCCGGCTCTGCGGAGGCAGTATCTTCGGGGGCAGGCTCGGCCGCCGCTGCTTCATCGGTGCCGGTATCCGACAGGGCTGCCTCGGCAGGCTCTGCCGGTTCCGACTGCTCGGCGGCCTCGGGCTGTGCCGGGGCCGTTTCAGATGCTGTTTCAGGGGCTTCCGGCAGCGACACGGGGACGGCATCTGGCTGCGGGGCGTCCGGGACCTCGGGTACCTGCAGGGGTGCAGGTGCAGTTTCTGCGGGGGTCTCCGGGGTATCGCTCACAGCCGGCTGCTGCTTCGGCGCTGCCGTGGCAGCGGGCTTTTTGGGCTTGCCCTTGGCCGCTGACTTTTTGCGGCTGCGCCTGCGGGGCGCGGCGGGGGCTTTTTCGGCCCAGTCCACGCCGGCTGCGGCTTTCTTCTCTTCTTCCATGCTTACTCCCACTCTCTTAGCACACCCGGCCATACACACGGCACGGCGGGCCGGGGGCACCGCGCCGATCGTAACATTCTATGGGCGGCATCGCCGTGCGATGCCTGCGTTATTCAGCCTCACGGAATTGCAGACCGCTGCTGCCGTTCAGGGCAAGCTGCGGGTCGGTGGATTTGCTGCCGATGCGCAGCTCATAGATCAGGCTGTGGCTCGTCCCGGCAGTACCCAGCGGGTCGCCGGTGGAAACCGACTGCCCGCGCACAACGCCGACCGTTTCCAGACCGTACAGATAGCTTTTTACGCCGCAGCCGTGGTCGATGACCACAGTGCCGCCGGTCAGGGTCAGCGTGCCGGCAAACACGATGTTACCGGCCTGAGGGGCGGTGACAGTCTCGCCGTCTGCGGCGGCATAGGTCAGGCCGGTGGCCTGGCCGCTGCGCTGGCCGTCCACCATCTGGGTGGTGCCGTAGGCCAGACTGACAGCACCGGCGCTGGGGGCCTCGAACCGGCCGTTCCATAGCTTGGCGGAGCTGCCGGTGGTGTAAAGCGGCCAGATCGCGTTGCGGAACTCCTCTCCGCCGCCGACATCCTCCTCCGCCGGGACGGAGACGGTGTCGTACAGTGTGCGGGTCACCGTCAGGGTGATCTCCTTTTGCAGGGTGCCGCAGGTCAGCTGCAGCGCATGGTCGCCGCCCTCGGCGTTGTAGGTTACGGGCAGGTAGCCCATGTACCCCGTGGCGGTCTTGCGGAACCATACCTCGCCGAGATCACTCTCAACGGTCGGCTCGCCGTCCAGAATACCGGACAGCTGGATCGCCACGATGCTGCCCTGCGGCGCGCGCTCGCTGCTCAGGGTGACCTTGGGGTTCATCGCCATTGTGTAGCCTGCGCGGTAGGCGTACCAGCCCACCGGGTCACCGGGGGCATCACTGTCGCTGTGGTGGGCAGTCACGAGAATCTGATACGCGCCGTTCTGGGTGTAGGTATAGGTGTTGCAGTCGGTCAGGCCGCCCGACCAGACGGTGCCGTCTGGCGCGGTGATCTGCACCTCGGCCGCTGTGACCCATTCGGGCAGGGTCAGCGCGGGGATCGTATCGGTGAAGGTGCCGAGCTTCTGCACGGTCAGGTTGGTCGGGCTTTCATAGGTCTTGCTGACCTTGTCGCCCAGCACGGGTATGGCCCAGTCCCAGCCGTTGGCGGTCAGCGTCAGCCCGCCGAACTGCACGGGCTGCTGGGGAAGTCGGTCCTCGCCGGTGCGGCTGTAGAGAAACGCCGCTGTTCCGCCAAGGATCGCGGCAACCATGGCGGCGACCATCACCAGCCAAAGCAGCAGTTTGCGCATGATCTAGCTTTCTCCATTAACAAAAGACTGGGCGCCGTCAGGTCAGCGCCCAGCCGGTTCGTATTCGGTCACACAGGACCCCGATGGGGATTACTCCTCGGTGTTGGGGGCATCGGGGATCTTCTCGTAGGTGGTGGTGTCCTCGGCGTTGGTGTCGTCCTCGTCATCGAAATCGTCATAATCATCGCTGAAGAGCAGGCGCTCGTACTCGTCCAGTTCCTTCTCACGGTGATGCAGGTAGAGGGCGGCGGCGGTCAGGGCACCGGCAGCGGCAAACAGGAAGGCCAGAGCGGCACCGAAGGTGGTCTTTTTCATCATGATAAAAACTCCTTTGCAAAAGCTGCGCTGCTGCGTCAGCTTAGTGAAATGTTTCCAGCGTGTCAAAAAATCACATTCTTGCCCTATTGAATGTGTAGGGGCGACCATTGGTCGCCCGCCAACTTGGCGCAGCAATGCGTTTTCCAAGAAGGCTTTTTCACAGACAAACGGACACGGGCGAGCAATGCGCGCCCCTACAAGAGCTTTTGACAGTCTGATGATCCGATTTACTGATTTTATTATACCCGACATCCCGCGCAAATACAACAGCGTAATTGTAAAATATTGCGCGCAGCGTCCCCCGGCAGAGGCATCAGAACAGCCGGTCGGTCGGGTACAGCCCGGCCTCGCTCATCTGCTTGAGAGCGGCGACAAGCTCGGGCTTGTCCTCGCGGTAGGTGATGCCGTGCCATTTGTCGGCGCTGGTCAGCACATGGACATCGGCCTCGCCATTGTTCAGCGCGTTCGTCACGACGGTGGGCAGATAGTACTCGCATTTCAGCGGGTTGACGGGCAGATTCTCCTTCAAAAACGCCGCAAACCCGGCCTTTGCATCGCGGACATAGGCGGGCGTGAAGCCCCACAGATTCATCGAAACAACGGCGTCTGCAGGCAGGTCGCACCAGCTTTTGCCGCCGTCCTCGCTGTAATGGATGCCGCCGTCATACGGCTCAATGCAGGTGCGCTCGGTCACGCTGACGAGGTTGTGCTGCGCATCGGTCACGCAGACGCCGCGGCTGACGCTGCCATTGGCGCTGACCGTGTTGCCCAGCAGGAAGCCCACCATCGCCCAGGCGTAGCGGTCGCCGTCGGCGTGGGTGCTGAGATAGTCGTAGACAAGGCGGAAGCCCTGCGGGCCGTAGTAGTCATCCGCGTTGATGACCGCGAACGGTGCATCGCCGATGGCCTGCTCTGCCACAAGGATGGCGTGGGCCGTGCCCCAGGGCTTGACGCGCCCCTCCGGCACGGTGAACCCCTCCGGCAGCTTGTCGAGCTGCTGGTAGGCATAGCGGACCTCAAACCCGGCGCGCAGGGCGCGGGCGCCGACAGCCTCCTTGAAGGCCTGCTCGATCTCATGCTTGATGATGAAAACAACGGTCTCGAACCCGGCGCGGCGGGCATCGTAAAGGCTGTAGTCCAGAATGGCCTCGCCGGACGGCCCCACCGGGTCGATCTGCTTGAGCCCGCCGTAGCGGCTGCCCATACCGGCAGCCATGACAACAAGGATAGGTTTGGTAGACATGGAAATTCCCTCACTGATATGGTATTGCAATGTTAGAATATGGCAGGGGCGTCGAGGACGCCGCCCCCTACAGTACGCAGGATAAACAACTGCTTTTATAATACTGCGTTTCCCCTTCCGTTGCAACCCCTGACAAAATACAAAAATTCCATAAAAAAACGGCAGATTGTGACGCAGTTTGCTATGGCAACTTTGCACAGAAGATGCTATAATGAGGAAAACCATGACCGGGAGGGAGAACGAAGATGGAACATACCGGAAAGCGCGCGCTGGTGCTGGCGGGGGGCGGTGCCAAGGGCAGCTACCAGATCGGTGTCTGGCATGCCCTGCAGGCGCTGGACTGGACGCCGGATATCATCACCGGGGCCAGTGTCGGCACCCTGAACGGCTGCCTTTTCACGATGGGCAAGGCCCGCGAGGCAGAGGAGCTTTGGCGCAGTCTGGAGATCCATGATGTGCTGGAGATTCCCGAATCGCTCAAGCGCGAGGAGCTGCGCGCCTTCTTCCTCGATATTTTCCGCAGCGGCGGGCTGAATGTTGAGCCGCTGGCTGAGACGATTGACCGGCTGATCGACGAGGATGCCGTGCGGCATTCCGCCATTCATTTCGGCCTTGTCATGACGGAGCTTGGCAGCCTGCGCAGCGTGCAATGCCCGATCGAGGAGATCCCCGAGGGGCAGCTCAAGGACTATATGCTGGCGTCCAGCGCCTGCTTCCCTGCCCTGCGCCCGCGGGAAATTGACGGTGTAAAGTACATTGACGGCGGCTGGCGGGATAATATGCCGTTGGATCTGGCCGCCCGCATGGGCGCGACCGAGTTGCTTGGAGTCGATGTGGACGGCATCGGCATCGTGCGGCCCAACACGACTGGCCTGCCCACCCGCATTGTGCGCAGCCATTGGGACCTTGGCCCCACGCTGGACTTTGACCCCGCCCGCGCCGGGCGCAACATTGCGCTGGGCTATTTTGATACGCTGCGCCTGTTCGGCCGGTGCGGCGGCACGGCCTACGCCATGCTGCCCGATAACGAGGAATACCTTGCCCATTTCGCGGAGCGGTACCAGAAAAACCTTGCCGAGGTCTGCGCCCGCGCACCCGAGATAGATCTGGTCGAGAAGAATGCCCGCACCCGGGCAAACTACCCGGCCCCTTATGCGCCGAACCCCAGCGCCCCGACCCGCGGCGCGCTGGCCCCGCTGGAGCTGGCGGCAGAGCGTGTCGGCGTGCCTGAGGACATTCCGTATACCCCGAAGCTGCTGGCTGCGACCTTTATGGGCAGCTTTGACAAGGACCCGGCAGACCGGTTCCCCGCCCTGCTGGAGGGAAAAGAAAACACCCTTGTGACCGAGCGCGCCATTGCCGCCGCCGTGCCGGAGGAGTTTGTGACCGCCCTTGTCAGCAAGACGCTTGGGGAGATGCCGATTTTGTAAAAAGGCCCTTCCTTTTGGGGAAGGCTGAGGAGATTCAAAAAGGAGGCCTACTCTATGCACACCTACACCGGCGTGCCGGCATCGTCCGGTATTGTGGTCGGCCCGGTCGAGCAGATCGACCACGGCACCACAGGGCTGCACCGCATCGTCTGTGACCCGTTCCGGGAGCGCGCGCTCTATGATGTGGCCGTTGTGCTGGCCAAGGACGAGCTGCGCCGGCTGAGCCAGCGCGCCAAAGGCCCCGATGCGGATATTCTGCTGTTTCAGATCGCCCTGCTGGAGGATGAATCCTTCACCAACGAGATCGGCGATTATATCGCCGCCGGTGCGGGCGGTGCCGCCGCCGTTGAGCGGGCAGAACAGATCTTTGCAGACCGGCTGAAGAATGTGGACGATGAGTATATCCGGGAGCGCAGTGTCGATGTCTGCGATGTCTGCCGCCGGGTCGTGGATATTCTGGACGGCCGCCCGCGCCGGCGGCTGCATCTCAAGCGGCCGAGCATTCTGGTCGCGGATCGGTTTTTCCCCAGCGATCTGTTCAGCCTTGACCGCCGGATGGTGCTGGGGCTTGCCAGCGATCAGGACAGCACGATCAGCCACGCCGCCATTATGGCGCGCAGCATGGGAATCCCGGCGGTGGTGCAGCTGGGGGACGGCGCAGCCGCCATGGCGGTGGGCCGCCGCGCGATCCTCGATGCCGACAACGGCACACTGGTGGTCGAGCCGGACGGCGCGCAGATCGCCCGGGTGGACTGCCAGATCGCATTGAGCCGCCTGCACGGCCAGCAGCCTGACCCTGTGGCCGCCCTGCCCTGCCTGACCAAGGGCGGCACAGCCTTCCGCCTGATGCAGACCTGCAACCTGATCGACAACGAGGTGCCCCATACGCAGGGGGCGGCGGGCATCGGCATCGTGCGCTCCGAGAGCGCGATCCTTTGCGAGCAGAGCGAGCAGACCCAGACGAGCCGCCTGAAGGAATATCTGCGCTCGGCCGAGGGCGTCCCCGTGGTACTGCGCACCTGCGATACCCGCGCCGATGATGATGCCCCCTGGTCTGCCGAGCTGCAGGCGCGGCTGGGCGGAAACCGGCTGTTCAAGTCCCAGATCCGTGCGCTGCTGCGCGCCGCCCCGGAGGGGCATCTGTGTGTCGTGTTCCCGATGGTAAAGGATGCGGCAGACTGGGATAGATGCCTGCAGGAGGTCAATGACTGCAAGGATGAGCTGCAGATCAGCGGTGTTGAGATCGGGATGCCGATGCTGGGCTGTGTGATAGATATGCCCTCGGCCGCTCTGATGGCCGCCGACATCATGGACCGCGGCGCCCAGCTGATGGTTATTGACGCGGAGGACCTGACCCGCTACACGCTGGGCCTTGTGCATAACCCCACCGCTGCCGTGGGCCAGCTGACAAACCCCGCTGTGCTGCGGCTGGTCAAGAGTGTGGTGGAGCAGGCTGCGGCCCGCAGTGTGCCGGTCTATATCTGCGGCATCACGGTGGCGGCGGTGAATGCCATGCCGGAGTACCTCAAGCTCGGTGTGCGCACCTTCAGCGCAGAGCCTGCCGCGCTGCTGCCGCTGAAGAAGCTGCTGATGGAGCAGGAGGTCTGAACCTGTACCCTTGCAGCGCTTAACAAAATGAAAATGCCCGCCGTTTTCACGGCGGGCATTGTTCATGCGATCAATTACTGAGCAGCAGCCTTGTTGGCGCGCTTAGCCATGCGGCTGATCTTGCGGGCAGCGGTGTTCTTATGGATGACACCCTTGCTCTTAGCAGAGTCGATGGCAGAGACAGCAACCTTAACGACGGTCTCCTTGTCAGCAGCATTGCTGTCGATGGCAGCGTTTGCCTTCTTGACAACTGTTTTCAGGTTGGACTTGACGACCTTATTGTGCAGGGCCTCTTTCTTGGCCTGAACAACGCGATCCTTCTGAGATTTAATATTAGGCATTCGTTCCACCTCCTTAGTTCCCCATAACAGTACAAGTTATCCTATCATACTTTTTGCAAAGTTGCAAGTGGTTTTTGAAAAAAACTTCATAGAAAGCAAAAAAAGCGCATAAAATTTGGGTGCAGAGGGGGTGTGTGCCATGCAAAGACTGCGCCGGTGGGCCTCGGCGGCGGTGTACGGGGGTGCTTTTGCGGCCGGGGTGCTGGCGGTTGGGGCAGCGCTGGCGTTCTGCCCCGGGCGCGCCTGGCTGCTGCGCGGGGCGCTCTATCTGCAGGACCCTGCGGCTGCGGCGGCGCTTGACTGGCCCGCCGCCCCGGCACAGAGTGTCAGCAGCCCGCAGCGGCCGGAAAGCCGCCCCACGCCGCTGCCCACGCCCTGCCCTGCCCCAGCACCGTCCGCAACGCCGCAGCCGTCCGCAGCCCCCACGGCCACACCGCTGCCCAGCGCCGCGCCCGAGCTGGCGGACGCGGGCCGCATCCGTGCGGTGCAGCTGCGGCAGGGCAGCGGCACCGGCTATCTGCAGCTTGCGGCGGGCAGCATCAAAAACAGCACCGAGCATCCGGACGCTGACCTGCGCGCCGCCGTCACGACCCCCAGCCTGCCTTTTTCTATAGAAAGGGACAGCGCCGCACCGCAGGTGCTGATCATGCACACCCACGCCACGGAAAGCTACCAGCTTTGGCCCGACCTTGTCTATGACAAAAGCTATGCGGCCCGCAGCAGGAACACGGCGCTGAATGTCTGCGCCGTGGGGGCTGAGATGGCCCGGGTGCTGAACGAGGCCGGCATCAACACCCTGCACGACACAACGCTCTACGATGCGCCCGGCTACACCGACAGCTACAAGCGCAGCCGCGCCGGCGTGCAGGAATATCTGGCGCGGTATCCCTCAATCAAGGTCGTGCTGGATGTTCACCGTGATGCCATCGAGGACGCGGACGGCACCCGGGTCAAGCCGGTGTGCGAAATTGGCGGCGAGAGTACAGCGCAGGTCATGCTGATTGCCGGGTGTGACAACGGGGGCAGTATCGTCCTGCCCAACTGGCGGCTGAATCTGCGTCTGGCCGCCGCATGGGAGGCCGCCATGGAGGAGTCCCACCCCGGCCTGACCCGCCCTGTTCTGTGCGGGTACAGGTTTTATAACCAAGATTTAACGACCGGCAGTTTGTTGATAGAGGTCGGCGGCCATGCCAATACGCTGGACGAGGCAATAAGAGCCGGAAGGTATGCGGCGGAAGGGCTGGCAAAAATATTGTGAGCCGACAGATGAAAATAACGCCGCCCTGCAGAGGCCGCAGATGCGCGGCTCTCAGCTTGCCCATTGTTGAGCAGTTCCCGTACAGCGGCGGGCCGGGCATGCCCGGTCCCTACAACTCTATAAATATCGGCTCTTTACTTTTTATAAAATACCTGCTACAATACTAATATTCATAGTATAAAGAGGAGTGGACTACCCATGCAGAGAACGGAACTTGCATCGCTGTACAAGGCTACCCCCGCAGACGGCACTAAGGTCACTGTCTGCGGCTGGGCCAAGACTGTGCGCGATTCCAAAAATATCGGCTTCATCTCACTGTCGGACGGCAGTTGCTATAAGCCTGTCCAGATCGTGTTTCAGGCAGATAAGCTCGCCAACTATGCCGAGATCGCCAAATGCGGCCTGTACACCAGTTTTGAGGTCACCGGCACGCTGGTGCTGACCCCGAACGCCAAGCAGCCCTTTGAGATCAACGCCGACGAGATCACCGTGCTTGGCCCCTGCGGCGGCGATTATCCGCTGCAGAAAAAGAAGATGGGCATGGACTACCTGCGCACCATGACCCACCTGCGCCCCCGCACCAACACCTTCAATGCGGCGTTCCGCGTGCGCGGTCAGGCAGCATTTGCCCTGCACCAGTTCTTCCACGAGCATGGCTTTACCTATGTTCATACGCCGATCTTCACCGGCTCTGACTGCGAGGGTGCCGGTGAGATGTTCCAGGTCACAACGCTCGACCTCAACGACATCCCCCGCAACGAGGAGGGCGGCGTTGACTACACGAAGGACTTCTTCAAGCGTCCTGTCAACCTGACCGTCTCCGGCCAGCTGGAGGCCGAGGCCATGGCGATGGCGCTGGGCAACGTCTACACGTTCGGCCCCACCTTCCGCGCCGAGAAGAGCTACGACACCCGCCATGCGGCAGAGTTCTGGATGATCGAGCCCGAGATGGCCTTCGCCGACCTGAACACCTACCTTGAGACCGCCGAGGCGATGACCCGCTATGTCATCCGCTATCTGCTCGACAACTGCCCCGATGAGCTGGCCTTCTTCAACCAGTTCTTCGATAAGGGGCTGATCGAGCGGCTGGAGCTGGTCGCAAACTCCGAGTTTGCCCGCGTAAGCTACACCGATGCCGTAGAGCTGCTGAAGAAGAACAACGATAACTTCCAGTACAAGGTCGAGTGGGGCACCGACCTGCAGACCGAGCATGAGCGCTATCTGACCGAGCAGATCTTCAAGAAGCCGGTGTTCGTCACCGACTACCCGAAGGAGATCAAGGCATTCTACATGCGCCAGAACGAGGACGGCAAGACCGTGGCCGCCGCCGATATGCTGGTGCCCGGCATCGGCGAGCTGATCGGCGGTTCCCAGCGTGAGGAGCGCCTTGACGTGCTGGAGGCCCGCATGAAGGAGCTGGGTCTGAACACCGCCGACTATGACTGGTACCTTGACCTGCGCCGCTACGGCAGCGTCAAGCATGCCGGCTACGGTCTGGGCTTTGAGCGCCTGCTGATGTATGTCACCGGCATCCCCAACATCCGTGATGTCATCCCCTTCCCCCGCACCTGCGGAGGCTTCTGATGCAGCCCATTGCCGCACCGCTGCTGCAATGGTTCAACGCAAACAAACGGCTCCTGCCTTTCCGGCAGGAGCCTTCTGCGTACCATATCTGGGTCAGCGAGATCATGCTTCAGCAGACCCGCGTGGCAGCGGCCATCCCCTACTATGAGCGTTTTATCGCGGCGCTGCCCGACCCCGCCGCGCTGGCCGCCTGTGAGCCGGACGCCCTGCGCAAGCTGTGGCAGGGTCTGGGGTACTACAACCGCGTCAACAATATGCAGAAGGCGGCCCGCATCGTCTGTGAGCAGTACGACGGTGACCTGCCCGCCGACTATGAGGCGCTGCGCGGCCTGCCGGGCATCGGCGACTACACGGCGGGCGCGGTGGCGAGCATTGCGTTTGGCATCCCCGTCCCCGCGGTGGACGGCAATGTGCTGCGGGTCTTTGCGCGGCTGTACAACGATGATGCCGATGTGATGACCCCCGCCGCAAAGAAAGCGTTTACCGTGCGAGTGGTTGACCAGATGCCGAAGGCCACCCCCGGCCCGTACAATGAGGCACTGATGGAGCTGGGCGCGCTGGTCTGTGTGCCCGGTGCGCCCCGGTGCGAGGTATGCCCGCTGGCGCAGCTGTGTCAGGGGTACGCCGCAGGGCGTGCTGCCGAGTTGCCCGTGAAGCCCGCGCCGAAAGCTAAGGGCAGGGTGCCTGTGACGGTGGCGCTGATTGAGAGCGAGCGCGGCGTTTTATTGCAGCGCCGCCCCGCCCGCGGACTGCTGGCGGGTTTGTGGCAGCCCGCCGCGTGGGAAAAGAGCCTGACCCGTGAGGAACTGACCGCTGCGCTGGCTGCACTGGGCGTGCGGGCCGCGCTGGGCGAGGCATTGCCCCCTGCAAAGCATGTGTTTACCCACAAGATTTGGGAGCTGGGCGGCTGGCGCGGCACCGCCCCGGCGTGTGACCTGCCGGAGGGCTATGTCTGGGCCGCGCCAGAGGATCTGGCCGAGGTATACCCCGTGCCGAATGCGTTCGGCGCGTATGTGAAAGCAAAATAGCAGAGCTGTAGGGGCCGCACATGTGCGGCCCGCGGGTTTCCCATTAGTGTCCGTTAGCCTTTTACCTGCGGGCCGGGCATGCCCGGCCCCTACAAGGGCAATAATAACACAAAGAGGAGCGTTACCCACATGCGGGTGACGCTCCTTTTTGTTTTTACATACTATGGTTTGCGGTTATTCCAAATTCCCGGTCAGCAGCATGGCAGCGGTCAGGGCGGCCAGCGGCGCGGTCTCGCAGCGCAGGATGCGCGGGCCAAGGCCCACCGTCACGGCACCTGCGGCCTTGGCGGCAGCGGCCTCCTCGACCGAGAAGCCGCCCTCACTGCCGGTGATGATGGCGATGCGCTTATACTGCCCGGGGTGCAGCACCTCCCGCAGGGGGGCACCGCCGCCCTCGTAAAAGAACAGCACAAGGTCAAAATCCTTCATGGCGGCGCAGACGGCGGCAAAATCGGGCAGCGGCATGGCCACGGCGGGCAGCATGGCGCGGCCCGCCTGCTTGGCGGCCTCGGCGGCAATGCGGTTGTACCGTTCGTTCTTGGCGTCCTCTTTTTTGGGTGCGGCCACACAGTAACGGCTGAAAAACGGAACGATCCCGGTTACGCCCAGTTCAACGCTGTGGCGGATGACCTCCTCAAGCTTGCCCTGCTTGGGGTAACCCGCAAACAGCGTCACGGTGCAGTCCGGCTCGGCCTTGCTGGTCGTGCCGTCCGTGACCGAGAACTCGACCCGGCCCGGCTCGATGGCGGTCACGGTGCCAAGGTATTCCAGCCCGTCAGGGCCGCAGAGCACGACCTCCTCGCCGAGCTTGGCGCGCATGACATCTGCCAGATGGTGGGCATCGCTGCCGGTCAGCGCAGCGCGGCCGTCCGCCAGCTCACGGGTAAAATAACGGTGCGGCATCGTTTACGCCTCTTTCGTCTCGGATTTTTTGCAGATGATGCAGACCCAGCCGCGCTTTTCCTTGACCTCGACAGGCGCAAGCCCTGCGGCGCGCAGACCGGCCAGAACCTCGTCCTTGCGCTCGTCAATGATGCCGCTGGCGATAAAGCGGGCGTCCGGGGCCATCAGCACCGGCACATGGGGTGCCAGAGAGAGAATGGCCGCTGCCACGATGTTTGCGGTGATGATGTTGTACTGCCCGCTGGCCTTGTCGGACAGATCACCGACAAGCACCTTGAACCGGTCGGCCACGCCGTTGCGCGCGGCGTTCTCGCCGGCGGTGCGCACGCACATGGGGTCGATGTCAACGCCCTCGGCGCTGCCGGCGCCCAGCTTGAGCGCTGCAATGGCCAGAATCCCCGAGCCGGTGCCGATATCCAGCACCCGCTCGCCGCCCCTGACAAGGCTGTCCAGCGTTTCAAGGCAGAGGGAGGTCGTCTCATGCGTGCCGGTTCCGAACGCCATGCCGGGGTCCATAATGATCTTGATGCGGTCGGTGTCATGCTCCTCCCACCCGGGGACGATGGTAAGGCGCTTGCCGATGTCCATGGCGTGGTAATATTTCTTCCAGGCGTTCTGCCAGTCCTCCTGCTCAACGCCAGTTGTGTTGAGCTTATAGTCGATGCCGCTGTTTTTCAGCCGCTCCTCAAACAAAGGCAGTACCTCGGCGGGGTTCTCATCGGGGGCAAGGTACATGTGTACGATGACCACATCGCGGGGTTTATCGAGCAGCTCCTGCTCGATAAGGTCAACATGCGCGATCTCCCACGCCTGCTGTTCCAGATCGCTGTAATCCTCGATATAAATGCCGCCGTTGGCGACCATCGTAGCGATGGCCTCGGCCGTGTCGGCGTCGCGCTTAGCAACGGTGATGCTGATGTCAGTCCATTCCATGTGGGTGGCTCCTTGTTTTTATAGGTGAGTAATGTGTGCCGTAGGGGGCGGCGTCCTCGACGCCCCGGAAACTTACCGGAAGCGCGAACGCCTGCGGCGGGGTGAGGGCACCCCGCCCTACATACGACCGTATGGCTGCGTGTAGGGCGGCATGCCCCATGCCGCCGCAAGGCAGCAGCGGGTCGTCGGGGACGCCGACCCCTACGAGGTGTGCAGGCATATTTTATTTATTATATCTTATTTTCCCCCACAATTCAATCACAGAAAGGAGAAATCTCCATGCAAATCAAGCGTCTGTCCCCTGCCGGCTGTGAGGAGCTGTACCACACCGCCCTGCCGCGGGATTTCCCCGCCGCCGAGTGCAAGCCCTTTGCCGAGATACGCCGCCTGTTGGAGGCAGGGGTGTATGAGCCGCTGCTGCTGACCGATGATGCCGGTGCGCGGCTGGCCTACGCATGGCAGGTCGTGCTGCCGGGCCAGCGGACGGCGCTGCTGGACTATTTTGCCGTGCGGTGTGATTTGCGCGGCAGCGGTGTGGGTACGGCGGCGCTGCAGCTGATCCGTGACTACTACGCTCTGCGGGTGCAGGACCTGCTGCTGGAATGTGAGCATCCTGCCGAGGCCCCCGACCCCGCCGTTGCGCGGCGGCGCATCGGGTTTTACCTGCGGGCCGGGGCGCGCGCCACTGCGCTGGAGAGCCGCGTGTTCGGCAGCCGGTATGCGGTGCTTTCCCTGCCGTGCGGCGGCACTGCGCCCGATGCCGTGCTCTGCAAAGAGCTGCGCGCCCTCTACAAGGTCATGGTGCCGGAGCCGTATTGCCGCGGCCGGGTCATATTTTACGGCGGCTGAGCACATACTATCCCCCAAAAGGAGGAATGGAGTGTGAAGCTGAATCCCAAGCAATATGATGAGATGATCGGCCGCGCCTCGCCGCCCTCCCCCGTTGTGCGGGACTGCGTGTGGGCGTTCTGTGTCGGCGGGACGATCTGCACCGTCGGGGAAGGGCTGCGCCAGCTCTTTCTGATCTGGTATGACAAGACGCTGGCAGGCACGCTGACGAGCATTGCACTGATCTTTCTGTCGGCGCTGTTCACGCTGCCTGGCTGGTACCAGAAGCTGGCCGCTAAGGCGGGCGCGGGTACGCTGGTGCCGATCACCGGGTTTGCCAACTCGGTCGTAAGCCCGGCCATCGAGTTCAAGGCCGAGGGCTGGGTCACCGGCGTGGGGGCCAAGATTTTTACGATCGCGGGGCCGGTCATCGCTTACGGCACACTGGCAAGCTTTGTGTGGGGCGTGGTCTACTGGCTGCTGGGAAAGGTGGGGTGAGCGATGGCACGCAAAAAGGATACCCTGCTGTTCGACACCCCGCCGGTCGTGGCAGCCTGGGCCGCGGCGGGCGGCAAAAAGGAGAGTGAGGGGCCGCTGGCCTCCGACTTCGATTTCCTGACGCAGGATGCAGGCTTCTGTGAGCAGGGCTGTGAAAACTGGGAGCAGGCCGAAAGCCTGCTGCAGCGGCGGGCAGCGGAACTTTGCCTGCGCAAGGCCGATCTGCCGCGCACCGGGGTTGACATCACCTTTGCAGGTGACCTGCAGGCCCAGTGTACGGCCAGCAACTACACGATGCGGGAGCTGGGCATTCCGTTTGCGGGGGTGTACGGTGCCTGCAGCACCATGGCCGAAACGCTGGCGCTTGCCGCCGTGTTTGCAGCGGGCGGCATGGCGGAGCGGGCGCTGGCATTGACGAGCAGCCATTTCTGCGCGGCGGAGCGGCAGTTCCGCACACCGCTGGAATACGGTGCCAAGCGCACCCCCACCGCCCAGTGGACCGCCACCGCTGCCGGGGCCTGTCTGGTGCGGGCGCACGGCACTGGCGTGCCGGTGCGCAGCGTGACTTTCGGCCGGGTGCAGGACTATGCAGTGCATGACATCAACAATATGGGGGCGGCCATGATGCCGGCGGCGGCCTCGACCCTGCTGCGGTATTTTGCAGCCACCGGCGCGCGCCCGCAGGACTTTGATGCAATTTTTACCGGTGATCTGGGCGAGGTCGGCTCCGCCCTGCTGCGGGAGCAGATGGCGCGGGAGGGCCTGCCGCTGGACAACCACCGGGACTGCGGCTGCCTGCTGTATGACACGCAGGGGCAGGATGTGCAGGCCGGCGGCAGCGGAGCCGGGTGCAGTGCGGCGGTGCTGTGCTGCAAGATCCTGCCGATGCTGGCGGCAGGGCAGCTGAGGCGGGTGCTGTTTCTGGCCACCGGCGCGCTGATGAGCCAGACTACCTTTTTGCAGGGGGAGAGCATCCCCGGCATTGCCCACTGTGTTGAGCTGGGAGGTGCGGTATGAATTATTTCTGGGCGTTTGCGGTGGGCGGCGGCATCTGCGTTGTGGGGCAGCTGCTTATTGATTACACGAAGCTGACCCCCGCGCGCATCCTGACCGGGTATGTGGTCGCGGGCGTGATCCTGAGCGCCGTCGGCCTGTACAAGCCGCTGGCAGATTTTGCGGGGGCGGGGGCCAGCGTGCCGCTGCTCGGCTTTGGGCACCTGCTGGCACAGGGTGCGCAGCATGCGGTGGACGAGTGCGGTCTGCCGGGGGCCTTCACCGGCGGGCTGACGGCAGCCTCGGGCGGCATTGCTGCCAGCCTGATTTTCGGCGTAGCGGCCGCGCTTGCAGGGAAAAGCAGGGACCAGAACTGAAGCTGCCCTGCAAAGTGCATAAAAAGGCGGGCTGTCAAAAAACTTTTGTAGGGGCGAGCATTGCTCGCCCGTGCCCGTTAGTCTGTGAAAAAAACTTTTCGGGAAAATGCGTTGCTGCGCCAAGCTGGCGGGCGACCAATGGTCGCCCCTACACATTCAATAGGCCAAGAATGTGATTTTTTGACACACAAAGGCGGGCTGCAGATCTAAACGATCTGCAGCCCGCCGGTTGCTTTTTACTGGTTGGAGCCAAGCGTGACAGTCAGGGTCTGCACCTTGCCGTTGCGCTCGACCTGCAGGTTCACGGAATCACCGATGGCCTTGTCCTTGAGGTAATTCTTCAGGGCGGAGGAATCGCTGACAGCGGTATCATCCACAGCCAGCACACGGTCACCGGCCTGCACACCGGCGGCCTCGGCGCCGCTGCCCTTGGTGACCTCGACCACATAGACGCCCATTGTGGACACACCCAGCTGCTGGGCGGTCTGCGCATCGGTCACATCCATGATCTTGACGCCCAGTGCGGGGCGCGCGACCGAGCCGCTCTCGATCAGCTGGCGGCTGATCTCCATTGCGGTGTTGATGGGGATGGCAAAGCCGATACCCTCGGCTTCACTGTAGCTGCTCTTGGCATTGACAATGCCGATCAGCTCGCCGTTTGCGTTGAACAGACCGCCGCCGGAGTTGCCCGGGCTGATGGAGGCATCGGTCTGGATCAGCGTCATATCGTTGTCCTGTACGGTAACCTGACGGTTCAGCGCGCTGACGATGCCGTCCGTGACGGTGTTGGACAGCGTGCCGAGCGGGTTGCCCACCGCCACGGCGACCTCGCCGACGGCCAGCGCGTCACTGTCACCGATGACCGCCGGGGTCAGACCGGTGGCGTCGATCTTCAGCACGGCGATGTCGGAGGTGGAATCCTGCCCGACAATGGTGGCATCGTAGGACTCATCGCTGCCGTTCAGCTGGACCTTGACGCTGGTGGCACCGCTGACGACATGTGCGCAGGTCAGGATGTAGCCGTCCTGACTGATGATGACGCCGGAGCCTGCGCCGCTCTGCACATAGTAGCCGCCGAACCAGGTCTGGCTGCTGCTCATCTGCTCAGTCGTAATGGCGACAACACTGGGCGAAACGACAGACGCAATCTGCTGGACGGTCATGCTGCTGCCGTCCGTGCTGCCTGCCGCCGTGGCATCGGTGCTGCGCTGCACCTGCTGGACCACGACCTGATTGCCGGTCAGGCCGGTGCGGCTGGCAACGATCGCGCCGCCGAAGCCGCCGCCGAAGCCCAGCGCCACCGCGCCGACACCTGCCAGCACGCGGAGCAGCACCTTGCGGGGCTTCTTTTTCTGGGGCACGGGGGGCTGCTGCGGTGCGCTGGAATAGCTGTAGCCGTTATAGCCGCCGTTGTTCCCGCTGCCGCCGCTGAAGCTGCTGGTGTAGCCGTTGGGGTCCTGCTGCGGGTTGGGGCTTGCGCCGTTGCCGGAATAATCGGTGCGGGCGGTGTTGGCGGTGTTCATGCCGCTGGAGCCTACATTGGGGTAGTCGCCCTGTTCAGGCTGGCTGCTCTGGGGCTGTGCGGGCTGACCATCGGATGTATGGTTATAGAGACCGGAGTAATCATATTCATTGCTCATAGGGGTCGTCTCCTTTCGCTTTGTATGCCTACAGTATACCCGCTAATTGTGAAATAGGTTTCGTCAGAGAGTGAAAAGTGTGTGAAAAGCGGTGTAGATCGTGATCAGTAAAAAACTGCCGCCGCCCTGCTGATTTTTACAAATCATATCGTTGCGCAGCGCGGCAAGATATGGTATACTCAAATTACAAACCACACTTAGGGCAATACCGCATAATTCTAATGTGCGCCGAAGAACGGTTATAAATCGTTGGCGCTGACGGCGCAGATCGCCCTGCGCCGCCACTGGGATGATGTGCTGTACTACGACCTGAACACAAATACGATTGGCGGGTAATATATATGCAGATCAAGCAGGAAAAAGGCCACTATACCTTATATAAGGAGAGCGAAGCCATCGGTACGGCTGTGGTGGACGGCGCTGCGATCCTGCGTCTGGAGATCGTGCCCGCGTGGCGCGGGCGCGGCTACGGCAGCTATCTGGTAAAGGAGCTGCTGCGGCGCGGCGGCGGGCTGGACCCGAAGCAGGCCACACGCTTCACTGCGCCCCTGCCCAGGGACGAGGCGGGCCGTGCTTTGGCGCGGCGGTTCGACTTTGTGGCGGAGGGCGGGCGGCTGGTGCGCCGCCGTGTGCCGGATCTGTCCGCTGTGGAGCTGTGCCATGAGTTTCTGGAGCTGCATGTGACCCCCGGCGGGCTGTATCTCGATGCGACCTGCGGCAACGGAAACGACACGCTGTTTTTGTGCCGTCTGGCCGGGCAGAACGGCCGTGTGCTGGCCATGGATATCCAGCAAAAGGCGGTGGACCACACGAACAAGCGCCTGACCGACGCCGGGTATGAGAAAGTGGGGCGCGCGGTGCTCTACGACCATGCGAAGCTGGGGGAACTTGTGCAGCCCGGCAAGGTGGATTGCGTGCTGTTCAACTTCGGCTGGCTGCCGGGGGCCGAGCACACCGTATATTCCACGGCGCAGGGCAGTCTTTCCGCCCTGTGTGCCGCGCTGGATGCCCTGCGCCCCGGCGGTGTGCTGGCGGCTGTGCTGTACAGCGGCAAGGTCATAGGTGATGCCGAAAAGCAGGCGGCGCTGGCGTTTTTCCGCAGCCTGCCGCTGACAAAGTACACGGTGCTGGTCTGCGAGTTTGCAAACTGGGCGGACACCGCCCCGCTGCCGTGCTTTGTGATCAAAAAATAAAAGTACCCCGTATCCGTGTGACCCATGCGGATACGGGGTGCTTTTTATGCCCTGTTTATGCCTTGACTGCGGGGGCACCGCCGCCCAGCTGCGGGATCGGGCAGTGCAGGATGTACCACGCAAACAGCACCGAGGAGATGCTCCATGTCAGCGGGTAGGCCCAGAACACCACACTGATGGCGCGGATAAAATGCAGTGTGATCGTGATATAGGTGATGCGCAGCGCACACCAGATCATCAGCATGACCATCATCGGCACGACCGGCCGCCCCAGCCCGCGCAGGATGCCTGCACAGCAGTGGCTGAAGGCCAGCAGGCAGTAGAACAGCGCCGCCGTGTGTGCCTGCTGCACACCGAACGCGATGACATCCGGCTCACGGCTGAACGCGCCGATGAGCCATGGCGACAGCGCGTAGATGCCTGCGCCCACGATCTCGGCCATCAGCACCGAGCAGAGCGTGCCGAACTTCATACCCTTGCGCACACGGTCGGGCTGACCGGCACCGACATTCTGGCTGACGAAGGTCGCCAGCGCCATCGAAAAGCAGGTCACGGGCAGAAAAGCAAAGCCCTCGACCTTGCTGTAGGCACCGCACCCGGCCATGGCCTGCGCACCGAACGAGTTGATGTTGGACTGCACAATGACATTGGCAATCGAGATGACTGAGTTCTGGATGCCGGACGGCAGACCCTGCACAACGACTGCCTTGAGCGATGGGGCGTCAAATCTGACCTCGTTCCAATGCACGGCCCATTCCTCTTTGCTGCGGGTCAGCTTGGCAAAGGCCAGAATAGCGCTGACCGTCTGGGAGGCAATCGTGGCAAAGGCGGCCGCACCCACGCCCATGCGCAGCCAGCCGACCAAAATCAGGTCGAGAATGACATTGATGATGGACGCGGCAATCAGATACCGCATCGGGCTTTTGCTGTCACCGACCGATTGCAGGATGCTTGCACCCACATTGTACATGACCACGGCGATCGAGCCGAAGAAGTACATCCGGAAGTAGGCAATCGAGTTGGCCAGCACGCTGTCCGGCGTGCCCATCCAGCGCAGGATCTGCGGTGTCAGTATTACGCCCACCACGGTGAGCGCTACGCCGGCGGCAATGCCCAGTGCCACTGTGGTGTGGATGGTGCGGCGCATCCGGTCCCAGTCTTTGGCGCCGAAATACCGCGCCACCACCACGCCGGCGCCCAGCGAGACGCCGTTGACAAAGCCCGTCAGCAAAAAGATCAGGCTGCCGGACGAGCCAACGGCGGCCAAGGCCTCGCCGCCCAGAAAGTTGCCGACGATCAGGGAGTCGGCGGCGTTATACAGCTGCTGAAACAGGTTGCTGATAAAAATCGGCAGCGCAAACAGCAGCATACCCTTGGCAACGCTGCCCTGTATCAGCGTTGTTTTTTGTTTCGTTTCCATAGTTTGCTTTCTCTATACCCATATCCTGAGCGGCAGAGTGCGGGCGCATATAGAATGCGCCCCTACGGGTGTGATTCGTAGGGGCGGATTCCATATCCGCCCGCAAAGTGCCGTATGTTTACACCAATACGTCCTTAATCAATAAGCTCAGCCCGCCGGTGGCCGAATGGATAAACTCAACAGCGTCATCACTGCTGCACAGCTCTGCGGGAATCTTGATCTCGATGCCGGACTCGGTCTTGAAGCTGCGGCTCTCCAGCTTTTTGATGCGCGCCGGGGTCACGGTCACGCGGTCGTCCTGCTGCACACCGGTCTCGGCGAGGGCCTGCTCAAACCGCGGCGCGGCAAGTGGGAAATTCTCCCGGATGCGCTCCCGGACATCCTCGACAGAGATCCGGTTGTCCACAGCCTGATTGCGCACCAGCAGCTCAACGGCGGTCTCGGTGCCGCCGTCAAAGGGCGGTACATCGTCCAGCTCCTCCGGCTCGGGGTAGGCCTCCTTCACGGCGGCTACGGCTGTTTCGCATACGGCCTTGAGCTTCGCCTTCTCCTGCAGGGCCTCGGTGCAGCCGAAAACGCGGGTCGAAAGGTAGTAGCCCTTTTTGTCATCCATCGTGAATTTTTTCTCGATCAGCCGCACCGTGCCGTTGGCGCGGTCGATGAGGGCCGCCTCGTCCGCCTTGGGGGTGCCGGGCAGCAGGGTGCGCTGCGGCACCATGCTGCTGAACCGGCCGTTGCCCAGCAGCTCGGTATGGTGGGTGTAGCCGGGGCGGTAGTTCAGCTTCAGCACGCCGTAGAACGGTACGCCGTCGGCGGTGAAATCCACCACGGCCAGATCACCGGCCGGTATGGCCTGATACTGGAGCATCTGCTCAAAAATGACGCCCGCGATGCGGCGGGACAGGTCGATGAAATCCTGATTCTGCGCCATCTCCTGCGCAAAAGCGGAGTCGGGCAGGAACCGGCAGTTCTTGACCTCATCGCTGGCAAAGGCGCGCTCAAGGGTGGCGGCATAATACTCGTACAGGTCGGCGTCCATGTCCATGGCGCGGTCCGACAGCACCGGCTCCGATGCGCCGGGGTCCAGCAGATGCAGCACGACCTGATTGATCTTGACTTCCATAGAATAATAGCTCCTTAAAGATGGCAATATAAAATACTATACCACGATTTTCCGGGTTTGACCAGCGGCAGCCCCGGGCAAAATAGTGACGAAAGAGGTGATTTGTATGAACAAGGCCGAAAAAGAAACGCTGCTGTGCCGCACCGCACCCAGCCGCCAGAAGCAGGCACAGGAATATCTGCAGGGCCGCAGCCCCGGCACGATGCAGCGCTACGCCCCCAACGCCCACGCCGACCCGGAACAGGGCTGGGTGGAGGACGAGGACACCGTGCGCCGCCTTGCAAAATGGCGAGAGGAAGCGATCTACTGACGCGGGGCGGGCGCGGCCTGCCCCTTACATGCAGCCTGCCGGGGCTTATGCCTCAGCGGTGCGCTTGCTGTTTGCCTTGCGGGTAAAGCGGTCGTTGTCCACGATATAGCGCTCATGCGTGGCGGAGGCGATCTGGGTCACATCATCATAGACGCGGGCGGTGAACCGCAGGCGGCGGTCCTCCACAGCGATCAGCTCACAGTCGCACTGTACGATCATTCCGACCGGGGTGGGGGCCGTGTGGGCTACGGTCAGCGCGGTGCCGACCGTGCCCTGATCGAGCTCCAGCTCGGAGGCGACCGACTGCCAGCAGGCCTTTTCGATCAGAGCCGCCACGGCGGGGGTGGCCAGCACAGGCAGCTCGCCGCTGCCCATGGCAAGGGCGGTGTTTTCAGTGGTGACACGCAGCGCTGCGTGCCCCTTGATGCCGGGGGTAAGCATAAGCATTTCTCCTGCTATTTTCAAAATCTTATATCTTATATATAGTAGCACACTTTCCGGCAAAAAGATAGTAGTGGCCGGGTATGCCCGGCCACTACATAGCGACAAAAATTTTCATTTTTTCGCCAATCTCTTGCACTTTGCGCCGAATTCTGCTATCCTTATATAGATAAGCAAGGAGGCTGTAGTGTTGTGGTAATCACGGCAGTCTCCCTTTTTTGCGGCCATTGTTGAGGAGGATATCATTCATGGCAGAAAAAATGGATTATTCGCAGGGCATCTATGATGCCAAGCAGCTCGGCACACCCAAGCTGCTCATTCTGGGTGCGCAGCACATGTTTGCAATGTTCGGCGCAACCGTGCTCGTTCCCTTGCTGACCGGTCTGAGCGTCAGCACCACCCTGCTGTGCGCAGGTCTGGGCACGCTGCTGTTCCACTTCCTGTGCAAGGGCAAGGTTCCGGCATTCCTTGGCTCCAGCTTTGCCTATCTGGGCGGCTTTGCCATTGTGTCCAACAACGGTGAGAACCCCGAAAACCTGCCCTACGCCTGCGCGGCTGTGGCATTGTCCGGCCTTGTGTATGTGCTGTTCAGCGCGCTGATCTCCGCGTTCGGCATCCGCAAGATGATGAAGTTCTTCCCCCCGGTTGTCACCGGCCCCATCATCATTGCCATCGGCCTGATTCTGGCCCCCAGCGCTATCTCCAACTGCCAGAGCAACTGGCTGCTGGCTATTGTGGCGCTGGCCACCGTTATCGTCTGCAACATCTGGGGCAAGGGCATGGTCAAGATCCTGCCCATTTTGATCGGCGTTCTGGTTTCCTACGCCGTGGCGCTGGTCACCGGCGCAGTTGACTTCCAGGCCATCGGCGCTGCCGCCTGGTTCGGCATCCCCCTGCATAAGGATTCCATGGGTCTGTTCGCCATTGACGGCAGCGAGACCTTCATCAGCGCCGTGTTCACCATCGTGCCCATCGCACTGGCGACCATGATGGAGCATATCGGCGACATTGCCGCGATCTCCGCCACCACCGGCAAGAACTACATCCGCGACCCGGGCCTGAACAAGACCCTGCTGGGCGATGGTCTTGCTACCGCCATGGCCGGCCTGCTGGGCGGCCCCGCCAACACCACCTACGGCGAGAACACCGGCGTTCTGGCGCTGACGAAGATTTACGATCCCCTCGTCATCCGCATTGCTGCTGTGTTTGCGCTGATTCTGAGCTTCTGCCCGAAGTTTGAGGCCGTCATCAACACGATTCCCGCCGGTATCGTGGGCGGTATCAGCTTTGTGCTGTACGGCATGATCTCCGCCATCGGCGTGCGCAATGTTGTTGAGAACAAGGTCGATTTCACCAACTCCCGCAACTTGATCATCGCCGCCGTCATTCTGGTCAGCGCGCTGGGCTTCAACTCGGTGGGCGGCATCAGCTTCGCTCTGGGCAATGTCACCATCAACCTGTCCGGTCTGGCCATCGCCGCCATCGCCGGCATCCTGCTGAACGCTATCCTGCCCGGCAACGACTATGAGTTCGACGAGGGCAGCAACGAGCCTGAGAGCGCCAGCCTGCGCGTTTGATTTGCATTTACGCAAACCCCATGTAGGGGCGGATGCTTGCATCGACCCCTACAATCACCCGAGAGGTAACAACTTATGACTGCTTCCGACTTCACCAACCTGCATCTGCAATACAAATCCGCTCAGGCTGACGGCGAGGTTCCTGCGGTCATCGAGCATGACTTCCCGGGCGGGCGGATGGTTGACCACTACTTTGTCACCCCCTCCCCTGCCTTCTGGGCCGATGAGGGCGTGAAAAGTCTGGACAGCGTTTCCGGCATCCTGTTTTTGCAGCAGCCCGATGGTGCGCCGTGGAGGATACTCGTCCACGAACAGAGCATGATCAAAGAGGTTGTCTTTGACTTCCCCGAGGAGGAGTTCCGCAAAATGCTGGCCGACAGCAGTGTCATCCTGCCCGGTGAGCCGGGCTTTGCCCCCATTACGGACTGAGATTTTTTCCCCCCCCGGATGTGAGAATTTTCACATCCGGGGGATTTTTTTGCGTTTTGCTATTGACAAAGCTCCTGTCAGGCTGTATCATATGAACAAACAAACATATGAGAGGATGATGACAGTGCCCGAGAACGAAAAAACAGGCGAAAAGCTGCCTGAAACCGCCCAGCTGGGTGAGGCCGACATCCGCCGCCTGCAGGATGACCTGCCCAATGATGAAGTGCTGTACGATCTGGCCGAGTTGTTCCGCGTGTTCGGCGATTCGACCCGCATCAAAATTTTGTATGCACTGTTTGAAAGCGAGCTTTGCGTCAACGACATTGCTCAGGTGGTAGGCATCTCGCAAAGTGCGGTCAGTCACCAGCTGCGGGTGCTGAAAACCAGCAAGCTCGTCAAGTTCCGCCGCGAGGGCAAGGCGATGTACTATTCCCTCGATGATGACCATGTGCGCAGCATGATCGCGCTGGGCATGGAGCATACGGAGGAGTAAAAAGCTTTCTCCCAGGGGGGAGGTGGCCGAGGGCCGGATGAGGGGCGGCGTTTCGGCAGTGACCCGCCAACGAGCAATAACGGCAAGTTTGCCCCTCATCAGTCCGCTTCGCGGACAGCTTCCCCCTCAGGGGAAGCCTTTAAATCCAGTTACTCATATTAAAAAATACTTATTTATACAAAGGAGACCACCACCATGCAGAAGAAATTCAAGATCGAAGTCGATTGCGCCAACTGCGCTGCCAAGATCGAGACCGCCGTCAAGGCACTGCCCGGCGTTAAGAACGCAAGCGTCAGCTTTATGGCCCAGAAAATGCTGCTGGAGGCTGATGATGACAAGTTTGATGCCGTCCTGAAGGACGCCGTCAAGGCGGCGAAGAAGGTCGAGCCTGATTTCGAGATCGAGCTGTAAAGCAAGGGTGGCCCATCCACGGCGGTGGGCCGCCTTTTGCCCCGGATTTGGAGGAAGCTACTCATGACGAAGAAACAGAAAAAAACGCTCAAGCGCATCCTTGCGGCATTGGTGCTGACGGTGCTGCTGGCGGTGGTGTTCCATTTTACCGCACTGCCGTGGTTTGTGCAGCTGGCGCTGTGGCTGGTGCCCTATTTCATCATCGGCCATGATGTGCTGCGCAAGGCCTTTATGGGCATTAAGAGCGGCGAGGTCTTTGACGAGAATTTCCTGATGGCGGTCGCTACGGTGGGCGCTATGGGCTGCGGTGAGTACGCCGAGGGCGTGGCCGTTATGCTGTTCTACCAGATCGGGGAGCTGTTCCAGTCCTATGCCGTCGGCAAGAGCCGGTCGAGCATCTCGGCGCTGATGGACATCCGGCCCGACAGCGCGAATCTCGAGGCTGCGGACGGCGGCGTCTCGGTCGTTGACCCGGACGATGTGGCCATCGGCTCTACAATCGTTGTAAAGCCCGGCGAGAAGATCCCGCTGGACGGCGTGGTACTGACCGGTGAGTCTACGCTGAACACCGCCGCCCTGACCGGTGAAAGCCGCCCGCGCACCGTGCGCCCCGGCGATGAGGTCATCAGCGGCTGCGTCAACGCCGATGCCGTGCTGCGCATCCGCACGACAAAGCTCTACGGTGAGTCCACGGTGGCAAAAATTCTGGACCTTGTGGAAAACTCCAGCCTGAAAAAGGCTCCTGTCGAAAATTTCATCACGAAATTTGCCCGCTACTACACCCCCGCTGTCTGCATTGCCGCGCTGGTGCTGGCCGTTGTGCCGCCGCTGTTCCTTGGCGGCTGGCTCGACTGGATCATGCGCGCGCTGACATTCCTCGTTATCAGCTGCCCCTGTGCGCTGGTCATCTCGATTCCGCTGACCTTCTTCGGCGGTATCGGCGGCGCGTCCAAGTGCGGTATTCTGGTCAAGGGCGGCAACTATCTGGAGGCACTGTCCAAGACCGGCATTGCCGTGTTTGACAAGACCGGCACCCTGACGAAGGGCGTTTTCAAGGTCACCCGCACCGCCCCTGTTGACGGCGTGAGCGAGAAGGATCTGCTCGAGAGTGCCGCGCTGGCCGAGAGTTTTTCGAGCCATCCCATCAGCAAGAGCCTGCGCGAGGCCTGCCCGGGGCTGGACGCCCGCCGCGCCTCCGATGCGCAGGAGATCGCAGGCCACGGCGTGAAAACGCTGGTGGACGGTCATACCGTGCTGGCCGGCAATGCCCGCCTGATGGAAAGCGAAAAAATCTCCTACACCGCCGCCGAGGGCGCGGGTACGGTCGTTTATGTGGCGCGTGACGGCAGCTTTTTGGGCTCGGTCCTGATCTCTGACGAGGAGAAGCCCACTGCCAAAGCCGCCATGCAGGGCCTTCAGGCGCAGGGCGTGCGCACCGTCATGCTGACCGGCGATGCCCCCGCCGTGGCCGAGCTGGTGGCCAAGGATCTGGGCATTGACGAGGTCCATGCAGGTCTGCTGCCCGCCGATAAGGTCGAGTGGGTCGAGAAGCTGCTGAGCCAGAAGCCCGAGAAAAAAGAGCTGGCCTTTGTGGGTGACGGCATCAACGATGCACCGGTGCTGATGCGCGCTGACATCGGCATTGCGATGGGCGCGCTGGGCAGCGATGCCGCCATCGAGGCCGCCGACATTGTGCTGATGGACGATGATCCGGCAAAGATCAGCCTTGCAATGCGCATCTCCCGCAAGTGCATGAGCATTGCCTATCAGAACATTGTCTTTGCGCTGGCGGTCAAGGCGCTGTGCCTGATCCTGACGGCGCTGGGCATCACAAACATGTGGTGGGGTGTCTTTGCAGATGTAGGCGTCATGGTGCTGGCCGTGCTGAACGCGACCCGGATGCTGAATGTGAAGCAGTACCAGTAAAATTTGCAAAAAAAAGGCGTGTGCCCGGTGTGGGTACACGCCTTTTTTGAAATGGCTTCCCCCGCGGGGGAAGCTGTCAGTGGCCCAGACCACTGACTGATGAGGGCAGAGTTTACCATCACGACCCGTGCATGGGCCGCAACCGGAAGGCCACCCCTCATCCGCCCTCGGGCGGGGCCTCGGGCACCTTCCCCCACGGGGGAAGGCACTTTACAGCAGGCCCTCCGGGTCGAGGTACGCGCCGTCCTTGATGCACTCAAGGTGCAGGTGGTTCTCGCCGCTCGTCTCGGCGGGGATGGCACCCGCCTTGCCCAATGTGGCGGTGGTTGTCACGCTGTCCCCTGCCTTGACGGCGGGGGCAGCCAGGCCGCAATAGCGCCATGTGATGCCGTTGGCGTCCTCGACCTCCACCACATTCCCCCACAGCGCATCCTCGGTCACGGATGTGACCTTGCCGGCCTTGGCGGGGCATACGCTCTGGCCGGCGGGGGCAGCGTAATCTGCACCGTTGTGGGTGCGCCAGTCACCCAAGGTTTCGCTGTAGACCAGCTCATTGCCGCTGAACGCCGCCTGCGGTTTGGCATCCCAGATCCCCGGTCTGGCGGCGGGCGGTGCGTCGGCTGCCGGAGCCTGTGCGGCCTCGGGCGCGGCGGTGGCTGCGGGCTTTTCGGCTGCGGCCGGCGTCTGGGTAGGCTTTGGTACATCCTCGGCAGGCTTGTCGATGGCCGCATCCGGCTGTGTCCAGACGGAATCGTCCTGCAGGGCCTCTTTGCGGATGCGCGTCAGGTCGGCAACATTGCCTACGATGCTGCGCAGTGCCAGAATCCCCGCCGCTGTGGCCGCAAATACCATGGCCAGACAGAACAGATACAGCCCTTTTTCCTTGAAAAACTGTTTGATATGGTTCATGCTTCCCGTCCCTTTCGGTTGAAATGTGTATGCCGTTAGTTTGGACGGGGGTCGCTTATTTATTCACCGTCAGCGGTATTTTGGCGCAGCAGCTCCAGCAGCTCCATCACATGCATCGTGCGCAGGCGGGCAGCCGTCTCAGCGGCTGTGTCGTGTGCAGCAATGATGCGGGCAAACTCGGCGAACTCATAGGCCATGCGGTGGCGCGGCGCGGCGGGGCCGTCCGTGCGCACGCAGTCATTCCGCTGAGCGCCCAGCAGGCTGTAAACGGCGGGCAGAGAGTTGGGGTTGCCGTCCACCACAAGGTACCCGCCGGGACCCTGCAGTACCATGCCGTTCCGGCTGTTGGAATCCTTGGCAGCTAGCGCGGTGGCGGTAAAGCGGCCGTAATCAAGCAGCGCCAGCCCGGCAACATCAATGCCGTTCTCCCCGCGCACAGGGCGGTACTCTGCGGCCTTGGGCATACCCAGCAGCCCGACAAGCAGATGCAGACAATAGACGTTCATGTCCCCCAACGCACCGCCCTGACAGGCCGGGTCGAACACAGGATGGACAATGCCACGGCAGTAATCATCGTACAGACGGCTGTGAGAGCAGAACACCGCCGAGGCCGCGCTGATCGGCCCGAGCTTTGCCGTCTGCTGCTGCAGGAAGGCAAACTGCGGCATATAAGGGATCGTGATGGCCTCGAACAGCACAAGGCCCTTGGCATCGGCGAGGGCGAACAGCTCCCGCGCCTCGGCCGCGGTGGAGACAAAGGGCTTTTCAAGGATGACATGGTATCCGGCGTTCAGCGCCCGCTTGGCGGCGGCATAGTGCAGGTGGTTGGCCGTGCCGATGTAAACGGCATCGAAGCCGCCGGCGGCGTAGCAGGCGTCCTCATCGGTGTAGACGGCCGGGATGCCGTACTGCGCGGCCCATGCCTCGGCCTTGGGGCGGCTCTGGGGACGGCAGCAGAGAGCCTGCACCGAGATCTCCGGCATGGCGGCGGCATTGGCAAGGAACTCGTCAACAATGCGGCTGGTGGAAATGACAGCGAGGGTGAGAGGCATAGTGGGACACTCCTATCTTATTATAGTTGCAATAAGGATAACATTCCGCGGCGGCTTTGCAGGGCGGGCAGTCCCCTGCCCGCCGCACCTACCCCCATTAAACCCCACACTTTTCTCTCTGTCAAGCAAATTTTTCATTGCATTTAGCGGGCAAACCGTGTATGATATAATATTGGATTATTATAGAGGAGTGTGCCCCCCATGTAAAGAATCGGGACGAAATTCCGTACACACACAAATATAAGGAGTCATCATGGCATCATTGCGCGAAGAAATCGAATCCCGGCGCACATTTGCGATCATCTCGCACCCCGACGCCGGCAAAACCACACTGACCGAAAAGCTCCTGCTCTACGGTGGGGCCATCCAGACGGCCGGCTCCGTCAAGGGCAAGCAGAGCGCCAAGCACGCTGTATCCGACTGGATGGATATTGAGAAGCAGCGTGGTATCTCGGTCACCTCCTCTGTCCTGCAGTTCAACTATCAGGGCAAGTGCATCAACATTCTGGACACCCCGGGTCATCAGGACTTCAGTGAGGATACCTACCGTACCCTGATGGCGGCGGACTGCGCCGTCATGGTCATCGACGCCGCCAAGGGTGTTGAGGCCCAGACCATCAAGCTATTCAAGGTTTGCACACTGCGCCATATCCCCATCTTCACCTTCGTCAACAAGATGGACCGCGAGGCCCGCGACCCGTTTGAGCTGATGGAAAATATCGAGGAGATCCTCGGCATCAAGACATACCCGATGAACTGGCCCATCAGCTGCGGCAAGGACTTCAAGGGCGTCTACGACCGCAGCGCCAAGCGCGTGCTGGCGTTCTCGAGCGATGGGCGCGCCAACGGCGTCAAGATGGTCGATGAGGTCGAGGCCGAGCTGGGCGATGCCGCGCTGGACACGCTGATCGGCACGGCCAACCATGAAAAGCTGGCAGAGGACATTGAACTGCTCGACGGCGCTGCCGAGGAATTTGACCTTGCGGCCGTACAGCGCGGCGAATTAAGCCCCGTGTTCTTCGGCTCCGCCCTGACCAATTTCGGCGTTGAGCCGTTCCTGAAGGAATTTCTGCGGCTGACCCCCGCCCCCCTGCCCCGCAAGGATGCTGCCAGCGGCGAGCTGGTGGACCCCTGCAGCGAGCAGTTCAGCGGGTTTGTGTTCAAGATTCAGGCCAACATGAACAAGAATCACCGCGACCGCATTGCGTTTTTGCGCATCTGCTCCGGCAAGTTTGAGCGCGGCATGGAGGCTTTCCATGTGCAGGAGGGCAAGAACATCAAGCTTGCCACCGGCACCAGCCTGATGGCCGATGACCGCGCCATCGTCAGCGAGGCCTATGCGGGCGATATTATCGGTCTGTTCGACCCGGGCATCTTCTCGATCGGCGACACGCTCTGCACCGGCAAAAAGCATGTTCAGTTTGCCGGCATCCCGACCTTTGCACCCGAGCATTTTGCCCGTGTGACGCAGGTGGACACGATGAAGCGCAAGCAGTTCGTCAAGGGCATGGAGCAGATCGCGCAGGAAGGCGCGATCCAGATCTTCCGCGACCTCGGCTCCGGCATGGAGGAGGTCATTGTCGGCGTGGTCGGTGTGCTGCAGCTGGAGGTTCTGGAGTACCGTTTGAAAAACGAGTACAATGTCGATATCCGTATGCAGTCCCTGCCGTATGAGCATCTGCGCTGGATCTTGAACGATCCCGATGAGCTGGACATCAAGCATCTGGACCTGACCAGTGATACCCGCGCCATCGAGGATATGAAGGGCAACCCGCTGCTCCTCTTCGGCAGCCCGTGGAGCATCAACTGGGCCGAGCAGCACAATGAGACCCTCAAGCTCTCCGAGTTCGGCAACCTGACATTCTAAGGGAGGGCGTCTGACTTGTTAGCGCAGCTGAAAAAGCACCTGACCCCGCGGGAGCTGTGGTCCGATGTCAAATTTTTCTTTCTGCTGAATCTCGGCCTTGTGGCCACGGCAGTGGGCATTGCCGTTTTCAAAACGCCAAACCACTTTGCGTTCGGCGGCACCTCCGGCCTGTCGATCGTGCTGGCAACGCTGTTCCCACGGTGGAATGTGGGCGCGTTCATGTGGTTCATCAACGCGGCGCTGGTCGCACTGGGCTTTGTCTTTCTGGGTGTGCGGTCGATGGGGTGGACGATCTACTCCTCCTTTGCGCTGTCGTTCTATGTCAGCCTGTGTGAGCGCGTCTACCCGCTGTCCCGCCCGCTGACCGATGATGTCTTTCTGGAGCTTTGCTTTGCGGTCATTTTGTCGGCTGTGGGTGCGGCCATCGTCTTTAACATCGGTGCGTCCACCGGCGGCACCGACATTGTGGCGATGATTTTGAACAAGTACACCAGTATGCCAGTCGGCCGCGCGCTGATGGTCAGCGATCTCGGCATTGTGCTGGCGGGTGCTTATCTCTACGGTCCTGCCACCGGCCTGTACTGCATTTTGGGCATGATCCTGAAAAGCACTGTTGCAGACAGCGCAATCGAGAGCATCAACATGCGCAAGGTCTGCACGGTTGTGACCTCCAACCCTGAACCTGTGCGGGACTTCATTGTCAATGACCTGCACCGCTCCGCCACGATGGAGCATGCCGAGGGCGCGTACACCCACGATAAAAAATGGGTGCTGACCACCGTGCTGACCCGCGGGCAGGCCCAGAAGCTGCGCCTGCATGTCCACGGGCTGGATGACCACGCCTTTATCACGATCGTCAACAGCAGTGAGATTGTCGGCAAGGGCTTCCGGTCAATCTGACAAAACAAAGGGCCGCTCCGGCCCCGTATACCTTGCACCCGCCTGCGCGGCGGGTGCTTTTCTGTTGTTACAGAGTTGTAATTCTTTTCAAAATATGGTATACTTTCCTATAAGTATCGCAAGGATACTGCTATATTACGATTGACGAGGGGAACCTCTTTTTATGAGAAATACAAAACATCTGACCTACCGGGAGCATCGATTCCTGCATGGCCATCTGAACCGGGTGCGGCATATCACGCTTGACCCGGACGGCCCCGGCGTGGTGCGCATCCATCTGGTGCCCTGCCACAGGCCCGACCGTGAGACACCGTTCACAGCAATTCTGAACGGGCAGGACATTCTGCCGCTGAATGTCAGCTGGGCGATCCTGCTGACCAACCTGATCGAAGCACTGAATCCCTACACCGGCAAGGAGATACGCCCGCAGGACTGGGAGGCCATTCAGGCGCAGGCGGTGTCTGCCACCCGCAAAATTTACCGCAAGGCTGAGTATGCCCAGATCGAGGGCGATCTGCAGGCGATGCTGGACTGCCTGTGCACCGTTGCACGGGGCGGTACGCCGACGCTGACAATCCAGCCCATGCAGCTGGCGGCGTATGCGTCCCGCATGGTCGGGCCCCACCGCATAGATCTGATGGTCAGCTCAATGGTCAAGGACGGCGCGTGGCACTGCAACCAGAAATGCCTGCACTGCTATGCGGCCAACCAGCCGCTTTCCGCCGTGCCGGAGCTGGACACCGACCAGTGGCTGGCGGTCATTGAAAAATGCCGCAGCGCGGGTGTCACTCAGCTGACCTTTACCGGCGGCGAGCCTACGCTGCGCCATGATCTGATCAAGCTGGTGCAGGCGGCCCAGTGGTTTGTGACCCGGCTGAACACCAACGGCCGGATGCTGACCAGCATGATGTGCAAGGATCTGCGCGCCGCAAACCTTGATGCGGTGCAGATCACCTTTTATTCCGCCGAGGCAGAGATCCATAACCAGCTGGTCGGCGTGGACGGCTACAATGACACCCTCAACGGCATCCACAACGCGCTGGCCGCAGACCTGAATGTCAGCCTGAACACGCCGCTCTGCAGCCTGAACCGCGACTATCTGTCGGTCGTGAAGCTGGCCCACACGCTGGGCATACGGTATCTGACCTGCAGCGGGCTTATCCCGGCCGGCAATGCCGATACCGCCGCCAGCCGCGCTGTGCGGCTGACCCCCGCCGAGCTGGAGGAAACGCTGCGCCCCGCGATGGAGTATGCCGCCGCCAACGGCATCGAGATCAGCTTTACAAGCCCCGGCTGGCTGCCCGAGGATACGCTGCGGGCGCTCGGCTTTACCCAGATCCCCAGCTGCGGTGCCTGCCTGTCCAATATGGCCATCGCCCCGGACGGTACGGTCCTGCCCTGCCAGAGCTGGCTGACCGGCAAGGGGCTGGGCAACCTGCTGCGCACACCGTGGCCGCGCATCTGGCACAGTCATGAGTGCCGCGCCATCCGGGAGGAGAGCGCGAAGATGGCACAGCGCTGCCAGCTGGGCGATACCCCGATGCAGGAGGGCTGCCGATGAAGATGCAATTTATGCGCCGTCTGGCGCTTTTATGTGCCGTGCTGGCCTGCGGCGCGCTGCTGGCCCTGCCCGCTGCGGCGGCCCAGACCGAGGCCCCCTGCGCCGAGGACGGCGATATGGATTATATCCGCAGCTATGTCGTGACGGTCGATCCGCGGGAGGACGGCTCTGCCGACATCACCTACGACATCGACTGGCAGGTCATTGACGGCGATAAGACCGACTATCTGAGCTGGGTCAAGATCGGGCTGGCCAATTCCAGCGTGAACGAGATGACCCCGCTGACCGATACGATCTACGATCTGCAGTATTCCGATGACGGCGGCAGCTATGCCAAGGTCGTGTTCACCCAGCGCTACTACTCCCCCGCTGTAGCGGCGCAGAACGGCGGCGAGAGCAGCGTCCGTTTTGCGTTCCGCGTACACCAGAGCCATCTGTTTACAAAAAATGATGACGGCACGGCAACCTTCAATTTCACGCCCGGCTGGTTCGATGATCTGAGCGTTGAGAATATGCAGGTGCGCTGGCGCAATTACGATGGCTTTGTGGCCGATAACACCGGCATTGACGGCGAGTACCTGACCTGGGATTTCGGCGCGCTGAAGCATGGCCAGGCCGCCAATGTGCATGTGACGGTCCCTGTGACGAACGCCGCAGCCTTTGCCCCCGATGCCGCCATGACCACCGATGACTACGACAGCGGCATGACCACGGATGAGATCATCGGGGTGCTGGCAACCGTAATTATCCTTCTGCTGGCGGCGGCCATTATCATCATTGCGGTGGCGGCCCGGTCCCCCGACTGGGGCGGCGGCTTCGGCAGTGACATCGACCCCGATGACTGGTTCTGGTACACCAACGGGGTACACACGATCCGCCGGCCCTGTGCGGCACCCCCGCCCAGCGGCTACCACCGCACCGACCCGCCGGCAAAATACCAGTCCGGCGGCGGCAGGACGCGCGGCGGCGGCACGGGGCGCAGCCACTCCAACCATGCAAGCTGCGCAAGCAGCTGCGCCTGCGCGTGTGCTTCGAGCTGCGCGTGTGCCTGCGCCTGTGCAGGTGGCGGCCGTGCGGGCTGCAGCGTCAAGGACTTTTACGCCGTTAAACTCCCCCGCAATTCTGCAGGGGCTGATGCGGGCATCGGCCCGGAAAAAGAGGACGAATCATGAGTCTGGAAGACAGTTACGATGCCTGGGTCCGCGGCCTGATGGGCGGCGGCAAATACGCCGCCACTCCCCGCCAGACTGCCGAGGCCAGTGAGGCCGTGCAGCAGATGCAGGCCCAGCTGGATGCCCTGACCGCCGCCCAAAAGCGGCAGAATGCCGCAGAGAGCGTGCTGGCCGGTGTGCAGAAGGCGGGTGCCGCCACGGCAGAGAGCGTGCGCAAAATGAGCAGCGACCTGACAAAATCGCTCAAGCAGGACGGACTGCTCGGCGGCACGGTGGCAGCCCCCGCCCCGGCCCCGGCAGCCCCCGCTAAGGTGGATTTTACCGGCGTGGCCGATACGATCAGGGCGCAGGTGCTGGGGCAGGACGCCTTTGTGTCGGCGCTGGTCAAGGCGTTCCGCCGCCCCTTTGTGCTGGGGACCGCGCAGGAGGCCGACCGCGCGCGCAGCGTGATGCTGCTCTGCGGCCCCAACGGCACCGGCCGCCACTATGCGCTGGGCTGTGTGGTCGAGGAGCTGGCTGCCCGGGGCATTTTGCGCAGTGCGCGCATTGAAACGCTCGATTTGGCTCTCTACCCCGGCCCCGCGCAGGAAAAGCTGTTTCTGCAGGATCTGTACGCGGCGCTGCAGTCGGACGCCGAGGTGCTGGCCTTTGAGCATTATGAGAGCTGCGCCGCCAACTATCTGAATATGCTGTCCACCCTTGCGCTGGACGGCACACTGGCGCTGTCCAGCCGGTATGTGCTGCAGCGCGGCATTCTGGTAGATGTGGGCACGGCGTTGGCCCCCGGCGCCATCGGGGAACTGCAGGCAGGTGGCAAGTATTTTGTTTTCTACTCCAACAAGGGTGAGGCCGCGCTGGCCGACAGCTTCGGCGCGAAGTTTGTGGACGCCGTGGCGGGCGACATCTGCCGCACGGAGGTGTTCACCCCCGACGCACTGGCCGCCGTGGCTGCCCGGGAGCTGAATTATCTGGCGCAGCGCACCCGCCGGCAGTGCGGGCTGGCGCTCTCAATGGGGGCGGATGTGCGCGACCTGCTGGCCGCCCAGTACGGCAAGACCAGCGGCATGCAGGCAATGCGCGACTACTGCGAGACCGTCTACCGCGCCATCGCCGAGTATGTGCTGGATGCCGACACGCCGCCCGCGGACGGCACCCCAGCCCTGCTGAGTGCCGAGAACGGCCGCCTGTGCATGGCAGTGGACGGCGGCGCGCCCATCGACCTGCTGGCGCTGCTGCCCCAGCAGTACCGCGGCGATGTGGACGCAGTCGAGGCGGAGCTGGATGCCATCATCGGTCTGGACGAAATCAAGAGCTATGTGCGCGACATTGCCAAAAATGTGCAGGCCCAGCAGCGCCGCAAGGCGCAGGGCCTCAAGGTGGCCGAGGTCAACATGCACATGATCTTTACCGGCAATCCCGGCACCGGCAAGACCACGATCGCCCGCATTCTGGCAAAATACCTCAAGGCCATCGGTGCGCTGCGCGGCGGCCAGCTGGTCGAGGTCACCCGCGCCGACCTTGTGGGCCGCTATGTGGGCCACACGGCACCGCTGACGAATTCGGTCATACAGAGTGCGTTGGGCGGTGTGCTGTTCATTGACGAGGCCTACGCCCTCTACCGCGGCGGGGAGGACAGCTTCGGGCTGGAGGCCATCGACACGCTGGTCAAGGGCATTGAGGATCACCGCGATGATCTGGTCGTAATTTTGGCGGGCTATACGAAGGAGATGCAGCTCTTCCTGAGCGCCAACTCCGGTCTGGCCAGCCGCTTCCCCAACCAGATCGAGTTCCCCGACTATACCGGCGAGGAGCTGTATAAGATCATGCTCTCCATCGCCAAGGGCAAGGGCTACACGCTGGACGAGGGCTGCAGACTGCCGCTGGTCACCTATTTTGACCGCAAGCAGGCCGAGGATGCCGCCACGAACGGCAACGGCCGTATGGCCCGCAATACGCTGGAAAAGGCCATCCTCAACCAGTCGAAGCGCTTGGTGGCAGACCCGGATGCAAGTCTGGAGCTGCTGCTGCCCGGGGATTTTGAGTTGGAATAAGTGGTGCTGACGGCACATGGGTAAAGCCCCTCAGGCCTCGCGGGCTCGGCCAGCTCCCCTGAAAGGGGAGCCTTTTAAAGCCTCCCCTCACAGGGGAGGTGGTCGAGCGTCAGCGATGACCGGAGGGGCTTTGCTGCTTCGCCGCTGCCACCCACAAAAAATGGACACCTGACATTTCATCAGGTGTCCACTTTATTTTATAAAACCAATTTTACCGTGCCGTATAATCCGAATCCAGCTCGCTCAAAATGCGGTCGCTGGTCTCGCGGGTGTCGGTCATGCGGACGGCGTTGCGCAGCGGCAGCACCGAGCGCGGGGTGACGGAAAGCTCGTCCACACCGAATGCCAGGAAGGTCTCGGTCAGGGCGAGGTCAGCGCCCAGCTCACCGCAGATGCCGACCCAGATGCCGTTCTTGTGCGCGTTCTCGGTCACAAGGCGGATCAGGCGCAGCACGGCCGGATGATGCGGGTCGTAGAAGCGGCCCAGGTCATTGTTCTGGCGGTCGCAGGCCAGCGTGTACTGGGTCAGATCGTTGGTGCCGATGCTGAAGAAATCGACCTCCTTCGCCAGACGGTCGCTGTTGATGGCGGCGGCGGGTGTCTCAATCATGATGCCGATCTGGACCTCCTCGCTGTAGGGGATGCCCTCCTGCTTCAGCTCGCGCTTGACCTCCTCGCAGAGCTTCTTGGCTTCGCGGACCTCCCAGACGGAGGTGACCATCGGGAACATGATGCCCAGCTTGCCGAAGGCGGAGGCGCGGAAGAGGGCGCGCAGCTGGGTCTTGAAGATCTCGGGCCGGGTCAGGCAGATGCGCAGTGCGCGCATGCCCATGGCGGGGTTATCCTCCTTCGGCAGATCAAAGTAGCCGATCTGCTTGTCAGCGCCGATGTCCAGCGTGCGGATGATGACCTCCTTGCCGTCCATGTCGGACAGGACCTGCTTGTAGGCCTCAAACTGCTGATCCTCGGTCGGATAATCGCTGGTGTTCAGATAGAGGAACTCGGAGCGGAACAGACCGATGCCGCCGCCGTCATTGACCTGCACGGCGTGGACATCCTCGGGCGAGCCGATGTTGCAGTAGATGCGGATGGTCTTGCCGTCCTTCGTCACATTGGCCTGACCCTTCAGCGTTTCCAGCAGACGCTGGAGGCGCAGCTGCTCATCGCGCTTTTTCATCAGGCGGTCGCGGGTGTCGTCATCGGGGTCGATGACAAGCGCGCCGGTGCTGCCGTCCGCAATGGCGGCGCGGCCCTCATACTCGGGCTTGAGCGCATCGCCCATGCCGACGATGGCGGGGATACCCATTGTGCGGGCCAGAATGGCGGTGTGGCTCGAGCCGGAGCCGCCCGCCGTGATAAAGCCCAGAATCTTGGTCTTGTCAAGCTGGATCGTCTCGGACGGGGCCAGATCGTCAGCGCAGAGCAGCACCGGCACATCGGAAGCAATGCCGCCCTGTACGATGCCGCAGAGGATGCTCAGGATGCGCTGGCTGACGTCCTTGACATCAGCGGCGCGGGCCTGCATGTAGGCATCGTCCATCGAGGCGAACATCTCGGCAAACTGCTCGGCCGTGTCGGAAACGGCGGCCTCGGCGTTCATCTTCTGGTTGAGAATGCGGTCCTCGATGGCCTCCTCATAGTCGAGGTCCTCAGCCATCATCTGGTGCGTTTCAAACAGCATGGCGGCCTCGTCACCGGCATCCCTGCGGGCCTGCTCGGCCAGATCGCCCAGCTGCTCAACGGCGCCGGTCTGGGCACCTTTAAAGCGATGCCACTCGGCATCGGTATCCTCTACGGTATAGCGCTTGATCTCTGCCGTGGCGCGGCGGTAAAAATAGAGCGGGCCAACGCCGACACCGGCAGAAACGCCCTTGCCTTGAATCGTGATCATTGGGGGAGCCTCCCTTTTCATCAAATAAAAGGCCGCGGCCGCCGTATTGCTGTGGCGGCCGCGGCCGTAAAATCGGAATTACAGATGCTCGTTGAAGAACTTCTCCATGGCGGGGGCGGCAGTCTCCTCGTCAGCACCCTCGATCTGGACGGTGACGGTGTCGCCGCACTTGATGCCCATGCCCATCAGGGCCATCAGGCGGGTGGCGTCAACAGACTTGCCGTTCTTGTCAACGATGGTGACGGTGCTCTGGCAGCTCTTGGCCTCTTTTGCCAGCATGCCGGCAGGACGCGCATGGATGCCGACGGGTTCTTTGATGGTATAGGTGAATTCTTTCATAGCTTTTTCCTCCCATAAATGCACGGCAGATAGAGTGCAGTGCAATTCAATAAGCTGTTATTATAATAACATACTAATCCGTCTGCGTCAACGGAAAAAGGGCCGAAAACGCGCTGAAATTTTGGCCAAATTGTCTAGAATTTTCGTGCGGCGGTGTGCGTTTCGTCCATGCGGCGGCATATATGCCCTATTTCTGTAGAAATTCGCGCAGCACATCCTCCGGCCGAGGGGTGTGCAGGGGGTAGCGCGCACGCAGGGGCGCGGCGGCACTGTCCATAATGTAGGGGGTGCCGACAAGGTCCAGCATGGCTACATCGTTGTAATTGTCGCCGAACGCCATCACCTCATCGTGGGCAAAGCCCAGCACACTGCAGAGCGATTCTACACCGATGCCCTTGTTTGCGGTCGTGGTGTCGATCCAGTAGGGGCCGGCCACCGCGCAGTTGGCCTGCTGCCAGCGCGGCACAAAGCGGTCGACATAGGGCGCGACCCCCTCGTGCAGATAGACCGACACCTTGACAATCTCCTCCGGAATTTCGGACGGGTCGGCAATGACCTTGTACCGGTTGCCGATGAACCGGATGCGGTCGAGCATGCCGAGGCCCCGCTCCATCAGGTAGGCACAGTTCTGACCGGAAAGCATGACCTCTCCCTGACCGTCGCTGCGCTCCCACAGGTCGTGGGCAATTTCCTCGGCCAGAGCGCGGGGCATCGGATTTTCCGCAATGCACTGCTCGTCCTTGAACAGGACGCCGCCGTTCTCGCACAGAAAAACGCAGCAGTCGGCTACCGGCTCAAACAGCAGGCGCAGGCTGGTGTACTGCCGTCCGGAGGCCGGGCAGAACAGGATGCCGCGGTCATGCAGAGCGCGGATCTGATCAAAGATCTCGCCCTCCAGCTTTTTGCGGCCATATTGCAGCAGCGTACCGTCAATGTCGCTGCAGATCATTTTGATTGCCATAGTACAACTCCTTTTATTTCACAGGGATATTGTACCATATTCGGTTAGGTCTTTGCAATTTTGTTTTGCGGCGGTATAATGGTTGAGGGCGGGCGGATATGGACGCCCCGTAGGACGGTATCGAAAGGAAGAAACCCTATGGCTTTTATCACAATAAATGGGCGCTCCCCTGCCGATCACGGTGCGGCGTTTGTGGCGGAGAACGCAACACTGGCGGGCTGTGTGCGCCTTGCGAAGGAGAGCAGCGTCTGGTACGGTGCGGTGCTGCGCGCCGACACGGGCTGCATCACCATCGGCGAGAACACCAATGTGCAGGATAACGCCGTACTGCACACAGGCCCCGGGCTGGATGTCAAGGTGGGCAAGGGGGTATCCATTGGGCACGGGGCCATCGTCCACGGCTGTACAGTGGGCGACCACTGCCTGATCGGGATGCACGCCACGATCCTGAACGGAGCGGTCATCGGGGACGGCTGCCTGATCGCTGCCGGGGCGCTGGTGCCGGAGGGGACGGTCATCCCGGCAGGCAGCCTTGTCATCGGGGTGCCGGGCAAGGTCGTGCGCCCGGTCAGTGCGGAGCAGGCCACCGGAATCAAAGCCAACGAAGAAGAATATTTGCAGCTGGCGGAAGCGCACAAAAAAGTGCGCAACCTGTAGGGGGCGGCGTCCCCGACGCCCCGCAGGGCAGGCATGTACTTTTCGGGTGAATTGTAGGGCGGCCAGTCCTCTGGCCGCCGCGGAGGGGTCAAGACCCCTCCCTACAAAGCAACCAGTCAAGGGGTGCCAACGGCAAAGCTGAGGACCGGACATGTCCGGCCCCTACAAAGCAAGAAAAAGTGCTGCGATCCATTGCGGAAAGCAGCACTTTTTATTTTGCGGATTACTTCAGCACCGCACCCAGATTTGCGCTGGTGACCAGCCGGGCATAGCGTGCCAGCCAGCCGGTCTTGATGTTCGGCTCAGGCTGGATGTAGGCGGCCTTGCGGGCGGCAAGCTCCTCCTCGCTGACGGCCAAGTGGATGGAGGCATTCGGGATGTCGATCTCGATGGTGTCCCCCTCCTTGACAAGGCCGATGGGGCCTCCGGAGGCAGCCTCGGGGCTGACATGGCCGATAGCTGCGCCGCGGGACGCACCGGAGAAGCGGCCGTCGGTGATGAGAGCCACGGTCGTATCCAGCTTCATGCCTGCCAGCGCGCTGGTGGGGTTGAGCATCTCCCGCATACCGGGGCCGCCCTTGGGGCCCTCGTACCGGATGACGACCACATCACCGGGGTGGATTTCGCCGGCGTAGATGGCCGCAATGGCGGTATCTTCGCTGTCAAAGACGCGGGCCGGGCCGCTGTGGACCTGCATCTCGGGCGCAACAGCGCTGCGCTTGACAACGCAGCCGTCCGGCGCAATGTTGCCCCACAGGATCTGCAAACCGCCGGTCTGGCTGTAGGGGTTGTCGATGGAGCGGATGGCCTTGTCGTTCAGGATTTTCGCGCCCTCGATGTTCTCTCCCAGTGTCTTGCCGGTGACGGTGGGAACCGCGAGGTCGAGCAGCCCCTTTTTGGCCAGCTCGGCCTGCACGGCCGGAATGCCGCCTGCCTCATACAGGTCGGGCATGTGGGTCGGGCCTGCGGGTGCCAGATGACAGAGGTTCGGCGTTTTGGCGCTGATCTCATTGAAAAGCGCAAGGTCGATCGGGCAGCCCGCCTCCTGCGCGATGGCCAGCAGGTGCAGCACTGTGTTGGTGGAGCAGCCCAGCGCCATGTCGCAGGTCAGGGCGTTGCGGATCGAGCGCTCGTTGATGATCTGGCGCGCGGTCACGCCGCGGTTGACGAGATCCATGACGGCCATACCGGCGTGCTTGGCCAGCTGCAGCCGCTTGGCATAAACGGCGGGAATCGTGCCGTTGCCGGGCAGAGCGATGCCGATGGCCTCGCACAGGCAGTTCATGCTGTTGGCCGTGTACATGCCGGAGCAGGAGCCGCAGCCCGGGCAGCAGTTGCAGGTGCAGTCCTCCAGCTGGGCATCATCGATCATGCCGGCCTTGTAGGCACCGACCGCCTCAAACATCTTGGAAAGGCTGACCTCCTCGCCGCCGTAGCGGCCCGCCAGCATGGGGCCGCCGCTGCAGACGACCGCAGGCACATCCATCCGCACTGCAGCCATGACCATGCCGGGCACGATCTTGTCGCAGTTGGGGACCAGTACCAGACCGTCCAGCTGGTGGGCCATGAACATCGTCTCGACGCTGTCGCAGATCAGCTCGCGGCTGGCAAGGGAGTATTTCATGCCCACATGCCCCATGGCGATACCGTCGCAGACGCCGATGGCGGGAATGAGGATGGGGGTGCCGCCCGCCATGCGAACGCCTGCCTTGACGGCATCGGCAATCTTATCCAGATGGGCGTGGCCTGGGACGATCTCGCTGTAGGCGGAAACAACGCCGATCAGCGGGCGGTCCAGCTCCTCCGGGGTGTAGCCCAGCGCATAGAACAGGCTGCGGTTCGGTGCCCGCTCGGGGCCTTTTTTGACATTATCGCTGTTCATAAGGTTTTCTCCGTTTTCAAATAAAATGCCTTCTCCCTGCGGGGGAAGGTGCCGCGAAGCGGCGGATGAGGGGCGGCCTTGCGCCGCTGCCCGTAAACGGGATGCTGCGGGCGCCCTGCCCTCATCCGGCCCTGCGGGGCCACCTTCCCCCTCGGGGGAAGGCTTAGAGCGTTATCTTATAATTACTTCTTGAGCCAGCTCATCATCTTGCGCAGCTCGGCACCGACCTTCTCGATGGGATGGTTGGCAGCGATGCGGCGCTGTGCGAGGAAGTGGGTCTTGCGGCCGCCCTTGGGGCTCATCTCGGTCAGGAACTCACTGGCAAAGGTGCCGTCCTGAATCTCCTTCAGGACCTGCTTCATCTCCTTGCGGGTGTCCTCGGTGATGAGGCGCTTGCCGGTGCGGTAGTCGCCGTACTCGGCAGTGTTGGAGATGGAATAGCGCATCTTGGAGAAGCCGCCCTCGTTGATGAGGTCAACGATGAGCTTCATCTCATGGCAGGTCTCAAAGTAGGCCATCTCGGGGGCATAGCCGGCCTCGACCAGCGTGTCGAAGCCTGCCTGGATCAGCTCGCAGACACCGCCGCAGAGGACAGCCTGCTCACCGAACAGGTCGGTCTCGGTCTCCTCCTTGAAGGTCGTCTCGAGGATGCCGGCGCGGCCTGCGCCGATGCCGGAGGCGTAAGCCAGAGCAATCTCCTTGGCCTTGCCGGTGTAGTCCTGCTCCACGCAGATCAGGGAGGGGCAGCCCTCGCCCTCGGTGTACAGGCGGCGGACGATGTGGCCGGGACCCTTGGGGGCGATCATGATGACATCAACATTCTTCGGCGGGGTGATGGTCTTGAAGTGGATGTTGAAGCCGTGTGCAAAGGCCAGTGCCTTGCCCTCGGTCATGTAGGGGGCAACCTGCGTGTTGTAGATGTCGGCGCAAAGCTCATCGGGCACGAGCATCATGACGACATCACCGGCCTTGGCAGCCTCCTCGACCTCCATGACCTTGAAGTTCTCATGGGTGGCGGCAAACTCGCTGGCCTTCTCCCAGTGGGCGGAACCCTTGCGCAGGCCAACGACCACATTGACGCCGCTCTCGGCCAGGTTTTCGGAGTGGGCGTGGCCCTGAGAGCCGAAGCCGATGACGGCAACGGTCTTGCCGTCGAGCACGCCGAGGTTGCAATCGGAATCGTAATACTTGTTGATAGCCATTGTGGTGTCTCCTTTTGTTGTTGATACTTTTTATATTTGTAATTTTAATTGGGAAACGAAAATAAAAATCCGTAGGGGCGCATTCTATATGCGCCCGTGCAGTGCAGCCTACGGTGGGAGGATATGGAATCCGCCCCTACAGGCATTGAAAATTTACGAGCAGCTCAATGGCAGTGCGTCCCCGGCAGCGGCAGCTGTGCCTCTCCGACCTCCTGCGCGGGCTTTTGCATGTGCTGGTGCTTGCCGCCGCGCTCCAATGCGGTGACGCCGGTGCGGCAAAGCTCAAGAATGTCGTAATCCTGAAGCATTGCGAGGAAGGCATCGATCTTGTCCGGCTTGCCGGTCAGCTCAAAGATCATGCTGTCGGGTGACAGGTCGATGATCTTGGCCTTGTAAATGCTGGAAATCTCCCGCAGGGCGGCGCGGTTTCCGGCATCGCACGCTACCTTTAAAAGCAGCAGCTCACGCTGCAGGCTCTTGTCGGGGTCCAGCTCAAAGATCTGGCGGGTGACCTCAAGGCGTTCGGTCTGAAGGATCAACTGGTTGAGCGCCTGCTCGGTGCCGCGCAGCGTAACGGTGATGCGGCTGACAGCGGGGTCGTTGGTGGCCGAGACCGTCAGGCTGTCGATGTTGAAGCCGCGCCGGCAGAACAGGCTGGAAATGCGCGCCAGAACGCCGTTGGAGTTATCGACCAGCAGGCTGATGACCCGCCGGGTGCTGTTATTCTGTTCCATGCGTGTCACCTCATTCCATGATGATGTCGTTGATGCTGCCGCCGCCGGGGATCATCGGCAGCACCTTCTCGTCCTTGCCGATGCGGCAGTCGATCCAGCTGGGGCCCTTCTGCTTCATCGCATCGGCGAAGGCCGCCTTGAACTCGGCGGGTGTCTCGGCGCGGTAGCCCTTAGCACCGAAGCCCTCGGCCAGCTTGACGAAATCGGTGCGGCGGTGGGGGTCGGTGTCGGAGTAGCGCTTCTCATAGAAGGTCGTCTGCCACTGGCGGACCATGCCCAGCACCTGATTGTTGAAGATGACCGTGATGATGGGCAGCTCATAGCTGACGGCGGTGCAGCCCTCGTTCAGGTTCATGTGGAAGGAGCCATCGCCGGTCAGCATGACAACGCGGGCGTCGCGGCCCAGCGCCATCTGCGCGCCGATGGCCGCGCCGTAGCCGAAGCCCATCGTGCCCAAACCGCCGCTGGTCAGGAAACCGCGGGATTTCGTGTGGTGCAGATACTGTGCTGCCCACATCTGGTGCTGGCCTACATCGGTGACATAGACGGCCTCGGGGCCGGCCTGATTGCAGATTTCGTCAATGATCTGATGGGGCTTCAGCTCGGTTTCGCTGTCCACAGGCTTGTAGTCGTTTTTCTGCCAGCCGCGGATCTGCTCCATCCAGAGCTTGTGCTCGGTCTTTTCGACATAGGGCAAAATGGCCTGCAGGATATAGCTTGCATCGCCGGTCAGGCTCAGGTCTACCGCGACATTTTTGCCAAGCTCGCTCGGGTCGATGTCGATCTGGATGATCTTGGCACGCTTGGCGAAGGTGTTGGGGTTCAGAGCCACACGGTCACTGAACCGGGTGCCAACGGCAATGACGAGGTCGGCCTCATCAATGGCTTTGTTGGCGGCGTAGCAGCCGTGCATACCCAGCAGCCCCAGATTGTGCGGCTCGCCGTAGCTCAGCACACCGGCGGCCATCAGGGTGTAGGTGGCGGGCATACCGGTCTTTTCCAGCAGGTCGCGCAGGGGCTGGCAGCCCGCCGCGCTGCGCACGCCGCCGCCGAAGTAGACGATGGGGCGCTCCGCCTCGTTGATCATCCGGGCGGCAGCCTTGACCTCCTCCTCATCGTAGCGGGTCACGGTGCGGATCAGCTCCGGTGCCTTGGGGGTGAATTCACAGCTGGCGGCGGTGATGTCCTTCGGAATATCGACCAGCACGGGGCCCTTGCGGCCCGACTGGGCAATGCGGAAGGCGGCGCGCATCGTATCGGCCAGATCCTCAACACGGCGGACCGTGTAGTTGTGCTTGGTGATCGGCATCGTGATGCCCTCGATGTAGGCCTCCTGAAAGGAATCTCTGCCCAGCAGGGTCGTGGCCACATTGCCGGTGAAGGCGACCATCGGTACGCTGTCCATATAGGCGGTGGCGATGCCGGTGACAAGGTTTGTGGCACCCGGGCCGCTGGTGGCCAGCACCACGCCGGTGCGGCCGGTCGCGCGGGCGTAGCCGTCCGCTGCGTGGGAGGCACCCTGCTCATGCGCGGTCAATACATGGCGTATACGGTCAGAATTTTTATACAATTCGTCATACAGATTCAGCACGGCACCGCCGGGATAGCCGAACAGGGTATCCACGCCCTGCTCGACCAGTACCTCAACGAAGATCTGCGAACCGGTCAATTTCATGATGCTTGCTCCTTCCTGTTGCCTGACACTGCTTACCGGGAAGCTGTAGGGCGGCATGCCCTACATGCCCCCGGTATGGGGCAATAAATGAAAACAGGCTTTGCCCCTCGTATTCCAAGAGACAAAGCCTGTAAAAACACGACTCTGCGGTACCACTCTTATTGGGGCTGTGCCCCCGCCTCATGAACCTCCAACAAGGTCCGGCACTGTAACGGGTGCACCCGTACCGCCCTACTGGTGAGATTCAAGCGGTCTGCTCCGGGATCAGTTCGCGGTCTGCTGCCCTGCTGCCTTGCACCGACCGGCAGTTCTCTGTAGGGTGCGGGGGCCGTTACTACCTTCCCATCCAAGCATTGTCTGGATTTGTGATAAACTATACCGTACTTTTGCACATTTGTCAAGACTTCTTTGAAAAATCTGCAACAAGCCTTGCAACTTTTTGTCGCGGCAGTTATACTGGGGTAAAGAGTGTTTTTCTTGGGAAAGGAATAATGAATATGTTGCGTAAGGAATGGTTGGCCCATCTGGATGGGCTTGTGGTGTTTCGCGGCCTGCTGGCAGCGGAGCCGCTGCGTGCGCTGCGCGCGGCGCTGGCGGCGGAGGAAAACGAGCTGACGGGCGCGATCGCCGCGCTGGAGGCGGAGCTGTTTGCCCGCGGCACGAACTGGACGGATACCCTGCTGAATACCGTGCTGGAGGAGGAAAACCTCTGCCTGCGTGTGGCGGCCGGGCAGGATGCCGGCCCTGTGCTGGAAAAGGCGCTGGCCGATGAGCTGGACTTTCTGCAGCAGCTGGGGCGCGCCACGCTGGACGAGGTGTTCCCCGGCGCGGCGGCGTTTCTGCCCCGCTGGCAGACCACGCCGGATGCGGATTACCGCGCGGCCTATGAGGCGCGCCGCGCGGCGGCCGGACGCAAGGGCTACGGTATGTTTGCCCGCTACCATGTGTTTGCGCTGGAGGATGGCCGCCTGGTGCCGGTGCGCTACCCCGACCCGCAGCGGCTGAGCGAGTTGCCCGGCTATGAGCAGGAGCGGGAAAAGGTCATCGCCAACACCCGCGCCCTGCTGGAGGGCCGCCCCGCGAACAATGTGCTGCTGTACGGCGATGCCGGCACCGGCAAATCCAGCACGGTCAAGGCCGTTGCCAACGAGCTTGCGCCGGACGGCCTGCGGCTGATCGAGGTCAAGAAGAACCAGCTTTACCAGATCCCCGCCCTGATGGACGAGCTGGCGAACAATCCGCTGAAATTCATCCTCTTTATTGACGATCTGAGCTTCTCTGCCAACGATGATAACTTTGCGGCGCTGAAGGCGATCTTAGAGGGCGGTGTCGGCGGGCGCAGCCATAATGTGGCGGTCTATGCGACCAGCAACCGCCGCCATCTCGTCAAGGAGACGATGGCTGACCGCAGCGGGGATGACCTGCATGCGGCAGATACCCGGCAGGAGCTGATGAGTCTGGCAGCGCGGTTCGGTCTGACGGTGACCTTCCAGCAGCCTGACAAGGACCGCTATGAGCGCATCTTGCTCGAGCTGGCGAAGCAGTATGGCATCCAGATGCCCAGCGACCAGCTGTACATCAAGGGCGCGGCATTCGCCATCCGTGCCGGTGGGCGCAGCCCGCGCGTTGCCAAGCAGTTTGTCGAGCTGCTGGCAGCGGGCGTCAAGGTATAAAATTTCTCCACTATGTAGGGGCGAACAATGCTCGCCCGTGCTCGTTCGCGGCGGCAGAAACATCCGCGGGCGGATATGGAATCCGCCCCTACGCGTAGGGGTCGGCGTCCTCGACGACCCGGGAAGTCAGCGCTGCCGCAAAGCTTCCGCGGGCGAACAATGTTCGCCCCTACATAGCATAAGAATCAGGCGCGCTCCGTCACAAGCTTGAACCCGGCTTCGGTCAGCTTCTGCTTGATCGTTTCGATCTGGGCGGCATCGCGGGTCTCAAGGCCGAGCTTCAGGAAGCAGCTTGTGATGGCCATGTTTGCATCGCTGCGGTCATGGTGGACGCTCACGACATTGGCTCCGCAGCCCGAGACGATGTCGCTGACCAGACTCAGCTGGCCGGGCTTGTCCTCGAGCGCGATCATCAGGTTTGTCTTGCGGCCGCTCATGACCAGACCGCGCGTGATGACACGGGAGAGGATGTTTACATCAATGTTGCCGCCTGAGATCAGGCAGACGGTCTTTTTGCCCGCCAGCGGCAGCTTGCCGAAAAGCGCGGCTGCCACCGGTGTGGCACCGGCTCCCTCGGCCACCAGCTTCTGGTTCTCCATCAGGGCCAGGATGGCGGCGGCGATCTCGTCCTCGCTTACGGTGACGATGTCGTCCACATACTGGCTCACCATCTCAAAGGTCGTTTCGCCGGGCGTCTTGACTGCAATGCCGTCTGCAAAGGTCACGGCGCTGTCCAGTGTCTCGTACTTGTGGTCGTGGAAGGCATGCTCCATGCTGGGGGCACCGGCAGCCTGCACGCCGTAGACCTTTACCTCGGGGCGCAGGCTCTTGATGGCAAACGCTACGCCGGAGATCAGGCCGCCGCCGCCGATAGGCACGATGACCGCGTCTACATCGGGCAGCTGGTCGAGGATCTCAAGGCCGATGGTCCCCTGCCCTGCAATGACGAGCTCGTCATCGTAGGGGTGGATGAAGGTCATGCCGGTCTGCTCCTGCAGCTCCACTGCGCGGTCGTGGGCATCATCGTAGGTGCCCTTGACCAGCTCGACCTCCGCGCCGAGGCGCTTGGTGCTCTCTACCTTCATAATAGGGGCGCCGTCCGGCATGCAGACCACGCTTTTAATACCCATGCGGGTGGCGGCCAGCGCCACGCCCTGTGCGTGGTTGCCGGCCGAGCAGGCGATGACGCCCTTGGCACGCTCCTCCTCGCTGAGCTGGCTGATCTTGTAGTAAGCGCCGCGCACCTTGAAGCTGCCCGTGACCTGCAGGTTCTCGGTCTTTAAATAAAGGTCCGTGCCGGGGCACAGCCGGGGTGCTGCGATCAGATCGGTTTTGCGGGCGACCTGTTTTAGAATAAATTTTGCGTGGTAGATCTTATCCAATGTAAGCATGGGGCTGCTCCTTCGTTTTTGACAATAGATCGGCCCGACCCGGTGCTTCCGGGTCGGGCCGGGCCGCTTCTTCGCGGCCGTGACACTGACATGAGTATACTTGAAAGCTGCTAATTTGTAAAGTGAAAATTATTCATCAATAAATTGCACAAAAACAAAACACAATAATTGTGCAATACTGCCACTATGTTACCGGCGCGGAATGCTGTATAATAAGGGTAACAATAGCAAAATATGTTTGCTCACAAACACACACCTGTCAAGGAGGCAGTCGCTGTATGGATATTCGCTATTCCTGCAACCAGCGCGATTTCAAGCGCTATACAACGGAGGAGACCCGCAAGGAGATGCTGATCACCGGCCTGTACAAGGCCGATGAGGTCGTGGCCGTCTACAGCCATGTGGACCGCATGGTCACGCTGGGCTGCATGCCGGTGCATGAGGAAGTGCCCATCGACAAAGGCATCGATGTCTGGGCCAATTTCGGCACCCATTATTTCCTCGAGCGCCGCGAGATCGGCATCTTCAACATCGGTGACGGTGCCGGTACGGTCACGGCTGACGGCAAAGAGTATCACCTGAACTACAAGGACTGCCTGTACATCACAAAGGGCAACGAGAAGGTCTCCTTCAAGAGTGACGACCCGGCGCATCCCGCTAAATTCTACATGGTATCGGCCCCGGCCCACTGCAGCTATGAGAATAAGCTCATCACCATCGAGCAGGCTGCCAAGCGTCCCCTCGGCTCTGTGGAGACCTGCAACAAGCGCACCATCAATCAGTTTATCCACCCCAGCGTCCTCAAGACCTGCCAGCTGTCGATGGGCATGACCGCTCTGGAGCCGGGCAGCAACTGGAACACCATGCCCAGCCATACCCATGAGCGCCGCATGGAGATCTACACCTACTTTGAGGTTCCCGAGGGGCAGGCGGTTTTCCACATGTGCGGTGAGCCTACTGAGACCCGCCACATTGTCATGCATAACTATGACGCTGTCATCAGCCCCTCCTGGAGCATCCACAGCGGCGTAGGTACATCGAATTACACCTTTATCTGGGCCATGGGCGGCGAGAACATGGAGTTCGATGATATGGATAATATCGCCACGACTGATTTGCGCTGACCGCAAGAAACGCACATATTTTGCGCCGGCTTGCGCAAGATATGCGCAACCATTTACTTTAATTCTTGCGCCCCAGTGATGGGCGCTGGAATATATGACTGTTACAAACTTTAGGAGGTTTTGCATCATGTCTGTTTGCACCCCGAAATCCTTTGACCTGACCGGCAAGGTCGCCCTGATTACCGGCGCATCCTACGGCATCGGCTTTGCCATTGCCACCGCTATGGCCAACTGCGGCGCCACCATCGTTTTCAACGACATCAAGCAGGAGCTGGTCGATAAGGGTCTGGCTGCCTACAAGGAGGCCGGTATCGAGGCCCACGGCTATGTCTGCGATGTCACCAACGAGGATGCTGTCAATGAGATGGTCAAGAAGATCACTGCCGACGTCGGCCACATCAATGTGCTGGTCAACAACGCCGGCATCATCAAGCGCATCCCGATGATCGAGATGACCGCTGCCCAGTTCCGTCAGGTCATTGATGTTGACCTGAACGCTCCCTTCATTGTTGCCAAGGCTGTCATTCCCGATATGATCGAGCAGGGCGGCGGCAAGATCATCAACATCTGCTCCATGATGAGCGAGCTGGGCCGCGAGACTGTCTCCGCCTACGCTGCTGCCAAGGGCGGTCTGAAGATGCTGACCAAGAACATTGCCTCCGAGTACGGCAAGTACAACATCCAGTGCAACGGCATCGGACCCGGCTACATCGCCACCCCGCAGACCGCGCCCCTGCGCGAGATCCAGCCCGATGGCTCTCGTCATCCGTTCGACCAGTTCATCGTTGCCAAGACCCCCGCTGAGCGCTGGGGCAAGGCCGAGGATCTGGGCGGCCCCGCTGTGTTCCTCGCTTCCGAGGCTTCCGACTTCGTCAACGGCCTGATTCTTTATGTTGACGGCGGCATCCTCGCCTACATCGGCAAGCAGCCGGGCTGATTTACTTTCTTCGAGAAGAAAGTAAACAAAGAAGCTTTCAAACAATAAAAAGGACATCCGCTCGTAATTGGCGGATGTCCTTTTTTATTGGCATCGTTGTAGGGGCCGGGCATGCCCGGCCCGCAACTGTACGGCAAAAGCGCTTTTACGGTAAGGCTGCGGGCCGCACATGTGCGGCCCCTACCTCGCAACGCTTGTAGGGGCGGCGTCCTCAATGCACCGCGGGAGGGATGAATCCCTCCCCTACTGCCTTACCCGATGGTCACGCTCCACTTGAACTCCTTGCTCTCGCCGGGGTTCAGCTCGATGTGATGGCCTGCCTCATTGACGGAGTTTGCCCAGCCGTTCCACGGCTCCATGCAGACGAAGCTTTCGGCGTCCTGCTGCCAGAGCACGCCGTTGGAGAAGACGCTCTCGTCAAAGCTGACCGTGACCTTGTGGCCGTTGCCGGCATCGGTCAGCTGCATCGGGCTCTTGACGCCGGTCAGCAGGCGGATGGAGTCAGCGCTGCCCTCCTTGCGGGTCAGTGTGATCGTCTCGGGCGCGGCGGGCTGCTCGCCCTTGGCGCTCTCGCTGCAGGTGGCGGCGTCAATGGCAAAGGAGACATTGTCGAGCTTGGTCACGCCGAAGTAAGGGTGGAAACCAACGCTGAACGGCAGCGCCTTGTCACCGGTGTTGGCAACGGTCAGCGCCAGCGTGGCAGTGCTGCCGCAAAGGGTATAGCGCATCGTCAGCGCAAAGTCGAACGGGTAGACGAACTTAGTCAGGCCGTTGGGCGTCAGAGTCAGCTCAATGGCAGAATCGTCGGCAGTCTTGACCTGCCAGGGAAGCAGGTCGGCCAGACCGTGGACCTCGATGGGATAGGCTGCGCCGCCGAAGTGATGTACGCCGTCATCGGGCTTGCCGCAGTTGGGAAACAGAATGGGGATGCCGCAGCGGGGGCGATCAGTGGATTCAAAATTCTTGTCGCGCAGCCAGAGGTATTCCTCGCCGTTTTTGGTGAAGGAGGTGGCCATGCCGCCCTTTTCGGGGGTGACGGTAAAGGCGTACTCTCCATCGGTCAGGGTCAGGGTCTTGTAGGAAGCACCGTATTTTTCATAGGTGCCGGTAGTCAGAGTAGACATGATAAGGCTCTCCTTTGTATGCACGTAGGGGCCGCACATGTGCGGCCCGCAACTTTGTGGAAAGCACCCGATTGCGGGTAAGTTGCGGGCCGGGCATGCCCGGCCCCTACAGCGTAGTGGTTTTTTTCGTGTTTAATTATACCACAAACAGGCTTACAATACAACGCCGTCCTTGAAAATCGAGATCTCGCGGAAGCCTTTCTTCTCGGCACAGGTCTGCTTGCCGGAGGCAACATCCAGCACCAGCCGGTACAGGTCGGCGCCGGCCTCGTCCAGCGTGCGCTCACCATCCGCGACCACACCGGCGTTGAAGTCAATCCATGTCTTTTTCCTGCCAGCCAGCTGGCTGTTGGTGGCAATCTTCAGCGTCGGGGCCGGCGCGCCGAACGGCGTGCCGCGGCCGGTGCTGAACAGTACCATGTGGGCACCGGCTGCCGTCAGCGCGGTGGCACTGACCAGATCGTTGCCGGGGCCGTACAGCATGTTCAGGCCCTTGGTGGTGACAGGCTCGCCGTAGTCGATGACATCCATGATCGGCGCAGAGCCGCCCTTCTGCACACAGCCGCAGGATTTATCCTCCAGTGTGGTGATGCCGCCCTGCTTGTTGCCCGGGCTGGGGTTGTCGTAGACGACCTCATTGTGGCTGATGAAATATTCCTTGAAGCCGTTGATCATCTTGACGGCCTTCTCAAACACCTGCTCATTCTGGCAGCGGTCCATCAGGAAGCCCTCGGCGCCGAACATCTCGGGGACCTCGGTCAGCACGGTGGAGCCGCCGCGGGCGCACAGCATATCGCTGAAGCGGCCGATGGTCGGGTTGGCGGTGATGCCGGACAGGCCGTCCGAGCCGCCGCACTTCATGCCGATGACCAGCTCGCTTGCGGGAATCGCCTCGCGCTGGAACTGCCCGGCGTAGGCGGCCAGCTCCTTCAAAATCTCGCGGCCTGCCACCAGCTCATCCTCGACATCCTGACAGGTCAGGAACTTGACGCGGTCGTGGTCGTACTCACCCAGCTCAGCCAGGAACTGGTCATGGGTCAGGTTCTCGCAGCCCAGAGACAGCACCAGCACGGCACCGGCGTTGGGGTGGCGGGTCAGCGCGGCCAGCAGCTTGCGGGTCTGCGCGTGGTCATGGCCGGTCTGGGAGCAGCCGAACGGATGGGTAAAGGTGTACAGGCCGTCAATGCTGCCGGTGACGAGATCCTGATTGTTGCGCACAAGCGCCTTGGCGCAGTCATTGACGCAGCCGACCGTGGGGATGATCCAGATCTCGTTGCGGATGGCGGCGCGGCCGTCCTTGCGGCGGTAGCCCATAAAGGTCTCGGCGGGGGCGGGGGTCAGCGGGTGGACATCGGGATGGTAGCTGTACTCGATCTCACCGGAAAGATTCGTCTTGATGTTGTGGGTGTGCATCCAGGTGCCGGGCACGGCGTCTGCCGTGGCATGGCCGATGGGGAAACCGTACTTGATGACATTCTCCCCCGCCTTGATGGCGGCAATGGCCATCTTGTGGCCCTGAGGAATATCCTCAACAGCGGTGACGGTGGTGTTGTCAACGGGAACAGCGGTGCCCTTGGCGATGGGGTGCAGGGCAACGACTACATTATCGGCGGGATTGATCTTAATGGCAATGGGCATAAGATGCCTCCTTACTAATAATAAAAGTGGGGCCGGAGGGCATCCTCCGGCCCCAATGGGGTACGTTTTAAGCCTTCCCCCCTTGGGGGAAGGTGGCCGCGCGGCGCGCGGTCGGATGAGGGGCGGCGTTACGGCGGCAACCCGTTTGCGGGCAGCAATAGCGAACGCGCCCCTCATCAGTCACCTTCGGTGACAGCTTCAGTCTACGCGCTAAGAGCCGCCTTCGGCGGTTGCGCTCCGACACGCGCCTGCGGGCGCAGTCCCTCGGGGAGAAGCCTTTATGGGCTTACAGGCAGCTCTTGTAAGCAGCCAGCGCGCCGTTCTCGCGGATGTTGGTCAGATTCTTGACGGTGGCCTCCTCAAAGCCGGGAACCTTGGTCAGATCCTGACCCCACATCTGCTCGTTGGTCATGACGGCATGGACCAGCGCGGGGATGCTGTCGTTCTTGTGCGCATTGTAGAACTCGAGGACCCAGCGGTCATCGGAGACAGTGTACTCGTTGCCCTTGGCACGCTTGCAGACCAGACCCTTGTCGGTCAACTCCTGCACATCATTGCTGTAGAAGGCAATGTATGCGGCAAAGCTCATGGTCAGGCAGGTGGGCAGCTTGCCGTTCTTCTCGACATACTCAAGGAAGGAGGGCATGTTGCGGGCGCGCCATTTGGAGGTGGAGTTCAGAGAGATGCTCATCAGCTCATGGTTGACGAACGGGTTGTTGAAGCGATCCTCCACGGCGGCGGCAAACTTCTTGCAATCGTCCTGATCCAGCGGCAGGATGGGCACGACCTCCTGCAGCAGCATCTTGTTCATGTAGCCCAGAACGGTCTCGTCATGCATGCAGTCGCGCACGATGTCGAAGCCGGCGAGGTAGGCACCCAGCACAAAGCCGGTGTGGGCGCCGTTCAGGATGCGGACCTTGCGCTTCTTGTACGGGCTCATGTCGGGGGTGACAAAGACATGGCTCTCGAGACCGGCCTTGCGGAAGGGCAGCACGTCGTTCAGCTTGGTGTCGCCCTCGATGACCCAGACGCCAAAGACCTCGCCGACATCAAGCAGCGGGTCAGCGTAGCCGTGCTTTTCCTCCAGCTCGGCAACCTCCTTCGGGTCGCGGATGCGGCCGGGGACGATGCGGTCGACCAGAGAGCCGCAGAAGGTGCAGTCCTCGTTGACATACTTCTTGAAGCCGTCCTCAAGGCCCCACTGCTCGATGTACTGGTTGACGCACTTGAGCAGCTCCTTGCCGTTGTTGTCGATCAGCTCGCAGGCGAGCATGATGATGCCCTTCTTGCCGGCCTTATAGCGGTGATACAGCACCTGAGTCAGCTTGCCGGGGAAGCTGGATGCAGGAACATCCTCCAGCTTGCAGGCGGGGTCGTAGACGATGCCGGCCTCGGTGGTGTTGGAAACGATGATCTCAAGATCGTCGCTGGCGGCAACCTCCATCATCTGACGGAAGCCCTCCTCCTCATACGGGTTCAGGCAGCGGGAAACACTGGAAATGACGCGCTTGTCATCGACCTTCTGGCCGTTTTCGCTGCCGCGCAGGTAGAGGGTGTACAGACCCTCCTGCTCGTTGATCATCTTGGCCAGACCCGGGGCGATGGGCTGAACCAGAACGCACTTGCCGTTCCAGTCAGCCTTCTCGTTGGCAAGGTCGAACCAATAGTCAACAAATGCGCGGAGGAAGTTGCCTTCGCCGAACTGCAGGACCTTTTCGGGGGCGTTTTTCAGAATGTAGCCGTTATAGCCGGATTTCGCAAGAACATCATAATTCAAGGTTTCCATAGACGCTTTCTCCTTATAATCATAAACCATTCTGGTACTGCGGCATGGGTGCTGCGGTACGCCTTGTTACCTAACATTGTATTTTCTTTGCCCGATTTCGTCAAGATGCAATAAAAAAACAGCGCACATATTTTGCGCTGTTTTTTGCTTTCCACAAGTTGCACAACATTGTTTATAGTTTTTTAGCTATAATTTAGGGTATCAAGCAATTTTTGCAACTTGTGCAAGCAGTTTTTGTTATGTATAATAGTAACAGAGTATGCCGTTTTGGGGCATTTGAGATGCGCAAGGTTTGTGCTATCGGGCCTCGGCGGCTGCATCCGATTATATCCATTACAAAAGGAGCGTCTATACATGAAAGCGTTTATGGACAAGGACTTTTTGCTTGAGACCCCCACTGCGCAGCATCTGTACCACGACTATTCGGCCAAGCTGCCCATCGTGGATTACCACTGCCATATCCCCCCGCAGGAGATCTACGAGGACCGCCGCTTTGAGAACATCGCGCAGGTCTGGCTGGGCGGCCATCAGGTGCTGGCCGACGGCAGCGACTACTACTTCGGCGATCATTATAAGTGGCGCGTGATGCGCTCCAACGGTGTGCCCGAGGAGTACATCACCGGCGACAAGCCTGACCGTGAGCGCTTCCAGAAGTTTGCCGAGAGCTTGGAGATGGCCATCGGCAACCCGATGTATACCTGGTGCCATCTTGAACTGAAGAAGTACTTCGGCTATGAGGGCGTGCTGAACGGTGAGACGGCCGAGGAGGTCTGGAACCTCTGCAACGACAAGCTGCAGCATGACCCGAAGCTGACCGTCCGCGGCCTGATCGAGCAGAGCAACGTCGCCATGGTCGGCACCACCGACGACCCCATCGACTCCCTCGAGTGGCACAAGAAGATCAAGGAAGACCCGACCATCAAGGTCGTGGTTGCTCCCTCCTTCCGCCCCGACAAGGCCCTGAACATCCGCAAGGAGGGCTTCGCCGATTACATCCATAAGCTGGAGGAAGTTGTGGGCCGCAAGTTTGCCTGCGCAAATTGCGTTGTCAGTGCGCTGGAAGAACGTCTGGAGTTCTTCGTCGAGATGGGCTGCCGCGCTTCTGACCACGGTCTGGACTACATCCCCTTCGCCGAAACGAACGCTGAGAAAGCGACTGCTGCCTTCAAGAAGGCCATGGCCGGTGAGACCCTGACCAAGGAGGAAGGCGACGAGTACACCACCTACCTGCTGCTGAAGCTGGGTGCCCTGTACAAGAAGCACAACGTTGTCATGCAGATGCACTACAGCTGCCTGCGCAATGTCAACGACAAGATGTACCGCAAGCTCGGCCCCGACACCGGCTTTGATATGATCGCCGTGACCGATTGCAGCGCTACCATCAGCAGCCTGCTGAGCGCACTGACCAAAGAGGACGCCTGCCCGAAGGTCATTCTGTATAGCCTGAACCCCGCCGACTTCGACATGCTGGGCACCATTCTGGGTGCGTTCCAGGATGACGAGATCCCCGGCAAGATCCAGCTTGGCTCCGCCTGGTGGTTCTGCGATACTGACGACGGCATGTACCAGCAGATGAAGACGCTGGCGCGTCTGGGCCTGCTGGGCAACTTCATCGGTATGCTGACCGACAGCCGCAGCTTCCTGAGCTACACCCGCCATGAGCTGTTCCGCCGCCTGATGTGCAATCTGATCGGCAACTGGGTCGAGAACGGCCAGTACCCCAACGATGAAAAGGCCCTGCAGAAGATCGTTGAGGGCATCAGCTATTATAATGCCAAGCGGTATTTTAATCTGTGATATTCCTTGATTGAGATAACGCAATCATAAACAGCACCGCCCCATCTGCTGATATGGCAGATGGGGCGGTGCTTTCTTTTAAAAGCAAGGCAGAGTTGTAGGGGCGGCAGATGTGCCGCCCGCGGCTTTCCCGCAAGCAGTCGGCGGCCTTACACACGCGGGTCGGGCATGCCCGACCCCTACATGGCAGCACTTAGAGGTCGGTCTCGCAATTTTCGGAAGTTTCCGGGGAAATCTCCGGCACCTCCGGCATGGTGCGCAGCTGTTCGAGCGTAATGCCGTCCACATATTTGTTGATCAAATCGTTCAGGCCGGACCAGAAATCCAGCGTGTGGCACTGGCCGCGGTGGGGACAATCCACCGCAGAAGCCAGACACGGAATGGCTGTCAGCTCCCCTTCTACGGCGCGCAGGATCTCGCCGGAGGTGATCTGTGCAGCCGGGCGGGCCAGACGGTAGCCGCCCTGTGCGCCGCGCACGCTGGAAACAAGGCCGGATTTTGCCAGCGGGGTGACGATCTGCTCCAGATATTTTAAGCTGATGCGCTGCTTGTCGCTGATATCCTTCAGCGGGATCAGGTCATTGGGGCGGTTGGCCAGCTCCACCATCAGGCGCAAGGCATAACGGTCGCGGGTCGAAAATTTCATGGTGATGCTCCCTTTATCGGAATTAGTAAGACTAATCATAGCATAATACTGGGAATTTTGCAAGTCTACTACCTACTAACACAGTAGGATATATGCAAATCGACGAAATGTGCATTTTTATGCAAGAAGGTGTTGACAGAACCGGTTCACAGGCGTATACTGTGAGCCATGGAAAGCAAATGACCGCTGACCAATCACGAGAGAAAGGGGTACAGACCAATGACGGCTTATCGTTCCGGTATGATGATGATGTGCATGTGCATGTTGCTCCGGCAGCCTGTGCCAGCTTTCTTGTGCGCAAAATACAGCGCGTAATGAAAACTTGCAGCGGGATGCCGGGGTAAAAGCCGACATCCCGCTTTTGTTTGGAAAGGAAGTTTGTAACTATGACAAGAGGCCCCGTTTACAAGCAGCCCGGTGTGCGAATGTGTTGAAAATAGAGGGAACACACATTCAATCAACAACACACCTGACAATTATAAAGGAGAATATATCATGAAAAAACTCATTTCTGCAACGCTTGCCGCTACTCTGGCCCTGAGCCTCGCCGCCTGCGGCTCCTCCGCCTCCACCTCCGAGGCTGCCCCCGCTGAAAGCACTGCTTCCAGCGCTGCGGAATCTGCCGCCGAGTCCACCGCTGAGACCAGCGAGCTGGCCGGCACGACCCTGAAGGTCGCCGCCTCCCCCACGCCCCATGCCGAGATCCTGAATGTGGCCAAGGAGGTTCTGGCCGAGCAGGGCATCGACCTGCAGGTCGTTGAGTTCAGCGACTATGTGCAGCCCAACCTTGTCACCGAGAGCGGCGAGGTCGATGCCAACTACTTCCAGCACACCCCCTACCTCGACAGCTTCAACGAGGAGAACGGCACCCACCTCGTCAGCGTTGGCGCTGTCCACTATGAGCCGTTCGGCATCTATCCGGGCAAGAGCAATGACCTTGCCGCTATCGCGGACGGTGCGACCATCGCCGTGCCCAACGACACCACCAACGAGGCCCGCGCCCTGCAGCTGCTGGCCGCTCAGGGCTTGATCACCGTGCGTGACGGCGCCGGTCTGACCGCGACCATCAACGACATCACCGAGAACCCCCATAACCTGAAGATCGAGGAGATCGAGGCTGCACAGCTGCCCCGCACCGTGCAGGACGTTGATTTCGCCGTTATCAACGGCAACTACGCGATGGAGGCTGGCTTCTCCGTTGGTAAGGACGCCCTTGCCACCGAGGATGCATCCTCTGAGGCTGCCCAGACCTACGCCAATGTGCTTGTCGTGAAGGAGGGCAACGAGAACGACCCCGCCATTCAGGCCCTGTACGCCGCCCTGACCAGCGACAAGGTCAAGGAGTACATCAACAGCACCTATGACGGCGCGGTCGTGCCCATCTTCTAAGAAAATGCCTCGTACAGCCGTGAACGGGCACGGGTGGATATAGAATCCGCCCCTACGGTACGGCAAGCAGCGAAATTGTAGGGGCGCATTCCATATGCGCCCGCCGGCAGCCGCAAAGAAAACCCTTGCAACCTGCCGGAATATAGAGTACAATCTATAGCGAATGAGTTTTTGCGCTCATTCGCTATCTTTGTAAATGAGGGAGAAAACCCATGATCGAATTGCAACACCTGACCAAGCGCTTTGCCACGCAGGGCGGCACGGTCATTGCACTGAACGACATCAACCTGACGATTCGGGACGGGGATGTCTACGGCATTATCGGCATGTCGGGCGCCGGCAAGTCCACGCTGGTACGCTGCATCAACATGCTGGAGCGCCCCGATGAGGGCAAGGTCATCGTCAATGGAAAGCAGATGCAGGAGCTGAACGCAGCCGACCTGCGCGCGGCCCGCCGCGAGATCACAATGATCTTTCAGCAGTTCAATCTGCTGATGCAGCGCACCTGCCTGCGCAATATCATGTTCCCGATGGAGCTGGCCAAGGTCCCCCGGGACAAGGCCGAGGCCCGCGCCCGTGAGCTGCTGGAGCTGGTAGGCCTGCCCGATAAGGCGGACGCCTACCCGGCGCAGCTGTCCGGCGGCCAGAAGCAGCGCATCGCCATCGCCCGCGCGCTGGCAACCGACCCGAAGGTGCTGCTCTGCGATGAGGCAACCAGCGCACTGGACCCCAACACGACCCATGCTATCCTGCAGCTGATCCAGAAGATCAATCGCGAGCTGGGCATCACGGTCGTTATCATCACCCACCAGATGAGCGTGGTCGAGGAGGTCTGCAACCGCGTGGCCATTCTGGACAACGGCACGGTCGTGGAGGAGGGCGAGGTGCAGGCCATCTTCAGCCACCCCACCTCCAAGGCGGCACGGCGGCTCGTCTACCCTGCCGGTGCGCCTCAGGCGGAGCCGCTGCCCGGCCACAAGCTGGTGCGCGTAGCGTTCGGCGGCACCCAGACCACCGATAAGCCGCTGGTCGCAAGCCTTGCCATTGAGTGCGGCGCGCTGGTGTCCATCATGGCGGCGGATACCCGCATCGTGAACGGCCAGACGCTGGGCACCATGCTGCTGGCCCTGCCTGACGATGATAAGGCGGCCGCAGCGCTCGACTATATCAAGAACTATCCCGGCATTACCTATGAGGAGGTGAACGGCTGATGGCAGAGTTTTTTGCAGGCAAGGACTGGCAGACATTCATGCAGATTCTGCCCACCATTCCGTTTGAAACATGGGAGACCATCTGGTCCACCGTAGTTGCGACCCTGCTGGCGCTGGTCATCGGCCTGCCGCTGGGGGTCTGCCTTGTCACCGGTGAGCAGGGCGGCGTGCGTCCCCTGCCCCGCTGGCTGATGGCGCTGCTCAACGGCCTTGTGAACCTGTTGCGCAGTGTGCCCTTCCTGATTTTGATGATCATTGTCATTCCGCTGTCCCGCGCCATTGTGGGCACCTCCATCGGCACGGTGGCGTCCATTGTGCCGCTGGTCATCGCATCCTTCCCCTTTGTGTCCCGTCTGGTCGAGACGAGCATGCGTGAGGTGGACGGCGGCGTGATCGAGGCCGCCCAGAGCATGGGCGCAACGCCGCTGCAGATCATCACGAAGGTCATGGTCCCCGAGAGCATGCCGAGCCTTGTGGCGAATGTGACAATCGCAGCTACCACCATCATGGGCTACGGCGCTATGGCCGGTATCATCGGCGGCGGCGGTCTGGGCAAGATCGCCATCAACTACGGCTATTACCGCTTTAATGTTGTGCTGGAGTTCTTTGCAACGGCCCTGCTGGTCGTGCTGGTGCAGATCCTGCAGACCGTCGGCACAAAGCTGGCTATCAAGTGCGATAAGCGCGTGCAGAAGTGACCACATAATACGGCGCTGCTTTGACTGGCAGCAAAAAATCCCGCATCGCAAGGATGCGGGATTTTTTTGCTGCGGGGGTATTGAAAAAGACCGTTTACAGGGCTTTTACATCGGCGAGAAGCTGTTCCACTGCCTCGTCCTTCGTCGCCCAGCTGGTGCAGATGCGCACAGCGGTGTGGTGCTTGTCGGGCTTGCCCATGTGGGTCATGGCATAGCCCTCAGCCAGCTTTTCGTACCATGCATCGGGCAGGACAAAGAACTGCTGGTTCGTCTGGGAATCGTGCAGCAGACCGCAGCCCTTTTCCTCGAAGGCGGCGCGGATGCGCAGCGCCTGCTCGTCAGCCTTTTTGGCCATCGTGAAATATAGGCTGCAGCCGCTGCCGTCCTCGCCGTCCAGCAGGGCAAGGAACTGCTCACCCAGCAGGCGGCCCTTGGCCAGCATGCCACCGTGCTGCTTGATGCAGTAGCGGAAATCACCCTTCAGCTCATCGTTGGTGATGACGACTGCCTCGCCAAAGAGTGCGCCGCATTTGGTGCCGCCCAGATAAAACACATCACAGAGCGCCGCATAGTCCTGCAGCGTCAGGTCGTTGGCGGGGCTGGTCAGGCCGTAGGCCATGCGGGCGCCATCCACAAACAGGTAAAGACCCAACTCATAGCAGGCGGCGGAAATGGCGGTCAGCTCCTCCTTTGTATAAAGGGTGCCGACCTCGGTCGGGTTGGAGAGGTAGACCATGCCGGGCTGAACCTCATGCTCATGGCTGGCGTTTGCGCGGTGCTCCTCGACCGCTTTGCGGATCTGGCGCGCAGTGATCTTGCCTGCCTTGGACGGCAGTGCCAGACATTTGTGGCCGGTGGCCTCGATGGAGCCGGTCTCATGGACATGGATATGGCCTGTGTCAGCGCACAGCACGCCCTGCCACGGCCGCAGTGCCGCGGCAATAACCGTCAGATTGGCCTGCGTTGCGCCCACAAAGAAATGCACGGCAGCATCCGGTGCATCGCAGAGCAGCCGGATCTGCGCGGCGGCCTTGGCGCAGTAGGCATCCTCCCCATAGCCGGGGGTCTGGTCAAAATTGGTCTTTTGCATAAGATCCAGCACGGCGGGGGCTGCGCCCTCGCCATAGTCACATTCAAAACGAAGCATATTTAACTCCTTACGCATTAGTATGTACGCCACACTACGGGTGTTGCCATAATTATAACACCGTGATTCACCTCTTGCAAGCCTCGCCGTGATACGCTATAATAATACTACTTTGTGAGAAAAGAGGAATCGTATGGAATCCCAAAAACAACGAGAGGGCTTCGGCTCGCGCCTTGGCTTCATCCTTGTCAGCGCCGGCTGCGCAATCGGCATCGGCAATGTCTGGCGGTTTCCCACCGTCACGGGGCAGTGCGGCGGCGGTATCTTTGTGCTGTTCTACCTGCTTTTTCTGGTGCTTATGGGGCTGCCGGTGCTGACGATGGAGCTGGCAGTCGGCCGGGCGGGCCGCGGCGCAGCACGCGCCGCGTACAAGACGCTGGAGCCGGAGGGCAGTAAGTGGCATATCCACGGCTGGTTCTGCATGGCGGGCTGCACGCTGCTGATGATGTATTACACGACCGTCTCAGGCTGGATGCTTGATTACTTTGTCCGGTTTTTGACAGGCAGCTTTGACGGACTGAACGCTGAGCAGGCGAGCAGCGTCTTTGGCGAGATGCTGGCCAACCCTGCCGAGATGGTGTTCTGGATGGCTGTCATCACGGTGGCGGGCTTCATCGTCTGCGGCCGCGGCCTGCAGGGCGGGCTGGAAAAGGTCGGCAAATGGATGATGAGCGCCCTGCTGGTGCTGATTTTGGTGCTGGTCGTCCACAGCTTTACGCTGCCCGGCGCGGGCGAGGGACTTGCCTTCTACCTGCTGCCGGATGCAGGGCGCGCTGCCGAGCAGGGCCTTGGGAATGTCATCACGGCGGCAATGAACCAGTCCTTCTTTACGCTGAGTCTTGGCATCGGCGCGATCGAGATCTTTGGCAGCTATATGGACCGCCGCTTTACCCTGCCCGGTGAGGCTGCGCGCATCTGCGTGCTGGACACCTTTGTGGCGGTCTGCGCGGGGCTGATCATCTTCCCGGCCTGCTTCTCCTTCGGTATTGCGCCCGATGCAGGCCCGAGCCTGATCTTCATCACGCTGCCCAATGTCTTTACGAATATGGCGGGCGGACGGCTGTGGGGCACGCTGTTTTTCCTGTTCATGACCTTTGCAAGCTTTTCCACGGTCATTGCCGTGTTTGAGAACCTCATCGCCTGCGCCTGCGAAAACTTTGGCTGGGACCGCCGCAGGGCCTGCGTCATCGGCATGACGGCGCTCGTCCTGCTGGGGCTGCCCTGTGCGCTGGGCTACAGTGTCTGGAGCTTTATCCAGCCTTTGGGTGCCGGTTCCACCGTGCTGGATTTCGAGGATTTCCTCGTCAGCAACCTGCTTCTGCCGGGCGGCAGCCTTGTGTATCTGCTGTTCTGCGTCACCCGCTGGGGCTGGGGCTTTGACGGCTACACGGCTGAGTGCAACACCGGTGACGGTCTCAAAATGCCGCGCTGGGTCAAGCCCTACTTCAAATATGTACTGCCCGTGCTGATTGCAGTGATTTTAGTGCAGGGACTTTAACAGCCGTTGGCTTTGAGCCACCGCTTCATTTCTGCGGCGATCTTTTCAAACGCCTGTGCGGTGTCGGGGTTGTCGGTTTTGAAGGCCAGCAGCTTCCAGAGCCACCCCTGCGCGTCTACGATCCGCAAGCTTTCGGGATAGCACAGCTCAAATACCAGAGATGCATGGCCCACGGCGTTGTCCGCGGGCCATTTTTTCAGGCTGTGCAGCACGCAGTGATGCTCATAAAAGGCGTCCAGCACAGCCGGGGTCACAGGGCTTTGGCGCAGCTGGGCTGTGGTGACATTGTAAATTTCCTCCATCGGGGTCTCGACATTGACGCGCAGGATGTCGATTTTATCGGCGTCCCGCAGGATCTGGCAGAACCGCTGCGTGCGTTCATCCAGCCCGTCCGGCAGGCGGAAGGCACTGTGCCATTCCACCGCCGCGCGCAGCAGGCTGTCGGCGTTGGTGTCATCGAGATAGTCCCGGATACGCCCCTCGTCAAACAGGACCGAGACGCTCAGCGCGGCATGGCTGACCGACTGCGCATCAATAAAGGTGTTGTACCGGCGCAGCTGTTCAAAGCGGCCCACATCGTGCAGTATGCCGCTCAGCCATGCAAGGTCGATGTCCTGCTGCGGCAGCGAAAGACTTTCGGCGATCCTGCCGCAGAGGGCTGCCACGCGGTAGGTGTGGTCGATCTTAAGCTTTACCTTCGGGTCAGCGGTGTTGTAATGCGCAGCATAGTCGGCAAAGGCCCGCTGCGCGCGGGCACGGTCGATTTTCATAGTATCACTCCCCGCCCCTATTGTAGCATAACCGCACCGGTGTGCAAACTGCGAATTTGATAAAAAACCGTCAACAAATACCGACAATTTAGTACAAATGGTTTAAAAATCCTTGACATCAGTGTTAAAAACGGCTATTCTTAAAGTAGTAAATCGTGAGGAAGGCGGTGCATACAATGAACGCCAAGGGGGACGCCAACCGCAGTGTGCGCATGACCAAGCAGCGGCTGTATCAGGCGCTGATCACGCTGCTGCAGCAAAAAAGTCTGCGTGAGATCACGGTGCGTGAATTGACGGAGCTGGCCGGTATCAGCCGCGGCACATTCTACTTTCATTACACCGATATTTATGCCCTGATGGACCAGATGGAGGCCGCCCAGCTGAAGCGGCTGAATGAGCTGATGGATACCCTGATCCCCAGCATCTCGCAGGAGGATGTCCCCACAGCGCTGGTGGCGCTGTTTACCTATTTGACCGAGAACCCCGACCTGTGCGCCGCTCTCTACGGCAAAAGCTGGGAGTCGGAGTTTACCTCCAGCGTAAAGCGGCTCATAGCCGAGCGCTGCTGGGGCAATTTTGCCCCCACCGGCGGGACTGAGGATCAGAAATATATGCTTTCCTTTGCGGTCAACGGCTGCTTTGGTACGATTGCGGCCTGGCAGGAAAATCAGTTCCAGCCGCCGCCGGCTGAGATTGCTCGCATTACCTGGCAGGCGATACGCGCCGTGATGGAGCAGCTGTAAAAGTGTCTGCCCGCCTTGCTTTTTGACGGGGCGGGGGGTATAATAGAACCATGAAACTGCCCGCAAAGGGCTTACGAAGGAGAAAATGAACAATGGGATTTTTTGATTTTCTGAAGAAATCTGCTGCACCTGCCGCACCTGCGGAGCCGACCTTCCCCATGATGCTGGCTGCTGATGCCAAGGGCGCCTTTGTGCCGATGGAGAACATCCCCGATGAGGTGTTTGCACAGGGCATTCTGGGCACCTGCTGCGGCATTAACCCCAGCGAGGGCAAGGTCTTTGCCCCTGCCGGCGGCGAGATCACCCAGGCCCCCGACAGCGGCCATGCGCTGGGTATTATGGCTGACGGCGGCGTTGAGATCCTGATTCATGTCGGCGTGGATACCGTTGAGATGAAGGGTGACGGCTTCAGCCCGAAGGTCAAGGTCGGCGATAAGGTAAAGAAGGGCGATCTGCTGCTGGAGATGGATCTGGGCAAGATCGCAGCTGCCGGTCACCCTGCCGTGGTCATCACGGTCGTGACCAACACCGATGACTTCAAGGCAGTCGAGGTCGTGGCCTCCGGCGATGTCGAGCCGGGCGCAGACCTCATCAAGGTCAGCAAGTAAGTTTAGATAGCAAAAGAGGACGCTCGTGAGGGCGTCCTCTTTTTGCGTCAGGCTTTCGCCACCTCATACTTGCTGAAGGTGTGGAAGGATGGCGCTTGACAAACGCATGGCGGCGTGTATAATGGAAGATGGACATTAAAACAGGGGCGCTGAGGGGCATCCTCGGCTGAGATCAAAACAAACCGCAGTTTTGGGTCGCCTTGAACCTGATCCGGGTAATGCCGGCGTAGGAAGTTTGACCCCCGTCATAACACTTTTTGCGCCTGCAGGTATACCCTGCGGGCGCTTTTTCTGTTTTGTGTTACATTTTTTTGAGGAGTGGATACCATGTCCAAAACCTATTCCAAGACCCGTACCCTCGTCGAGTGCGCCCTGATGATCGCCCTCGGCACGGTGCTGGCCAACATCAAGATCTATGAGCTGCCCAACGGCGGCTCCATCACGCTGTTCAGCATGCTGCCGTTCATCATGATCTCCTTCCGCCACGGCGTGAAGTGGGGCCTTTTCACCGGCTTTGTCAACAGCCTGCTGCAGATGCTGCTGGGCTTCTACGCACCTCCGGCACCCGGCCTGCTGCCGCTGGTGGGCATGATTTTGCTGGACTATGTGCTGGCCTTCACCCTGCTGGGGCTGGCCTGTGTCATCGCAAAGCCGTTCCAGAATCGCCTCGTCGGCGTGGCCGTCGGCACGGCGGTCGTCTGCTTCATCCGCTTTATGTGCAGCTTCCTGTCCGGCGTGCTGATCTGGGGCAACCTGAGCGACGGTCTGCCCGCTTGGACGTACAGCCTGACCTACAACGGCAGCTACATGCTGCCGGAAACCATCCTGACGACTGTTGCCGCCGTGCTGATCTACAAGGCCGCTCCGCAGCTGTTTGCGGCGCAGGAGCAGTAAGAGCTAAATACTTTTCCCGGTACGCACGATATGAGCGTACCGGGATTTTTGTTTGCCGGTTTGTAGGGGGCGGCGTCCTCGACGCCCCGCGGAGGGGTCAAGACCCCTCCCTACAAGTCAATTTTTAAGGGGGTGTAGGGGCGGATTCCATATCCGCCCGTGCCCGCTCTCGGCAACGCAAAAATGCCCCGGTACGCAAAAACGCACACCGGGGCATTGGCTTTACGTAAGTATCAGTAGTTCATAATGTCCTTCACCGTGCCGGACATGGAGAAGAGCTTGGCGGACAGATGATCCAGATAGACGATGCCCAGCTTGTTGCCGGTCTCCTCGTTGTACAGGTCAGCAAGCTGGGGCATGACCTGAAACGCGGCGGCCTGAGCCTCGGGCGTGTTGTCAAAGTTGGCTGTGCCCTGTACGCGCAGCCACTCGCCGCGGTCGTTGGCGGCGCAGATCTCCAGATTTGTGTTGTCCAAAAGCTGCTTGTAGGCCGCCTTGTGCTTGCCCAGTGCAATGCAGAGGTGGCCGTTGTACCACATCGCAAAGCCGATGGGACGCACGCGGGGCAGATAGCCATCGACAGTGGCAAGGTAAAATGTGGGATTCTCTTTCAGGAATTCCAGGATCTCTTCATTCGGTTTCATGGCAGACATCCTCCCTTGATCACAGTTTTGCCAGCGCGGCTTTGATGCGCGCGGCAGCCTCCCTGGTGCGCGCGGCATCGCCGAACGCAGTCAGGCGGAAATATCCCTTGCCGCAGGGGCCGAAGCCCTCGCCGGGGGTACCGACAACATGGGCGTTTTCCAGCAGCCAGTCAAAGAATTCCCAGCTGCCCATTCCGTTGGGGCAGCGCAGCCAGAGGTAGGGGCTGTTTTTGCCGCCGCAGTACCAGATGCCGGCCTCGTCCAGCGCGGACGCGATGACGGCGGCATTGGTGCGGTAGTAATCCAGATTCTGCTGGATCTCCCGCATACCCTCCTCGGTAAAGACGGCCTCGGCACCGCGCTGCACAACATAGGCAACGCCGTTGAATTTGGTGGTCTGGCGGCGCAGCCACATCTTGTTCAGCTTGCCGCCTGCCAGCGCCTGCGGCACGATGGTGTAGCCGCAGCGCGTGCCGGTAAAGCCCGCGATCTTGGAGAAGCTGCAGACCTCAATGGCAACCTCCTTGGCACCCTCGACCTCGAAGATGCTGCGGGCCAGACCCTTTTCGGTCACGAAGCACTCATACGCGGCGTCAAACAGGATGACGGCATCGTTGGCCTTGGCCCATGCGACCCAAGCCTTGAGCTGCTCTACCGAATAGGTTGCGCCGGTGGGGTTATTGGGGCTGCAGATGTAAACAATATCCGCATGGGGCGCTTCGTCCGGCATCGGCAGGAAGTGGTTCTCCGCCGTGGCGGGCAGGTAGAGTATTTTGCGGCCGGCCATCACATTGTCGTCCACATAGACCGGGTAGACCGGGTCGGGCACAAGGATCGTGTTGTCCTGACTGAACAAGTCGAGCAGATTGCCCAGATCGCTCTTGGCACCGTCAGACACAAAAATCTCTGACATATCCAGCGCAACGCCGTGGTCAGCATAGTAGCTGCGGATGGCATCGCGCAGAAACTCGTAGCCCTGCTCGCTGGGAATGTAGCCGTGGAAGGTATCCTTATGGCCCTGCTCCTCGACCGCGCGGTGCATTGCCTCCGTCACCGATGCGGCCAGCGGCAGCGTGACATCGCCGATGCCCAAACGGATGATGTCGGCATCGGGGTGGGCCTTCTGGTAGTCGGCCACCTTGTGGGCGATGGTGCTGAAGAGATAGCTCTCATTCAATTCTGCGTAATGCGGATTCAGCTGCATGATAGTCCCCCTCTTATCTATACCTTTATATAGTCTAACTTTACCACAATTCGCGGCGGTGTGCAATAGAATTTGCAAAGGGAATTTTTATGGGTGATTTGTAGGGGAGGGTCTTGACCCTCCCGTGAGGGATAAATCTCTCCCCTACTGTAGGGGGCGGCGTCCTCGACGCCCCGCGGAGGGGTCAAGACCCCTCCCTACAATCCTCCCCGTACAGGCTCTCGCACTTCTCATCAATTTCCCTCGCAGGCAGCGCTACTGCCATGGCGATGGCGGCGCTGCGGCATTCCTCGGGGCTAAAGCCCATGTCTGCCAACGGAAAATGCTGCAATATTTTTTCAACCAGCGCATCATAATACCGCGCGTAAAGCACGCCGCGGTCGGTGATATAGATCTTGCCGTACCGCCGCCGAACAACGGCCCCCTGCTTCATCAGGCTGGTCAAAATGCTCGTCACGCTGGGCTTGGTTACGCCCATGACCTGCGCGAGGGCCAGCGGGGAAACCTCCGTGTTTTGCTGCGCCAGATGGTGGATGGCCAGCAGATACCGCAGGTTGGAATCGGTCAGGGTCATGGCATCTCTCTCCTTTACACCAAAAAGGGGCGCAGGCCACGAACGGACCCGCGCCCCTTTTCAGGCACTATTGTGTTTAGTTGCTGTGGCAGGCGCCACCGCAGGTTTTGCAGTTCCCTGTGCAGCCGCCGTGACCGCCGCATCCGCCGCCCCCGCAGGAGCCATCGCAGCAGCCAAGGCCACCGGTCTTGTGCTCATGGTACATAAGCCAGCCGGTACCGCCGAAGACGATAATCGAAACGATGATCGTAGGCAGGTTGAAGTTAGTCGCCAAAAATTCCATCATAGAAATCCGCTCCTTTCCGGAAGCATGATACACCCCAAATTACTTGGAAGCAACAGCCTTCTTGGACTCGAACTGAACCTCGTTGACACCCTCGTACTTGTTGGGGCGGAACAGCAGGTAGATCGTGAAGGCGATAATAGCGACAGCAACGATGGTGAAGAAGTTGAAGCCGACCTCACCGGTGATCAGGCCGCCGATCTGATAGACGACCAGAGAAGCGCAGTAAGCCAGCAGGCACATATAGCCGATGGCGATAGCCGTCCACTTGCCGTTGTTCATCTCGCGCTTGATGGCGCCCATAGCAGCAAAGCAGGGGGCGCACAGCAGGTTGAAGATCATGAAGCTGTAAGCGGAGATCGCGGTGAAGTTGGCAGCAACCTCGGGCCAGATCTCGTCGCCGTTCTCAGACAGCTCGTCAGCATAGTGATACAGAACGCCGAAGGTACCGACAACATTCTCCTTGGCAATCAGGCCGGAGATGGACGCAACGGTTGCGCGCCAATCGCCGAAGCCCTGCGGGATAAAGATCCAAGAAATTGCGCTTGCAACGATAGCCAGAATGGAGTTGTCCTGATCCTCGACCATCGTGAAGGCACCGTTCTCGAAGCCGAAGCCCTGCAGGAACCACAGGATGATGGTGGAGGCCAGAATGACGGTGCCGGCACGCTTGATGAAGGACCAGCCGCGCTCCCAAGTAGCGCGCAGGACATTGCCCCATGCGGGCACATGGTAGGCGGGCAGCTCCATAACGAACGGAGCAGGATCACCGGCGAACAGCTTCGTTTTCTTCAGGATAATGCCGGAGATGATGATGGCCGCGAAGCCAATGAAGTAAGCGGAGGTGGCAACCCAGCTGCTGCCGCCGAACAGAGCACCTGCGAACAGGCCGATGATGGGCATCTTGGCACCGCAGGGAATGAAGCAGGTGGTCATGATCGTCATACGGCGGTCGCGCTCATTCTCGATGGTACGGGAGGCCATGACACCGGGAACACCGCAGCCGGTGCCGACCAGCATGGGGATGAAGCTCTTGCCAGACAGGCCGAACTTGCGGAAGATACGGTCCATAATGAAGGCAACGCGGGCCATATAGCCGACATCCTCCAGAATGGACAGCAGGAAGAACAGAACGAGCATCTGGGGAACGAAGCCCAGAACCGCGCCGACGCCGGCAACGATGCCGTCCATGATCAGGCCGTACAGCCAGTCCGCCACGCCGATGCTCTCCAGCAGGCCGCCCAGAGCGTTGGGGACGATCTCGCCGAACAGGACATCGTTGGTCCAGTCGGTGGCAAAGGTGCCGATGCCGATGCCGCCGTCCGCAACGGAGGTGCCCATTGCGATGGCATACATCAGCCACATGATGGCTGCGAAGATCGGCAGCGCCAGAATACGGTTGGTGACGAACTGGTCGATCTTATCGGAGGCGGTCAGGTTCTCGGTGCGGGGCTTCTTTTTGACGGCCTTGTCAACAACGCCGTTGATGTAGGCATAGCGCTGGTTGGTGATGATGCTCTCGGCGTCATCATCCATCTCCTTCTCGCAGTCAGCGATATGTGCATCGAGGTGGTCCAGCAGCTCCTTGCTCAGGTTCAGCTCAGCCTGCACCTTGTCGTCACGCTCGAACAGCTTGACGGCGTACCAGCGCAGGAAGCGGTCATCGACCTTGCCCTGAATGGACTCCTCGATGTGGGCGATGGCATGCTCCACGCTGCCGGTGAAGACGTGGGGCAGCTCGCCTGCCTTGCCCTTCTTGGCGGCGGCAACGGCCAGCTCGGCGGCCTTGTCGCTGCCCTCGTTCTTCAGGGCGGAGATCTCGATGGCCTCGCAGCCCAGCTCGTTGGACAGCTTCTTCAGGTCGATCTTGTCGCCGTTCTTGCGGACGAGGTCGATCATGTTGACGGCCATGACCACGGGGATGCCCAGCTCAATAAGCTGGGTGGTCAGATAAAGGTTGCGCTCGATGTTGGTGCCGTCAATGATGTTGAGGATGGCATCAGGCTTTTCGTTGACGAGGTAGCCGCGGGCAACAACTTCCTCCAGCGTGTAGGGAGACAGCGAGTAGATACCGGGCAGGTCCTGAATCACGACATCGTCGTGGCCCTTCAGCTTGCCTTCCTTCTTCTCAACGGTAACGCCGGGCCAGTTGCCGACATACTGGTTAGAACCGGTCAGGCTGTTGAACAGGGTGGTTTTACCGCAGTTCGGGTTGCCTGCCAGAGCAATTTTAATTGCCATGTTGGTTATACCCCTTTCTTAAAATGCAATCACTCAACCTCGATCATCTCGGCGTCTGCCTTGCGGACGCTGAGCTCATAGTTGCGGACCGTCAGCTCCATCGGGTCGCCCAGAGGGGCCACCTTGCGGACATAGACGCTGGTGCCCTTGGTCAGGCCCATGTCCATGATACGGCGCTTGACAGGGCCTTCGCCGTGCAGCTTGGCAACGGTAACGGTCTCGCCGACCTGTGCATCTTTCAGAGTCTTCATACTTCGTTCCTCCTCTTAAGGTACAATAAATCAAACAGCCTTTTGGCTGAGATTCCCTTTTTATCAGCCGACAATGATACGCATGGCCAGCGTCTTGTCCAGCGCGATGCGGGCCTCTTTGACCTGAATGATCAGGTTGCCGCTGATCTCGCTGACGATGGTAACGGTCTCGCCCACGACAAAGCCGAGCTCGGCCAGATGCTGGCGAACCTCATCCTTGCCGGTGATCTTCTGGATGGTGACGGTATCGCCTGCTTTGGACATGGTTAAAGGCATTCCACACACTCCTCTTTTGGCAAATCTGCAACATATTAGCGCACGCTAACACATTGGCTAAAAGCTTGCGGTTAGAGCACTCTAACCGCTTACGGGGATAGTTTAGCACCGCTAACTGCGGATGTCAAGCCGCAAAGTTAGTGTAGGATAACATTTTGTAAGAATAGATAGTTATTGCTAACCAAAATCGTGCAATTTTGCATATTTTTTAGTGTGCGGCGCACTTTACTGCTTGACGGTCGTGCGCAGGGGCAGGTAGCCAGCATCGCGGATCGCTTGACGGATAGCCACCTCATCGGGCGTTTCCTTGGTCAGGATGCTCACCTGCTGTGCGGCCAGATCGGCGGCGGCCCAAGTACCGGGCATCGCGTTGAGGGCGTTTTCAACACGGCGCTGGCAGTTCTGGCAGGTCATGCCGTCCACACCCAGCACCAGCCGATGGGGGTAGTGGCTGCGGTTGCGGTCGGCCACCCGTATTTTTTTGGCGGCAGCCTCATGCTCACCGCAGCAGCCCCCGCCGCAGCGCAGATGATGTACAAAGCTGTAGATGCCGTAGCCGACTGCAGCCGCTAAGAGCAGAACGATAATAATGTTTGCCATAGTGTAAAACCTCCAAGTTAGCTTTTTCTAATCCAAATCAGAATATACTAACTTCCGTCCGCTTTGTCAAGCAGGCACTTTTTGGGTACCGCGCAAAAAGAGGAGGGGCAGCGCTGCCCCTCCCGTTTATGGATGGATAGGTAATGTCGTAAAAAATCAGGCGTTGGCCAGTGCCGTACCCAAGGCAGCGCAGGCGGCCTCGGCATCGCCATCGGGGGAGCCGTTGGCCATGACCGGCTCAACGACCATGCGGGCACCGGCAGCCTCGGCATCCTCGGCCCAGGTGCGGAGCCACTCGCCATCGCCCCAGCCGTAGGAGCCGAACAGCCCAACGGGCTTGCCGCTCAGCGAACCGCGCAGCGCCTGATACATCGGCTCAAACTCGCTCTCCTCCAGCTGCTCGGCACCCATGGCGGGGCAGCCCAGTGCAAAGCCGGTGTAATCACCGGCGGAGGCAGTGTTGAACTCGGACGCAGTGAACTTATCCACGGAAGCACCGGCGGCAGCCGCTGCGCTGGCAACCAGATCTGCCATGGCCTCAGTGTTGCCGGTGCCGCTCCAATAAATAACTGCAATTTTGCTCATGATAAAGGACTCCTTTTCAGATAGTATGTGGTGCATCGTCAGGCGGCTACGGTCAGCCGGCTGATCGGGGTGCCGTTGTAATAGCAGCGGGCGTAGATGCGCTCGCACTTTTTGTAGCGGTCAAACTCCGCCTGCGCAGCGGCCGGGTCGGTGTAGACCTTCCAGTAGCCGCACGCAGTAAAGTTTTTGCCGCGGTTTTGGATGAACCCGATGACATCCGCCAGCGGGTAGCCCAGAAAAACGCCGATCTCATGCGGGAAATCCTGCTCACAGCAGAGCCGCTCGGCCAGCTGCGCCAGCAGCTCGTCCGCTGTGCCGGGGGTGTAGCCCTCCCCTGTCAGAAATGCCAGCGTGCGGTCATCCGCCAACAGCTTTGCCACCCGCGCGGGGCGGTAGACATAGACAAGGACAGCCCCTGTGCGCGGACACTGCTTGAGCACCTGCACAGTGACTCCGCGGGGGGACAGCTCCGTATGCCATGCGGCCGCCATAGCGGCGGCATCCTGCCCGGGGGCGGGCTGGTAACGAAAGAGGCTGGCGGGCTTGAGCCCTGCCAGCGTGGGGGCGCACAGCGTGGCAAGATCACAGGCGAAGCTGCGCGGACTGGTGGTAGCGTAGGTGCGTTCCTGCATGAGATGGCTCCTTACCGTTATGATGGTTAGTATTTGCTAACCAAGCGCTCCATAAAACCGCCCTGTACGGGGAGAGAACCGCGCAGGGCGGGTGATAAGAGCAAATTGAAAATTTGCAAGGTTAGCAATAACTAACATAGACAATATAGCATGTCAGGGAGCAGATGTCAAGCAAAATCTCGAAAAAAGTAGAGGCGTGATAGTCGCTACCGCACTGCCGGGTCGTCGGGGACGCCGACCCCTACAAATAGGTACGGTAAACAAAAACGGGGCGGCACGCGGCCGCCCCATCGTTATCAATAATTGCTGCTTTTCAGTTCAAAATAGCTTCTGGGATGGGTGCAGACGGGGCATTTGGCGGGGGCATGGCGGCCGATATAGACAAACCCGCAGTTGCGGCACTGCCAGACCTGCTCATGCTCGCGCGCAAAGACCTTACCGGCCTCAATGTTGACGGCGAGAGCCTTGTAGCGCTCTTCATGATCTTTTTCGATAGCGGCAACCTTCTTGAACAGGGCGGCGATCTGGGTAAAGCCCTCCTCCTTTGCCTCGGCGGCCATGCGCGGGTACATCGAGGTGTGCTCCTCGTTCTCGCCCGCGGCGGCCATCTTCAGGCAGGTCAGCGTGTCGGGGATCTCGCCGTTCTCCATCAACAGCTCAAACCAGATCTTGGCGTGCGCACGCTCATTGTCGGCGGTGTCATCAAAGATTGCACCGATCTGTTCGTAGCCGTCCTGCCGCGCCTTGGCGGCAAAGAGCGTGTATTTGTTGCGGGCCTGACTCTCGCCTGCAAATGCCTCCCACAGGTTTTTCTCGGTCTTGCTGCCTCTCAGTTCCATAGGGATACCTCCTCGTTAAATAAGAATCAGTCTTGATATGTGGCTGCTGCGGCACGGCACTGCACCCGACCGGTACAGCAGGCAGGAAACGACGCTGTCCGCACACAACAGACGGTTGACAAAGCTGCGGTTATGGTGTAGTATCTAAATAAGAGTTAATCTTAAATTTGGTAAGGAGGTCTGCCCATGACCCGCCAACGCGCCCTGATTTTGGGTATCATGCGCGAAAAATGCCCGGAACATCTGACCGCTGACGAAATCTTCTGCCATGCGCGGCAGGCCATGCCGCACATTGCGCGCGGCACTGTGTACCGCAACCTGAAATTGATGGAGCTGGACGGCGAGATCGGCCATCTGGAAATGCCCGACGGCCCCGACCGCTACGATGCCAACCCCAGCCCCCACGGCCACCTGCTGTGTGAGAGCTGCGGCGAGCTGGCAGACCTGCCGGTCGTGGGGCTGATCCGCGATATTGAGGCCGCCATCGGCACCGAGGTCCGCGGCTACACGCTGACGATCCGGTATATCTGCCCCAAATGCCGTGCCAAAAACGCGCAGTGACCCTTGCCGCCCGACCGTGGGCGGTATTTTTGTAAAAGCGAGGTTGTAACTTATGGCAAAGCAGCGCGACCCTGTACTAGATAGTATGCGCGGCATCGGCATTGTGCTTATGGTGCTGGGACATTCCGGGTTTCCGGGCACGGATTATATTTATTTATTCCACATGGCGCTGTTTTTTATGCTCAGCGGGTGGTTTTTCAGCCTGCGCGGCGGGCTGGTACATTTTGTCAGGCGCAAGCTGGTGACCCTCTGGCTGCCCTTTGTGGCGGCCAACACGGTATTTACGGTCTGCAATAACCTTTTTCTGCGGCTGAACATCCTGACGGCGGATGCGCGGATCGCGGAGATCCCGGGCAACAGTGTCACAGCACCGGTGAGCATCAAGGACATCATCGGCCGCACGGTACACTGGTGCGTGTTTGACGGCGGTACCCAGCTGGGCGGCGCGATGTGGTTCATACAGGCGCTGTTCCAAATCTCACTATTGTACGCTGTCATGGAGGTTTTGCTGCAAAAGCTGCTGCATGGCGGCGATACGCTGATTGCGCAGGGGCTGCTTTCCGGCGTGCTGCTCTGGGTCGGCTGGCACTGTAATCAGGTCGGCTGGAATGTCTGGGGGCTGGGTATTGCGGCCAGCTGCTACTGGATGTTCTACCTTGGCACGGTGCTGCGCCGCACTGCGCGGTCGGAGGTGCGCCCGCTGTACCGGGCGGCTGCTGGCGCAGCGGCCTTTGTTCTGCTGCTGGTGCTGCGGCGGCTCGGCTCGGTCGGGCTGGCGGGCAACGGCTATACCAACCCGGCGTTTTTGCTGTTGGCCAGCATGGCTGGCTGGGTGCTGGTGCGCAGCGCCGCCTGCCTGACGGCCCCCCTGCCCCGCGTCAGCGCCGTGCTTGGCTATCTGGGCCGCGCCACGATGCCGATTGTGATCCTGCATTTTTTGAGCTTCAAGCTTGTGACATGGCTGGGCCTGCTGGCTACAGGCGGGGAGAGTTACCTGCTGGCGGCTTTCCCCGTCTATTTTACCGGCGGTGTCTGGTGGCTGGCCTACACGGCTGCCGGTCTGGCCCTGCCGCTGGCGGCAGATGCGGTGTACAAGAAAATAAAAAATGCCGTCTTAGCGCATTGATGTAAAAAAAGAGCCCCGCGGGGCTCTTTTTTCTTGCCGCCCTCTGCGAGACAGACTCCCCCGATACGGGGGAGGTGGCGCTTGCGCCAGAGGGAGCCAAGAAAATGCTTGATTTGTGACACATTCCCGCTCCCGTAGGCGTTATAAGGGTGAAAGGAGGCGAGCCGATGCAAAACGAACAGGATTTAGAAAAGCTCGTACATGCCCATACCGCTGCACTGCTGCGGTACTGCACTGGCCTGCTGGGGTGCGAGGCCGACGCACAGGATGCTGTGCAGAAAACCTTCATCAAGGCGTGGCAGCAGCGCCACACGCTGCGCCATGACGGCACCGACAACGAGCGCGCGTGGCTCTACCGCATCGCCTACCGCACCTCGCTTGACATGCTGCGGGCAATCAAACGCGCGGCGGCCTACCCCACCCCGGAGCCGTTGAAGCAGGACCCCGGCATCAGCGAAGAGCTGCGCGCGGCGCTGAACACGCTGGCCCCGCTGGATCGGGCCCTGATCTTAGAGCGTGTGCTGGACGGGCTGGATTACGCCGCACTGGCGTGCATTCACGGACGGCCCGCCGCCTATCTGCGCACACGCTACCACCGCGCCAAAAAGCAGCTGGCGCAGCGATTGAAGGAGGGGGAGCACTATGAAGTATGACCGCGAAGAAGCGTATTTGCACGAAAAGCTGACAGGCGGCCTGCACCCGGCAGGCGTTGACCTATGGCCCGCCGTGGCTGAGCACCTGCCCGACGCGCCCCCCGCACGGCACCCGCGCTGGAAGCTGGCAATCTGCCTGGCCGCGCCGCTGCTGATTGCCGCCGGAGTGCTGGCAGGCACGGCAGAGTTCACGAACCTGCGCGAAAACCCGCGCCCGTCCTTTGCGCCGGAGGCCAACACCGGGTACGCCATCACGTATGAGCGGCAGTATTTTTGCGCTGGATGAGGATTTGCTGGCGGGAATGGTGGCAAACCATAATGGGGAGATGTCAGACGATGGCTGGCTGCCGATGAACGCCAAAATAAACGGCCAGCTGCACCCCACCGACGCGGACTACGCCGTTTGGTACGCCCGGGCTGCACGCGGGTACGACAGCTGGGTGGAAATGACTACCGCGACTGGTCTGCCGCTGGCGCAGAACACGCTACTGGATGAGGGAGATACAAGCACTTTCCCGTCGATTGCCATGTATCCGTCCGGCATGATCGACATACCGGATGAATATGACGATGGCATGCCCTATACGCCGAAATTTCAGGAATATCCCGCCGGATTTATCCCCATCGGGCGCGGCGATACACCGGACAAGCTCTACCTACGCACGGGTGTGCTTTTGGATGGCTACAATGTGGAAATCATGGCAGTTGCCTATCTTGGGAATGCGCCCAAGGAGATGGCAACGGATTTGTATTGGCAAAAAAGTGCCGGGTTAACGTGGCAATGTGAAAGCTACCCCATGGCCAACGGCAACACCGCGCTGATCCCCCACTGTACAAGCAACCCGAACTCGAGGCCCTACATCCAGTCCAGAGCCTACTTTGCGCAGGACGGCATTTTGTACCAAGTCTATTGCCGCCCCTATACGGATAGCCTTTGTTACAGTGCCTCGCAGGAGAACATCTGGGCAGAACTGAAGGTGGTTTTGGACGGATTCTCTTAAAAAGCTCCCCTCAAGGGAGGCTTTAAAGCAGGCAATAAAAAGAGAGAAGAACCTTCGCCCTGTGCGAAAATTCTTCTCTCTTTTTTCTCTTTTATCTTTCCTCCAGCGGCACATACTCCCTTGTTTGCATGATGCTCTGGTAGGCGGGGCGGATGATCTTGTCCACATTGACAAGCTCCTCCATCCGGTGGGCAGACCAGCCCACGATGCGCGCAATCGCAAAGATAGGGGTGTACAGCTCGACCGGGATGCCCAGCATGTCATACACAAAGCCGGAATAGAAGTCTACATTGGTGGAAACGCCCTTGTAAATGTGGCGTTTCTCGGCAATGACCTTGGGAGCCAGCCGCTCGATCGTGTTGTAATACTCAAAATCGCGGCTGCGGCCCTTGGCATCGGCCAGCTGGTGGACAAAGCTCTTGAACACGACCGCGCGCGGGTCGCTCAGTGAGTAGACCGCATGGCCCATGCCGTAGATCAGGCCCTTCTGGTCAAAGGCCTGCCGGTCCACGATGCGGCCGAGGTAATCGGACATGGCATCCTCATCGAGCGGGTCAGTGACATGGGTGCGGATGTCATCCATCATCTGCATGACCTTGATATTGGCGCCGCCGTGCTTGGGGCCCTTGAGGCTGGACAGCGCCGCCGCAACGACCGAGTAGGTGTCCGACCCGGACGAGGTGACAACGCGGGTCGTGAAGGTGGAGTTGTTGCCGCCGCCATGCTCCATGTGCAAAAGCAGCGCTATATCGAGGACATGCGCCTCCAGATCGGTATATTTCTGGTCGGGGCGCAGCATCTTCAGCAGGTTTTCCGCCGTGGAAAGGCTCGGGTCCGGGCGGTGGATGTACATGCTGCCGCCGCACTCATAATAATTGTAGGCGTGATAGCCGTAGACCGCCAGCATCGGGAATACGCTGATGAGCTTGATGCACTGCTCAAGCTGGGTCTGCAGGTCAGTCTTGCCGATGTCATCGTCATAGCTGGCCAGCGTCAGCACACTGCGGGTCAGCGAGTTCATCAGGTCATGGCTGGGGGCCTTCATAATGACATCGCGCACAAAGTTTGTGGGCAGGGCACGGCATTTGGTCAGGCAGCTGTTAAAGCTTTCCAGCTGCGCAGCATCGGGCAGGTCACCCAGCAAAAGCAGGTAGGCCGCACCCTCGAAGGCGTAGCGCTTGCCGCGCAGGCCGCGGATCAGGTCGTAGACATTGTAGCCACGATACCAAAGCTTGCCCTCGCAGGGAATCTTTTGGCCGTCCCGCTCCTCAAAGGCATCAATGCGGGAGATGTTGGTGATACCCGCCAGTACGCCCTTGCCGTTTTTATCGCGCAGACCGCGTTTTATATCGTACTGGGCAAAAAGCTCCGGGTCAATGCGGTTGTTGGTGACACATTCCTCGGTAAAGATGCGGGCTTCCTTTTCGATGGCTGCGTAATCGCTCATGGTTGATGGCCTCCCTTTTCTTTTTTGTCCGCGGTGGGTAAACAAATCGTAGCAGATGCAGGATTCTTTACAAATCGTATAAGAATAATTATACGGAAAATCGAACAATCTGTCAAATGGATAATTTGTGAACAAACCACACGGTAGGGGCCGGGCATGCCCGGCCCTCGGCGTAATGGAAAACGGACATTTACGGGATGGTTGAGGGCGGGGCATGCCCCGCCCCTACCGGGATACAAAAAACGGGAGAGGTCATTCCTCTCCCGTCAGACTGTAAATTGTTATTCTGCCACCAGCACCGTCACGCTGGTCGGGGCCAGTTCAAGAGCATCGCGGAAGCATGGGCCGAACGGTGCGGCGTCCGCATGGACACCGTCACTGAGCTTGCGCCATGTGCCGGTGGGCAGACTGGCCCACTGGCGGGTGCGCTCGGGGTTGTAATAGACAGCCAGCTGCCCCTTGGCGGCAGTGCCGTCATGCTCCGGCACAAAGCCGATGAGCCACCCCGGCAGCGCGAGCAGGAACGGCTCCGGCTCCCCTGCCGCGCCGCTCAGGCGCGGGTAGGCGCGGCGGATGGCCAGCATACCGCGGTAAAAGGCCGTCAGCGCAGCAAACTCCGGGCGGTGGGCGCGGGCCCAGTCAAGCCGGTTTGTGCTGAGAGGGCCCTTGTAGCTGTTGTGGTCGCCATACTTGGTACGGCCCCATTCCTCGCCCGCCTGCATAAAGGGCAGCCCCTGACAGGTCAGGTAGATGCCTGCCGTCATGCGGTTCTGCGCCAGCAGGTCGGCATCGGGCCAGTCATAATCCCCGCGGCGGGCCACGGCGGCCAGCTTGTCCCACAGGGTATAGTTGTCGTGGGCGGAGACATACTGCACCACCTGCCCGGCGCGCCGGGGCCAAAAGCCGTGCGCACCATTGCGCCATGCACTGATCGAGTGGATGACATCATAGCCGTGCTGGGGCGCACCGTTGACATAGCCGGCGTTGGCGGCATCAAAGACATTGCCCTTGATACAATCGCGCGTATCATCACAGAAAAAGCCGATCCTGTCGCTCAGTACATCGAGCGCGCGCTTATCGGCAGGGCGTGCGCCGCACTCCAGATTCGTACCGCCGCCCATCCATGGCTCGCCGTACATCAGGATGCTTTCGCCGCCGGGCAGGCTGTCGAGCGCGGCGCGGATCGCGTTCATCGTGTCCACATCCTCCAGCGCCATCAGATCAAAGCGGAAGCCGTCGATGTGGTAGGTTTTGGCCCAGTACAGCACCGAATCCACGATGAATTTGCGCACCATGGGGCGCTCGCTGGCAAGGTCGCAGCCGCAGCCGGAGCCCATTGGTCATGCTGTCGTTGGGCCAGCGGCGGTTCCAGTAGCCGGGGACTGTCCGCTCAAGGCAGCTTTCACTGTAATAGGTGTGGTTGTAGACCACATCCATGATAACGCCCAGCCCCGCGCGGTGCAGGGCTGCCACCATGGCGCGGCACTCGCGCACGCGAACCTCGCCGTGGAACGGATCTGTGGCAAAGCTGCCCTCCGGCACATTGTAGTTTTGGGGGTCATAGCCCCAGTTATAGCCGCCGTCAGGGCGAGTTTCGTCCACGGTGGCGTAGTCAAAGATCGGCTGCAGCTGCACATGGCTGACGCCCAGCCCCTTCAGGTAGTTCAGGCAGGTCGGATGCGCGCCGTCACCGTCCAGCGTGGTGTCGGGCTGGGTAAAGCCCATGAATTTCCCGCGCCATTCGGGGCGCACACCGCTGCGCGCATCGGCGGAGAAGTCTGCCACATGCACCTCCCACACGCTGCGGGCGTGGGGCGGTATGACGGGGCGCGCGTCTGCGTCCCAGCCCTCGGGGGCGGCCCGGGTCAGATCCAGCACCATGCCGCGCTGACCGTTGGCACCGGTGCTGCGCGCGTAGGGATCCACGACCTCCTGCATGCGGCCGTCCGGGAAGTAGACGCGGTAGAGATAGTAGGTCCCGTGCAGGTTGCCCGGCAGGGGTGATGGCCCACACGCCGTCGGCCTCGCGGTGCAGCTCATGCACGCCGCGCTCTCCGGCGCCGGGCTCGGCATCGGTGCCGGTTGCATACAGGCAGACTACAACCCCGCAGGCCGTGGGTGCCCACAGCTTGAAAACAGTTTCCTCCGCCGCAGGATTTGCACCGAGGTCGCTGCCGCCGTAATAGGGCAGTTCACACGCCTGCTGCCAGTTCATGGGTGATCGCTCCTTACTAAGTGGTATGGGTATATTGTAACAGGCAGAGCGACAGTTTGCAAGGCGTAATCCGCAAACCGGCTGCCGTTTGCAGGCTCACAAAACCATCAGCAGCGTGCCTGCGCCGATGAGTGCGCAACCCAGCAGCGATTTGACGGTGAACTGCTCATGCAGAAAGACGAAGGCCAGCACCAGCGTGATGACAACGCTCAGCTTGTCAATCGGCACGACCTTGGAGGCGTCCCCAATCTGGAGCGCGCGGTAGTAGCACAGCCACGAGGCACCGGTCGCAAGGCCCGAGAGGATCAGAAACAGCCAGCTTTTACGGCTGATCCCGGTAATGCCGCCCTGTGTGTTAGTGAGAAACACCATGCCCCACGACATGACAAGGACTACCACTGTGCGGATGGCCGTTGCCAGATTGGAGGCAACCCCCTCGATGCCGATTTTAGCCAGTATGGATGTGAGCGCCGCAAAGACAGCACTCAGCAGTGCAAAGACGAACCACATGAGAAGCCCTCCGCAAAATCCGAATCGTTTTGTGCGGCAGTTATGGCAATACCGCATAATTCTAAGTGCCGATACGGCGAGCGAGGTGCGGCAGCTGATAAGCCAAAAGCGCAGATAATACTGGATGTCTTATCGAGCATTTTGGCAACGCAGATGCCGTGCCGCAGCCGCCGGAGCGGTGCTTAAGCCGTAAGGCGGGAATTATGCGGTGTTGCCTTATGCCTTTTTGCTGTAATCCCGCGCGCCGTAGATGGCGGTGCCCACACGGACAATGGTGGCACCCTCGGCAATGGCGGCGGCGTAATCGTGGCTCATCCCCATCGAGAGGATGTCCATCTGTGCGCGGTCATAGTGCTGCGCATCAGCCTTGGCCAGCAGCTCGCGCATCCGTGCAAAAAAGCGGCGGGTCTCGTTGTCATCGGCATCTGCAGGCGGGATCGCCATCAGCCCGCGCAGCCGCAGATTCTGTTTAGCGGCAGCGGCCTCCAGCAGGGGGAACAGGCTGTCGGCGTCCACGCCGCTCTTGCTTGTTTCCTCACCGATGTTGATCTCCACAAGGATGTCCTGCACCAGCCCCAGACGGGCGGCAGCGGTGTCGATCTTGTCCAACAGCCGCGTGCTGTCCACGCTTTGGATCAGGGCGGCGCGGCCCACGACCTTGTTGACCTTGTTGGTCTGCAGATGGCCGATAAAATGCCCCGGCTTGCCGTTGTAGGCACCGGCATCGGTTTTCTCAACCAGCTCCTGCACATGGTTTTCACCGAAAAGGTCAATGGGCAGGTCGGCGCTGCAGCGCACCTCCTCGACCGTGCGGGTCTTGCAGGCGGCGCAGAGCTTTATCTGCGCCGGGTCGCGGCCGGCAGCTCTGGCGGCCGCAGCCATTGTCTCGCGGATATGGGCAACGGCTTCGGCCATCTGCTGCTTTTGTGCTTGCGGGATCATCGTACTTCCTCCTGACTGTAGACGGCGCGCGCACCGCCGATGAACGGCGGGCGGGTGCGGGCGCAGAGCAGGATCGCCTGCCCGATATGATCCAGCGACAGGCGCACCGGCACGGCCACCCGGCGCAGATGCATACCGATGAGCGTGCCGCCGATGTCCATACCAGCAGCGGCGCGGACCTCTTCGACAAGGACAGGGTCCTTAAAGGCACGCCAGCAGCTTGTGGCCCAGCTGCCGCCCGCATGGGGCTGCGGAATGGCCGCAACGATCTGGCAGCCGTAGGCCTTGGCAGCCTCGCGCTCAAGGACGATAGAACGGTTCAGATGCTCACAGCACTGGGCGGCTAGATAGACGCCCTGCTCCTGCAGCGGCGGCAGCACGCCCGCCAGCACGGCGGCCGCGGCCTCCATGCTGGAGTCATGGCCGATATGCCCGCCCATGATCTCACTGCTGGAGCAGCCGACCACAAAAATATCCCCTGTTTCAAGGTGCGCAGCTTCGAGCAGTTCTTCCGTGGCCTGCCGTGCCTGCGCGGTAAGTTGCGTGTAATCCATGGATAAAGCCCCCTTTGGTTACTATTATAGCAGGGGTGTCAATAAAAGAAAAGCCTTCCCCCGCGGGGGAAGGTGGCCCGTAGGGCCGGATGAGGGCGACCCTGCGGATACTGCTCATAAATGGGTGGCTGCGGGAGCTTTGCCTTCATCAGTCCGCTTCGCGGACAGCTTCCCCCGCGGGGAAAGCATGCGCTGTAACCGCCGCATTACCCACAAGAATAATCAACAGGATACAGAAAGCGAACACGTAGATTACGCGGTCACAAAAATCCCAAAGCGTTTCACTTGACAAAATCCTCCCGCATGGGGGTGAAGATATCCAGCAGGATGCCCGCTTCGGTGCAGACGCAGCCATGCTCCACGCCGTCCTCCTTGAGGATGGTGTCGCCCTTGTGGACGGTACGGGTCACACCGTCCACCGTGAACTCGAAGGCACCGGAGACCACATAGGTGATCTGGGTGTGGGGGTGGTGGTGCAGTGCGCCGACCGCACCCTTTTCAAAGGTGTTCTCCACGCACATCAGGCCGTCTGTATAGGCCAGCACCCGGCGGGTGACGCCCGCGCCTGCGGGCTGCGGCAGAGTGTCCTCATGCAGGACCCAGCGCTGTTTCTTTTCCGGCAATTTCATAAATGTTCCTTCTTTCCCGGCCCCGCTGCGGGGCCGTTTTCTATTTCCATTATAAAAAGGCAGAACCCGTTTGGCAAGAGTTCCGCCTTTGTTTACAACTATAGGGCAACACCGCATAATTCCCGCCTTACGGCTTAAGCACCGCTCCGGCGGCTGCGGCACGGCATCTGCGTTGCCAAAATGCTCGATAATACACAAAGTATTATCTGCGCTTTTGGCTTAGCAGCTGCCGCACCTCGCTCGCCGTATCGGCACTTAGAATTATGCGGTATTGCCATAGCAATTCAACTTTTTAATGCAACAGCAACAGCGTTGAATTGCATATCGCAAATATGCTGTTTGAATGTTGCGCTAATTTCTTGACTTGCGATAGAACCAATCTGCGTCAATTTGTCAAGCCGTCACATCCTCAAACTGGCTGTTGTACAAATCGGCGTAGAAGCCGCCGGCTTCAATCAGCTCGTCATGGGTGCCCTGCTCGATAATGTCGCCGTCCCGCATGACGAGGATCAGATCCGCATCGCGGATGGTCGAAAGGCGGTGGGCAATGACAAAGCTGGTGCGGCCCTCCATCAGGCGGTCCATTGCAGTCTGGATGCGCTGCTCGGTGCGGGTGTCCACGCTGGAGGTGGCCTCATCCAGTATCAGGATGCGGTTGTCCGCCAGAATCGTGCGCGCAATCGTCAAAAGCTGCTTCTGTCCCTGACTGACATTGGAGGCATCCTCATTCAGCTCCATCTGATAGCCGCCGGGCAATGTGCGGATAAAGTGGTCGGCATTCGCGGCCTTGGCGGCGGCAATGACCTCCTCATCGGTGGCATCCAGCCGACCGTAGCGGATATTCTCCATGATGGTGCCCTTGAAGAGCCATGTATCCTGCAAAACCATGCCGAAGCCCTCGCGCAGGGCGCTGCGGTCAAAGTCCCGGACATTGTGGCCGTTGAGGGTGATGACACCGGCGTCCACATCGTAGAACCGCATCAGCAGCTTGACCATCGTGGTCTTGCCGGCGCCGGTGGGGCCAACGATGGCAACCTTCTGCCCGGGCTTGACATTGCAGCTGAAGTTGTGGATGACCGTTTTGTCCGGTGTGTAGCCGAACCGCACATGGTCGAAGGTGACCTGTCCGTCAATGCTGGCGGGGTCGGCGCGGCGGGCAGGGTCGGCCAGCTGGTCCTCCTCGTCCTCGTTCAGGAACTCAAAGACGCGCTCCGCTGCGGCGGCCATGCTCTGCAGCATGTTCGACACCTGCGAGAGCTGCTGGATGGGCTGGGTAAAGTTGCGGACATACTGAATGAAAGCCTGAATGTCGCCGATCGTGATGGTGCCCGCTGCGGCAAAGATGCTGCCCACAATGGCGACCGCCACATAGCCCAAATTGCCTACAAAGCTCATGATGGGCTGCATCAGGCCCGACAAAAACTGGGATTTCCACGCGGATTCGTACAGCTTGTCATTTGCGGTGTTGAAGTCGTCCAGAACAGCGGCCTCGCGGTTGAACGCCTTGATGACATTGTGCCCGGCGTAGACCTCCTCGACCTGACCGTTGACCACGCCGAGGGTGGCCTGCTGGGCCTTGAAGTACTTCTGGCTGAATTTGACGACCACCAGCACCAGCGCCAGCGATACCGGCAGGATCAGCAGTGCAATCAGCGTCATTTTGGGGCTGATCGAGAGCATCATGACCAGCACGCCGATCATCGTGGTAACGCTGGTGATCAGCTGGGTGATGCTCTGGTTCAGGCTCTGGCCGAGCGTATCGACATCGTTCGTGATGCGGGACAGCACCTCGCCGACGGTGCGCTTTTCAAAGTAGGCCAGCGGCAGGCGGTTGATCTTTTTGTTGATCTGGTCGCGGAAGTCGTAGCAGACCTTCTGGGACAGGCCGGTCATCAGCCAGCCCTGCAGAAAGCTGAACGCGGCGGAGAACAGATACATCCCCGCAAGAAAGAGCAGCACCCGCCCGATGTAGGCAAAGTCGATGCTGCCGACCCCGCGCAGCTTGGCGATCCAGCCGGTGGCCAGCGCTGTGGTGGCTTTGGCCAGAATCTTGGGGCCTGCAATGTTGAAAATCGTCGAAAGAATTGCAAATACAACGACCACGATGAGCGGCAGCTTATACCTGCTCATGGCGGCCAGCAGCTGGCGCAGCGTGCCCTTGAAATCCTTGGCGCGCTCCGTCGTCGGGCGTCCGGGTCTTGGCATATCACGCATCCTCCTTCTGTAAATTCAGTTCCTTCTGGCTCAGCTGGCTGCGTGCGATCTCCCGGTATTCGGGGCAGCTTTCCATCAGCTGGGCATGAGTGCCCTTGCCGACGATACGCCCCTCATCCAGCACGATGATCTGGTTTGCATGCAGCACGGTCGAGATGCGCTGCGCCACAATGATGACGGTGGCGCTGCCGGTCTCGGCCTTGAGCGCGCGGCGCAGGGCTACATCGGTCTTGTAGTCCAGCGCCGAGAAGCTGTCATCAAACAGATAGATCTGCGGGTGCTTGGCAATGGCGCGCGCAATCGAAAGGCGCTGCTTCTGCCCGCCCGAGACATTGCTGCCGCCCTGTGCGATGGGGCTGGCAAAGCCCTCCGCCTTGGCGGAGATGAACTCGGCGGCCTGTGCGATCTCAGCGGCCTTCTGCACATCGGCATCGGTGATGTGGTCGCCGCCGAACTTGAGGTTGGAGTCAATCGTGCCGCTGAACAGCACACCCTTCTGGGGTACATAGCCAAGGCAGTCGTGCAGCTGCGCCTGAGTCAGCTCGCGTACATCCACACCGCCGATGGTCACACTGCCCGCCGTTGCATCGTAAAACCGCGGGATCAGGTTGAGCAGCGTTGACTTGCCGCAGCCGGTCGAGCCGATGATGGCAGTCGTTTCGCCGGGGCGGGCCGTAAAGCTGATATGCTCAAGTGCGTCCTCCTCGGAGCCGGGATAGCGGAAGCTGACATCGTTAAACGCCACCACGCCCTCGGTGCCGTTCTCCGGCAGGGACTTGGGGGCAGCGGGGTCGTGGATGGTGGCGTGGGTCGTGACAACCTCGTCAATGCGGTCGGCGGCCACACCGGCGCGCGGCAGCATAACGGCTACCATCGACAGCATCAGGAACGACATGACGATCTGCATCGTGTAGGTGATGAAGGCGATCATCTCGCCGACCTGCATCGTGCCCATATCCATGGCCTTTGCCGCCGAACCAGACGATGAGCAGGCTTGTGCCGTTCATGATCAGCGTCATAAAGGGCATCATGGCGACCATCGTGCGGTTGGTGAAAAGCTGGGTGCGCATCAGGTCGGTGTTGGCACGGTCGAACCGCTTTTCCTCAAAGGCCTCGCGGCTGAAGGCGCGGATCGGCATAATGCCGGTCAGAATCTCGCGGCTGACAAGGTTCAGCCGATCCACAAGGGTCTGCATCTGCTTGAACTTGGGCATGGCGACATTCATCAGCACAGCGATGAGCAGCAGCAGCGCCGCCACCGCGACAAAGATGATCCATGTCAGCCCCGTGTTGCCGCCGGCCACATGCAGGATGCCGCCGATGCCGAGGATCGGCGCATAGGCCACCATGCGCAGCAGGATAACGCAGACGAACTGCACCTGCTGAATGTCGTTGGTCGTGCGGGTGATGAGCGATGCAGTGGAAAACTTCTCAATCTCGGCGTTGGAATAGCCGACAACGGTGCGGAACACATCGCGCCGCAGGTCGCGGCCGATGCCAGCCGACACGCGGGAGGCGATGAAGCCGACAGCGATCGCCACAGCGACCATAAGCAGCGTCAGGGCCAGCATCCGGCCACCGGTGCGCAGCAGATAGCCCATCTGGGCATCGTGGGCGATGCCCTGTGCCTCATATTCCAGCGCGACCAGCAGCATGGCCTGGCTCGACAGGCTGCCCGTCACCGAATCATCGAGAGAGGCAAAGGCGGCGGCCAGCTGGCTTTGCAGCATTTCCCGTGCGCCGGGGGCCTGAGACATCGCGGCAAACTGGGTCGCAACGGCATCGAGGTCGTAGGCGGTGGGGGTTACTGCATCGGCCGTGCCGGCGGCTGTGGCGGCGTTTTTTGGCGGCCGCCATGTACAGCACAATGTCAGGCGTGGCAAACGCGTTTTCCAGTTCCGACATGGCAGCGGTGGCATCGTGAGAGAGGGTACGCACACCGTCGGCATCGGGGGCACTGTACCACTGTTCGGCCAGCGCGGCGTCCTGCTCGGACATAAGCAACTCCAGTGCCTGCAGGGTCGTGTCGCGGACAGTCTCGGGTACAGGGCTTTCAATTGCCGCCCTGCTGGATGCCGATGTCCACGATCTTGCTGGTGTAGTCGGGCAGGCTCAGGTCGCAGTAGGCCTGTAACAAACAGCAGCGCCACCACGGCGATGCAGGCCGCCCAGTGACGCCCCAGCTGCTTAAATATCTTGATCATGCGCGGGGTCTCCTTTCCTGTTTGCAAGGTCTTGCTCCAAGGCATCGTTCTCGGCCACGATGGCGGCGAGGAAGGCGTCCTTCAGGGCCACCATCTGGGCCAGCTCCTCCGGGGTCAGCCGCGCCATAACGCGGGAGAAGTAGCCGCTGATGGCCTGCTCCCCCGCAAGGCGGGCCTGCTCCCCTTCCGGGGTGATGCGCACGAGCGTTTTGCGGCGGTCATTGGGGTCGGTCTCACGCAGGATATGGCCGTCCTGCTCGAGCAGGCGCAGCCCGCGTGAGACGGCGGGCATCGGCTGGCGCATTGCGCGGGCCAGCTCAGACACATAGATGCTGCCGTCCTGCCCGGACTGCTCGATCTGGAAATGCAGATGCTCCAGCATACCAAGGCGGCAGCGCGGCTGGCTGGCCAGCGCTGCGCGCATCCCGCGCTTGGCCCAGTGTGTTGACACGGCCGAGGAACTGGATCAGCCAGCCAAGGTCGGTGTTTTCGATATCAGGCATTGCACACCTCCTGTTAATAGTTATCATATGTTAATAATTGGAGCGAGATAATAATACACCCCCCTGCACAGCGATGCAAGGGGGTGCGGTGTGTTTTTAAAAATTGTTTACAAATGCGGGCATCAGGGTTCCGCGCAGCTGATATTGCTCAGCGTGATCCCGCGGCAGAGGCGCAGCGGCAGGGTCACGGACGGCTTTTGGATCGTAATGTCCTTAAAGGACGATATCCTCCACCGCATAGCCGGGCGTGTCAAAGCCGGCAATCTCCAGCGGGGCGGCATCGTGCCGGCTGCGGTCATGGTCCAGCACCTCGCCGGTCAGGGTCAGCCGCTCAAAGAAGCAATGGCTGAGCTTCGGCGGCGTTTCGGCGGGGGTGCCGTCATCATTGTAGGCAACACTGTGCAGCATGACACGGGGCGCAATGCAGTCCTGCACGGTTACGCCGCGCACATAGCCGCCGCGCTTGGGGGTGGCCTTGATCTCGATGCCCGACAGCGAATTTGCAAGGTCGCAGTCCCAGATCTGCACATCCTCCACGCCGCCGCTCATCTCGCTGCCGATGCAGATGCCGTGGCCGCAGTCGCTGCGGCAGTCAAACACCCGGATGTGGGCGCAGGGGCGGCCGATTTCATTGCCCTCGGGGTTCTTGCCGCTCTTGATGGCCACGGCATCGTCCCCTGTAAAGAACTCGCTGGCAAACAGTGTGCAGTTCGTCGAGGAGTCGGGGTCCCAGCCGTCCCCGTTCCAGACGCCCTCCGATACAAAGGTGCAGTGGTCGGTCTGGATATTGTTGCAGTAGATCATGTGGACATTCCACGACGGGCCGTTTTTGAGGGTGACGCCGCTGATCCAGACATTCTCACAGTTGCTCAGGTTGATAAGGCGGGGACGCACACGGCCGGGGATCGTGTCGCTGTTCTCGCAGCTTTCGACCAGCTCCTTGTTGTCATCGAGGAAGCTCTTGATGCGCGCACGCTCATCCTCGATGATCTTGCGGGCCAGCGTCTGGCCGCCGCCGCAGATCGTGCCCTTGCCGCGGATGATGATGTTGCGGCAGTTCGGCCCGGTTTTTGTGGTTCAGCTCACCGGCGTTGAGCAGGCTGGAATAGCAGCGCATCTCGATCCCCTCAAAACCGGCTGGGGATGCGCGGGGCGTAGTCATGGATGTTGGCGGTGCCCTGCAGCACAGCGCCCTTGGCAAGGTAGATCTCAAGATCGCTGTGCAGCCGCAGCGCACCGGTCAAAAAATCACCCGCCGGGATATAGAGAATATCGTCCGGGCCGCAGTCCGTTGATGGCGCGCTGCAGATTGTCGGTGTTCAGCAGCTGGCCGTCACCGCGGCAGAAGTAGGGCGCAGCGGTAATGTCGATTCGGTGCTTTTCCTGCCCGAACTGCAGCGTGGCGGAGCCAACGCAATAGCTGCCGCTGACCACATCCACACGGAAGGTGCTGCCGTAGGACAGACCCTCGATCGTAAAATGGGTCTTGTCGGTGCGGGCCGATGGCCTCGCCGTTGAGGGAGACCGTGTACTCCGCCCCGCGCGGGCGCAGCGGCGGGCTTATCCCAGTACAGCACCGCGTAATCCTCGGTGCAGCGTATATTTAAAACGGTTCTGTTTCATGTATGACATCCTTTGGTAAAGGGAGAAATTCATTAGTATACATATTGTACCACAGCCTGCAGGTTTATCCAATACCTTGGTATGCCAAAATACCGCGGTCAAAAACCGGCAGGTTTTGACAGTTTGCAGCCTTGACAAATTCGGTGCCCGGCACACCGGGCAGGTTTTGCTTTTGCGGGTAAAATGTGGTAGAATAAGTCGATTGACAGGGGCGCGGGGCTGCCCGCCCCGCTAACACCCAAACGCCGCAGAAAGGAGGCCGCCATGGAGAAAACCGCGTTTGAGACCGCCCACATGGCGGCGCTGAATCCCCAGCAGAGGGCCGCCGTTGCGGCCGTAGACGGCCCGGTGCTGTTGCTGGCGGTGCCGGGCAGCGGCAAGACCACCGTGCTGATCACCCGCTTGGGCTACATGACCGAGGTCTGCGGCATCGCACCGGAGTCTATCCTGACAATGACCTACACGGTGGCCGCCACGCAGGAGATGCGCGCCCGGTTTGCCGCGCGGTTCGGGGAGGCCGAGGCGGCGCGGATGGAGTTTCCGCACCATCAACGGCGTGGCGGCGCGCATCATCGCGCTCTACAGCCGGATGTACGGCCGCACACCGCCCGACCTGCTGCAGAGCGAGAGTGAGACAACGCCGCTGCTGCTGCAGCTGTGGCAGAGCATCAACCATGAATACGCCGCCGAAAGCACCCTCAAGGAGCTGCGCACGGCCATCACCTACATTAAGAATATGTGCCTGACCGATGCCGAGCTTGACGGACCGATGCCGAGCTTGACGAGCTGGAGACGGACCTTGAAAATCTGCCGGAGCTGTACCGCGCTTACCAGCAGGCGCTCAAGGCGCGGCACAAGATGGACTACGATGACCAGCTCTGCTTTGCGCTGCAGATTTTGAACGCCGCGCCCGCCGTGGCAGCGGCATTCCGTAAGCGGTACCGTTATTTCTGCGTGGATGAGTCGCAGGATACCTCCCGCGTGCAGCATGAGATCATCCGGGTGCTGGCGCAGCAGAGCGGCAACCTTTTTATGGTCGGAGATGAGGACCAGAGCATTTACGGCTTCCGCGCGGCCTACCCGCAGGCGCTGATGGACTTTGAAAAGACCTACCCCGGCGCGCGGGTGCTGCTGATGGAGGAAAACTACCGCTCGCGGGAGCCGATTCTGGCCGCCGCCAACCGTTTTGTGGCGCGCAACCGCTACCGCCGGCCCAAGACCATTGCCCCTACGCAGGGGGCCGGAGAGCCGATCCGGGTCGTGGAGGTGCACCGCCGCGCTGACCAGCTGGCTTTCCTGTTTGCGGAGGCGCAGCATTGCGAGGTCGAGACCGCTGTACTGTTCCGCAACCATGAGAGCGCGCTGCCCATCATCGACCTGTGTGAGCGCCGTGGTGTGCCTTACGGCTGCAAGGCGGTCGAGCAGACCTTTTTCACCAACAAGATCGTGCGAGATGTCGCGGATATTTTTGCGCTGGCAGCCCGCCCGGACGATGCCGATACCTTTCTGCGCTGCTATTTCAAGTTCGGTGTACCGGTGACACGCGCGCAGGCGCTGTACGCCGCCGGGCAGGCACGGCAGTACGGGCAGGGCTGCTGGACTGCGCTGATCAATGAGGACAGCATCCGCCCGCGCACCCGCGCCGCGATGGCCGAGGTGGCCGCAGGGCTGGCCCGGCTGCCCCGCATGGCGGCGGACGATGCCGTGCGGTTTTTGACTGACCAGCTGGGCTACGGCAAGTATCTGGACAAAAACGGCATGGACCGCGCCAAGCTGGCTGTGCTGGAAATGCTGGGCGCTCAGGAGCCTACGCCCCGGCGGCTGCTCCGGCGGCTGGCGGAGCTGCGCACCATCGTGCAGGAGCATGTCACACCGCCGGGGTGCAAATTTCTGCTCTCCACGATACACTCCGCCAAAGGGCTGGAGTATGACCGGGTGATCCTGCTCGATGTGCTGGACGGCATCCTGCCGGCCAAGCCGGAGCTGTGCTGCCGCACCCCCGCCGAGACGCGCCAGTACGAGGAGGACCGGCGGCTGTTTTATGTGGCGATGACCCGCGCCCGGCAGGAGCTGGTGTTGTTTGACTGCACGGCCGAGCGCTCGTCCTTTGCGCAGGAGGTGCTTTCCGGTCTGCCGGGGCACCGCAGCCGCCCTGATGCCGTCCCCGCAGGGCACCGCCCTGCCCCGGCGGCGGCGCGCAAGCCGCTGCCGCCCGTGGATATGGCGTCGATTACGGCTGTTGGGGCGCGGGTGCGCCATGCCGTGTTTGGCCCCGGCACGGTGGAAAGCGCAGAGGGCGGCCGCGTGACCGTCCGCTTTGCCGCCGGTGCAAGAACACTGGATGCCCGCGTCGTGGCCGACCGGCATCTGCTGTGGCCGGAATGACCCGCCTGCACCAGACAGTATGGATAAAAAACAAGAGGATTAAACGGTTATGAAACATATTTTACTTCTCGCCACCGGCGGCACGATCGCCAGCCGGCCCACAGCTGCGGGCGGGCTGGCCCCTGCCATCACCTCGGAGGAGCTGCTGGCCTGTGTGCCGGAGCTGGCCGACCTGTGTGCGATCGATGCCGTGCAGCTTTTCAATCTTGATTCCACAAATGTCGGCCCTGCGCAATGGCAGGAGATTGTGCGCAGCATCCGGGAAAACTACGCCGCCTATGACGGCTTTGTCATTGCCCACGGCACCGACACGATGGCCTACACGGCGGCCGCGCTGAGCTACATGATCCAGAACAGCGCCAAGCCGGTCGTGCTGACCGGCAGCCAGAAGTCCATCTACAACCGCGACACCGATGCCCGTAACAACCTCTATCGCGCCTTTGTCTACGCTGTGAGCGAGGGTGCATGGGGCGTGCAGCTGGTGTTTGACAACAAGGTCATTCTGGGCACCCGCGCCCGCAAGACGCGGACCCGCAGCTTTGACGCCTTCTCGAGCATCGACTACCCGGAGACTGCCGTTTTCCGTGACACAAGGCTTATCCCTTTCCTGCGGCGGCCGGCCGACCTGCCGCCCGTTCAGTTTTATGAGCAGCTTGACCCCGCTGTCTTTGTGCTGCGGCTGGTGCCGGGTATGCGGGCAGATATTATCCCGCTGCTGGCCCCGCACTACCGCGCGCTTGTGCTGGAAAGCTTCGGCGTGGGCGGTCTGCCGGGCGGTGAGCAGGGCGAAATGTTTGCCGAACTGCGCCGCTGGTGCGACAGCGGACGGCTGGCCGTGTTTACGACCCAGGTCCCGCATGAGGGGTGCGACCTTGCCGTCTATGAGGTGGGCCGCGCTGTGGGCGAGCTGCCCGGCGTGCTGGAGGCGCACGACATGACCCCCGAGGCCGTGGCCGTCAAGCTGATGTGGGCGCTGGGCCAGACACAGGACCGTGCCGAGGTCATGCGCCTGTTTGAAACCCCGGTGGAGATTGATATTATTTAAGCTGCTTTTTTTAATAACGCGCCTTGGCCGCTGTCTTTTTGGGACTGCGGCCTTTTGCTTTGCCGAAAAGTGTGCTATAATCCATAAGTAGGAACCAAAAGTACAGGAAGGAGCCTGCCCGTGCAGTATTCTGATGAACATTTGCGCTATCTGCGCCTGCTTTCCCAAAAATACAAGACGGTGGCCGCAGCCGCCAGCGAGATCATCCGCATCGAGGCGCTGCTGCGCCTGCCCAAGGGCACCGAGCATTTTATGAGTGATCTGCACGGCGAGCATGAGGCGTTTGTACATATCCTGAACAGCGCATCGGGCGTTATCCGTGAGAAGATCGACACTGTGCTGGGGCCTGATGTCCCCGCCGAGGAGCGCGCTGAGCTGGCAACGCTGGTCTACTATCCCAATCAAAAGCTGCCGGAATTGAAGGCGCGCCAGCCTGATCTGCACGCATGGTACCGCCTGACGCTGCTGCGGCTGATCGACCTGTGCCGGTTCGTTTCCAGCAAGCACACCCGCGACCATGTGCGCCGCTGCCTGCCCCAGAACTGCGGCTACATTCTGGACGAGCTGCTCCACGCCCATTTTGAGGACCACGACAAGGACCAGTACTACGGTGAGATCATCGAGAGCATCCTGCGCTATGACCGCGCTGACGCCTACATCGTGCGGTTCTGTGAGGTCATCAAGCGGCTGGCCGTTGACCGGCTGCATATCGTGGGCGACCTGTTTGACCGCGGCCCGCGCCCCGACCGTATTCTCGACAGCCTGATGGCGCACCATCAGGTGGACATCCAGTGGGGCAACCATGATGTTGTCTGGATGGGGGCCGCTGCCGGCAGCCCATTGTGCATTATGACGGTGCTGAAAACAACGCTGGCCTACAACAACCTTGACACGCTGGAAGGCGGCTACGGCATCAGCCTGCGCCAGCTCGAGCGCTTTGCCCAGAGCACCTACGCTGACTCCGATGTGTCGCGCTGGATGCCCCACGCCGACCCGCGCACGGCGGCCGGTGATTTGAACGCCGCCGCCCGGATGCACAAGGCCGTAACCGTGATGATGCTCAAGCTTGAGGCACAGGTCATCGCCCGCAACCCGGATTTCGATCTGCAGGGCCGCGACTTTTTGAACCATATTGATTTTGCAGCAGGCACGGTGGATTACCACGGCACCGTCTATCCCCTGCTGGACTGCGACTTCCCGACTGTGGACCCCGCCGCGCCGACCACGCTCACCGCCGAGGAGGCGCATGTCATCGCCGGGCTGGTGCGCAGCTTTGCCGAGAGCGAGCGTCTGCAGCGCCATGTGCAGTTCCTCTACGCGCACGGCGCGTTTTACAAGATCTGCAACGGCAACCTGCTCTACCACGGCGCCGTACCGATGACCGAGGACGGCGCCTTTGCAGCCATCCGGTTTGAGGGAGTGGCGCGCAGCGGCAAGCAGCTGTTTGACTACTGCGACCGCCGTGCCCGGCAGGGCTACAGTGCGCCGCCGGGCAGCCCGGCGCGGCTGGCCGGGCAGGACTTTTTGTGGTATCTGTGGTGCGGTGCCAAATCGCCGCTTTTCGGCCGCAGCGCCATGACGACCTTTGAACGGCTCTACGTTGCCGACCCCGCCGCCCACCGGGAGATCAAGGACCCCTACTATAAGCATATCGCCGCGCTGGACACGGCCGAGCGCATTTTGCGGGAGTTCGGCCTTGCGGGTGCAGGCTGCCACATCGTCAACGGCCATGTGCCGGTCCGTGCCATCGAGGGGGAAAGCCCCATCAAGGGCGGCGGGCGGCTCATCATCATTGACGGCGGCTTCTGCCGTGCTTATCACCAGCGCACCGGCATTGCGGGCTATACGCTGGTCTACAACTCGCGCGGACTGATCCTGCGCACCCACCAGCCGTTTGAAAGCGCCGAGAAGGCCATCCATGAGGATGAGGACATCGCAAGCAAGAGCGAATATATCTACACGGCACCCCAGCGCATCCTTGTGCGCGACACCGATGAGGGCGGCCGCAAGCAGGCGCTGATCCGCGACCTCTGCGCCCTTGTGGAGGCCTACCAGACCGGCGTGCTGCCGCAGGGTGTGGCACAGGAAATGTGATTGAAATTTGCGCCGTTTGCATTATAATAGGAACCGGATGGGTGCTGTAGGGGCCGGGTATGCCCGGCCCGCGGCTTTCCCGTAAAATGTCGTTTGCCGTCAGGCTGCACCCCGTCCGTGTAGAGTATAAAAAGGAGAGGATTTGCAAATGCCTTGTACAACCATTCTGGTCGGCAAAAACGCATCGTATGACGGCTCCACTATGATCGCCCGCAACGATGACTCCGGCTCCGGCCATTTCACTGCCAAAAAGCTCGCTGTGTTCCAACCGAAGGACTACCCTGCGGTATATAAGTCGGTGATTTCTGGCGTTGAGATACCCCTGCCCGCAGGCGGCCTGCGGATGACCGCTGTGCCTAACGCTGTGGAGGGCAAGGGCCTGTGGGCTGCCAGCGGCGTGAACGCTGCCAATGTCGGCATGACCGCCACCGAGACCATCACCTCCAACCCGCGCGTGCTGGGGGCCGACCCGCTCGTCAAGGGCGGCATCGGCGAGGAGGACATCGTTTATCTGGTCCTGCCCTACATCCGCTCCGCGCGTGAGGGTGTACACCGCCTCGGCAGCCTGCTGGAGCAGTACGGCACCTATGAGATGAACGGCATCGCCTTTCAGGATACGAACGAGATCTGGTGGCTGGAGACGATCGGCGGCCACCACTGGATGGCCCGCCGCGTGCCCGATGATGTGTATGTCGTCATGCCCAACCAGCTGGGGCTGGATATGCTGGATCTGGACGATGCACTGGGCGAGCAGAAGGACTTTATCTGCTCTGCCGATCTGCGTGAGTTTATCAACCGGTATCATCTGGACCTTGCACAGGGCGGTGCGCTGAACCCGCGCGATGCCTTCGGCAGCCATGACGATGCCGACCATGTCTACAACACGCCCCGCGGCTGGTACATGCTGCGCTATTTCAACCCCAACACCTTCGCATGGGACGGCCCCGATGCCGATTTCACGCCGCGCTCCGACGATCTGCCATGGTGCATGGTGCCGGAGAAAAAGATCACGCCGGAGGACATCAAGTATGTGCTGTCCTCCCATTATCAGGGCACGCCCTACGACCCCTACGCAGCTACGGCGGCCGAAAAGGGCATCTACCGCCCCATCGGCGTAAACCGCAACGACTTTATGGCACTGCTGCAGCTCCGCCCCGATATGCCGGAGGATTTCCGCGCTGTGGAATGGCTGGCCTTTGCGTCCAACGCCTTCAACACGATGCTGCCCCTCTATGCCAATGTGGACACTGCGCCGGAATATCTGGCCAACACCACCGGGGATGTCTCCACCGACAACTTCTATTGGGCCAGCCGTCTGCTGGCCGCGATGGCCGATGCGTCCTACGCAAAGTCAGTGTTCCACATTGAGCGCTACACCCTGAGCGTTGGTGCGAAGGCAAACCACATCATCAACACCTGTGACGATGCCCAGCGTGCCGAGACCGACCCCGCCGCCCGCGCCGCCCTGCGCGAAAAGGCAAACGCGGATCTGGCCGCGATGGCGAAGGCAGAAACGACCGACACACTGAACAAGGTCCTGTTTGAGCTGAGCAGCGGCATGAAGAACGCTTATTCGCGCTCGGATGCGTAAGAAGCCTGCATAAAAAAGGATGCCCCCGCCGCACGGCCCGCTGCCGTGCGGCTTTTTTGCACTTTTTAACAATAATGTCACAATCTTTGCAGAATTTTCAACTTGCTTTTATACCGGAATCTTTGTATAATAAATGTCAGGATGGGGCACTAGGAGGCTGACTTAGTCCCCTGCTCCCCATTCAGCCAAAAGTATAGAGAAAGAGGTATATGTAAACATGGCAAATCTGGATTTGACTAAGTATGGCATTACCGGCACGACCGAGATCGTGCATAACCCCTCTTATGATGTTCTGTTCGCAGAGGAGACCAAGGCGGACCTGACCGGCTACGAGAAGGGCCAGGTCAGCGAGCTGGGCGCCGTCAATGTTATGACCGGCGTTTACACTGGCCGCTCCCCCAAGGACAAGTACATCGTCATGGACGAGAACTCCAAGGACACCGTTTGGTGGACCAGCGACGAGTACAAGAACGACAACCACCCCATGACCGAGGCCACTTGGGCTACTGTTAAGGACATCGCCAAGAAGGAACTGTGCAACAAGCGCCTGTTCGTTGTCGATGCCTTCTGCGGTGCCAACAAGAACACCCCGCATGGCTATCCGCTTCATCGTGGAGGTGGCCTGGCAGGCACACTTTGTCACCAACATGTTTATCAAGCCCACCGCTGAGGAGCTGGCCAACTTCGAGCCTGACTTCGTTGTTTACAACGCTTCCAAGGCTAAGGTCGAGAACTACAAGGAGCTGGGTCTGAACAGCGAGACCTGCGTTGCCTTCAACATCACCAGCAAGGAGCAGGTCATCATCAACACCTGGTACGGCGGCGAGATGAAGAAGGGTATGTTCTCCATGATGAACTACTTCCTGCCGCTGAAGGGCATGGCCTCCATGCACTGCTCTGCCAACACCGATAAGGAGGGCAAGAACACTGCCATCTTCTTCGGTCTGTCCGGCACCGGCAAGACCACTCTGTCCACCGACCCGAAGCGCCTGCTGATCGGCGACGACGAGCACGGCTGGGACGATAACGGCGTCTTCAACTTCGAGGGCGGCTGCTACGCCAAGGTCATCAACCTTGACAAGGACTCCGAGCCTGACATCTACAATGCCATCAAGCGCAACGCGCTGCTGGAGAATGTCACGCTGGATGCCGAGGGCAAGATCGACTTCGCTGACAAGTCCGTCACCGAAAACACCCGTGTGTCCTACCCCATCGACCACATCCAGAACATCGTTCGCCCGATTTCCTCCGCACCTGCTGCCAAGAACGTCATCTTCCTGTCTGCTGATGCGTTCGGCGTTCTGCCCCCGGTCAGCATCCTGACCCCCGAGCAGACCCAGTACTACTTCCTGTCCGGCTTCACCGCGAAGCTGGCCGGCACCGAGCGCGGCATCACCGAGCCCACCCCGACCTTCTCTGCCTGCTTCGGTCAGGCCTTCCTCGAGCTGCATCCCACCAAGTACGCTGAGGAGCTGGTCAAGAAGATGCAGAAGTCCGGCGCCAAGGCTTATCTGGTCAACACTGGCTGGAACGGCACCGGCAAGCGCATCTCCATCAAGGATACCCGCGGCATCATCGACGCGATCCTGAGCGGCGCTATCAACGAGGCCCCCACCAAGAAGATCCCGCACTTCGACTTTGAGGTTCCCACCTCTCTGCCCGGCGTTGATCCCGCCATCCTCGATCCCCGCGACACCTACAAGGATGCTTCCGAGTGGGAGACCAAGGCTCTGGATCTGGCTGGCCGCTTCATCAAGAACTTCGCCAAGTACGAGGGCAACGAGCACGGCAAGGCACTGGTCGCCGCCGGCCCGAAGCTGTAATTTGAGCGAAACTGCTTGAAGAACCAGGGCAACACCGCACAATTCCCGCCTGACGGCTTAAGCACCGCTCCGGCGGCTGCGGCACGGCATCTGCGTTGCCAAAATGCTCGATAATACACAAAGTATTATCTGCGCTTTTGGCTTAGCAGTTGCCGCACCTCGCGCGCCGTATCGGCACTTAGAATTATGCGGTATTGCCCTAGCATAATAAACCGCCCGCATGTCACAGCATTGTGATATGCGGGCGGTTTTTGTTTTGCGGCCGGCGGAGCATTGCCCGCCCGCGCTGCGTTACGGTAGCCGCACATTTCCCCTCGCAAATACAAAAACACCGCGCTGTGTTTTCCACAGCGCGGTGTAAAGCTTATTCTCGAAAAATCAGAGCGCGTAGCCCTTGGTCTTGATGACATCCACGACCTGCGCAACATACCGCTCGCAGGTCTCATGCTCAGGGGCCTCGACCATGACGCGGACCAGCGGCTCGGTACCGGACTCACGGACCAGAATGCGGCCGGTATCGCCCAGTGCCTCGGCCACGGCCTTGACGGCGGCCTGCACATCGGCGTCGTCCTGCGCAGCACGCTTGTCAGTGACCTTCACATTCGTGAGCACCTGCGGGTAGATCTTCAGCGGGGCGGCCAGCTCGCTCATCGGCTTTTTCTTGGCCAGCATGACCTCCATCATCTTCAGGCTCGTCAGGATGCCGTCACCGGTGCTGGCGTACTTGGAGAAGATGATGTGGCCGCTCTGCTCGCCGCCGATGCGGCAGCCGTTTTTCGCCATATACTCATACACATACTTGTCGCCCACGGCGGTCTTGGCGTAGTCGATGCCCTGCTCATCAAAAGCCTTGTACAGGCCGAAGTTGGACATGACGGTGGTGACGACCGTGTTGGTGATAAGCTTGCCGCGCTCTTTCATATAGCAGCCGTAGATGTACAGGATATGGTCACCGGTGATGACATTGCCCTTTTCATCCACGCAGAGGCAGCGGTCGGCATCGCCGTCATAGGCAAAGCCGATGTCAAGGTGATTCTCGACAACGAACTTCTGCAGCCCCTCAATGTGGGTGGAGCCGGCGTTGAGGTTGATGTTCAGGCCGTTGGGCTTATTGTTGATGACATAGGTGTCGGCGCCCAGTGCGTCAAAGACGCTCTTGGCAATGTTCCAGCTGGAGCCGTTGGCGCAGTCCAGACCGACCTTGACGCCGCGGAAGGAGTAGATACCCAAGCTGATCAGGTACCCCATGTAGCGGTTGCGGCCAGCCACATAGTCCACAGTGCAGCCCACATGGTCGCGGCTGGCAAAGGGCAGCTCCGGCCAGTCCTGATCAAAGAGGTGCAGCTTGCCGTCGAGGTAATCCTCGACCAGCAGCAGCGTTTCCTCGTCCATCTTCTCGCCGTAGCAGTCAATGAGCTTGATACCGTTGTCATAGTAGGGGTTGTGGCTGGCCGAGATCATGATGCCGCAGTCGAAATCGTCCACGCGGGCGATGTAGGCAACGCTCGGGGTGGTGGTGACATGCAGCAGATAGGCATCGGCGCCGCTGGCGGTCAGGCCCGCGACAAGGCTATACTCAAACATGTAGGAGCTGCGGCGGGTATCCTTGCCGATGACGATGCGCGGGGCAGTCGTCTCGCCGTTGCGCTGGCGCAGCATGCCGTAGTACCAGCCCAGAAAACGGCCGACCTTGTAGGCGTGATCGGCGGTCAGCGTGACGCCGGCCTCCCCGCGGAAGCCGTCAGTGCCAAAATATTTTCCCATAGTAAACACTTGTCCCTTCAAATAAAGGTGAAATTTGTGGTAAAGCAATATGATATAATATCATTCTTAGTATACCACTTTATGCCGCAGATGACAAGTCCGCATTATTGGCAGGCGGTGTATCGGTGCAGTATTGCGGTGCAGCCCTCCAGCACATCCCGCCAGGTGGCCGAGAAATCCCCGGCATACCACGGGTCGGCCACATCGCCCGGGCGGGCGGTGTAGTCGAGCAGACGATGGATCTTTCCCTCCGGGTCACCGCCGCAGATGCGCAGCATATTGCGGATGTTGGCACTGTCCATGCCGATGAGCAGGTCGTAGCGGTCATAGTCTGCCCGGGTCAACTGACGCGCCGCATGCCCGGTGCAGGGGATGCCGTGGGCCGCAAGCTCCCGCCGCGCCGGCGGATAGACCGGGTTGCCGATCTCCTCGGTGCTGGTCGCAGCGGAGTCAATAACAAATCGCTCCCCTGACCCGGCCTTGGCGGCTAAATCTTTCATCACAAACTCCGCCATCGGACTGCGGCAGATGTTGCCGTGGCAAACGAAAAGTACTTTTATCATTGTTTTATTTCTCCTTGATTTGCCCCGAAATGCCCTGTTTTGCGAAGGATTTCGAGGATTTGTAAAATGTGTATTTTTGCTGGCATGGAACCTTTGCTACTTTTCCATTCTTTGCAGGCTTGGTTGACCATAAGAACCACAGCTTTTTTTCTTTAATTCTTCCACTGTCATATCTCCCATCTTGCTCACCCCCCTTCTTCTTGATTCTCCTGTTATTTAAGGAACTTCTGACAAGCCATTCCTTATAGGCTTCAATCGGAATTAAGATTTTTGCTCCGATTCTGATAGTTGGAAATCCCGGTTCCTTTACAAGCTCATAGGCTTTCGGAAGTGAAATCCCCATCTGTGCAGACAATTCCTGAACACTCATGGTTGTCTTTTTCATTACAATTCCTCCAATCTTAGTTATTTTGGTGTCCGTCTCATCACAATGCAGTTTCAGCACAACCGCTCTTGGCAGGTTACCAGTCCCGGCAGTTAGCACCGACTTACGAAGTGAGAACGGGATGAAGTTTTCAAGGTGCGATTTCAAAAATCTGTTGTACTGTTTTGTAAAGATTTTTGTTGTTTTCAAGGGTATTTTAGTATATAATATAACCGAAATCTAAAAACTAACGGTAACGCTAACGGTTACGGATTAACGATAGGTTTGTGAGGTGAGAAGATGCCATTTAACTGGAACGGAGACTATATTCCGTCTAAGGCAGATAAAACAACAGACATATTGGGTTCAAAAGAAATAGGTGGTATCGGACAACTCATATATCACCCATTCAGATTTGCAAGTTATGATATCAGCTATGATGGAAAAGATTACTGTGCCTATCCCGTATGCAAGAAGGGGCAAGAACCAACATTTCCTAATGATGATACTCTGACAGGACGAGGAATCCTTGTAAGCCTATGTAATCTTGCAAAGGTAATAGACAGCTTTGAGAACGAGATTCCTAAAGAACAACTTATAGTCAGATGGTGCATGGAGAATATGCATCCTTACAGCATTGACTTTATCCACTCAGAACTTATAGAAAATTTTGATATCAATACCATTGACGCAGAAATGGGCGAGCATGATGGAATCTTTGAGATTGACAGATTTATGAGTGATTTAGGAAAACTTTATAATGCCGTCCGATTCTATGTTGCACTTGAAGGAATTCTATTTGCCGAAGATGATGTAGCATATAATCTTTATGAAGAAGGACGATACTTTGAAAGTTACTCCTACTTTGAGAAATACAAACATGCAGTTCCCGAAGTACCGGATGATGTAGTTGGTGAACCATACACTCCTCAGGAACTGTTGGAAAGCATGATGCGTACTAATCAGTACATAGAAGAACATCCTGTAGAACAGCCACTGGAAGGTTCGTTTGATTTTAACAACAATCCCTATGATGATTATGACGAGCTTCGGAAAACGCTTGCAGACTTTATTCCGGAATTCAATATGAAGTTAAAACTTAATTCTGCTACCGGAAGATATGAATTTTCTGCTGATATTGATTCCGTGTTTGATATAGCGTGGTACACTCTCGCAAGAATGATTTCAGAAGACCCTGCTCTTGAAAATAGAGTCAATAATGATTCAAGACCAGAAGGCATTATGATATGCTGCCATAACTGTGGCAAATTTATAATAAGGAAAAGTAACAGACAGGAATTTTGTGATTCTGAAGAATGTCAGAAAGTTAGAAATGCTCGAAAACAGAAAGCCTATCGTGAACGAAAAGCATCTGAAAAGGCTCATTTGGCACAGAAAAAAGGACAAAATTCAAAACAATCTGACGCAAGACCAGATTAATGTACATTATTCTCTATAAGCTATTTGTATGTGATTATAGAGAATTATAAGAAAATAGCCTTTTATCTTGGCTGACGGAATACCCCCTATGCAATTTCGCGGAAATATGCGTTTGAGGGGGCAACGGTCTCCAGACAAAAAATAACAGAGATAATTACTCCCCCATGGGGATGAAGGAGGACATAAAAATGGATTACGAATGGCTCGAAAATGGAGATTATTGGATTCATGTTGAGAAAATGCGAACCTCAATCATGAGAGATGCTATGGCAGCAAAGACTGAGGCGCAAACAGCGGAAGCATTTCAAAGACAGATTTATTACTTTATTAGATTGCATACAGGTATTGAACTTGATTTTAACCAAGAAACACCTATTAAAGGTGGTCTTACGCATGATTTCGGTATATTAAAAAATCGCACCTCTGGAAGAGGAAGACTAGATGCCGTAGTAAATAATCTTATTATTGAATATAAGAAACATTCAAAATTAGAAAAAAAGAATGACCAAGATACTGCGACAAGTCAGGTTAAAGACTATCTACAAACATTATTTACTAATGACGGCATTAAATATAATGCCATTCTAACAGACGGAATTAAAATATCCTATTTTGGTTTTAACGGCGATAAAATTGAATCCACAGCATTTAAGAATACTGAAGCAAAAGATATTGATAGAATCATTCGCGCAATATTAACCAACAATTGTAAAAAAATCATTCCTGAGAATGTTTTAAAAGATTTTGCAGTAAATAGTGAAACAGAATCTATATCAAAAGAACTTGCATGCGAACTGTATGCAAAGCTTATTAACAATCCAACAGACAAAACAAATATGCTCTTTGCCGAATGGGAAAGTCTTATGCATTTATCATTCGATGATAATGGAAAAGGAAATGATATTGAAAAAAGACGTGCCGAACTTTCACTTATTTTTAGAGATAATATCATTGACCCTGTTAAAGAATATAAAGCATTGTTTGCACTTCAGACCGCTTACGCAATTATAGTTAAACTCATTGCATGTAAAGTAATCGACAAATTAGAATACGATTCTTCTACCAAGAGTTATTCTGACTTAACAAAAGTTACTGCCGCAGAGCTTCAAAACTTTTTAGAAAACCTCGAAGATGGTTATGTCTACAGAAGCAGTAATATCATCAACCTGTTAGAAGGAGACTTTTTCTCGTGGTATTCAACAAAGGAACAATGGGATGCCGACTTATGGGAAACAATAATAAAAATAATCACATGTATTGATGAATACTCGAACTTCTCTTTTGAAATCACATATGAACCTGTTGATATATTCAAAGATTTATATATGAGTATCATGCCAAAAGCAGTTCGTCATTCCATGGGCGAATATTTTACTCCTGCTTGGCTTGCTGATTACGTTGTATCCGAAGGAATAAAGCTCCAACAGAATAAAAATTGGAAAGCAATTGACCCATGTTGTGGTTCTGGGACATTCATTATTGCACTTATTAAAAATATAGTGGGAAATGTTAATTTATACGATCTTTCAGATGAGCAGAAAGAATCACTCAAGAAAAAAATCCTTTCTAGCGTATATGGGATCGATATAAATCCGCTTTCAGTTTTATCTGCTAGAGTAGGTTACTATCTAGCCCTTCGACCTTTTGGTGATGTTAAAGACATAGAAATACCAATTTACTTAGGCGATTCAGCCATCACACCTACAAAGGAAGACGTTGATGGTATTGCTTGCTATAAATATTCAGTGAGTAATAACAAAAAATCTTTTGATGTAATATTGCCTTCAAGATTTGTTGAACAAAAGAACTTCGGTAAAATAATGGCATCTTTACAATCCGCGGTAAAGACTAATAACTCGGAAATTCTCTATGAAATGATTACTGGTAAATTATCCAATTCTGAGAAGAATTCAAAAGATTTAATTACAGCCATACAGTCGATGTCAGATGACTTAATCGAACTACACAAAAACAACTGGGATGGTATTTGGATTAGAATTGCAACCAATTTCATGTTAATAGCAAGATTGCAAAAATTTGATTTAATTGTCGGCAATCCTCCTTGGGTAAAATGGGAACATTTACCTTCAACTTATGCAGCAAAAATCAAAGAACTATGCAATGTTAGACATATTTTCTCTACAAGGGGCCGTTTCGGTGGCACACAGCTAAATATATGTGCCCTTATATCAAATGTATCTGCATCAAACTGGTTAAAGGAATCTGGTGTGCTTGCTTTTCTAATGCCCGATAGTATTATGTCTCAAAACTCATATGAAGAATTTAGATATTTTTATTTAGATTATGAGGCTAAAGAAAGACTCTATTTACAAAAAATTGACAAATGGGAAAAACCACTGAAACCATTTACCTGTGAAGATGTTGTTGTATCGCAAGATTTTAACACTTACTATTATTCAAGGAAAAAAGTAGATTATAAAAAAGGTATAAATGTTACTACCATTTCCCGCACCAAAAATATTACAGATATAGTGTTAAACCAAGAAACCTCATTTGACAAAGTGAAAAAGCACCTAGTTTTTGGCAAGAAAATTGCCGCTCAAATGTCTGACACAACATCAGCTTTTTCTTATTTATCTGATGTACATGATTTTAGCAAAATAATAGGTGACTCTTCATATGAGTACAGAACAGGCGTAGAATTTACTCCTCAAGAATTATACATGCTTGTAGGGATGGGAACATCTAGAAAATCTTCACATTATAGATTTGGCAACAAGAAATTTGCTCGTTCAAAATACGTTGTTGATGATATGCCAAAAAACGGATGGGAACTTCCTACGGAACACATATACCCTATTGTTACCGGACCTTCACTTACACCTTTCAAATGCAGTTTGGAAAATGAATATTGTATTCTTCCATACTCAGCAGATAATACAGATGCACCAATAGGAATATCGGAAATGATGACCACTAATCCAGAATTGTTTGATTATCTTTTGAATCACCAGGACTTAATCGATAGTCAATCTGAAAAAAGTAAGGTGATGCATCGCGGTGAAGAGTTTTATGCACTATCAAAGATAGGTCCATATACTTTTGCTGATTATATTGTAGCAGCTCGTGACAATACTAAATTCTGTGCTACAGTAATTGAGCCAACAAATACTCCTTGGGGCGAAATCAAACAATCAATTTGTGTTAAGCATACAATGATAATTGGAAGAACAACATCCGGTAAATTCATTGGTAAGGATGAAGCATACTTTATAGCTGGTATTCTTAACAGTGATATTGTTATCCAATATATGCAGAATACTTTTAAAAGTAATGGTTACAGCCTAAAGAAATCACATTTTTATCTTCCTGAGTACGATAAGACAAATTCGTTGCATAGAACAATAAGTAAATTAGCAAAAAAAGCTTCTGGACTAGATGATGAAATCAAAATAGCTAAAATTCAAAGAGAACTTTCAAAGGTTTATATAGAGTTATGTGCCACTAGATAAAACGAGAGCCACAATCCCGGTATCCCTACCAACGATTGTGGTTTTATCAGCTATATTCATCCCTAAGTAGTCCATTACTACTAGGAATTTCTCCCCACACATTTGACTTTATCCCCATTTCATCTATGTGCCTTAGTAGTCTAACCCGTAGTATTTATGCGGTTTTCCGCCACATTTTGCCCTGTGTTGCCCTACTTTGCAAAGCCCTGCATTATAGTAAAACTGGAGTGCCGTGGCAAACGAAAAGTATTTTGATCATACCAGAGTTTCCTTTATAATGCTGCAATTTTTGGGGGCATAAAACATTGACAAACGGCCCCTGTTTCACTATATTTATTAGTATACACGAAAACGCCGAACTTGTCTGCCTCTGCGCAAATTTTTATGCGGAGGCGGTGCGGTTTGTAAGGGAGATATAACTATGGCAGAAGAAAAACGCAAACGCATCCTCTCGGGCATCCAGCCCACCGGCACGCCCACGCTGGGCAATTATATCGGCGCAGTGCGCAACTGGGCCCTTTTGCAGTCTGATTATGAATGCCTGTATATGGTGGCAGACCTGCACAGCCTGACTGTGCGTCAGGTCCCGGCCGAGCTGCGCCGCCGCACCCGCGAGCTGGCCGCCCTGCTGCTGGCCGTGGGCATCGACCCGAAAAACCATGTGCTTTTTGTGCAGAGCCATGTACCCGCGCACACCCAGCTGTCCTGGGTGCTGGCCTGCAACACCCAGTTCGGCGAGCTGTCCCGCATGACCCAGTTCAAAGACAAGAGCGCCAAGCACCCCGACAATGTCAACGGCGGCCTGTTCACCTACCCGGTGCTGATGGCGGCCGACATCTTGATTTACAACGCCGACCTCGTCCCGGTCGGGCAGGATCAGACCCAGCACCTTGAGATTGCCCGCGACATCGCAGGCCGCTTCAACGGCATCTACGGCGACACCTTCACCCTGCCGGAGGGCTATGTCCCCGCCAGCGGCGCCAAGATCATGTCTTTGGCCGAGCCGACCAAAAAGATGAGCAAATCTGACACAAATGTCAACAGCTTTATCCTGATGACCGATGACAAGGACACCATCGTGCGCAAGTTCAAGCGCGCCGTGACGGACTCTGACGGTGTGGTGCGCTTTGACCGCGAGGCAAAGCCCGGCGTGTCCAACCTGATGTGCATCTACAGCACCTTCACCGGCAAATCAAACGATGAGATCGCCGCCGAGTTTGAGGGCAAGGGCTACGGTGACTTCAAGATGGCCGTTGCCGAGGTCACGGCCGATGCGCTGGCCCCCGTGCAGGCAGAGTACGGCAAGATTCTGGCCGACAAGGCCTATGTGGACGGCGTGCTGAAGGACGGCGCCGAGCGCGCAGCCCGCCTTGCCAACCGCACGGTCAGCAAGGTCTACCGCAAGGTCGGCCTGCTGCAGCTGGATAAATAACGCTGTGTCTTGACAAATCCCGCTTGAACCATTATAATATGTAAGTTAGTGCGGCTCCCCAGTTGGTGCCGCACAACTTTTACTATCCATTTTACGTTAGGAGACACTGCTATGGCTAAAGAAGTTGTCGTTACCCGCGAGGGCTATAATAAACTGGAGCAGGAACTGGAAAACCTGCGCACCGTCAAGCGTAAGGAAGTTGCCGACAAGATCAAGGTTGCCCGCGGCTATGGCGACCTGAGCGAGAACGCCGAGTATGATGCCGCCAAGGAGGAGCAGGCTTCTGTGGAGGCCCGCATCGCCGATCTGGAGGCCACCCTCAAGCTGGCACGCATCATGGACGAGAGCGAGCTGTCCAACGACACCGCCTCCATCGGTATGCATGTCAAGATTCTGGCCGAGGGCGATGATCCTGAGGATGCCGAGGAGTACGACCTGACCGGCTCCACCGAGGCCGATATGGACCTGAACCGCATCAGCGACGAGAGCCCCGTCGGCGCAGCCCTGATCGGCTGCAAGGTCGGCGACCACTTTGATGTCACTCTGCCCAACGGCAACATCATCACCTACACGCTGCTCGAAGTAAGCCGCTCGAAGTAAGAAAATAATAGAGCGCCCGCGGGCGGATGCGGACATTTGCCCCTACGCCCTTCCCGCAAAGGGCAAGCTCAATAGAACAAATAATCACGAAAGGACGATCTCTCATGGAGCAGAATAAGCCCCAGACCGAGCAGGAGCTCTCCCAGCAGGCCGCTGTGCGCCGCCAGAAGCTGGCTGACCTGTGCGAAGCCGGTCACAACCCCTTTGAAATCACCAAATATGCGCAGGACGCGTACTCGGCCGACCTCAAACAGGAATTTGCCGAGCTGCCTGCCGAGGCGGAGACCGGTAAGATCGTCTCTCTGGCCGGCCGTATGATGTCCAAGCGCATTATGGGCAAGGCCAGCTTTGCCCATTTGCGCGACCAGAAGGGTGACATCCAGATTTTTGTCAAGCGTGACCTGCTGGGCGAGGAAGCCTACGCCGCCTTCAAAAAGCTCGACATCGGTGACATCATCGGCGTCAAGGGCGAGGTTTTCCGCACCAAGATGGGCGAGATTTCGGTGCGCATCACCGAGCTGACGCTGCTCTCCAAGAGCCTGCTGCCCCTGCCCGAGAAGTTCCACGGTCTGACCGACCGTGAGGCGCGCTACCGCCAGCGCTATGTTGACCTGATCGTCAACCCCGAGGTCAAGGACACCTTCGTCAAGCGCAGCCAGATCCTGAAGGAGATTCGCGCGTATCTGGATGAGAAGGGCTTTTTGGAGGTTGACACCCCCATCCTGACCCCGTTTGAGATCGGTGCCTCTGCCCGCCCCTTCTACACCCACCACAACACCCTGAACATGGACATGGTTCTGCGCATTGAGACCGAGCTGTATCTCAAGCGCCTGATCGTGGGCGGCATGGACCGCGTGTATGAGGTCGGCCGCATCTTCCGTAATGAGGGTATGGACCCCAAGCACAACCCTGAGTTCACGACCATCGAGCTGTATCAGGCCTTCACTGACTTCCACGGCATGATGGATCTGGTTGAGGAGATGTACAAGCGTCTGGCCCTCAAGGTCTGCGGCAGCTTGGAGATCACCTATCAGGGCAAGCAGATTGATATGGGCCACTGGGAGCGTCTGACGATGGTGGAAGCCGTCAAGAAGTATTCCGGCGTCGACTTCAACGACTGGAAAACCGATGAGGACGCCATTGCCGCTGCCAAGGAGCATCATGTTGAGCTACCCGAGGTCCCGACCAAGGGTGCGATCCTTGCAGAGTTCTTTGACGCGTTTGTGGAGGATAAGCTGATCCAGCCCACCTTCATCTATGATTACCCTGTCGAGATCAGCCCGCTTGCCAAGCGCAAGCCCAATGATCCGGCTTTCACCGAGCGGTTTGAGTACTTCATCGACTGCACCGAGTATGGCAATGCGTTCAGCGAGTTGAATGACCCCATCGACCAGAAGGCCCGCTTTGAGCGTCAGGTCGCCGAGCGCAAGGCTATCGAGCCGGAGTGCCGGGCACAGGTCGATTATGACTATGTCAACGCGCTGGAGTATGGTCTGCCCCCCACAGGCGGCCTCGGTTTCGGTGTGGATCGCCTTGTCATGCTGCTGACCGACAGCGCCTCGATCCGTGATGTGTTGCTGTTCCCGACGATGAAGCCCATCGACTAATTTTGTGTCGTAGCTACGATATAAAATTGCAAAAAACAGGCCATTTTGGGGCAAAATGTACCAAATTTATCCCATTTGCCTGAAAATATCCACAAGCGATTTTGCGCGCATCCTGCCGAAAAGCAGGATGCGCATTTTTGTTGCAGCGTGAATTTTCACCACTGGCGGTACGGTTTTGAGAGCCTATCGCCAGTCTTGACAGACAAAACCGCAGCAATTTCCGAAGGAAAATTCCGGCGAGGGGGACATACTCTCCCCCGCCGTTTATTATAGATTCCCGAAAGATTTTGAAATGAAAGAAGGTATTTCCCATGAGCATCATAGACTGTATTTCCGGCGAAACCGAATTTCTTCGAAGCATGAAGTTAAATGAGCGAATTTGGGGTGCTTTCGGAGATAAAATACTGGTTTATCAATATATTGACGATAATACTATTGGCCTCGTATCCTGGGATCTCAACGACACATCAAATGATGAGGTACTTTTCACGTGGAAAATGAATGACACCTATCCCATTTTGGGCGATGGTGTTCTTTCCTACGTTGGTGACGACGGATATTTTCATTTGATGGATTTGCAAAGCAAAGAGGATATTCCTCTATCACAGTACAGCATTCCTACATCCGACATCAGCAACATTTCCGTAACACCACTGTTTGCTGATAATGGTCATCTTCTAATTCGAGAATTGAATGGTTCCGAATGTACTTACTTTGCATTAGATACGAGCGGTGATATACAGACGTTTGATCTTTTGTATGATGTTGACGGTGATTCCGAAATCTTTTATCCGATTACATCTGTAGATGAAGATCACTACTTGGTTTGCGCTGGCTTTGCTGTCCAAAATGAGGTATCAGCTTTAGACGATGGTTCTTCCACTGTCTTACCTGCGCCAGATTTTCTCTATGCAATTATTAATAAAGATGACTACTGGCACAGCATTACAAATTATCAATCTTTTGAATAGCACTCTTTCTTTCTAACTAAAGTCACTTTGACAATTTTTTCCACCAATCTAAAATTTCACATTAAAAGCCTTCCGCAAAGAACGCGGATGGCTTTTTGCATACCCCCTATTCGATAATTATGTCGAGCTTGATGTGTCGTATTCGGAAGGGCAAGAAGATAAAAGCGAAAATTATATTGTTGACTTGGAGAATAGGACACAAAACCTATCTTCAATGACTTTAGCTTCCCAGGGAATACTTCTTCCGATTGTTGGTGAATATGGCGATGCCCTTTGTGTATTAAGTAATATTGAAATTCGAAATTTTCAGTTTTATAGTACAGATGGTGCATTGCAAAATGTAGATTATGTCAGCAGCCAATATGGCATGTTAAAAAAGACTGATTACTTATCTTCCAAAAACAATATAGCAGCGGTTAGCGATATAGACAACTAATCCACTTCAGAGCGTAGTCACTGGCCGCAGAATGTAGCAATGCCTATGGAACAAGTTGTTTCAACCATATAGGCGAGTCAACTGTTCCTTGCACGTTTTAGAAACGATTAAGATTTGAAAATTTCTATTTATGATTACGTTAGAATTACATATCTTACGAAAGACGTTCATATTAACTTCACTAAAAAAATCTCAAGCGAAGCACGCATTATCAGGAATTTCCATTTCATTCTCTGCCGGATTATATGGAATCTTAGGGCCTAATGGCGCTGGCAAGTCTACTTTAATTCACATCATCACAGGCACGCTTGCTCCTGATTCCGGATCGGTTCTTTGGTGCGGCAAGCCTGCAATGGGTATTGTCTTCCGCCGTATTCTTGGCTATATGCCGCAGCAGCAGGGTTTGTATGACAGCTATACCGGCCGCCGTTTTCTTGCCTATATGGCCGCGCTGAAAGAAATCCCGCGAAAGACCGTTGCCGCCGAGATAGCCCGTGTGGCTGCCGCCGTAAATTTAACCGCCGAATTGGACAAGCGCCTTTCTGCCTATTCCGGCGGCATGAAGCAGCGCCTACTGTTGGCATCCGCTCTGCTTGGAGATGCGAAGCTGTTGATTTTAGACGAACCAACGGCAGGTCTTGACCCGAAAGAGCGCGTCCGTCTGCGCGAACTGCTGGCAGATATGGCTAAGGATCGAATCATCCTTGTGGCAACACATGTTGTTTCGGATGTAGAAACAGTAGCAACCAAAGTTATCCTATTGCGCGCCGGCAAGATTGTGGATGCCGCGCCCGTGCCGGAGCTGATTGAAAAATATGCTCCCGGCCAAGGTCTGGAAGATGTGTACTTGAATGTGTTTGGTGAGGGAGACGGTAAATGAGTCTATTTTTTGCTGAACTCCGCAAAATCTGGGGTGGCAGGGTGTTCCCTGTCCTGTTGGCGATACTGGCGTCCGCCAATCTCTTGCTGCTGTGGATGGGCACCCGCCCCACCGCCAAACAGCCTCCTGCATCAGCTTATCGCGCAGTAGGTGTCGAGCTTTCCGATAAAACCATGGAAGAAAAGAGAGCCTACCTTCACGACAAATACACCGAGATAGAAAGCCTTGTAAAAATCGGGCAGTATTATCGGGAACTGGCTTACGGCGGCTATGGGCTCACTCAGTATCGGCAGGACAATGCCGCTATGTTCGATGCCTATGAACAAGAGTACACAGATAAGACCTATACTCTATTTACGGATAACTTGAACACAGAGTACCGCCTGTTCAGCCAGCTGCAAAGCGAGTATGACACCGTGGCTGCTTACAACGACTTCTTGGAGGGGGTTCAAACCAAGGCCGCCCAACTGTCAGGCATGCCCACGATGAAATCGATGGTTACTCCGGGTTCATCCTAACAAACCGCTTTGGAAACGTATGCAACCCGCATACCATCAACCGCGTCATCGAGCGGATGTACAAAGGCTACAACAAACAGGAAACAGAGCAGGCCCGCGCAGAAGGGCGACAGCCGATGCTGATCCGCCACTTTTCCGTACACAATTTACGCCATACATTCTGTACCCGATTCTGCGAGAATGAAACGAACCTAAAAGTCATTCAGGACATCATGGGCCACGCAGACATCACCACCACAATGAACATTTACGCCGAAGCCACCAAGGAAAAGAAGCAGGAGGCAATGGCAAATTTGAACGGGAAAATCAAGATTATGTAAAAGCAAAACGAGCGGGAACAGCACCGAATTGGGTGCTGTTCCCGCTCGTTTTGTTACCGTAACTATTGATTGTTTGATTTGGGTTGTCCTTACGCTTGAAATAGTGTATAATATTTTCAAAACTACCCTCGTACTCTGGGAAAATACATCTCACCCACTATTGGGCTAATTGAAGTTAGGGTGTAATGAGTGAAAATATTGTTTTGGAATCTAGCAAAACACAACTTGTCGAAATATATCAAGGAAATTTTGGCTGAACAGGATATAGACGTCGCCATTTTTGCGGAGCATTCAGGCGTTGATTTTAGAATATTATGTGAGAAAGTTCTCAATGAGAAGTATGTCTTTATAGAAGGTTATGGAAACTGCGAAAAGATACGCCTTATTGCAAAATCCTCTATAAAAGTATCTGTTCGCCGCGAAGATGTTCGATATTCAATATCTTCTGTCTCGATTTTGAATCAAAAATATATTGTGGCAGGTGTTCACCTGCCCGCAAAACCGTATGCATCGCCGTCGGATCGTGAAATCCCTATTCAAGAGATGGTATCAGCTATTCAAGATGTTGAAAAAGAGGTAAAGCACAGTCGTACTATTGTAATGGGAGATTTTAACTGTAGTCCATTCGATGTAGAGATGATTTCGAAGAATAAAATGAATGTCGTTCTCTTTAAGAAACTAATCAATAAGGCAGAAATTGTTACATGCAACCGACGTCAATATAAGAGATTTTATAACCCTATTATTGAATATCTTACCGAAAAGGATGAGTCCTATGGCTCTTACTATTATGCTGGCAATGCGGAATCTTTATACTGGTATTGCTATGATCAGTTGTTAGTAAGAAAGGCTTTGGCTAACGATATTCAAAATGTATACTTTTGCAAAAGGGCTGGAAATACAAACTTAATAAAAAATTTGCGTCCGAACAGTGCAATAAGTGATCATTTGCCTATTATAGGTGTAATAAACGGGAGGACTTAACATGGGCGGAACAAAGTGGCCAAATTTTAAAAACAACAATTTACTTACGCCTGCAAATGATGTAATTCCAATGCTTCGTTCTGAGGCTCGATCACTTGAAAAGCAAACAGGTGGAAAAGTCAAGGCGACTTTTTCAAAAATAGAGTATGGCAGAAATGGTATTACTCAAATGTTGGATACCACTTTGGCTATTTCCAAAGCAATGTCATCATATGGAAACGAAATTGATGAAAATGCCAACAAAAATGATGCGAATGAACTTTTCATACGACAAGATTATAAATTTGAAATTTACAGCCAATCCTATAGATTTCGCGTTTTCACATTACATTATAATGAGTTTTATCCGTTGGGGATGACTCTTAATGAGAGTCTTTTGAAAGATACAGGCTTTTCTCGAAGCGATATAGAGATAGAGAGCCGTAACGCTTTGGACGAAGTTATCGAGAATCTATTCTGCTGCAAAAGACTAGTTGATACTATAGAGCGAATGATGTCTGTTGATTCACTACTACCACAAGACAATAGTGAAACGTAAAGATATTCCTTGACATTTTCTAATGATTGGCATATACTATTAGCAGTGATCGTGCTGTGGATACTTGCGAGGCCCACAGCCCAAGGGGGTTCCTACTTGTAGGAGCCCCTTTTTTAGTAACTATTTTAGTAACAATGAATTTTAAGAGGAATAGAAATGCTAAAGCCGTTTTTGACTTATGAACAGCAGCTTGCAAAGCTACGCGACGAAAAGCATCTTGTGATTTCCGATGAGGAAAGTGCATCAAATAAGTTGAAACACATCGGCTACTACTCTCTTATTAGTGGTTATAAGCATCTTTTCCGTGTCCCGAATCAGAAGAACTATAAGGATAGGGTTTCTTTTGACGAAATTGTAGCTTTATATGAATTCGATGAATCACTGCGAGACCTTTTTCTTCATAACTTGCTACATATTGAGCGCCATATGCGTTCTCTTTTGCCGTATTATTTTACGGAGAAGAACGGTGAACGGCAAGACTCTTATCTGAATAAGGAAAACTATAATTATAGTAGAAAACACAAGAATGGCATAGACCGTCTTGTTAATGAACTACAAAAATTAACGCAAACAGAACGACACCCTTACATAGCATATCAACGTAAAAACTACCATAATGTACCCCTGTGGGTTTTGGTTAACGCACTAACCTTTGGAACGCTTTCTAAGATGTATTTTTTCTTTCCTTCCGACCTACAAAGTAAAGTGGGCAAGAACTTTCCCAGCGTTAACGAAAAGCAGCTTGGCCAGTTTCTTTCCGTTCTCACTAAGTTCCGCAATGTGTGCGCCCATAACGAACGGCTCTTTTCTTACCGATGCAGAGATGCTATTCCTGATACAAAGCTTCATCAAAAGCTGGACATTCCGAAAAAGGGCGACACATACGAACACGGGAAAACAGATTTATTTGCCGTGGTCATCGCTTTTCGCTATTTACTCCCCCGTGAGGATTTCATCCTTTTCAAGAAAAAGCTATCCGCGCAAATAGATGCAATCTCGAAATCGGCAAATCATATTACAAGAGACGAGTTGTTATCGGCTATGGGATTTCCTAAAAATTGGAAAGATATTACCAAATACAAATTCTAATAATTTTGTAGCAACGAGAAGTTCCAGAAGGCGATTACTCAATTTATTCTGAATCCAGAGGAAGTTATGTATTATTTGGTAGATTTACACGATGATAAAATGAATTTTATCGACGGTATAAACAGCGATACTTGTTATCAAATACTTGATTCGTCTACAATAGTTAGTGAAACTTTAGAGTTCTATTATTTGGGAAAATGCGTCGGTGATTCATTGGATGCGTTGCTTCAGTGGAGTTCTATTGCCAATCCAAACGGCAACTATATTATGCGAAATTTGCATTCCTCAGAACGTTTAGTACGGAGCTTTTTATTCGAGTGGAGAACTTGTCTTGACCACATGGAAACTGAAATCAAACATAAATATGGCAAAAAGTCAGAGCTGTTAAAAGTCTTTGAAGAAAGCACGCATGCTGCTTATGATGCATATCCCGAATATGCATTTACATGCCATCTGCGAAATGTTTCTCAGCATTGCCAAAACATTGTTCATGGGTTCAATTCCTCTACTGGAATTGGCATATCTAGTAATGTTCAAAAGCTCCTTGATGAATATGACAAATGGAAACCTGTTGACAGGAATTATATGAATAGCTCTGGAGAGAATATCGATTTAATAAAGACTCTTTCTGTTGCTTTTCGGGCTTTCAATGAGGCGCTTGCGCCTGTATTACGTTACCTTTTAAATACAAAGGATGTAGGAAAAAAGCTGTTGCATCTTCGAGCATGGGGGGATTTCTTACAGAAGCAGTTCCATCATGATATACATTGCTATCACATTTTTGATCTTAAATTTGAAAACGGGCGCGAGGCCACCCGCGAAGACTTAGCTGCTGGAAATGTTATTATCAATGCCAATCCTATTGACTGGGACATGGTCTACGAATTGTCTAATTCTGTATCCGTAATAGATACATCTACTGTAAATGACAACGCGAACAATTTTCCTTTACCTTGAGAGTTAAGGAAAAGCCCAACAGACTATGTACAAAATCCGTAAATAGTTTGCGGTACAATGGTAAAGTACATAAATATGTATGCTCAGTGTATCAATTAGTTTGATTTGAGGAAATAGCATACAATTTAATCACGGAGTATCGTCACTGGCTATTTCGCGTAAAATGTTTTTAGTGATCGTATTGCGGATATTTGTGAGGCCCGCAACTCAAAGGGGGGCCTATTCGTAGGAGGGCCTCTTTTTTATTACACACAACAGGAGTCAAGCGCTTTTTAGAGCCTTTGATTTATTGGGGCGTTCATTGCTGAACATAACCATCTTCGTCAAATTTGTTTCGGCTCTTTTCGGTGGCCGTTTAACCCGTTCAGGCGCATCGTCTATCCCGGTTTATCACGCGGTTCATGTACCAAACCGTGTACCAAATGCCGAAAGCGTGATAGAATAATACATAATCTGATGAAACGGTAATTTACGGTGTATCGCAGTATCGCTCCAATGACGAATTAAGATATAACCATAAAATGAGTGAATCGTGCAAGTCCCCACGATGAAGCCCATTGACCAGTAATTTATCGAAAATATTTCGTTAATACGTCAAACACAAAATGCGAAATATGTAAGAATAGCTGTGTCACCCTCGATTTGACATCAATTTGACAGCAAATCCATGGAGAATCACGATTCGTTATGAAGCGTGATGAATGTCAGCAGAAATACGAACTGGGGTTTGCATAAAACCTTAGAGCACTTCTTAGAGAAATCTGAGAGGTGCTCTTTTTTTATCCCTGCATTCGACTTCTGTCATCAAATTGGAGGATGTCTTTATAGGAGCAACTATGATTGCCACAAAAACAAACCTCGAAATTACAGAGTACAGGGAGAAGTTCTTTTTAGGACTATCCCTCCGCCAGCTGGCCTGCTTTGCTTCGGCTGCGGTGCTGGCGATTGCGACCTGCTTTGTCTGTCTGCACTGGCTGCGGATGGATATGCAGGTCGTTTCTTATATCGTCATGGTGGAGGTGCTGCCTTTTCTGGGACTGGGCTTTATCCACCGTGACGGTTATCCGTTTGAAAAGCTCGTGAAAATTTACTGGGCATGGCACAGCGAAAATGAAGCGGTGCCGATCCGCCCCTATAAGGAGAGTCGAAATGTTCAAAAGAAAAGAACTCGCAGAAATTCCGAATGTGAAACCTATTGCCGCCGAGACGAAAAAGCAGCGCGCAAAGGAAGGAAAGCAGCGGTCAAAGCAGCTGCGCAGATCCGCAAAACAATCCGAAATGAATGCCGCGCAGAGCGCCCGCAGCATTAAGAAGCGCCGTGCGCCTGAGAAGGCTGCGGACTGTCTGCAATATGAGCGTATGTACGAAAGCGGCATCTGTGAGGTGGAACCGGGGCTTTTCTCCATGACAATGGCATTCACGGATGTCAATTTTCAGCTGGCGCGGCAGGAAGAGCAGAAAAGTCTTTTTACCCAATACAGTGAATTCCTGAACTATTTTGACCCAGATACGCATCTGCAAATCAGTCTTGTGACCCGGCGCGTGGATGCAGCGGAGTTCCGCCGCGACACGTTTCTGCCGCTGCGCGGTGATGCCCGTGACCGGTATAGCGAGGAAATGAACCGCGTTATATCGGAAAAAGCACTGCAAGGGCAAAACGGATTGATTCGGGAGAAGTATATCACCATCAGCTTGCATGAGGATAATTACAGAAAAGCGCAGGTTCGACTCCTCAAACGCGCCGAGGACATCCAAAACCTGTTCAAGCGCATGGGCAGCACTGTACGCAGGCTCTCCGGTATCGAGCGCCTGAACCTGCTGCATGGTATTACCCGCCCGGAAGAGGTTATGGAATTTTCTTATGATTGGCTGCTGGCAGAAGATTCCCTTACTACAAAGGATTTTATTGCGCCCAGTGGTTACAACTGGAAGCCGGAGCATGATGATTCCCGCGCTGTGTACAATGACCGCTACCAGTTTGCATCCGGAGCGTGAGCAGATGCCCTCGCTGCATGATTTTTACAATAATTTGTCTTTGCAGGGCCCGCAGGCAAAAGCGCTTACGATGGCGTTGAGTATGTATGTGGATGGCACAATGGACCTGTTTGCCCACCAGACAAACGTGGATTTGCAGAACCACTGCATCTGTTTTAATACCGTGAAACTGGGCAAGAGTATGCAGTCCATCGGCATGATGACGGTGCTGGACCAGATCTGGAACCGCATCACCCGCAATCGTGTGCTGGGACGCCGCACTTGGATTTTCACCGATGAGTTCCAGCTCCTGCTGGGCAACAGCGCCTGCACGAACTACTACTTCGAGCTTTCCAGCCGTGCCCGCAAGTGGGGCGCGATCCTGACTTCCATTACCCAACACGTTCGCTCTGTGCTGAACAACGAGGATGCCCGCCGTATGCTGTCCGACTGCGGCTACATCAAGCTGTTGAATCAGGCCCCGGACGATGCAAACGACATTGCGCGACTGCTGCATATCTCCGATGAAGAAAAACGGTATATTGAAAATGCCGAGGTTGGCAGCGGGCTGCTGATTGCGGATAAAGTGGTGGTGCCTTTCAACAATACTTTCCCGCAGGACACTGAGCTTTTCCGCCTGATGGATACCAATCCTAACCGCAAGAAATAAGCCGGGATTGTAGGGGTTATGAAATGTCAGAACTATTCACGCAAACGAATAAGCAGAAGAGACTCTTTCGAACAGAAGAGGATATTGTAGCGAACATTCAGACTCAATTCGGTATGCCGCATACGGGAAAAGACCTTCTGCTTGATGCAAAGATGGGACCAAATAAAGACCAGTCCAGTCGTCTGGATTCTGAACCAGATGCGCTATCTGATACAGGAATGTCCGATGATGTCGGTGCCGGTGACACATCCGGAATCCTGCATGATTCAGCTGGAGGTAATAAGAATACTATCACCGGCACAAACACACCGCGCTCCAGCCGTGCCAGCGCCTATTATGATTTGCTGCGCAGCCAGCACAAGAACGGTCACTATAAAGCTCCTGCATACCGGGTTGTGGATACAATAGAAAGTCCGCTGCAAGCCGGAGCCAGCGCTTTGAATTATCACGATGACTTCGATACGGATGCCGTTCAAAATGCAGGGCTGCACATGGCAGTAGCGCAGACTGTTGTGGAAGGTAATATCATGGCCGCCGCAGCAGATAGTGCTTTTGTGATTGGCAAGCAGACCGGCAACATCCTGAAAGAACTGAAGGATGAAACAATCAATGCAAAAGACGCCTTGAAAGCTGGTGGAAAGGTGAAGTGGTTTCCGTTAAGGATTATCGCCTTGAAACGCATACTTGCAGTGAGGGCGATGATGCCTGCGGGCAGTACGATGCTGCCGCAGAGTGGCACTGGAATGAAGGTCATGCGGAGAACGAAAGCTATACTGTATGGAAAGAGGACGGCACACATGATGTGACCGTCTTTTTTCCTATCATTTTCCCGGATGGTGCAACGGGTTCTGAACTTTCCGATTTGCCGGAAGAATACAACGCAGTTGCTGATGGGAAAATTAAGGCAGCGGACTGCACCGGCAATATTGTGCTGGATGATAGCGCTAATTTGTACAAGGGTGAACTGAACGACTGGTTTTATACCCCTGACGAGCTGACGGTCACTTTTACTGTTGTGACTGGCGAGGGTGATGATGCAGTTTCCGATGATTACGAGGTTACTTTTTCCAATGCAACCGCTATACCTTGGTGTCCCGGAGAGTTGAACGATGGGCAGTACGGTCACTACGATCTCGACTGCACGATTTATCTGACAGGCTATGACCGCTACACAGACCCGGAAACGCAGGCCCCAAACGGTGCGGACGGCGGAACAGGCAATCTGGAAGCGCTGGCTGAAAGCTGCGATGCAGGTACATTGACCCGGACAATCATCAAGCAGGATCAGTACGGCAACGAGTATGCCGGTAATGCAGTATCCGCCCGATATACAAAAACGATCACGCTGCCCAATGGCGCAAGCGGATTTCAAGGCTGGTATAAAGATGGCGAAGATGCTTATGGAAATGTGGAATGGGCATTGCTTCTGTATCGCATGGACTGGGAAGAACTGTATGACATTGTGGACGGCATAAAATGCCGCGCCACCGGCAGCGGCATGACCGAGGAAGAACTGCGGCAGCTATTTGACAGCCTGAATATTGACGCCACCACCGCGCGCGGACAGGTCGTTGACTTTGCCCTGAGCTGCCAAGGAAAGTTTGTCTATGCCCAGCCGTCTTCGCTGCGCGGCGGGCCGGGCAATCCAAGCGTGGGCATCAATCTGGATTGTTCGAGCTTTGTCCAATATTGCTATTGGGCGCAGAACCTGCCTTTTTCCGCAGGCAGCACAGCCGCTTATCGGAACGCAGCAGACCTAGTAAGTATTTCCCCGTCTGAAGTCCAGCCGGGAGATCTGCGCGTGGTATATGCCTCCGGCGGCGAGCAGGGGCACGTTCAGATGGCGCTTGGCGGCGGTGCGTGGGTCGAGTGCTGCTATGGCTATGGTGTGGCGGTGAATATGTCCAACGCCTGGATGGAAAGTAGACCGTGCTATTACTTCCGGTATGCAGGATTTTGAGGTGTTTTTTATGAGAAAATTTCTCGCATTACTTGTCGTGGCTTTTCTTTGCTTTGCAACAAAAGTATATGCAGAAGATGTTGCAACTGTAACGGTGACCGTTGCGAATTTCCCGCAGAAATTGCAGAACCGCACTGTGATTGTCACACTTGGCAATGGCCCATCTGATACAGAATCAACAGTTATTGTTCTGGATGGGTTGAACAACTACACAGAAACAGTGACAGTTGTGCCGTCAGAATATTACTGCGCTGCTGCTGTGCAGTACGATGCCTTGGGGGATTATCCCTTGCAGGAAATCGACCAGACGACATTTTTGCAAGTGGAAGATGGGAACCACTACGACCTGATTTATACCTTGGCAGACAGCAGCTGGTATGAGAGCGTGACCGGCCAGCAGCGGCACTATACGTTGCAACCGCTGGAAACGCCACCAGAGAACTATGAGCCAAAACCGGCGCAAGTAGGAGCGTACCTGACCGCACCAGTTGGCTTTTCCCAACATGTGATAGTTTACTTGCAGAATTTGTACACTGATGATGTCTATGATTTGGAGCTTTATGAATCGAATGAATTGGCTGCCGTTGAACCAAATGCACTGAGCGGAAAATACGCTTTTCTTTCTGCTTATGTTGTTGGCGATGCAGAAAACCGTTACCAATTTAACTGTGAGCAGAATGAACTTTCCACGGAAACCGGTGCGGATTTTCATTTGACGGTGACGGACACTGCCAATCCAGACCGCGAGATGAACACGCCCAGCCGAGATCAAAACAGCACGGTGCAGGCGGCAAACAGTTTCAACAACAAAAATACGGATGCACCGCAGCAGTCGACCGTTGAGCCGAAGACTGTTTCCCAACCTGTAAAGCAGATAGAAAAGCAGCTTGATCTGCTTTCCTTGCTGCTGGACTTTATGCCGGTGGTGCTTGTGGGGGCGGTGCTCTTTGCAGTGCGCTGCAAGCATCGCCGTTGAGACCCGCAGGGGTAACCGGAGCGTGAGCGACGGTTAGCAAGCATTGCATCTGTATATACACAGATGCGCTCAGGGACACCCTGAAACCCGTTTTGGGGAATATCCCCCATGCCCTTTTGACGAGAAATGGACCGGATAGATGAAAAAGAACAGAGAACGACCGATCAGCAAACTTCTCTTTTTTTCGGAAGCAGAGCTTCAAATTATTCAAGGAAAAATGCAGGAAGCCGGGATGACAAACTTCTCCGCTTATTGCCGGGAACAGCTGGTTAAGGGCGAAGTGCGTCATTACGATTTTCAGGTGCTTAAAGAGCAGACGGCTTATATTGGTCGCATCGCGGGCAGCATCAACCAAATTGCAAAACGCTGCAATGAAAATAAGTCGGTTCACACCAATGATGTGGAACAGCTGCGTCGAGAATTTCTGGAACTGAAAGCAGATTATCTAGAGCGTGTGGTTAAGCTATTGAGAAAGCTCTATTGAAGAGTGCCCACTCTTAAATAAAAAAAGTGACCACACGGAATTGCTCTTCGCATAATGTGTGGTCACTTTTTTATTTGTTCATAGATTAGGGATTTCTCTGTTTCCCAAAAATAAACTTTTTCGCGTTTTGGGAAATATTCATTTTCCGTTCAACCAATCAGCGATGTCTACAATTTGTATCCCCTCATATTGGTAGGCTTCATTATGCGTTCTTGCAATAACCATTTTGGGATAGGCATCCTTGATTTTCAGCAAGGGATCGACTTCTCGTTCAAAAGTTTTTTCGTCACTAATATTGTCAGATACCTGAATATAGATCTTTTCACTTCTGTGTAAGGCAACAAAGTCGATTTCTTTTTTGTACAATACACCAACGTAAACCTCATAGCCGCGGCGCATTAGCTCCATCGCTACAATGTTTTCCAATATGCGTCCATAGTCCATATTTCTTGTACCAAGTTTCGCGTATCGGAACGTGTGGTCACTCAAATAGAATTTGTCATTGGAGGAAAGATATTTTTTGCCGCGAATGTCATATCTGCGGAAGCGATAGAATGCGAACGCATTACAAAGATATTCCAAGTACTTGCCAACAGTTTTATGGTTAATGGCTTCGTTACTGCGAACCAAGACATCTGTAATATTTCGTGCGGATGTTTGGTTCGAAATATTATCCATCAGATAATCGACGATCCTATCCATCAATGCCGGATTACGAATCTTATATTTTTGCCTTATATCCCGGATGATAAGCGTATCAAATACATCGCGTATATAATCGTACTTTGCATCTTGATTGCGATAAAGGTAAGATCCTGCCATACCGCCCTCTTTCAGATAACGGTCAAACGCCTCATAATTGTCCTCGATTGCGAAGTATTGTTTGAATTCGGCAAATGAAAAAGGGAAAACCTTGATTTCGTAGGTACGGCCGGTAAAGAGAGTGGCTAAATCAGAGCTTAACAAGAATGCGTTTGAGCCAGTGATATATATATCAAACATTTCCATTGCATGGATACTGTTGATTGTCAGCTCAAAGTTGGGACACATCTGAACTTCATCAATTAAAACAAAATTCTCACAGCCTTTTTTGAACGAACTTTCAATGTAATCGTTCAGGGCATGGTAGTCCTTGTACGCCTCAAATTTAGTCAGATTAAAGTTGATGTGGATTATGTTTGCATTCGGTACATTTTTTACTACATAATCTCGAAATGCCTCCAGCAGCTTTGACTTTCCGCTTCGTCTTACGCCTGTAATAACCTTGATATCGGGAGTACCCATTACCTCAATGATTTTTTGCAGGTAATCATTTCGCTCTATCAGCCGCATCGTAGTTCACCTCTCTCCTATGATACTCCATCTATTACCCAAAATCAAGCAAATTTCATTTTTGGGTAATAGATACTTTTTTTGATTAAAATTACATTGGGGAAATTTATGGCTATCACAAAAATCCATGCGATAAAATCTACTCTCGGCAAGGCACTGGCCTATATCGAAAACCCAGACAAGACCGATGGGCAGATGTTGGTGTCTGGCTATAATTGCGAGCCGCAAACAGCTTCTATCGACTTTGAAATGACAGCGGTACTTGCGCACAAAGCGCGGAATCTGAAAAGGAAGCGTTCGTCAAATCTTGCTTATCATCTGATACAGTCATTTTCACCGGAAGATGCGGTAACGCCTGAACAGGCGCATGAACTGGGAAAGAAGCTGGCATTTGAATACACAGGCGGCAAGTATGAATATGTGGTAGCAACACATATTGACAAAGGTCATATTCATAACCACATCATGCTCAATGCGGTCTCTTTTTACGACTATAAGAAACTGCGGACGGTGCCTTACCGCACGGCACGTCAGATACGGGATATTTCCGACCGCTTATGCATGGAAGCTCATTTATCCGTGATTGATGATCCGCAAAAGATTGGGCAACTATACCCAGAAAACACAGGGAAAAAGAAATCTGTATCCAACCGAACAGAAATCCGAAAGCGGCTGAACTTCTGTTTGGAGCGGGCAACGGATTATAGCCAATTCCTTTCTATGGCAAAGGAGCTGGAAATCACACCTACAATCCGCGGTAAGCATATGAGCTATTTGCTGGAGGGCGCGGGTCGAGCTGTCCGGGACAATAGCTTATCTGATACTGATACATTTACTTATGCCGGTATCTGCGTCAGACTGTCTGACAATGCACAAGAGCAGAAATACCTGAGGGAGACAATTACCGGCATCCTCAGTACAGCGACAGGCATGGCAGACTTTGCTGACAAGCTGAAAACGGCAGGCATCGAAACTAAAGTAAAAAAAGCAACTGGTCAGGTGCTGTACCGAGCCACGGCGCTGGATGGCGCGTGGGTTCCCGAAGATGCGCTCGGTTCCGAATTCACCGGTGAAGGAATTGAGTATGCGCTAAAGAATGGGAAAATGCAGATTGCAGAAGACGTGGAAATCACGCTGCTTGACCGTTATCAGGAATTGACGATTCAGTATCCAGAAGTTTGTACGGCAGCAGTGAAGTTAAGCAGCCGCCAAATTCTGTCGACGGGTAAAAACGGCTTGGTTCTTCAGGTCCACGATGACAATGGAAACCCCGCCAAACTAATGGTCAACAAAAGCGAAGTGACAACTTCGCCGGACGGCGAAATCACTTTCAATGTCGGAAACGACTTCTCTTATGACTTGGTTTATGAGGACGGAACCCACGGCACGATCCTAGGCGCAAAGCTGATTCAGCAGATTGACGAGGAAAACCACGTAGAGCCTGTGCAAGTCATCCTTTCGGAAAATCAGATAAAAGCTATGTCTATTCGAGGCGTGTCGATCCATCTGCCGCAGAATGGCATTGAGCGACTATTTATACCTGAAAAATATGTACTTCGTGATTTGGATGCCGGGCAGTGTACAGTGCTTTTATATCCCAACCAGCAATATAGTTATGTCCCCATCGGAGATTCAAAGAAAAGGCTGAACATACAAGGCGACCGTCTCTCCGAATTTCTGGGAAGTTCAATTAATCCTATAACGGAAAGCACTGGACTAAAGCGTAAAATTGCTGCGGTAGAACGGCGCGCAGGAATTGAAAATGCGAAGTTCCTCGGCAAAATGCTGCAAGGCATGACCGATAGTCGAATCAATACCACCGGCGATTACGATAAAGTTATACATAATCTTGGAAAAACGCAGATTGGACTTACAAATGAACTGGCAGAGGTGAAGCAGAAGCGAACTACCTACGCGGCTGCTGCAAAACATTTGCAGATATGCAAGACTTATAAGCCTGTATGGATGGAGTATGCAGCAAAACCCTTAAATCAAAAGATGGAATATTTCAATCAACATAGTACGGAACTTCAAGCATACCGCAATGCAGCAGCATACCTCGAAAAAGAGGGCATCGACCAATCGGTAGAGATTGATAAGGTAAATGTCCTCGCACAAGAAATGGGGCATCGGATGGATGAATTAGTGGAACAATTAAGAGACGTAAATTTGCAGGAACAGAAAGTCCGTCAGGAACAGCAAACTCTTGCTGAAATTCAATCGGATTTGGTTGAATGAATGCCCAATTTGTACATATTTTTGTTAAAAGTTCAAAGTACAAATTATCGGACAAGCGAGGATTTATAATAGAGTTGGCGATACTATGCGCTTGTATGGAAAATGTTGTGCTTAACCGTGCAAGTGTGTGAATACACATTTAACATCAAGTGCGTAAGAGTAGAAACCTCTGAATATTAATTGTTAACATTTTGTAAAATCGAAAAAATAGGCTCCAAAATTTCAGCCGATTTGTTCTCTTACCTTTTGAGGGGAAGTGACAAACGTGTGCCAATTTTGGAGCCTGTTTTTTATTATACTATGTCTGTTTGGCTCCGGAATGGCTCGTGCGCCTCCTCCTTTACTTGTTTTCCCCAAAAAACAAGTAAACGGAGGATGTATTATGATTCAGGATGAACTTCTGGCATTATACGATCAAATGTCTGACGAAGAAAAGAATGAGAATAGCGTTCTGAAGGGGCGCTTCACCAAGTACATTACGCGGCGGCTGGAGTGGCAAGCAATTCGCTATGCTGCCCATAAGAGGAAAAGTATTGTAACGATTTCACTTGATAATATTCTGGATGAGCCTCAAGATGAGCGTGCTGCCGAGATGTTCCGTGAAGTGGAAATCGAAGTGGCGCTTCAGCAGGGATTGCAGCGTTTGAAGCAGGAAGAAAAAGAACTGCTGGTGTATCTCTTGGCGCTGGATATAGGCAAAATCGCATTGCAAATTGATTGCTCTGTATCGAACGTCTACCGTAAGCGGAGGCGCCTTTCGAATAAGTTGGAAGGATTAAAAGGGTGACGGTGCAATGAATAGTTTTGATGAGCACTTTAAGGGCGCTAAAAATCATAATCAGGAGGACTTGAAGTGGTTGCTTTCCTGCTATTATGGGACGATGATGAACCTGTGCAACGAGTACAGCTATTTTGGTGATGAGGATTTGTTCGGTCTCATGCTGGAGTGGTTTTGGTGGGACTTCAATAAATTTTCCATCTATGCGGAAACTGATAAACAGGTACATAAACGTAAAAGAGGCCACTATGAAGAAAAGCGGAAGTGGCGGTAATAGCATATAGGCAAATATGTTGGTCTGAGCGCTGAATATCTGTTGCAAAGAGGTTTTGTAATAATGTCTTCCAATGTTGGACATATTTTAAGGTGATAAATATCACTTTGTTAAGTGATGCTGTTGACGTTTGACAGAAAATTTAATATGATAAACATATACAGCATTTATTGGGGGCAAATTATGGAAAATACTAGACCATTTCATATCACGAAAGCGGAAGATCAGATTATGAACATCCTTTGGAGCGTTAAGGAGCCATTATCTCAGCAACAAATTGTGATGGTGGCATCTGATAGCGGAGAGATGACATTTAAGGAACGATCCATTTTTACGTTACTAAATGGGCTGATGGATAAGGGAATGGTTCAAGAGGCTGGTTTTGTCCGTAGTGGTAAGACATACGCAAGAACTTTTCAGCCTACGATGACCCGCCCAGAATGGTATGCCAATGCTGTTTACAATTCTCTTGATGGAAAAGAAGCAAACGAGTTTTTACACATACTGCGGCGGCTCTTGAAAGAAGAACCAACTGAATAAGAGCATTGCCCTCTTCTCTTAGGGAGGAGAGGGCTTTTTATATGTAGTAACGCCTGATATTGATTTGTCAAATATATGCATAATGCCGAAATGATGAAATTACTGCTGAAAGTACAGACTATCGGACTGTCAAAAAGGTAGAATGTATATAGGCATAGAAAAAGCATCGTGGCGAATAATGAAGCATTTTGCGAAATATGTCAAATAACAGATGACATATTTATTGAAATTTGCTATAATTGCATTAGTGTAATTAGCAATATTTGAGTGATATGATACATGACCGATTCTGTATTGGCGGCAGTTTGTTGTACACAGTGATGATTTCGACTATTATGACCATTGTGAGAGTGCTTTATGGGTGGAATGAAAGATAAAGAACGCTTTTCTGCTGGGCTGGTTTCAAAACCGTTTTGGTTTTATGAATATAAGACCTACGCGGAACAATTGAATAAAGGATATACGACGGAAGAAATAAAAGCACAGGCTCTACAGATGAACTTGTTTCCGGCGGCAAAAGAATATCGCGTTAAAGAAATTCTCTCCTGCGTATCACGCCGAGTAATGCAATTCGAGCCAGAGTGGCGAGATGTTTTTATGCAACAGAGTATTTCTGGTCAAAAGCTGATGGTGTTGTTGTCAATTATGGCTGATGACAAACTGTTTTTTATGTTTATGTACCGGACATACAGGGACAAACTGATTATCGGTGCAGATCGTTTGGAATCTAGCGAAGTACTATCCTTCTTTAGGCTTATGCAGAACGCATCTGAGGAAATAAGTCAATGGAAGGATACTACAATTCGGAAGCTGTCCCAGTCGTACCGTAGACTGCTCAATGATGCAGGGCTTCTTATGGGTGAAAAAATCATTCCACCCCTGCCAAGTGTAGCGGTAAAGCGTTATCTGAAAGAGCATGATATGAGTGCATACTTACAAGCCATCACAGGAGCAGATGAATGAACACGGATCAGAAGTTAAATAAGCTCGATGACTTTCTACATACAATTTCCACAGAAACAACAACCGGACTCGGCGGTGAGGCTGGATATTATGTGTTCAGCTATGACCCAAAAGATGAAATGAAAGTCCGGCACTGGACTGCACGGGAAGTTGAAATGTTGCAAGAAAACCATCGGCCAGTGGTAGAGTTTGACCTCTATAAGATTATGACCACTCTGCTGGTAGATAAGCATCCCCGAAAAAAATATGAGGGGTTGGAGATGCGTTATGGTAGTATGACGCGCGTTGTCAACGCTGCTAATAGTGTATTGCACATCGGTCTGCCGATGGATCTTATGTTGAACTATATTGTGGAACACATACCAAAAGAAGATTCTATCATTCTTCTAACAGGTGTAGGGAAATGCTACCCACTTCTGCGTTCGCACAAAATCTTGAATGACCTGCATGATCGTCTGGCACAGGGAATCGTACTTATGATGTTCCCCGGCAAATACGAAGATGGTTATTTGTATCTCTTTGGAGAAGTAAAGGACGGCAACAATTACCGCGCGAAGCCTATCTAAAGGAACGCGTAATGGGAGGAACCGATATGAATATTGGTCAGATGTTTGCGAAACCAATCAACCGTGACATTAAACCGGTTGTTAAACCCGGTCAGGTTGATGACGCCACCGTCAAACTGGAACTTCAGGAATATGTTGTGACGCAGGAACTCCAAAAGCACTTTGCGGAATTTTTCTCAAATTATCGTTTGGGCATTGGGGCCAATACCGACCGCATTGGTGTCTGGATCTCCGGCTTCTTCGGAAGTGGTAAATCGCACTTTCTGAAGATGCTTTCCTATCTGATCGATGATGATGAGGTTGACGGCAAGCCAGCGCTCGACTATTTCATCGAGGACAACAAAATTGAAAGCCAAAAGGTGTTGGATGACATCCGTGCTGCCGAAAGCGTTGACACTGATGTTATCCTGTTTGACATTGCCTCCAAGAGCCGCACCAGCAGTGCAGCCAAGCGCGATGTCATCACAATGGTGTTTCTCCGTGCTTTCAATGAAAAGTTGGGCTATTCCTACCAGTATCCCCGTATGGCCGATTTAGAGCGTAAGCTGGATGCAGAGGGGAAACTCGAAAAATTCCGTGAGCGTGTTTGCGAGCTAACCTTTGAAAATTGGGAAGATGCTGTAGCCGGTATTGATATTGAGCAGGATGCTTTTGTTCAGGCGATGGTTGAGCAGGGTATTATGAGTGAGGATGCTGCTCGCAGCTGGTGTGACCGCGTAGGTGAAGAATACAGCATCAGCACTGAAGATTTTGCTAAGCTCGTGCAAAAGCATATTGAACGCAAGGGCAACGACCATCATGTTGTTTTCTGCGTTGATGAGGTCGGCCAGTACATTGGTGATGATTCCAATATGATGCTGGATCTCCAAGCGCTGGAGCATGACTTGGCGGGCAAATGCAAAGGCAAAGCGTGGATGCTCGTCACGGCGCAGGAAGCCATCGACAAGATTCAAGTTGTCAATGCAGTAGACTTCTCTAAAATTCAGGGGCGTTTTGATACGCGCCTGTCCTTGTCCTCCAGCGATGTGGCGGAGGTCGTTAAAAAGCGTATTCTGAAGAAGAACGCCGCAGCACAGGCAGAGTTGGAATCCATTTATCCCCAGAAAGTGGATGCCTTAAACACTATCGTCAAATTCTCCGGTGATATGCCGGAAATGAAACTTTACGAAAGCGCGGCAGATTTTGCGGACGTATATCCGTTTGTACCCTATCAGTTTAACCTGTTAGGTAAAGTATTGGATGCGGTTCGCCTGTTCAGCAGCCCCGGCAAGAACAGCTCCTATGGTGAGCGTTCGATGCTGAGTATGTATCTGAGCACTTCCAAAAGAATCCAGAACGAGGAAGAAGGCATTCTGGTTCCCTTCAGCGCGTTCTATCAGGGAATTTCGACACTGGTTGACCACGAGACCTCCATTGCAATTACCAACGCTCTGCGGAACAATTATCTGAACCCGGACCGCGAAGAAATCTGCTTCGAGGTCGAAGTGCTCAAAGTCCTGTTCATGGTTAAGAATGTTCAGGAGTTTAAGGCTCCCACCGTGCAGAACATTGCAACGCTGATGGCCTCCCGGATGGACGAGGACCGCTACCAGCTGGAAAAGCGCGTTGAGATTGCCCTGAAAAAACTGGTACAGCAGCAACTGGTGCAGAACCTCGGTGATAACTACATTTTCCTGACCAACGAGGAGCAGGAAGTCAACCGTGAAATCGCACAGCGTCAGGTTGAAGATTCCGAGATGAACCGTGAGCTGGCTTCTCTGATTTTTGATGAGAACTACCGCGCGGACAAGTACCGCTATCCCTATTTGAACGGCAGATACACCTTCGGCTTCAACCGCAAGATTGACGAATACGATGCCCTCTCCCGCCCGGACAATGCCGTTACCGTCAAGATCATTACTTCGCGCGGCGATGATGCAGACGAGAACCGCTTGAAGATGCTTTCTGCCGGTGAAAGCGGCGACCACACGATTTTTGTGCTGCTGCATGATGACACCCGCCTGAACAATGAGCTGCGGACCATGTTGCAGATTCAGAATTATCTGCGCAGCGGCACCGCCGGTCGTATTACCAAGTACCGGACGATTTGCGATGCCAAACAGGAGGAAGTCGAGGAACGCCGCCAGAACGTTAAAGTATTCTTAAAGCAGGCCCTCACGGAAGCGGATATTTTCGTGTACGGCACAAAGCTGCCCGGCAGCTCCCGCGACTTTGAAACCCGCCTGAACGATGCCTTTAAGCAGCAGGTGGAGCGCCTGTTCAACCACCTGACGGATATTGATAAGGCCGTATCAGAGCAGGATATTGGCAAGCTGTTCGCCGATATTGGGCAGTTGCACATGAGTGGTGCCGGTACCAATAACAGCCGCGCGCTGGAAGATATTCGCACCAAAATTGAGCGCAATTCTATGGCGCATACGGTCACTTCCCTGAAAACACTGCTGAACATTTTCACGAAAGAACCGTATGGATTCCTGCCGGTGGATGTGGAATGGCTTGTTGCACAGCTGTTTGTGGACGGCATTCTGACGCTGACGATGAACCATGAACAAATCAGCGCCGGCAGCAGAAACCCGCAGGAGTTCCAGCGTCTGTTTACGAGGGTGGAATTCCAAGAACGCCTGCTGTGCGATATTCGCAAGCACGCCACGGACAAGCAGAAACGCCTTGTCCGCGATATGATGCGCGACCTGTTCAATAAGGGCGTTTCGTCTGACGATGACGAGGATTTGATGCATGAGCTGCAAAGCGAATGCGATAAAATGCTTCGCAGTCTGAATGAACAGAAGTCGGCTTACGAAAGAGAGCCTTATCTGCCCGGCAAAACCACGGTGCAGGCTGGCGAAGCGCTGATGCTGGCGCTTACCATTCCGACCAATACGGATGCTTTCTATACCGCGTTGGAGGATGAGCAGGATAACTACCGCGATTTCAAGGAATCGTATGAGTACCTGCGGGACTTTTTCAACGGGGGGCAGATCAAAAACTTCCGCGAAGCCCATGCAGCCGTTGAACTGTACAAAAACAACCAGAGCCAGATTCACGATGACGAAGTGAAAAAGGCTGCGGATGCCATGAGCAAGATTCTGGCGATGGCAGAACCCTACGAAAAAATCCGCACCCTGTCTACCCTGCGCAGCGAGTTTATGGACAAGTACAATGCGCTGAAAGCGCAGGAAATTGCCCCGGCCAAGGATTATGTGGCAGGCTGCTATGACCGTATTCTCCAGTATCTTGACACCGACCAGTGCAAGCAGCGCTTCCAGTCGGCGGTGGAAGCCGAACGCGATGCGGCGGTGAGCAAGGTTGAAAATGTACAGAACCTGAATGATCTGGTGCTGCTGAAAGCCGATGCAAATACAAATAAGATTCAGTGGTTCAACAAAATCGACGACTACAAGAACGCGCAGCAGCCGGTGGTGCCTACACCGTCTCCATCCAGCAATCAAGGTGGTACGGCTCCCGCGCCGGTTCAGCCTACGCCGGTGGTTCGCCGCCGCGTTACGGTCAGCATTCAGGACGTGACACCGGCATCGTGGCAGATCAATACCACGGCAGAGCTGGACGATTACATTGAAAAGCTGCGCCGTGCGTTGGAGCAAAAGCTGAGCAATGGCGATACCTTGAACGTGGATATTTGGTAAGGATTTTCCGACAACAACGAAAAGAGGAACACTATGGAAAAGGCATCCCTTAAAAAATTTGCGGTGGACGCCCGCCGCAAGTTGATCGAAGATGTTAAATTCCAGCTGGGGCTGTATGGCATTACGGAAAACGGCATTCTGGAGCCGCAGACCGGCACGGACAGTGCGCTGATTTTTGACCTTGGCAACGGCAATACGCAGACCATCAAGGGTGAGCGCTATGTGAAGCAATACCGCAATCTGGTGGAGCATCTGCGCGGATTTTACGGTGCTGCCAACACCAAGCAGCAGCTTGACCAGTTTGCGGAGGAAATGGCCTACACATGGTTCAACCGCTTGATTGCCATCCGCTTTATGGAGGTCAACCGCTATATCCCGGTGCGTGTTCTTTCCAGCGAAATCAAGGGGCAGAATCTGCCGGATCTGGTTAAGTCTCCTTTCGCTGGCGATTTGGAGTTTGACGAGAACGAAAAACAGCAGATTTTTGCCTTGCAGGATGCGAACAAGGAGGATGACCTTTTCCGCTTCTTGTTCTTCAAGCAGTGCAATGATTTGAACCGCATCCTGCCCTATCTGTTTGAAAATCTAAATGGCGATGACAGCTTTTCGGAACTGCTGGTTGTTTTGAGCTTCAATGACCCCAACGGTGTGGTTTACCGCTTGGTCCATGATATAGACGAAGCGTGGTTTGATATTCACGCCAAGGGCGATGACGGTAATCCTGTCGGTCAGGTACAGGTTATTGGCTGGATGTACCAGTATTACAACACCGATCCCAAAGACAAGGTGTTTGCTGATTTGAAAAAGAATATCAAAATCAGCAAAGAGAACATTCCTGCCGCAACCCAGCTGTTTACCCCGGATTGGATCGTGCGCTACATGGTCGAAAACAGCCTTGGCCGCTTATGGTATGAGGGACACCCGGACTTTGATAAATCCGAGTGGAAATACTATCTGGATGAAGCGCAGCAGGAACCGCAGGTGGAGCAGCAGCTTGCAGAGATTCGCGCCCGATATGCCAACATTGAGCCGGAACAGCTGAAAGTCATTGACCCCTGCATGGGCAGCGGCCATATTTTGTGCTATCTGTTTGATGTGCTGATGCAGATTTATCTGGACAATGGCTACTCCCGCCGTGAGGCTGTGCGCTCTATTCTGGAAAACAACCTTTTTGGTCTGGACATTGACAAGCGCGCGGCACAGATTGCCTATTTTTCTGTGATGATGAAAGCGCGTGAGTATGACAGCGGCTTCTTTGACCGCAGCAAGATTCCGCAGCCCAAGGTGTATGATATTAAGGAGAGCAACGGTATCAACCGCAACCAGCTGAAATTCTTCGGCAATGGGCTTTCTGACTTTGAGCGCAATGAGGCGCGCTTGCAGCTGGAAGGGCTGCTGGATACGCTGACAGATGCAAAAGAGTACGGCTCCATTCTGAATATGGGCAGTTATAACTGGGACTTGCTGCGCAGCTGCGCGGATGTTGCCGGTGAAGATGCGCAGGTTTCGATGGAAAGTGTCGGACTAGAAAAAACTGTGGCTAGGCTGAAGCCATTAATTAATATTGGCGAAGCCATGGGCCAAAAGTATGATGTGGTCGTGACGAATCCGCCTTACATGGGGGGAAATTACTCCCCGGCACTTAGCAGTTATCTTAAAAAGAACTACTCGAATTCAAAAGCAGATTTGTTTGCGGTTTTTGAAGAACGCTGTATGGAGATGACTCGCGAAAAAGTCTCCATGGTTACACCGGAATCATGGATGTTTTTATATACCTACTTGGGCATCAGAGAAAATATATTCAATAATTTCATTATCGAGAATATTGTTCATCTTGGATTTAAGGCTTTTGATTGTGGCTTTGGAACAGCAGCCTTTGTGTTGGATAAACACAGGGTTAATGATTTCAAGGGAAAATACGACCGACTTGTGGGTTATGCAACAGCCGAAGAAAAGCAATTGAATTTCAATAACGCAAAAGATGTTTACGTGTCTTCAAATGAAATCTTTCGACAACTCCCCAATAAAATACTTGCATACTGGTGCAAAGAATCGTTTGCAAATGTCTTGGGTCACACTGCACCATTAGGAAATAGTGTTGAGTTAAATCCGGGAATAAAAACGGGAAATAACGATTTGTTTTTACGCTTGTGGTATGAAGTAGCGAAAAAGAAGACCGCATCAAAACCAACGCTACAAAGTCTTTCGACGAGTAAAAACAAGTGGTATTACTATAATAAGGGCGGCGGCTATCATAAGTGGTATGGTGGCTATGAGCACGTTGTAGATTTTGAAAATAACGCACTTAATATTCGAGCAACCATTAGTAGGGATACTTATCGGCTTCGAAATCCTGAAAATTATTTTGTAAAGGGAATTTTGTGGCCTCTTATTGGTAGTGATAAGTTTAGCTGCAGATATTTACCGGAAAATGTACTTAGTGATGTTGCGTCAAACACTATATTTTTCCATCGCGATTTCAATTATAACGTGATGGCGTTTATGAACTCATCTGTATTCAATTTGATATTGAATATGATAAACCCGACTGTTAGTTATCCGATTGATAGTATTTGGAAAGTGCCATATAAAAGCGAGAAAAGGCTAAATACAGATGATATTGTCAGACAAAATATAGACCTTGCAAAATCTGATTGGGACTCTTTCGAAACATCGTGGGACTTTGCCGAGCATCCGCTTGTAAAATGGTCACATGACCTGTGGGATTGTACGTCCATCGCCGCCACGATGGACTACTATTACAACGGCGAGCGCCCCGAAGTCTCCTGCCCGGTGGAGCTGTGCTATATGCTCTGGCAGGGCGAGTGCAATGACCGCTTCGCCAAGCTCAAAGCTAACGAGGAAGAACTCAACCGCATCTTCATCGACATCTATGGATTGCAGGATGAACTGACCCCCGAAGTCGAGGATAAGGACGTCACCGTGCGCAAAGCCGATTTGAGCCGCGACATCCGCAGCCTGCTCTCCTACGCAGTCGGCTGCATCCTTGGCCGCTACTCGCTGGATAAGCCCGGTCTTGCCTATGCCGGCGGTGAATGGGATGCCGGTAAATACTCCCGGTTCCAACCTGTGGCCGATAATGTGGTTCCCCTGTGCGATGAGGAATATTTCGGCGAAAATGACCTTGTGAACCGTGTTGTAGACTTCATAAAAGAAGTGTTCGGTGCAGCGTCGCTGGAAGAAAACCTTGCGTTCATTGCCAAGGCGTTGGGCAACAAGGGCAACACCAGCCGTGAAATCATCCGCAATTATTTCCTGAAGGACTTCTTTGCAGACCACTGCAAGATTTACCAGAAGCGCCCCATCTACTGGATGTTTGACAGCGGCAAGAAGAATGGCTTCAAGGCGCTGGTCTACCTCCACCGCTGGGATGCCGATACCACCGGCCGCGTCAACAACAACTATCTCAGTCCGCTGCTGCGCACCTATGCCCAGCAGATCGTGCAGGAAAACAACGTCATTTCTGCCAGCAGCGATGCCCGCACGGTATCGCTTGCCCAAAAGCGTCTGGATAAGCTGAAGTTACAGCAGGCCGAGTGCGAAAAGTACGAGAAGAATATCGCCCACCTTGCCGGTCTGCGCATCTCCCTTGACCTTGACGATGGTGTAAAGGTCAACTATGTCAAGGCACAGACCGCCGCCGATGGCAAAAACCTGAACGTGCTTGCACCCCTTAAATAACAAACCGCCGATACACTGGGGTGCAATTCTGCCTCCGGTGTATTGGTGTTTATACTACAAGATAAAGGAACGATGAACCCGCATGGCTAAAACGACACTGCGCCAGATAGAAGATCGCCTTCGGATTATGTTTACGCCGGGCGAACACCGCAAATTGGTGTTCTGGTACGATGAATCTGCCAGCTTTGAAGATGAGGTAGAGCAGCTGAACATCCCCGATGTGACGATCTACCACATGGAACCGAACACACAGTTCGCCACCAAATGGATGCTGGAACTGGAGCACCCGGACGAGAGTTTCCTGATTTATGCCCCCTACGCAAAACCCGCGCTGGAGGATAATCACCTTGCCGATATGCTGTTTTATTCGCAGGAGTATTCTACCGACAGGGTGACGATGATTGCGCAGGACTTCAATCTGGATGAAAGAACGAAGCTCTTTTTGAAGGAGCATATCAGCTTCTTTGCCGCGCAGGATCGTGCCAAGAAGTTTTACGATTTTGGCACACCGGTCTATACCGAGGACACCTTTGCGCTGGCAATGCTGGCCGTGCTGTGCAAATGCCCGCCGAAGCCGGAAGAAGTGGTGCGCAGCGTACTGCGCGGTTCCTTGGATGCCGAGAATGAATCGCTGCTGGCGTTTTCTAAGTTTGGGCTGGTGAGTGATTTTTGGCAGGTCTGCCGCCGTTTGTTCGGTTATAATCCGGCAGAAAAGAGCCTGAAGGATTTAGTGACGTGCCTGTTTGCCACCTATGCCGCCCACGCAATGGACATTGATGCCCCGGACGCATGGGGGGACCGCAGCCTGCCGGAGGAAGGCGAAGTGCTGGCTTTCCTTGACAGCATGATGAACTACCTGCCCGACCAGCCGCGCTTTGAAGAATTCTCCACCGTGGCCGCGCAGGAGCTGAACGCCATGCAGACGCTTGGGCAGTTGCAGCATACAAACCCAGATTTGTTGCTGGATTGCACGGTCTTTGATGCCGCCGAGGAACAGATCGGCAGCTGGATCATAAACCGCCTGCTGGAAGAAAACACGTCTGCCTGCCTCAAAGACCGCAGCATCAAACGCATCTGTGAGGAGCGCAGCAAGACGTATTTTGGCTCCAAGCCCGCCCGCGCAGAGCAGTACAGTCTTTTGGCGAACGCCTGCACCATTCTTGAAGCGCTGCACTTTGCACCGGTGGATGGCATTGACGCATTGGTTGCGCAGTATAAAGATACCGCGTGGCAGATGGATACCGCCTACCGCAAGTTCTATTTGAGCTATGGGAAGATCGAACGGACGCAGGACATCGAGAAGCTGCAATCGTTAGTGGAAAATGTGTACACCAACAACTTCCTTGACCCGCTGACGGTGCATTGGTGCCAGAGCCTGTCCCGCGACCTGACGACATTCCAGACCGAACGGCAGATTGCATTTTACAGCACAAACGTCAGCAGTGTGCGGGAACGCATCGTTGTGTTTATATCGGATGCCATGCGCTATGAAGTGGCACAGCAGCTTTTTGAGAAGCTGGCATTGGATGCCAAATGCGATGCCAAGTTGACCCCTGCAGTCAGCACAGTGCCGTCCTATACGCAGCTGGGCATGGCTGCGCTGCTGCCCCATGTCAGCTTGGAGCTTCAGCCGGACAGCACGGTGACGATTCTCGGCAAAAAGACAAACGGAACCGCAGCGCGTGAAAGCATTTTGCAGGCATCCGACAAAAATAACAGCTGCATCCAGTTCGACCAGATGCAGAATATGCGGCGCGATGACCTGCGCAGCTATTTCTCCGGCAAAAATGTGGTGTTTGTTTACCACAACCAGATTGACGCGCGCGGAGATGAGGCTCGAACAGAAAATGAAGTTTTCTCCGCCTGCGAAGAAGCCGTGGAGGAACTGTATAAAGAAATCCGCCGCCTGAGCGACAATGCAAACATCCGCCACTTTATTGTGACGGCGGACCACGGATTCCTGTACAAGCATGACCCGATTTTGGAGAGTGATAAGGTCATCAACCTGCCGCAGGCTGAAATCAAGAATAAGCGTTTTATCGTTTCAGACAGCACTGCGCCAATCGCCGGTGCAGTCGGCTATCCCTTGGGACAAGTTCTGAAAACCAAAGATACCCGCACGGTATATACGCCGCTGGGCAGCTCGATTTTCAAAATCGCCGGTGGCGGTCAGAACTATGTGCATGGCGGTGCATCGGTGCAGGAAATGGTGATTCCTGTATTGAACATCCGTACACAATCCGGTCGCGTGGAAACCACGAAAGCGGGTATTTCCCTGCTGCCCACACCGGAAGTTCTTATGGATCGCAGAGTTCCCCTGAAATTCTTGCAGTCGGATTTGGTGACGGACACAGTCCTGCCGGCAAATTATGAGGTCCGTATCGTAAACGAAATGGGCGATACCATTTCGACAAAGCGCACCATCGCAGCCGACAAACTGGCCGGTTGCCGGGATGAAGAACGGTATACTGATGTGGTGCTGACTTTGAAAAATAATCCGTATTCGCGCGAACGCAATTATTATTTCCTGCTGGTAGACAAGGAGACGGGAGAAACAGCCGAAAAGCGCCCGGTGAAAATCGACATCGTGAAACAGTGAGGAGTGTAAATCATGGAATACGCAACAGCTATTTCAAAAATGAATGAGTACCTCATTAAAGCCGCGCAGCTGTGCCGTAACTGGCTGGAGCCGCGCTTGAAAAGAATCGATTCACATGACTGGTGGCAAACTACGGTTTGCACCAACTTGTCTGATATGCAGTTGGAACAGGTGCAGCGCAACAATATAACTACACTTGACGGTCTTGATCTGCAAGCTTTGCTGCGTGTGATTCAGCGCAATTTGTACCCTCTTGGCAACTATGAGTATTTTACGAATTACCATGAAATGAAGGATGCCATCCGGCAGATGTTTCAGGTTCGTAATGATGTGGCACATACGACTTTGCTTGACTATTCGGAAGAGAAGATTAAAGTCGCTATGACAAGGTACATCAACTTTATGGAACTGTTCGATGGTGATAGAAGCGACATCAACGAAGCCAAGGAGTTCCGGGCTACACTTATTAACCCGGAGCATGCTAACCCTATCCGTATTCCGGAGCCAGTCAGCGTTCAGCCTAAACCAGCGGAGGTGCGTGTTGCAGCGCAGCCTGTAAAGGCAATGGCGCAGCCTTTTGCTGTGGGGACGATTGTTCACAAAAAGAGCGACCCCAGCCAGATGGGACCCATTATGCAAATCCGTGGTGAGGGCGACAAGGCAGAGTATAGTGTCTGGGTCAATAACAGGGTTGAGACTCTTTATGCCGACCAACTGCTGCTCAATGATGTAACCCCGAAGCGGTACAATGTCACCATTGATGAACTAAAGGTGCTTCTGACCGCACAGCAGCTTTGCAACCCGTCTAACGATCAGTTGTACTCCTTGAATGCGGCGCGTGTGGATTTTGTTCCGTATCAGTTCCGACCGGCATTGAAGATGATTCATTCCGAGCGTCCGCGCATTCTGGTCGCGGATAGTGTTGGTGTCGGTAAAACGATTGAGGCTGGACTGATTCTTCGCGAATTGCAGGCCCGTAATGAAGATTTTGAATCCGTTCTGATTATTTGCCCCAAGCCGCTGGTCGCTGAGCACAAGTGGCGTACCGAAATGAAACGGTTTGATGAGAACTTTACCGAGCTGGATGGTGTGACTCTCCGAGAAGCAATCAATGAATATGATAGAGAGGGCGAATGGCCGATGGCCATGCGCAAGATGATTCTGCCTTATTCGCTGATGACAAAGGAACTTCTCAATGGTAAGGGCAAGCAAAAAGGCTTGCTGGACTTGGAAGATCCTGTCCATTTTGATCTTGTTATCATAGATGAGGCACATCATATGCGCCATTCCAATACTGGCGCTTACAGGGTTGCACGCTATTTTACTGATAACGCTGATGCCGTTGTTATGCTGACCGCAACACCTGTGCAGACGGACGATGATGATTTGTATACGCTGCTGAACGCTTTGCGCCCGGATGTGATTCTGGATAAAAAGACCTTTAGGGAAATGCAGGAACCGAATGCGGAAATCAACGCGGCCGCACGACTGATTCGGCATCAGGCAAACAACTGGCGTTCCGAATCTGCTGAGCATTTAACTAATGCCGCGCAGACCAGCTGGGGTCGTAGTGTTATTGCAGAAAATCCAACTTACAAAAATGTGATGACACAGCTAAAAAGCGGAGAGACGCTTGATCGTACAGCGCGTATTGGTATCCTTCACGATGTTGAAGGACTGCACAGTTTTTCGGGAATGATCAACCGAACCCGCAGACAGGATATACAGAATGATTTCTGCGTGCGTCGTCCTCAAAGTATTTCTGTCAACTTTACCGCAGAACAACAAAAGCTGTATGATGCGTTGATGGACTTTGAATCTAATGCACTTAGCTATTTGCACAGCAGTGTTCCCCTAACATTTATGATGAGCACACTGATGCGTCAGGCGTCCAGCTGCATTTTTGGACTTGCACCGTTGCTTAAGGGAATGGTGAATCGGCGCTTGGCCGATGTTTTGTCTGATTATTGCGCCGAAGATGGGAACGTCTCGGTAGCTGATCTTGAAAACATCAAATTGGGCGGTCTTGAGGCTGATTTCCGCAAGATGGCGAATTATGTAATCGAATTGTCGGAAAATCTTCCTCAGACAGACGAAAAATTGGATCGTTTGTTTGAGGTGATAGAAAATAAGTCTCACCAGCCAAACAATAAAATTATACTGTTCAGTTCTTTCCGCCATACACTGCGCTACTTGGAGCAGCACCTTGTTGAGCGCGGCTATCGCGTGGCACAAGTAAACGGCAGCGTTAAAGACGAAGAACGCTTGGATCTCCGCAAACGATTTGAACTTCCAGCAGACAATGCTAATGCATTGGATATTTTACTGTTTACCGAGGTTGGTTGCGAAGGTCTGGATTATCAGTTCTGCGATTTTATGATTAACTATGACCTCCCGTGGAACCCGATGGCGATTGAGCAGCGTATTGGTCGTATTGATCGACGTGGTCAAAAGAGTGATACCGTTATCATTTGCAATATTGTAACCGAAGGAACCATTGATGCGAAAATCTATCACCGTTGCTTGGAGCGTATTGGTATTTTTGAAAACTCCATCGGTGAGTGCGCAGGCATTTTGGGCGATATGACCCAGCAAATCAACGAAGCAATTTTTGATTCTACGCTCACGCAACAAGAACGTGAAGAAAAGATTGAAAAAATTGCAGATAACGAAGTCTCCAGAGCAAGCGAGATGAAAAAGCTCGAAGATGAAAGCAAGGAACTGTTTGGCATTGACTTGTCTGGCTATGTAATGGATCGCAGTGTTACAGAAGCAGAAAATCCGTGGATTGGCGAAAGATATATTCAGGCGCTTGTGATTGACTACTTTAATAAAGTCCTTGGGGAAAAGAAAAATTACATTCAAGGCGATGGAGCGCATAAGGTTTTGACATTGAGTGGCGAGAATAGAGCCACACTAAAGCGGTTGCTTCGCAGTTCCGGTATGAAAAAATCGGAAATGTACAACCAATGGTTAGACTATCTAAAGGGAAACGATACGCGAGTTTCTGTGACCTTCGACCAAGAAGAAGCTGCACGTGATAGGAATGCCATTTTCTTCACCGCAGTGCATCCCCTTGTAAAAATGGCGGCGATGGAACTTCATAAAAAGCAAGAGGTCTATATACAGCTTTTTGTTAGCGCCAATGACTACCCTGTTAATTGCGGAGATTATCCGTTCTTAATAGAAGAACGGATAATCATCGGGATGCGAAAAGAAGTTCGGATTGTTCCTATCTCTGACATCAGCTTGTCGGCATCGGATTTTTGCGATTTATTGGAAACTGCAGATTATCGAGATGTTCCTGATGCGTGTGCAGAGAATCAATGGGAAAAGCTGTCTCGGTTAAAGCGTGAGCAATGGCAGCAGGCTGTTACTCAACTCAAGGCAGACGTAAGGGAAAAGTGTGATTACCGCCGTGCAGCCGTTTTGAAAAGTTATCAATTCCGAAAAGAGGATTTGACGGCGAGAATTCAAAATGTAGCAGATGCCAATATTTTGCGTATGTACAAGAGTCAGCTTAGCAGTCTTGAGGATGAGAAGAACGAAAGGCTAAAGGAATTGTCCGATATTCAGGAACGTGCAACTGTAGAAGAAAACACCTTGGTGAAGGGCATTATTACTGTCTGCTGATTGAATTTGAGGAAGTACTATGGGAGATTTATTTGCTGAAATTCGAAAACAGCACATTGAAGATTATGGTTCAAAATTTGAAGAGTGGGCTCCACGCATTTTGGTGGATCAATATAGTGACCGGACGCATTTTATCTATGAGTTGATTCAGAATGCCGAGGATGCAGGAGCAACATATCTGACGTTTAATCTTTACCCTGATCGTCTTGTGTTGTGCCATAATGGAAAGCCGTTTACAGAAGCCGATATTCGAGGGATATGTGGTATACGGTCAACAAAGGATGAGCCGGACTCCGGTAAAATTGGAAGATTTGGCATTGGATTCAAATCGGTTTATGCGTATACCAAAACGCCAGCTATCTATTCTGGACAATATGCGTTTAGAATTCAAAATTTGATTCTTCCGTATGCCGAAAACAATATATCCTCTGAAGGGAATACAGTTCTCATTTTGCCATTTGACGGCAATGTGAATGCCGATGTCGCTAATTGTGATATTGAAATTGCCTTAAGAAAGTACATTTCTTCAGATGTTCTTTTCGCACTCCATAATATCAAAAAAATAGGTTGCAAGGTTTATCCAACTGAAGAAGAGTGGACCATTGTCAAGCAAAGTAATCCCCTATCTGAATTCGTCGATCACATTCATATTATTGAAGAGCCCTATAATGAAGAAAAAGAATTGCTTGTTTTCCATACAACGGACAGCCAGCCGATTTTAATAGGATATAGCTTGGCAGAAGCAGAAGATGGAAAAAAATATGTGATACCTGCTAATCAGCATTATCTTTATGTTTTTTTCCCAACATCTGTTGAAACACATTTGTCTTTTTATATCCATGCCCCGTTCTCTACTACACCGGCTCGCGACAATGTTCGCCATAATGAAATCAACAAAGTTCTTTCAAAACAGTTAAATCAATTGTTTGCCGATAGTATAAAATGGCTGCTTGAACACGGCTATGTAACGCTCAAGTTCCTTAACAATGTCTATCCACTGGAGGATGATTGCAGAGAAGAAACACTACAGGGACTTTACTACACCGGGAAAAAGTTGTTTGAAGAGGGCGTTCGGCTTTTTCAAACGGAAGATAATGATTATTGCTCAGTCCCAGAAGCCGTCCTGCCGTATGCAAAAAATATACCTGAAAGCATTACACAAGAGATATTGCAAAGTGAAAATGAAAATCGTGTTTGCTGGGTTAAAGCAGATGTTTGTACAGAGGCCTACGCACGGTTATGGGAATACTTGACGCATACATTAGGTATCAAGGTCTTGCGTTGGAGAGATGTTCTTCCAAAACTGGGTGCTGAAATACTTGAGAAACAATCTGATGAATGGCTCTTGCATCTGCTGGATGTTATTTATCCTACTTGCACTGGTTTCTTGAAGCTGAGGGATAAAGTAGATGCTCGTACAATTCCCCTTGTTCGCCTTCAAGATGGTAGACATATCTGCTGCCAGTATGAGGGCGTTGCGCAGGTTTATATAAATAATCCGATTTCTTGTAAAAACAAAATTCGAAATTCGATTCTTTACGATGAACGTGGGTATGAGTTTTATACAGACGCACTTGGAATTGGAGAGTACAATGCTGTTCAAGAATTGAAAGATGATGTGGTGTGCTTTTACGGGGAAGATTCAGAGGATACAGATATTCCTTTTGAAGACAATATTGAACATTTCTCGGTTATCAAGCGTGCGCTAAAGGAAAATGAAACAGAGGTTCGAAAGATTCTAAAAAATGTACCAATCGTACTGAGTAATGCAGGATGGATGCCACCTACAGCCTGCTATTTGCCTGATGAAATGGTAAATCGGACACCACAAGAGAGCCAGTTACTTCATGGGGTGAATTTGAAGTGGGTATCTGACAGATATAAGGAATATGTGGCAGCAGATGTATTCAAAAAAATCGGATGTAATGTAACTCTGAAGTCAATCCAAGTTGATAAAAGAAGCTATTTGGAATTGCTGTCGCAGTACAATCCTGATTTGTGTGTGAAGGTACGTGGAGCAATATTTAATAAAACCTACACTGAAATTATAGAAACCACTGAGCCAGAGATTTGGAATTGGTCGTTTGCGATTGATCATATTGGGGAATTGCTTTCGGAAGTATCGCTTGAAAAATCGCTTGAAATCGTTGATTACTTGGATGATGTCGTAAAAAGCCATCCACTATATGGCACTATGCGAGGAGCAAACGATAGAAATTTCAACGGAAAAAGTGTTGCAACACTTGGAAATATTCCGTCTGCATTAGCGGTAGCGTTGGAATCGGCAAAATGGCTATATGACGCTGATGGAACGGCAAAGATTGCTTCTGAGCTAAAACGTTCCGAACTTCACGCAGTCTATACTGGGCACGGTAGGAAATTGTTTGCGCAACTCAATTTTATCGAGGAAAATGAAGCAGTAGAGGCTGCCATTCAAAGCGTAGATACACCCTATCAGGATTTCGTCAGTACAATGCTGAAGAAACCCGATGAATTACGTTGGATGTATGAAGCCTATCAAAAGTTCCAGAAGAAGAAAATGAAGGAGGAACAGCAACCAAAATCTTTAATTCAAGTGCTGGAAAGTCAGAGCAGCGAACAGACGGAGATAGATGCTAATTCTGCACCAGATGATGAAACATTGGGTGAATATGGCGCTGTCCGAAATGTAAACCGTCGTGAAAAAAATTGGAAGAAAGCTTTCAGGAAGGCTTAGAGGGAACAACTGCGGTAGCACCGCGATTGCACTACGTTTACTCAGAGAGTAATCAGGGAGAAAAAGCTTTCTTGGCGGCACAATATTATGGAAAATGCCAAATCTGCGGAAAACAGATTTTTCGTAGTAATGGAAAGCCTTATTTTGAAGCCTGCAATATTCTCCCGACTAATGCTATTCCAGATAGGTACAAACATAGCATTTCAGAAGGTTGGAATTCTCTTTGTCTATGTCCTAACTGTGCTGCTGAATTTAAGTACGGAAAAAAGAATCTGTCTGAGCTTATTTCGATGATACAAGATTACCATGTGAAAGAAAATGACGAAAATTTGATTACCTGCAGGATAGAAATGCAGGGAGAACAAAGGACAATCAAATATACTGGAAAGCATTTCTTGGCACTGCAAAAAGCAATTGAGTATTATTCCGACGATGCTAAATGATGCCGCAGAAAATAAAGGCTCTGTGGGAAGAAAGGAGACACTATGATTGGATTCGCTAAAAGATGGAGCACAGAACAGCGTATTCGGGCAACGTTTCAGCTAATAAATAATGTTTTGAAATCAGGGATGAGGTAGAAAGGAAAGTTCCATGACAAAAGATGAAGTAAAAAAACTCAGGATGAACAGTCCGGAATCACTACAGTTTTTAAATAATGCTACAAAATTTTATAATTTAATGATGATGTATCGTTGTGCTATTCGGGAGATACAAACTAAGCTTGAGGTTTTGGATGATGAATTTTCAGTTGAGAACAATCGAAATCCTATTTCTTTTATAAAAACAAGAATTAAGAAGCCCAATAGTATTTACAATAAACTGCAGAAGATGGGATATGAATTTACAACAGAAAATATACAGATATATCTCAATGATGTAGCAGGCGTTCGAATAGTTTGTGCGTTTATTGACGATATTTATATGATATCAGATTTGATTACCAAACAGGATGATATTAAAGTTATTGAAATAAAAGATTATATAAAAAATCCAAAATCGAATGGTTATCGAAGCTATCATATGATTGTTGAAATACCAGTATTTTTTGCTAAGGGTAAAACACCTATGCGTGTAGAATTACAGATTCGAACCAATGGTATGGATTTCTGGGCAACGTTGGAACATCAACTTCGCTATAAAAAAGGAATTGAAGAAATGCCTGGCTATGATGAGATAAGTGAAGAATTACTTCATTCTGCAAGAGCTATCATTGAAGCAGATAATGAAATGCAGAGAATAAAAGACAAAATTGGTATGTTCCACGAAATTTAAGCAGAAATTTGATCGAATAGAAAGGTTGGAATATATATGAAACAAGATACTTTAGAAGGAAAAGCGAAAACAAAAAACGGAGTAAAACGATTGTGTTTTTCCATAGTCTGCATTCTTCTAGAAGTAGTTTTTATTATTACTATTGTAACACGCTTAAATGAATATGCAGAAATCATAAATCTATTTACAAGGATTTTAAGTGGAATTTTAGTTTTGGGATTGTATGCATCAGATAAGACATCTTCCATGAAAATGCCTTGGGTTATATTAATTTTAATTTTCCCAATTATGGGTGTAGGCCTATATTTATTGATTGGTTTGAATGGCGGCACACATAAAATGCGTGAGCGATATGCAGAAATTGATAGCAAATTGTTACCAATGCTTTCCGATAATCAGGAGTGCTTAAACAGAATAAACGAAACGATTCCGAAGGCAGGAAATATTGCAAGTTATATACAAAGAAATTCGCAGTATCCAATCTATCAGAATACGGATATTGTGTATTTTGATGAAGCAGTGAAAGGATTAGAGGCACAGCTTAAGGATTTGGAGAAAGCACAAAAGTTTATCTTTATGGAATATCATGCGATAGAAGACGCTGAAGCATGGCATAAGATTCAAGATGTTCTGGAAGAGCGAGTAAAAGCAGGTGTGGAAGTTAGAGTATTCTACGATGATATGGGTTCTATAGGCTTTATTAACACAGATTTTGTGAAAAAAATGGAGGCAATAGGAATTCATTGCCGTGTATTCAATCCGTTTATGCCAGGTTTAAATCTGTTTTTGAACAATCGTGATCATAGAAAAATAACAGTTATTGATGGAAAAGTCGGATTTACAGGTGGATATAATCTAGCAAACGAATATTTTAATTACACACACCCGTATGGACAGTGGAAAGATACAGGTATTCGTTTAGAAGGAGATGCTGTTCAGTCGCTTACAGTGACATTTTTAGAAATGTGGAATGCTGTTAGTGAAAAAGCTACGAATGATACTGATTTTAGTAAATACATTATTCATTACGATTATAAAGCACAGCAAACAGGTTTTGTTCAGCCTTATGCAGACAGTCCTATGGATAATGAGCAGGTCGGAGAAGAAGTTTATATCAGTATGATAAATAAAGCTGAAAAATATTGTTGGTTTATGACTCCATATCTAATCATAACAGATGAAATGACGCATGCGTTATGTCTGGCTGCTAAGCGAGGGGTAGACGTAAGAATTATCACACCTGGTATCCCTGATAAAAAATTCATTTATAATGTAACTCGTTCTTTTTATCATGGATTAGTTAAACATGGTGTTCGTGTTTATGAGTGGACTCCTGGTTTCTGTCATGCAAAAATGAGTGTGGCAGATGACTGTATGGCAACTTGTGGAACAATTAATTTGGATTATCGAAGTTTATATCACCATTTTGAAAACGGCTGTTTTATGGCAGATTGTCAGGCAGTTGTGGAAATAAAAAATGATCTGATAAGAACGATGGGAGAATGTCGTGATGTGACAGACCAATATCAAACCGGACGAAGTGCATATTTGCGACTGGGACAATTATTTATGAGATTATTTGCTGGATTGCTATAAGAATCTGATGAAACGACCTTTCAAAAAACAGTTGATTTAGAAGTTAACTGTTTTTGAAAGGCCGTTTTTGCTATATCTAACAGTCTGTTGTACAAAGAAGATTTTGCATGGATGAAAAAACAAACCTTGTTGAGGTTAAATTGAGTTTTCCATTGTATTGTATTGCTAATGAATAAGAATAAGAAATAAAAAGGAATCAGGTGATGTACAATGAAAAAGCATAAAATATGTAAAATCCTTCTTGTTATACTGGCAATTTTTTTATGTGTGGCTTTTTATGAATTGCTCGGAATCTGCGTTGCATATAAAAAGCAGCCGGAAGTGTCCAATACAACCAAAAAAGAAACAAAAAATGGGTCATGGAACGAATGCAGTGAAAATACAGAACGGGCAGTAATCATAGAAAAGAATCCAGAAGCGCTTTTACAAAGAGTGCGTTTGATCAAGAATGCAAAAAAGGAAATTATTCTTTCTACTTTTGCATTTCAATCCGATGAAAGTGGAAAATTGATCTTAGGAGCACTGCATGATGCGGCAGACAGAGGTGTACATATTCGTCTGTTAGTAGATGGAATGGAGAGCTGGATTGATATGGAAGGAAATCCGTATTTCTATGGATTATCTTCCCATGAGAATGTTGAAATTAAACTGTATAATAAGGCCAATCCGTTGAAACCGTGGAAAATGATGGGTAGAATGCATGATAAATATTTGATTGCAGATGGAAAGAGATATATTCTTGGGGGAAGAAATACATACAATTATTTCCTGGGCGATTTTCCGGGACATAAGAACTATGACAGAGACGTGTTAGTGGTTTGCGATGAACCTGAGAAAGAAAATTCAGTTAACCAGTTGTTAGAGTATTTTGAAACGATATGGGAACAAGAAGACAGTGATTATTTTCATGACAATAAAAAACTGGCAAATAGAAAATCTGTAAAGAACGCAGTTTTAGAGCTGCAGAACGGCTATCAGAAATATTTTGAAGAGAATAAGGAAAGAATCTGCGATACCGATTACACGGACGAAACTTTTGAGACAGAAAAGATTGCATTAGTGTCAAATCCTATTCACACAGGTTCCAAAGAACCAGTAGTGTGGTATCAGTTGGGAAAATTGATGAAAAATGCAAAAAATCGTGTGAAGATCCACACGCCATATATTATCTGTAATGATATGATGTATAATACATGGGAGGAGATTGCAGAGAACGTTTCAGATTTTTCTATCATGACAAATTCAGTTGCGAATAATGGGAATCCATTTGGGGCTGCCGATTATGCGAAAAACAGAAATAGAATCTTAAGTACAGGAATTAATATCTGGGAATATGAAGGCGGTTATTCATACCATGGAAAAAGTATTCTGATTGACGATGATCTGTCTGTAATCGGTTCCTTTAATATGGACATGAGAAGTGCATATCTGGATACGGAACTGATGCTTGTAATTCGCAGTAAAGATATTAATAAACAGTTGGAAGAGGGCATGATGGAATATGAAAGAGTGTCCCGCCAGATATTAGAAGGCGGAACTTATAATGATCCATATCATGTAGAGCCAATCGAATTAACAAAGAAACGTCAGAGAAAAATATTTTTGGTACAGCATCTGCTTGGATGGGCAAGGTATCTGTTTTAATAAGGAGGAAGGAAAACGTGTTTCAAATATTGATTGTAGAAGATGATAAAGAATTAAGCCAGCTATTCCAAAAAGTGCTTGAGAAGAATGGATATCAAGTCAAAAGTGCATCGGATGGAGCACAGGCATTAGAAGTATTGGATAAGGAATATATTGATCTGATCATTTCTGATATTATGATGCCGGTTATGGATGGCTATGAACTAGTGTCAGAACTTCGTTCAGCAGGATATCAGATACCAGTGCTTATGATCACTGCGAAAGGTTCCTTTGATGATATGCGCCAGGGATTTCTTTCGGGAAGTGACGATTATATGGTAAAACCGGTAAATGTGAATGAAATGGTTTTAAGAGTCGGAGCACTGCTTCGCCGTGCACAGATACTGAATGAGCACAAAATTGTGATCGGTTCAACAGAGTTTGATTATGATGCAATGACGGTTACAACTGATAAGGAAAGTCTTGTTTTGCCTAAAAAAGAATTCCTGCTTTTATATAAGCTTGCAGCTTCGCCAGGCAGAACATTTACAAAACAACAGTTGATGGATGAAGTATGGGGATACGAGACGGAGGCAGACCCACATACGATAGAGGTACATATAGGAAGAATCAGAGAGCGTTTTAAAGATAACCCTGATTTTGAAATCGTAACAATGCGTGGAATTGGATACAAGGTGGTGAAAAAATAATGGAACAAAAGAAAGAAAAAGGATTGCGGATCCGATCCTGTCTGACTGGTGCAATCTGGCTGGCACTTGTATTTTCAACAGTCATATCTGCTTTATTATTTGCTTTTTTGAATCATTTTTTTAATCTGCCGGGCAGCATACCTGTGCTTGGCTGGCTTTTGATTTTCAATACATTGATTGCAGGGCTGATCACTTCCTTTATCAATGCAAAGTTACTGGAACCAATTACCAGACTTAGTAAAGCAATGAAGGAAGTTTCTCAGGGAGATTTTGAACAGCATTTGGAAACGAACAGCCGTATAGCAGAAGTTGGAGAATCTTATCAAAGTTTTAACGTTATGACAAAAGAACTTCGTGCAACAGAGGTGCTGCAGATGGATTTTGTATCTAATGTTTCTCATGAGTTTAAGACCCCAATTAATGCCATTGAAGGATATACAATGCTGCTTCAGGGAGAAGAACTGTCTCCGGATCAAGAGGAATATGTAGAAAAAATCTTATTTAACACCCAAAGACTTTCCGGATTGGTTGGTAATATTTTGCTGTTATCCAAGTTAGAGAATCAGAATATACCAATGAAAAAAACAGAATATCGTCTGGATGAACAGATCCGCCAGGCAGTTCTTTCATTGGAAACAAAATGGACAGAAAAAGAAATTGGTTTTCAGGTAGAATTGGAGGAAGTTAAATATACTGCGAATGAAGGACTTTTTATGCATATCTGGATAAATCTTTTGGATAATGCGATTAAGTTCAGCCCTTCAAAGGGGACAATTACGATGTTTCTGAAACAAGAACAGGATTCTGTTAAGTTCATTCTGGAAGATGAAGGACCAGGAATAGAGGATGATGTAAAATCCAGAATATTTGACAAGTTCTATCAGGTAGATGGATCTCATAAAGCAGAAGGAAATGGCCTAGGTCTTGCACTTGTAAAACGGATTGTAGATAGTGCCGGAGGAACAATCAAAGCAGAAAACCGTGAATATGGTGGATGCAGATTTGTTATAGAGCTGCCAAAGCAGAAAGATGAGATTATCTAGTTTTAAGATAAATTAGAAGATGGGAGAATTTATATGACATTTTATCAGGAGTTGCAGTTAAATCAGGCAGGTTCTAAAAACCTGTTGAAAAAGAGTGAAACACTAAAAGAAAAATTATATCATATGTGGGTATATCTGGTGAAGATAGCTGCTACAATGGCATTTTGTTTTTTCTTTGTTAGTATTTTCAGCATCCTATTTGGAAATGAGAACAGCATTGTAGGTGTAGTAGTCTTATTATGTCTCATGGTGTTTAGGAATGCGGATCTGGGGATCCACACCGGACAATCTACGATGCTTTTGGCTTTGTTCTTTGTAATTATGACTGTATGTCCGCATTTAGCAAATCAGTTTTCACCGGTATTGGGAATGCTGTTAAATATTGCGGCACTGGCTGTGTTGATTCTGTTCGGATGCCATAATCCATCCATGTTTAATCAATCTACATTGGTTCTTGGGTATCTGCTGCTATATGGTTATGATGTTACGGGAAAAAGCTATCAGATGCGATTAGTCGGAATGGCTTTAGGTGCAGCACTTACCTGCTTCGTATTTTATCGAAATCATAAAAACAGAACTTATAAAAAAAATCTGAAAGATCTGATACAAGAATTTGATATCACTTCTTCCAGAACAAAATGGCAGATATGTCAGATTTTATGCGTACCGATTGTCCTTTGCATTGCAGAACTTTGTAATATGCCACGTGCAATGTGGGCTGGTATTGCGGCCATGTCCGTGATTTTGCCGTCTATGGAAGATATGCACTACAGAGTCCATAAAAGGATTGTCGGAAATATTGCAGGTGTTATATGTTTTACAGTATTATATTTTCTGCTTCCTTCGTCAATCTATGCATATATAGGAATTCTTGGTGGAATCGGTGTAGGATTTTCAGCACAATATGGCTGGCAGGCAGTATTTAACACATTTGGTGCTTTAGCCATTGCTGCAGAGACATATGGACTACAAGGAGCGGTTAGTCTTAGAGTGAGTCAAAATGTTTTTGGTGTTGTGTTTGCTTTAGCATTTTGTGTTATATTTTATTGGTTTATGCCTAAAAAAAAGGAAAGTGAGGTAACCGTACATGCAGAGTGAAGTGAATCAGGAAGAAAATTTGAATAGAATTATTACGGTTCCTAATCTTCTTTCTTTTTTCGGCTTTGTCTGATTCCGGTAATTATATGGAGTTATTGTGTAAAGAAAAATCCTCTGTTAGCTGGTGAAATCTTATTGCTGTCTGGTCTTACGGATCTTGCTGATGGATATATCGCAAGAAGATTCCATAGGATTAGTAATTTAGGAAAAATACTTGATCCGGTGGCTGATAAGCTGACACAGGCAGCGATGTTAATCTGTCTGTTTACTCGTTTTCCGCATGTGCTTCTTTTAATCGTAATAATGGCAGGTAAGGAGCTGTATATGGTAGTCAGTGGATGTCTTGTGATACAAAAGACAGGAAAAGTACATGGTGCAGACTGGCATGGAAAGATAGTAACCTTTTTATTATATGGAACTGCAGCGGTGCATATTATATGGTTCCACATTACACCGATGGTATCAGATCTGTTGATTGGTTTGTGCGCTATAATGATGGTCATATCGGTCGCTCTGTATATTATACAGAATACCAGGACTATTAAAGGAGAGACTGTATAAGCAATTTTATATTGCAATGACTAGAAAAATATTTAGGAGAAGATAGATATAAACAGTAAGTCAAACACACAAACTAATCCGAGGGCGGCTATATTGTCAGCTTTCCGGATACAGAAAACACGCAGGCGCTTATCAATGTTAGCGGCGGGCGAAAATCGCCTTTATTCATAAAAGACAAAGTTGCTGGAGAATTTTTTCTCCAGCAACTTTCTTTATCTTTAAGCCATTGAAATACAATACTGTCCAAACAGCTTCATCCAACTATTATATTTCAATCACAAAGATGCGCAGCTTCGAATACTTTTAACTTTTTTAGAAGAAATTTGAAAAATTCTGCGAAAATTTCCGGGAACGTGTTCTCTTATACTATAGGAGGGTTAAAAGCCTCCGAAAAAGAGAATAGCGTCCTCTGTTTGTACCGCATTGGGGAAGCAGCGCCATGACCGGGAATCTGCGAGCGTGCCAAGATGCGAGAGAACATACTGCACTGGCCGTAAGGCCATTGTAGGGCACAGCGCCGGGAAAGGTTGCCTGTCTGGAATTGCAGAGGGAGAAAAACGCACAGCTATAACGACAGATCGTGCCGTGGAAAGATTGCTTCTCTTTCCACGGTATTTTTGTATCGTTATAGAATGACGTTTACCCAAATTTCAAACAGACAGAGGTGTTTTATATGGGATATTCGCGTAAAGACGTTGAGAAATCAAAGATGAATGCTAAGAAGTTTGTCCGGTATCAAGAAGGAGCTGAAAAATACAGTCTTGGCCTGACAAAGTTTCAAGAACTCGCCAAGGAAGCTAAAGCTGTTTACAAAATTGACAAGGTTGCTTTGGTAAACTGTGAGATTTTTGAACGCTATCTAGAATCCTTTCATATTCTGTAATCAAAGCCATAAATTGTACATTGCTAAATTCGGAAGGGCAAATTCTGAACTTGACTTTCTGCTTCACAATAAGTATACTGTTGATGTGGAGGGATGAGAACTGCTATGGCAAAGATGGGACGACCAAAATCCGATAATGCAAAAAAGAAATCCGTAAATGTTCGGGTGGAGGATGCCCTATACGAGCGTATCCGTTCTTATGCTGCACAACATCAAATGAGTATGACAGAAGTTGTTTTGCTGGGGCTGAATATGATTTTATCAGATCCAGAATAAGTATCATGCCCTTCTTCTTTCGAGAAGGAGAATTGATATGGCAACGACAAGAAAAGACTTGCGGGGACGTACCCTGCGCAAAGGCGAGATGCAGCGCAGCTCCGATAAACGGTATGCGTATTCCTATAAAGATCCGCTGGGGCGGCGCAAATACATCTACGCAAATGACCTTGTAACCCTTCGGGAAAAGGAAACTCAACTCACTAAAGATCAGTTAGATGGTTTGGACATTTACGTTGCAGGCAAGGCAACGGTCAACTTTGTTTTTGACCGCTATATGAGTCTGAAAACGAATCTGCGCCAGACTACCCGGAGCAACTACCTTTATATGTATGATCGCTTTGTCCGTGACACGTTTGGTAAGAAGAAAATTGCCGTGATTCGGTATTCGGACGTATTACAGTTTTATAATTATTTACTGGACAAGCAAGACTTGCAGGTGAATACATTGGAGAGCGTTCATACACTTCTTCATCCCACTTTTCAGTTGGCGGTTCGAGACGAAATTATTCGCAAGAACCCCACCGATGGTGTGCTGACAGAGATAAAGAAAAGCTCCGAACAGACCACCGGTGTACGCCATGCTCTGACGATTCCACAGCAGCGGGCGTTCATGGAGCATATTGCCAATCACCCGGTCTACTGCCACTGGTGGCCGCTGTTTACGGTGCTGCTGGGAACGGGCTGTCGCATCGGTGAAGCATTGGGCTTGCGCTGGGATGATCTGGACTATGAGCGGCGTACTATCAACATCAATCATAGCCTAGTTTATTACCCGGTGGGCGAGAACCGCAGTTCTATTCAGCATATCTCAAAGCCTAAAACGGATGCTGGCATTCGGACAATTCCGATGCTTGATGCCGTGAAAGATGCCTTTGAAATGCTGCGGGAAGAGCAGAAAGAGTCTGGCTGGAACGATGTTGAAATTGACGGAATGACAGGATTTGTCTTTTGTAGCCGTTTCGGCAATGTTCCCAATCCGCAATCTGTAAATCGTGCTATCAAGCGAATCATTGCAGATTACAATGAGAGCGAAGAAGTGGCATCAAAGAAACAGCACCGTAATGCGGTTTTGCTTCCAGACTTTTCTGCACACAATTTGCGTCACACATTCTGTACAAGGCTTTGCGAAAAAGAGACCAACCTGAAGGTTATCCAATCGGTTATGGGGCATAAAGACATCCAGACTACGATGGACATTTATGCCGAAGCAACCGAACAGAAAAAACAAGAATCGTTCGAACGATTGGCTGCAACACTGGATGTTTTTTAATCAGCGAAGAAGTGCTCTTACTGAGTATTTCTTCTGACAGCAAAAATTCTCCAAGGACAGCAAATTGACATCAAATACGCGAGAGTAATGGTGAATCACGAAGGATCACGAATATTTGGAAATCACACAAAACCGTGATAGTAAAGCATCACGAAGCGTTGTGAAGTGATTCTAAATATAATCCCCACGATGAAGCCTATCGACTAAGAAAACCACAATATATAGTGTGTCGTGAACTTTCTAAATACTATATATTGGCAGCGTGGCTTGTTGTACTTGCATTTTGACATCAATTTGACCACAAAATCGTGTAAGATGACGGCGCGTGACAACGCGTAGCTACGTTTCGGTGAGGAGCATTAGATTTAGATATAACCGTAAGAGCACTTCTTGGAATACCAAGAGGTGCTCTTTTTTTATTTCCTGTGCGCAACTTCTGTTAATCAGTCAGTCAACTTAAATCGTTTGGAGGAAAACGGTATGAATACTGATTACAAGCCTATACCCGATTTATCTACGACACCGCCATACCGTATTTCGAGCAGCGCGGTATTCCTACAAGGATTCTTCGTTCCGAAAAGACCTACCAATCCTGCTTTTTCCATGTGGTCAGCCGAGGTGATTCAAAGGGAAAGCTGTCCTCGTTCCCGCTGGTGGGCCGGTGCAGCATCCAGCGAGATTGCAAGCTGCCGCCCATCAAGGAATACCAGAAGTTCTTGCCACCTGACACCGTGCAATACTTGGAGATAGCTTACGATGAGCCGATCCGATTGGCACGGCTCAAGCCCGGACAGGTATCCCTTATGCAAAAATACAAGGTGACGGAGTCGGATGCGTGGAATATGTGCAGAGCAGAGGGTTTGCTTTCGCCTCTGTACCAATACAGCCACCGTGGCGGGTGCTGGTTTTGTCCCAATGCGTCTATGTCAGAGCTGCGGCACCTGTACCACGCACACCCAGACTTGTGGCAGCTGATGATGGAATTGCAAAGCACGCCCAACAAGGCAACCGAAAAATTCAACCGCAGCTATACCTTATGGCAGTTGGATGAGAAGTTCTCGCTGGAGGGCGAGCAGCTTAGTTTATTTGATTCGAGGGATGACTATTTAAATCCTGCTCCATTTACTGAAACGTTTGGCCCTTTACAGACAACAGAAGTTGTTGTAACAGATGAACGTGTCTTACACATTAAACAACGGCATCCAGAAGATTACTTGCTTTTTGAACAGTACGGGCGGGACACGGTTTTATCGCCAGATATTTTGATTCAGGATGTAAAGAATGTTGGTACTGTTTTTGCAGTAAAAAGACTACCTGAAACAAATCTCAATGTTGTACTGCGCTTAGTTTTAGATACCGACAATCCAAATTTCAAAAACTCAGTTATGACATTTTATCGAATTCGTGAAAAAAATCTTAAAAAACTTATGGACAAGAATCCGGTTCTTTACATTAAAGAATAATTCTGTTATAATAAGCATAGGATAAGGTTGCATTTGAAGTAGAGAATGTGCTGCTACACGCCCACTGGGCCAAAAGAAATGCGGGAAAGGGCACACCCGCCAAATGCCAATCGATGGGGAACGGTTCAGATGCCGTTCCCCGTTCCTGTTTTATAGCCCTATTTCGCCACGATGCACCTTTGCACCGTGGCTTTTTTGTACCTATTTTTCAAAACACAAAGGAGTTTATCAAAATGGAAATGGTAAATACGATTACGTCCCTGATTTCTAATGTCGTGACTTTTGCCGGTGGTTTGCTGCTGTTGTTCGGCGCGGTCACGCTCGGCACCAACCTCAAAGACCACAACGGCCCCGGCATCAGCAGCGGCGCGTGGGCTATGGCGGGCGGCGTGCTGATTATCGCGGTTGCCGCCTACTTCGGCACCCTGACGGTCGTGTAAGGAGGGCTGCGCTATTTTTGAATACATACAGCGCTCAGCCTGCCGATGCCGCGTTTCTGCCTTCGTCGGGTGTTTTTGCGTATCTGCCTTTTGACAAGCTCGACCCGTCTTGCGGTATCATACATATCGGGGAAGCCTCCTTTCCGGTATTGCCTAAGCGTGAAAAGTTCTTTCACCTATATAGGTACAAAAATTCGGGAAAACTCTCACCCAAAATGCAAAAATTTACAAAAAAATTAAGAGCCGCCCAAAGGCGGCTCCTAAGAAGCGGATATTCGGTTATTTCTTCCGTGATATGCGAATTGCAGACAGCTTTCCCGCCGTTACCAGCAGCACCGGCAGGGCGTAGGCGATGTACTGCGCTGCACCGCCGTAGGCAATCAGCAGGTTGTAGATGGCGTGCAGGGTGATCGCCGCGCCCAGCAGCCCGCAGGTTCCGGCAATCTTCAGCCATGTCCGCTGCCATGAGTAGGCAAGCCCGGCGCCCACAATAATACCGCACAAAACGTGCATGGCACCCGTACCGAAGCCCCGAAAAAAGATGAACGAGAATCGGTCGGCGCCGTTTTGGATGAGGTAGCACACGTTTTCAAAGGTGGCAAAGGCGAGCGCGACTGTGACGGCGGCGGGCTTGATTTTCTCGCTCTCCGGCTCAAACACCAGCAAGTAGAATGCCAGCGGCAGCAACTTCATAATTTCCTCCACCACAGGTGCGATCTCTGCCGTGGCGGCAAGGGCGTCTGCATGACAGACCGCCGCGAGAAAGGTGTTGATATAGGCCGAAAGCAGACACACGCCCATTCCGGCGATACAGAACACAAAAAAGCGAAGCTGCCGTCTGCCCATGCACAGGGCGGCCACCAGCAGCGGGGACACCATACAGAGGAAGATATTTTCAATGTAGGTCATAGTTCCACCGCCTTTCTTACCGCGGGCAGCAGCCCCAGCAGAGCAAAGGTCAGGAGCAGATCGCACCAGAATGCAGGGCTTGCGAAAGAGGCAGCCGACCAGAAGCAGCCCACCGTCCAGAGCAGATATTCCGAACCGACATAGCACAGCATACCGATGTGGAAATACCGCCGATTCCGCGCTTTGCCTGTCAGGGTGTTTGCATAAAACAGCCCCCGTACAGCGCAGAAGGACAGCCAGATCATCAAGCCGCACCAAATCAGGTTGGAGAGAACGTCCCCATACGTGCAGTAGAACACCAGCAGCGGCACGCCGACCAAAGGGGCGAGCCACGCTTTTCGGCAGCGAAAGCCGCGTTCCCCCGAATCGGTCAGCGTGACCTGCAAAATCCGCAGAAAAATCACGCTGGCGACCCAGCCGAACTCCGACACATAAAAGACTCGCGGTGTGGTGTTGAACAGCAGCAGGTACAGCGTCCAGTACAGCGATCCCAGGGCAAAGCAGCCGTAAAAGCAAAGCAGCAAAAAATACGCCTGTCTGCGTCTTTTTTGCCATGCAATACCCGAAAGCACCGCGCCGAGGAAGGTGGTCAATAATTGCAGCAGGTTCTCAATCAGCTCCATGCCGCCCCTCGCCTTCCCTATCCTGACTGTCCTCCCGATTTATCTGCCGAAGCCGGAAGCACAGAACAGTCACGCACACGCCCAAGAGAAAGGACAAAAGCCCGATGACAATATACCCCAGCGCCGCGCCGCCGCCATACATACTGGCGGCCGTTTCAAAGCCCGCGAAATCGCCGGGGCGGATCCCCGCAACCATGCCGGGCATGGCAAAGGACACACTCACGATCAGCACAAGGCACGCCGCAGCAGCAGAAATCGTAGTGATCGTACTGCGCCGCCGCTGTTCCCTGCGCTGTCTTGCGGCGATGCGCCGCTTTGTTTCCGCAAAGCGTTCTTCATGGCTCCGCATTTGTGATTCCCTCCCGTTCCAGTAATTTGCGCAGGCTCTCTTTTCCGCGATACACCAGATTGCTGATCTGCTTCACGGTTTTTCCCGTGACCTCCGCCGCCTGCGCGTAACTCATCCCCTCAAAATAGGTCAGATACAAAACCTCCCGATAGTCCGGGTTCATTTCGCCCATACAGTAATGCAGAATGCGGTTGCGCTCCGCTGTGCCGATGACCTCCTCCGCCAGCTGCTGCCCGTCCGGCTCATCGGTCAGCGCGTCTAAGCTGAACATCAGCTTTCGTTTGCTTTTATGGCGCAGCGCCATGTGCCGCGCCGCCTTATATAAATACGCCTTGAAGCCGCCTTCCCGGATGCGGGGCTTTTTCGTGAACAGATAGGCGAACACATCCAGCATCAGTTCCTCCGCCTCGTGTATGTCGTGCAGGTAGCCGTCTAGGTACACAGTCAGAGGATCGCCGTATTTTTCCATCAGGGCCTCCAGCCCTGCGTCATCACCGTTCAGATATTGGCGATAAAAATCCCCGTCACTGACCATCGTGTCCCCCTCCTTCCTGCGATTCGTATGCGCCGTGCGGGTTATCGCGGTACTGCTGCGGCTGCGCAGCCCGCATTCGTGCGCCAGCTCCTCTAAACGCAGTTCCTCGTGCAGATGGGTGGAAATATACTGCAGGCAGTTTTTGATGACGGCGCTCTGTGCGCCGTCTTTTTGGTATCCACCACGCGGTTGCAGAAGTCCAACGGCACCGGGCAGAGTGTGTGCAGCTGTTCGCAGCATGGAAAAACATCCATAAAGCACTCCCTTTTCTCTCTAACTGTATCACAGTTCTTCCATTACAGTCAAGATATCGACAATAAATGCAAGGGCTGGCTGCCGCTGCAAAAAAGGGCGGGCTTGTAATTTTTTGCAAAGGCTATTGAGTGTTGGAGCTTGTTCTTGTATTTGTGCTTGGCGGCGTCCCATTCATAAAAGCCGGTGGCGGGGATCACGCAGCGCTGGAAGGCGATACTGCGGCGAAACATCGGCTTTTCTGTCACGGTTTCGGCACGGGCATCAATGAAATCGTATCCGCCCACCCGGAGTGCAGCGAAACCACGATGGAATACGACTACGAGGGCGGTCACACTTGGGCGAACTACTGGCCGGAGGTGCTGGCTATCTTTGCGGTAGATACCAACCTAAACTCCGACAGCGATGTTATCGTTATCAATGCCGCCCAAAAGCAGAGTATTCAAGACGCCTTTTGGTCTATGCACGAGATCACCTACGAGGTCGAAGAAGTAGACACCACTCCCGAACCCACCGAGGACGACCCCGACCCGGAGCAGCAGACCGACTATATTTTGCACATCACCGTCAGCAGCAAAACTGTGGATGAACTGGCCGAGTTGTACAATTTCACCCAAGACCAAAACGATATATTGCACGAACTTCTCTCCGATGAAATGCGCCCCAGCCTGTTGGCACTTTGCGGCGGGACTTCTGTTGCAGATGGCGAGTTATGCTGGCCGCTGCCGGGGCACACTTATATATCCTGCCACTTCGGGGAAGTGGACGCCTTCGGCAATGCCGGGCATCGCGGCACGGATATTCCCGCGCCGGAAGGCACACCCATCTTAGCTGCCCACAGCGGCACGGTGCTTGTCAGCGGCTGGAACGACAGCTACGGCAACCAAGTGCTGCTCGACAGCGGCACAGGGCTTTCCACCCGCTATGCCCACATGACCGCGTTTATCGTCACGTCCGGTCAAACCGTGACCGCAGGACAAACCCTCGGATATGTCGGCAGCACCGGCGACAGCACTGGCAACCACTTGCACTTTGAGGTGATGCTGAATGGAGGATTGACGGACCCGATGCTCTTATTTTGATTTTGCATTGATCAGGCTTTCTTCGTCACATACCCCTTGCGCATGACGGAGGTGATTTCGATTTGCGTGCCGAGCTTGCGGCGCAGCTTGGCGATGTGCATATCAACCGTGCGGGTGTGAACGGGCGCGGTGATGCCCCAGACCTGCGCCAGCAGCTCGGGGCGGGTGGTGATGCGACCGGCGTTGTCAAGCAAATACAGCAGCAGGGCAAGCTCGGTCTGCGTCAGGTACACGGCTTTGCCGTTTTGCGATACCTGCCGTGCGGCGGCGTCAATTTGTAAATTGATGTTGTTCATCATGTGTAACACCTGATTATTCGTAAAATCCGGCGTGACCGTTGTCTAGCAGCCATGCGTGTATAGTACTGATTTGCAAACCTCTGCAAAGACTCACAATGCGTCCAAATCTACGCCCGCCCACTCGTAGGCTTCCGTCAAATCGCTGCCGATGGCCCACGCAAGCGCCGCGGCTGCAAGCACCAAAAATATCGGCACCCACATCAGGTTGTACGGCGCACCGGCGGCGTTGGTGCCCTGCGTTTGGCACAGCGCGGCGGCGTGGAACAGCGGGTAAAAGCCCAGCCACTCGATGCCGTTGCTCATGCCCGAAAGCGCCAGCAGCGCGGGTAGGCAGTAGCCGACTGCCGAGACGAACAGCGCCGCCAACAGGCTGCCCAATTTTTGCCCCAACCACAGCGTCAGCCGCGCCATGCACAGGCAGGCTGCCGCGCGGCAGAGCAGCCAAAACAGCAAAAGATCCGACAGCGTGATACATTTCGGAACGGCTTCCAACTCGGAAATGCTCATTGCGGGGGCCAACAGCGCGGGCAAGCCGTAATCGCGCAGCCCCTGCCACAGATGCGGCAGCGCCGTGCCTGCCGCAATCACGATGGCCGCCAAATTGCTTTGCCGCAGTTTGGCGCGCACGGTGGCGCGGCGGCCTAAGGGCGTCGCGCGCAGCACGGTCTCCATGCCGCCCTTGCGCTCCATGGCAAACAGACCGCTGAAGCACAGTGCACACAGCAGCCCCGCCCACAGCGTATCCTGCACATTGGCGGTGCCGGACAATCCGAACAGCTTTTTGTAGCCGCTCTCGTACACCAGCCACGCGCCGGGGTGCTCCTTTAAGTAGTAGTTGATATTGTTTTGCACGACCTGCTGGTAAATATTGTGCTTCTGCTGCAACGCGCCGTAGGCCAGCATCGCCTCGTTGCTCAGCTCTCCGCGCGCCACGCGCCGCTGTACGGCCAGCATCGGGGCGAACTCCTCGCCCTGTGCAGTCAACCAGTCGCGGCTCTCCGCCGTCCACGGACCGGAGATGTGCTTCATGTAATAGGCATAGTAAATTTCGTCGGCGTCGATGTAGCTCTCACTCGTCACGCCCTGATACACACCGAACACCAGAAACGCCGCAAGAAACACCGCCGCGCCGTTCAGCACAAGCAGCTTGCGGGCTTCTTCCTTTATAATAGAAGTGGCTTTTGTTTTGCGCGTCAGGCCCAGCACGATGCCGCGTTTGGCGGCGGGCAGCAGCTGCGCGCGGGCAAACACCGTGCAGAACGCTGCCGCGAACAAAACGCCATAACACACGGCCGCCGTCCACTCGACGAGCGGCAGAGGAACGGGACTGCCAAACCAGAATAAATTGCGGTAGTTGCCCAACAGCTCATTGGTTTGCAGCAGGCTGACCAGATTCGCGTACTTGATTACGTTTAACCGACTCGTGGCGGGGATGGCTGCGCGCACGCCGTACATGGCCAACGGCAAGGCCAGCGCGCCCACCCAGCCCGCGGCGGTGCGGCGCGCCGTCAACGCCGCCAGCATGACCCAAAGACCCATCACGAACGCCCCGGCCCACTTGGCCAGCAGAAAGCGAACAAGATACCGCCCCACGGAAATTCGCATCGTGCAGCGCATCAGGGCCGGCACACTCTGAATCGTGCGCGTCAGCGGGCCAAGACCAAAGCTCGCATTGCAGTAGGCCAAATTTACGCCGTACAAAAGCGTCAGCACGGCCAACAGGCTGACGCCGAACGCCGACAGCTTAGCCAGCGCCGTTTGCAGCCGCCCGCCCGGCAGGCTGCGCACAAGCCCTAACAAACCGCTGTCGCGCTCCTGCCTTACCAGCAGCAGTGCCAACAGCAGCATGGCGGCCAGTAAAATCAGGTCGGTAAAGGCGTAGGAGATCGCCGTGTACAGCCCTTTTTGCGGGTAGTAGCTGATCTCGGTCGCGGTCAGCCCCGCATACACCTTGGCCGTAGCTTCAATGTTTTTTAAGTCGTAGCCGGTCTTGTCGTTTTGAAAGATCGAGATTCCCGCCAGCTGCGTCGCCTTGGTCTGCACGCCGTCCAGAAAATCGGTGTAGGAGGCCACGGTGTCGTACTCATTTTGCAGCTGGTTGAACAGCCGGTACTCGGTGTTCAGATCGTCGGTGAACAGCGTATAGCTTTTGTCCTTGTATTCCTGCTCGTAGGCGTCGAACATCGCAGCGTTCTCGTCGCGGTAGGCTTGCAGGTAGCTGTTGCCGGCGTAGGCCATATCGCGGTAGAAGCCGCCGATCTTGACAAGGCTTTCAATCTCGGTATATTTCCCGTGCAGGTACGCGCCCTTTTCTTCCATCGTCAGGCCGTCAAGCTGCGCGCCGACGGCGCGGTAAGCCGCAGCGGACGGCTGGCCGGAGGTGGGGCGGGTGCCCATCCAGAGCAGCAGCAGGTTGGCGGCGGCCAGCACGGCCAGTAAAAGCGGGAACAGCCGGTTGCCCCACACCTTGCGCAGCTCGGCCCAAAACAGGCTCATTTGCCGTCCTCCTCGCCGAACACGTTCAGATACACGTCCTCCAGCCCGCCGCCGGGGGCGTGGGCTGCGATCAGATCGGGCACGGGCGCGGCGTCCACGATCTTGCCCGCGCGCAGCAAAATCACCTTGGTCGCCACGCTCTCGATGTCCGAGACGACGTGCGTTGCCACCAGAATGATGCGGTCCTGTGCCATGCCGGCCAACAGTGTGCGCAGACGCACGCGCTCGCGCGGGTCAAGACCGGCGGTCGGCTCGTCCAAAATCAGCAGCTTAGGGTCGCCAAGCAGGGCGGCGGCCAGCAGCAGGCGTTGCTTCATGCCACCGCTGTACGCCGCCAGCCTCTTGTCGAGCTCGTCGGTCAGGTTGACGGCCGCGGCCACGCGCGCGACCTCGCCGGGCACGGCGGCGCGCGGGATCTCCTTCAGCGCGGCCATGTAGGCGAGGAAGCGGCGGCCGGTGTAGTTGTCGTACAGACCCTGCTGCTGCGGCATATAGCCGAGCACGCGGCGGAACGCGATGCCGTGCGCGGCGCGGCCGCACCACAGCACTTCGCCCGAATCGGCGGCCAACCCGCCGGTAATGATGCCGATCAGCGTGCTTTTCCCCGCGCCGTTCGGCCCCAAAAGGCCAAACAGGCCCGGGCCGAGGGTGATGGACACCCCGGCCAGAGCCTGTTTGGTTTTCGGCTTGCCCTGCCCGCGGCGGTGCAGCAGCGGGGCAGGCAGCAGATAGGTTTTGCGCAGATCGTTCAATGTAAGTTGCATGGCAGAGGTACGCTTTCTTTGTTCCAAAAGGTTGAGATAAGAATGATCGAACCATCCAGTGCGTATTATGATTTCTTGCTATATACATAATCGTCGAGGAGTATGTAGTTCGGAATATTGTTCCAATAATCGCTTTTTGCAATCAGGCGAAGGTTTGGCAAAAGCATTGTAGTGGTAATTTCGCGTCCATCCGGAGCGTAGTCTGGCACCTCATATTCCATCAGGCCATACCTAACAAGAAAATATTCCGATCCTTCTGCTAAAATCAAAACACTTTTCTCATCATCGGATGTCAGAGTCAATTTTTGAAGTGACTTGCTGATTGGATCAAACGCACACGAAACTGCCTGACCGCCTGAATCATGCATAGCAGTGGCCAACAAATGCCCATCGAAAGAATCTGCACTTAATGAAAGTTGGTCGTAAGATACTTCATCGTCGAAACAAATTGGATCGGAGAACAAGCATTCCGGCGTATCGCTTTCCAAATCCCAGCAATAAAGACCGTTCGTTTCCTTGTCCCAATAGTACATATTCCCGTTCATAAACATCTCGCTTCGCTCATCTTGCTTCCAGCGGCAAAGCTCCTGCTGTTGACCATCAGTTGAAAGCAGTGTAAGCTGATGTACCTGCTCTTGGACAGCGCGTACGATATCATCCGCAGAAAGGTCATCGCTTAACTTGGCCGGATTCAAAATGCTTTTTAGGATAATTTTATCTTGATGCGCTCCGACGATGAAATGTCGTGATTCCGAATCGAGTTGACATATTTCCCGTCGCGTACCATCGGCAATCTTCAACTGAATCAATGTGCTTGGGGTTGTTGTGCCATTGTCTTGAAGCAGACAAGAAAGATAGTAAAGATTTTCGCCGTCGCAGGCAACACAGCCGCTTACGATTGATTCATTCGCAGCCAATTTCGTCAAGATTTGTCGGTCTGCACCATCGAGGTTACATCGTGCAATATACCCTTGTCGCTCAGAAGTTTCGTCTGCCGCAAAGGATGGCGTGTTCAGTTTGAAAATAAAAAGGTAATCATCACTTAGGGCAAGATAACAACCGCCAATTGTACTTTCCAGATAACTGGTATCGGACTCATTGTTGTGATCACTGTTAATCTGGTTAGAAAGATAAATATGGCTCTTTGTAGCATAGTCGGTATATAGTAGGTTTCCGCCGTTGGCAGGTCGATCAAAGACCTCGTAGCAGCCCTTTTCATTTCCCAACATGCCAGAAGCGATAATACCATTGGCGGATGAAATGATTTTCATCTGCGCGGCATCAGAACTTCCGTCAGATGGCTGCGTCAAATCCACAGAATCCGTCTGCGATGTACTTTCTGTGACAGTTTCTTTTCCTTTGGCGTTTGCATCGGAAAGAGAAGCTGCACATCCGGAAAACAGCAGACAAATACAAAGGGTAAAAGCCATTCGACAAAACGATGAATTATGCATGATTCTCCCCCTATCGCAATTGTATCTGGATGGATGCCAGAGCATCACCAGTCTTTTAATTTGCTGCCATTTATTTTGCCTTGGCGCGCAGACCTGCATAGGTAATTCCTATAGCAACGAGGCGGTAAAAAATCATAAAAAGCAAGCAAAGCGCCGGAATCACGCAACACTACCACGTTTAGCGGTAGGCGGCAACTGCGCACGGGCAAACGCCGTGTAGAATGCGGCCACAAATAGAGCGCCGCAGCAGACTGCCGCTACCCATTGATGAGCGGCAGCCTGTGTTCAATCGCTTGTTGACGGCGCAAGCAAATACCAGCTGTGTATCGTATTGTATAACGTTGTGTTTGACGAAACGCTTTCAATCAAAAACGTATCTTTCCACGAACGAATGCGGTAGATTTCCTCGTCCTCCGGCACTTGGAGGGGCAGTTCACTGTACAAAGGGGCGCTATCCGCATTTCTGTAATATATGCTTTTTTTGCTGTAAAGCGTTGGAATTGTTGCCTGCAAATCGCTTGTCGTGCCGGTTTCCTCCAGTAATTGGATTGCTTCCGCACCTTTGTTGGCGTTAATCTCCAAAATACGGAGGTCGGCATCGAAAGTTCGGAGACCATAATGGTTTTCGTCTACGCAGAACATTTCTCCCGGACGCGCAGGTAAATCTTTACTTTCTATTTCATATTCGGCTAACTGTATATAATCGGTATCGCGTTTTACCAAAAAAAATCTCGGCGCATCGGCAGAGCCGCTCTGCTCAAGCGTGTATAAAAAATTCCCTGCCGCACAAAAGCACCAAATTATTCTGCCTCTCATACCATCTTTGGATATTTTTTCCGTTAGTTCCTCGGAAACCATGCCAGTGCTCGGATTATAGGAAAAAAATTCACTGACATATCCGTCCTCGAGCTCGTCCCTCGTCAAGAGCAGCAACTGATCTCCCCACAAGGCAATATGCATAAACGGGTCAGAGGCTTTTATGGAAACACACTCCGAAGCACGTTTTTCCTGGCAGTCAATGGCTATCAGGGTGTTGCCCATATCGGGGTTTTCTGTCCTTTTGTTTACAGTAAAATATATTTTTCCGTCCAAAAGGACCGGCTGTGCCAGCCCCACCGATAAACCGTCAATTTGTCCCAGTATGGTGCGCTCGCCGCTTTGAAGATTATAGGCAAAGATCGTTGCTGTATTTTCTACATTATAGCAATATACCTCGTCATCGACGAGTGCCAATACAGAAACAACTCCTGTCGAATATGGACCGTTAATTTTTTGCAGGCGGGAAACATTGCCGTCCCATGCTTGTATCATTTCGTGCGATGCTTCTGTTGGCTCAGACGAGTTTTCCGATGTAAACATATCTGTCGGCGCAGACATTTCCGTTGGCTCAGACGAGTCTTCCGATGTAAACATATCTGTCGGCGCAGACATTTCCCCACGGTCAACCCCCTTGTTTTGATAAAGGATATGGTGCGCAAGTACGAGTATCAACAGCAAGACGCCGAAAGCTGCAGCATATAGAAGCCGCCTTTTCTTTAAGCCTTTGGCACAAGAAAGTTTCATATTCGTTCCTCCTTGTAAGATTCATAATCAGCTAAAGCTCAGCGCCTTGCTTTTCGCCATGCGTTCAAAATCAAATTTGTATCCACATTTGTATCCACATGATTACTCATAATATTTGAATCTTAGATAGTTAGGCCGGCTATTCCAATAATCTTCTTTTCTGATGAGTACATAATCCTCGAAACTTTGCTCATAGGTGAAAGGGGTCCCATCCGTCCCGTAATCGTTTCTTTTTCGTGTGAATTTTCCAACACGAACAAGGAAATCTTTTTCGCCCTCTGCAAATATTCCCACAAAGACATCCTCTCCGTTTTCTTTTGCATAAAGATTCAATGGGGCAATCTGCATTGTATCTAAATCTACAGAAGCATAAGTACCTTTGTACAGGGCTTCGTTCGCTAAATAAAGAATTAAATGTGAATCCCTAACCTCACAACTTATCATTGTACGAGAGGGAAGAAAATCTTCATACTCATCAGTTTCGAGGCTTTCAAGATGAACATCATGGAGAATATCATAGCGGTAAACGGCGGCAGATTTTTCTTTTGTGTAATACATAATGCCATCATAAATCGTGTAGCTCGTGATATTGGATTCTTTTTCATCGCCGAGTAAGTTGTCTTTCAACACTCTTTCTTGCGATATACTTATCCATTCTGTTTTTGTGGGGTCAGATTTTGACGTTATGGTAGCAATAAAAGAATCATCACAAGTTCCGACCAGATTAGCAACAACGTCATCGTTCCACTCATATAAAATTTCATATCCCGAAAGATTTCTTCCGAATTTTACTAAAGCGGACTTCACCTCCGCTTTTTGCGGGTCGACAATGGACACAATTGTGAAAAGGGCATCCGTTCCATTGCCTGCAACGCCTCCAAACCAATTGAAAACCATATTCGACCCGTATTCCTGAATTTTTCTGTCGGAACCATCCAATGCCATGCTGTAGATTCTGGCCGTGGGGTCATTACCCGAGACCGAGGCATCTGTATAAGGCTGTCCGTTTTTTATAACATACAGATAGTCCCCTACAACAAAGCACCTTGCGCCACCCTTAAAGGATGGGATGTAGGCGGTACTTGCAGCATCATGCCCCAAATTTGCGTCAGCAGATAACCTGATGCATTCCTGCGTTAAGTAATCATAATAAATAATATCTGCGGATGCGTCCGGGTAAGGATCTAAACTATAACACCCGTTTGCTGTTTCACCGCCCACAGTCATGGCAATTCCCTGTTGTGCGGTAAGCATATGCAGTTCTTCGCCGGAAGACGGAACAGTTTCCGTCGCGTCCTCATCAATAATTGTTGGCGCTGGCGTTGCAGACTCTGTGGCGGCAACCTCGGAATTATAACCGTATTCTTCCGAGCAACCAGCCAAAAAGTGGCTCATGAGAAGAAGCAGGGACAGAATTTCAATTGAGAATCTTGCGGCTTTTTTCATATTTCTCAACCATAAAGTCAGGTGAAAACATTATAAGGAACATCATATGCGTAAAACGGAGACGGCGTTGTCCCCTACCGCATATATTGGCCTCCACCAGAATTTGAAATAGATGATGTTCTTTGCAAGTAACGTGTGCCGATTCCGGCGCGAGGCCCGACACTATAAGATGTTCCGTTTCTTGTTATCACAACATCAGCAAATTTATTACCTATGAGATTTTTTAAGTTGACTTCGGGCATAGAATTAGTAGACGATCGATAAATGTTTATTGCGACATCAGGATTTGCATCGCTGTTAATCACATTTCCCGAATAATTTCGATTTGTATGCCTACATTAGTGCATCCAAATGTTGTTTTCCAAATCGCGCAGCCGACCTTTATAATCGTTGATGAGAGCCTCAGCATTTTCACCATCCGGGAAAGTTACCAGATAGCCGTCCCCGGCCTCATGAAAACCAATGATTCCCGCAAGCCCTGCCATCTCGGCCACTTTCAGCAGGGTGTGGTAGTCATACTCGGCGGCACTGATATATAAATTCATGGGAGAAACCTCGCGTTTCAGAGAGATGATTCTATTATAGCAACATCTTTTCATAATTGCAAAGAAAATGCTGTATCGTCCAGAATCGGAAGATACAGCATTGCTTTTTTATATGTAATGGCCCTTTAGCCCAATTTGTTGTCTGGCCTTGACCGAGCGATTGCTCTGGCATGGTCTAAGGCGCAGTGGTGTGCGGGATGCTTCCCGCGTTTGTTTTGATTACGAGACTTATTATAGCGGCGACTTGTGTGTAGAATTTAAAAGCTGTTTGAACGATTTTGAAATTCAATTTGAATAATTTATGACGTGGGGTGATGCCATGAAAGATATTAAAGAAAAGCCAACCGCGCATATGCCGAGAAGCAATGCAACCGGGGAAATCCCGAAAGCTGCGCTGAAAAAGGCGTGGGCGGAGGCCAAGGAGAAAAGCCGAACCATGCTGCGAGAAAGCACTTCTACGCAGGGAGACGGTGATTATACCACTGCGCAAGATACCAGCACGGTGGTAACCGATACATCCTATTCGGCTATCAAACAAAACACCGATTTCACCGTACAGCAGGGCCGCAAGTTTGCCCGCAAGCAGATAGAAAAGTACCGAGAACGCCATGCCGCAGAACAAACCGAAACCACCCGCGCCCACACCGCCAGTGAGCGCGGTGTCAGCCCGAAACAGGCTGGGCACGACACGCTGACCGATGCAGAGCAGCGCTCGCGCCGTGGGGCGGATTTGCCCCGCCAGCGAGCAAAAGAAAAAGCCGTCACCGCCAAGACCGTGCCGCGCGATATTCGCGGTGTGACCCAAAGTCAGCGCCAACTGCGAACCGCCGCAAATGAAACTGTGTGGAGCATAACAACCCAAGCACAAATGCAGACCCGTACCCGTCAAGTGCAGCTTGCTATCCAGAAAGCCGCCAGCAGCACCCGCAAGACGGCTGTGGCGGTGCGCTCGGCAATACGGCATTTTCTTGTCGGCCTGCACAGTCTTGTCGCGGCCATTGCTGCAGGGATTAGCGTGGCACTCAGCATTATTATTGTCATCAGCCTTGTGGCCTTTGTGTCCGGCTCGGCCTATGGCATCTTTTTTGCCGCCAATGCGCCCAACACCGACACAATTACCGTGCAACAGGCAGTAGAAACACTGACCGCAGAATACCGCGACAGGCTGGAAGAAATCTCCGACACCGTACAGCATGGCCGCCAAGACATTACAGCCAACGATGACGTGTACTACATTCGTTGGCAAGATGTCCTGGCGGTCTTTTCTTCGTATGTTTCAGGAAATGAACAAGGCGCACCCGTTGCGGCACTGACAGAGGAGCAGGTAGATAAACTGCGGGAAACTATGTGGGCGATGAATGCGGTGGATTGTTCCACCCACCCGGAGACTACCACAATAGAAACCACCGATGAGGACGGAAACCCGACCACCACAGAGATAACTGAAACCGTCCTTGTTATTGAGCTGACCCACAAAACACCCGATGAGATGGCGGCAGATTATCATTTCACCACCCGTCAGAACACCTATCTGCAACTTTTACAAGACCCGCAGTATGAGGAACTGTGGGCAGAATTGCTCGGCGGCTTTGAGCAGGGCGGGGGAAAACTTATGAACCCGGACAGCACCCGCATCCCGACAGGCACCCTGCAATGGCCGCTGCCAGTGGCGGGTACGATTACTTCTCAATTTGGTCACCGAGTGGATCCCATTACCGGCGAAGTCAGCTCCCACACCGGCACCGACATTGCCTGCGCCGAGGGTACGCCGATCCTCGCCGCTGCAGATGGCATCGTCACCGTTGCCAACGGTCTTGACAGTTGGGGCGGCAGCTACGGTTATTACATTCAAATCGACCACGGCGGCGGGCTGGAAACACTGTACGCCCACTGCTCCCGCATTTGTGTCACCACCGGTCTGCAGGTGCAGTCGGGAGAGGTCATCGGCTATGTGGGTCACACCGGGCGGGTCACGGGCAATCATCTGCATCTGGAAGTGCGCATCGACGGAAGCCGCACGGATGCAATGACTTTCTTTGAATAGGCAAAGAAGCGTGGGCAGGATAATCTCCCGCCTGCACCTCTTTACCGAAAGGAAATGCGATTAAAATTCGGTTGCCATTTCCGGCGTTGCAATTTCAGTCTCTCCCCTCTTTCTGGCATTGCTCACATACATTAACTTTTTGAATGCTCTGCCAAGGCGCGTCAGCCGATGTACCGCTGTTTGCGTCGTCACCATCATTGGAAATATAGTACACGGTTCCTGTAGTTGCTTCGGCTGTGGTGTTTTTACGGTAGCTACCGACCCTGCGCGGATACTTTCGCCTAAGGCTTTCATTTCCGCGTTACCGGCAGCTTCTTTGATTTCGCTGTACCCTTCCGATTCAACGGCGGAATTAGATGCATAGCTTTCTGCCGAAACGCCAATATACGGTTGGTTTTTGCTTTCATTTGGTATGCCTCCTTACTGATTTTCTTTCGCATTTTTCACTGCATCCAGCGGTCTTGCCGGTGAATCGCCGCCGTCTTTTTCGGCTTGGTGATCTTGGGCAGCCTCGCCGTTATCTGCGGCATGGGGGTCGGGAATATGCTGCAACCGTGCCGGCTTTTCCAGCAGCAGGGCGGGAATGGGCAGCCACTTGTCCTGCGCAGCATTCACCGCATCGGCAAGAGGCTTATACACTGCAAAGATATTGCCCATTCGCTTAAGTTCCCATGCTGCGTATCCAGCTGCACGGTAAGCACCGTAATCGTTCGTGTGCGTCCAATCCCCTACATAATAATACGGAATCGACGCATCTCTGCCGAGTCTTTCAATTTCAGCCATTGCCAGCTTGTGCATATCGGCATTATCGAGGACGGCGAGTTAGTCTGGCCGCTGCCCGGCCACACCTATATTTCCTGCAACTCCGGTGAATCTGATGCTTACGGCAACCCCGGCCGTCGCGGCACGGATATTCCTGCGCCGGAGGGTACGTCGATTCTCGCCGCCCACAGCGGCACGGTCGTTATCTCCGGCTGGAACGACAGCTACGGCAATCAGGTTCTGCTGGATAACGGCGCAGGTCTTTCAACGCGGTACGCCCACATGACGCAAACTGCCGTTACCGCAGGTGAAGCGGTAACGGCAGGGCAGGTTATTGGGTATGTAGGCAGCACCGGCGACAGCACGGGTTTCCATCTTCATTTTGAAGTGATGCAGAACGGCGTTCGCGTCAATCCGTTGGAAATAGTAAACACAAAATGAAAGGTTAGTGCCCGAAAAGCTCTTTCAACCACATTTCACACAAAATCAGCCATTGGCGGGTATGAACGGAAGGGGTATCAACCTCTTGGGTACAGGTCGTCATGCCATGTGGTCCGCCTGGGAAGATGTGGCATTCAGCCGGAACATTTGTAGCGTGTAGCGCCTGTGCAAAGAGTAAGCTGTTTTCCATAGGTACGCAGGGGTCATTCATGGTGTGCCATAAAAAGGTCGGCGGTGTTTGTGGCGTAACACAACGCTCCAGACTCCAATAGTCTAAGGGCTCACTACAATCTGCGCTTACGGTTTCGATACTGCCTTGATGTGCAAACTGGTAGGCAGTGATAACGGGATACCCCAAAATCATTGCATTAGGGCGGAGTAGGCTCGACTCCGTTACATCACAAGCTGCCGTGATGACTGGGTCATTCCAATGAACGCCGAGGGAAGCGGCCAAATGCGCTCCGGCAGAAAAACCGAGAACCGCAATTTTGTTTACATCAATATGTAGCGCTCCAGCGTGAGCGCGAAGGTACAGTACTGCTTATGCCAGATCCTTTAGTAGGGGCTGCTTGTGCCGTGCCTCTGCTCCAACATGATACCGCAGAATGAATGATTGGAACCCCATATTCAAAAATTCAAGCGCCGGGGGGTCAGCTTCTCGGTCAGACAAGGACGTATAAGCGCCACCGGGGCAAACAATCACTGCTGGACGGGCTGTGCAGAACGTAAAGGTCATTTATTCACTGGGATATGCAGATAGGCAGTCAAAGTTGCCCCGTCTTTTAGTGAAAAAGTTTTGACTTGCATGGAATCTCCCCTTAATAGGCTGTGATAAGCTCGACCAATGCACGGTAAAGGTCAGCGGGCAGTTCCAGTGTGGACAGCTTGCTGAGCAGCAAAAGTTTGTCGGGTGTATTCTTGACGAGATTGAAAATCTGATCTTTCCAGATAAATTGAATTTCAGCCTGATCCAAGAAAGCGAAAATTTCGCTTTGCACATCGTTGCTAATGCAGACGGCATCGCTGCCAAGGCTCACCAGCAGATTTTCCGTCACGGGAATGTCCGAAACTGTAACCGTGAATACATGGCCGACAGGTTCATAGGACGCAGTAAAGGGGATGGCTTTGCCATCGACACGCACAGTGACCTTATCACTTAAATCAGCGCAGCCGTTAAATTCCAAAGTGTACTGGCGTACAGAGGGCAAAAGTTCGGTCTGACCCTGTGCAGCATGAATGGTAAAGCTTTCACCGCAGAGCTGCATAGTTGTGCGCACACCGGGCTGTGTCTCGTAAGCAGTCGTTTCGTTGTCGTCCTCGTACAGTGTGAACGTGCCATCCGCGCCCAAATATACGCAAACATGAAGCTGCTTCGGATTCTGTGAAATCGTGGCGGGGTCAATTTCATCGGTCAACGGCAAAATCGTACCAGCCTTGGCAAACACAGGAATCTTATCCAGCGGGCGATAGATATCCAATTCACGGTTTCCGCGATATACACGCTTTGTGAAGATGTCGTACCAAACGCCATCGGGCAGATAGAGTTTTTCTTTAGCAACATTCAATCCCGACAAGCGCGGGGAGGTTACCGGCAGAACCAGCAAATCGCTGCCAAAGTAATATTCATTGGGATGCTCATAGCTTTCGGCTCGATTCTGCTCAATATAGTACAGAGGCAGTACAAGGGGAATCCCCTCGGCATAGCAGCGGTGGTTCATGGTATAGAGGTACGGCAGCATTTTGTGGCGGAAACGCAGGGCATCGCCCACTACTTTCTCTGTTTCCTTTTTATAGCGCCAGGGCTCTTTGCCGCAGAATTCGCTATACACGCTATGCAGACGCATAATCGGAGAAAAAATACCGTACTGTGTCCAACGAGCCATCATTTCATCGTCTTTTATGCCCAGCATATGGCCGCCGATGTCGTGGCTCCACCAGCAATACCCGATATTGCTGGAAGTAGCTGTAAAATACGGCTGGAAACGCAGTGAATCCCATGTGACGATTGTATCGCCGGAAAAACCGACGGGATACCGATGACTGCCGGGGCCGCCATAACGGGAAAACGCCATGGGGCGCTTGCCGCCTTGGCCGTTATCCAAAAATCCGTAGTGGTTCAGCATCCATAGCGGGTCTAACCCAGCAATGCGGGTGTGCGTCCCCTGCTGCCAATCGACCCACCAGAAGTCAACCCCCTCATCCTCAAGAGGGCGAAGAACATCGGCGTAATAGTTTTGCAGGAATTTAGGGTCGGCAGGGTCAAATTCTACAGCATGGCCACTTTCGAGATCAACACCCATATCTTCGGCAATTTTGGTGTAGGCATCTTCATAGGCGCGGATGCCGTCTGCGGGGTGGACATTTAAGGTAACTTTCATGCCGCGCCGATGCAGCTCGGAAAGAAAACGTTCCGGTTTCGGAAAAAGCTTCTTGTTCCATGTAAAGCCTGTCCAACCATTGCCATATTTAGGGTCAATGTCGACAATATGCCAGTCCATATCGATAACCGCCACAGAGAAGGGCAGGTTTTCGTTGTGAAAACGCTCCATCAAGCTGAGATAGGTTTCTTCGGTGTAAGGATAAAAGCGGCTCCACCAGTTACCCAGCGCATAGCGCGGCAGCATGGGAGCATGACCGGACAAATGATAAAAGTCTTGAATGGCTTCCAAATAATCCCGGCCATAGCCAAAGAAATAGAAATCTTCTCCGCCGCTGCGGGATTCCACCCAGCCATCATCCTGCAGGACAAGGCTTGTGCTGTCATCCAGCACCGCATAACCCTCCGTTGAGATCAAGCCGTGGCCCAGTTCAACATTATCACCATCCACCGCATCCAGCGTGCGTACGGTGCCTTTCAAGTCGTGGACAGTATCACCATAGTACCAGTTGCCGGTGTGAGCGTTCTCGTAGCCGACAAGCGCTACGGACAATCCATTGGGAGAAAACGGCTTTTCGTCATAGACAATGCGCAGACGATCAGTGCGCACAACGAGACCGTCTGCCGTGTGTTCTACGGTATAAGAAACTGCCGGAAAATCGCGGTTCATAACGATTTGCGTAGGGCGGTCCTCAAACTTGTTCTGGGCATTGTACTCAAAGCGGACAAGCTTATCTGTAAGCAGCGTGATACGGTAATGCGGACCGATAATGCAATTTTCTGCTAAGGCTTGCGGATGAGTGTGCGTAATATAGCAGGGTTTCATACAAGTTCTCCTTTATCGGATGTTTCACAAATTTCCCCGGCCTTTTTTGTATTTTGGCGAAATACGGTTGGAGATACGCCAACTGTACTTTTGAATAGACGTAGGAAATAGTTGTAATTGGGTAAACCGACTTGTTCTGCGATTTCGCGGGTTGAGGCAGAGGTTGTCAGCAGCAAATCCTTGGCACGTTCAATGCGCTTTTCATTGACGTACTCAGAAAAGCCAACGCCGATTTGGTTTTTGAACAGGCGGCTCAGGGTGCTGGTGGACATCTCAAAGGCTTCTGCAACTTGGAGTCGGCTCAAATCCGGGTCGGCATAGTGTTTTTCCAAATAATTGAGGATGTCCTCCTGCTGCTTTTTGCGACGTTCCTCTTTTTGCTCCAAAGACTTCAAATCTTTTTGGACCTGGTTCATATCGGCAAGTCCATCATTTTGCCGATAGCAGGAAATAAAGCTGGCACGAATTTCATCCAGATCGGTGACGACTTTTCCGGCTTTAATGGTATACTCGGCAGCGTATTGCTCGCGCAACCATTGCAAAGCCCACAGGCGCACCGCTTCGCTATTTTCCTCTTTCAAAAAAGCAACAGCAATACGGCGGGTATCGTCCTCCGTCTCGGTGATAAACATTTGCAACCCAAAGAATTTCTGTGCGGCTTTGGAAAGTTGCTTCATCTCTCCGGCAAGGAAAGTGCTGCCCTCAATCAGATATACACAATAGTAAGGCGTTTGCTCGGTGCTGATGCCCAGTTCGGCCAAATGATGCTTGGAATTGTGGCCGCCATCTACAAGGTGGTCAACAAGCAGACTTTCCATTTGGTCTGCCTGTTCACTGATTTTCGTGTTTTTCTCGCTGATGGAGTTGCGGATAATATCAAACTCGCTGCCGCCGGATTCCTCAGTGGGTTCCATTTCCTTGACAAGCAATCGCACCGGTTTGTAGGCAAGGAAGATGGCCAGCAAGGTTAGAATCAGCAAAAACGGAATCGTTGTAAACCACAGAAACTGCATTGTTGAGTAAAAAGCGGTAAGGCTGTCACGCAGTGAATCGGAAGTGACACGAATCTCATAGGTCAGTGGAAATGTGCCGCTATCGCTTGTATATACGCCTGTGGTGCTTGTTGACGCTGGTGAGTCTTGTAGCGAAAGCAAAATCTTCCCGTTATCACGGCTCTTAATATAAAAATCAATACCGCTGTTCAACGATACCACGGAATTCAGCTGGTCGTTGTTTTGTACGCTGACAGAGAAAAAAATCAAAACCGGGTCGAAACTGCGCCCCATCTTCGTGCAGTAGCCCACAAGCATTTGCCCATCAATATGATTGCTTATACATCGGTTATCTCTTTATATATGTGGGGGATTACAGATCCTTCAAATTTGAATATCTTAGGGTCTATTTCGTCAAACATTCCCCAGTGAATAGGAACAGCCTTTCTGGCACCGATTCTCTCTGCAAAATCCTTTGCATCACGTGCATATTCCAAGAGTTGTTAAATCCATCGGTGGTAGAAGCTTCATAGCCGATGTAGTTGCCATACCACCAAGAGTCTTTACCGTCAATGATGATACCGTATTCCTTCTTGGCAGGATTGGTCAGGGTCCGGCAGTATTCCACGTACTCATCCCAGGTTTCGGGAGGAGTGGGCTCACCATTCTCGTCTACCAAACCAGCCGCACGGAACATATCCCTGTTGTAGACCATACCGTAGGTGGTAGTTGTACTGTAAACGGAATAGGTCTTGCCGCCGATGATGGTCTGCGTGGGAATTCCATAATGGCCGTACTTTTCAATGATTGCTTCTGTTCCCGGAATATCTTCCATAGCGCACACTTCATTGCGCTGCACTCTTGCATTGTAATTCAGCTCATAAAAAATATCCGGCTCAGTTCCGGTTTCGTAAGCGACCGTCAGCTTATCGCTCATACCGTCTTGAAAAACATATTCAATCTGAACATTCAGTTTTTTGCCGATGGACTCATTCCACGCTGCAACCTTCTCCGTTAAAAACGCCTTCTGGTGGGCATTGCCGTCCCATATGGTAATGACAGTGGGATCTCCGGAAGAGGTGGATGGCTCCGTAGTAGTCTTTGTGGTCTGCTGAGGGTCGCTGTTCGAAGGCTGCTCGGTTGTGTCGGATGGCTGTGTTCTGCTACAACCGCTTAGACAGGCGAGTATCATGACGATACTCAGAATCAGTGCTAAGATTTTCTTACTCATTTTGTCTCTCCTTGTTTTAGTTTTTTTAATACAGCATATCCAGTGATCACCATATTGCTGTGGTTTAAAATTAGGATAGCACGTGCTGTTCCTAATTTCTACTCCCAAGTTTTGTAGACATTTCCAGTTTTGAGCCATTTCTCAACAAATTTCTAAATAAATTCCATAAAAAAGATTGACTTATCAGATGCTGCGTGTTACGATACCGGGTATGATAGCGTTTTAGAGGGGAGCGATATAAGACGTTTATATTTTCATTGGCCTTACTTCTGATTACTAGCCTATTTTTGATCATCAATCATAAGAAGCAACGGTGTACAAGGGGCTACAAGCAGTATAAAGAAACAAGTGGTTTGATAGAGTGGAAAGAGTGTCAGATTTTCCACTCTATCTTTACATAGTCGCTGGTTGCGCTGATTGAAGAAATCAGGCCGTCAGCGGCTTTTCGTTTGTCCTCAAAGCTGATATTCTCCCAATCGTCCAGATACCCGGCCAGCAATTCAATCTGCTGGGAGGACAGCGTTTCAACGGACAAGTCAGCTATCGCCTTGGACAGCGTTTTGCGGCGGTTGTCCAAATCCTCGATTTTCTTGTTGGCGTAGGCCAGCAAGGTGGCGTTGGCCCCGGTCAGCGTATCAAGCAGTTTTTCAATCTCGGCCTCTACCTGTGCAAGCTCCACCTGATAGGCGGTGATTTTCGGGTTTGCCTTTTCCTCGCCGCCCCGCAGTAGCTTGAACTCCCGGAACTTTTCTCCCATGGCGGTAAAAATGAACTGTTCAAACTCCGTCTTGCGGAGAGTGCCGCACCCCGGACAGCCCTTGTGGTCGGCCCGCTTGGAACAGCGGAGATATTCATAACCAGAGGGATTGTGGGTCGTTTTGAGTGCATACCCGCATTTCCCGCATTTGATTTTCCCGGCCAGCCAAGTGTTACGGGCCTTGCGGCCATTCTGGAAGGTGGTGTTTGTCATCAACTTCTTACGACACCTCAGCCAAACATCAGCAGATACAAAGCCTTCATGGGGCGCAATCACAAGGATCTGGTCTTTCAGGCTCTTGTCCTTGTCTTCCTTCACATCCCGGCCTTGATAGAGGTAGCAGCCATTTGTCCCGGCGAAGTCGGCGGCGTCATTGACTACCACCGTACCCTGACTTTTGAAAAACTCGTACATTTCCAAGTCAGCCTGTGCATAGACGGGGTTGCGTAAAAGCTGGGATAAGTAGGAACGGGTCAATGACTTCCCATATACTTTGATACCCCGTTCCTCAAAATACCGGGTAATATCTCCAAAGGAAGTCTCGGGCTCGGCGTACATTTCAAACATCAGGCGTACATGGCTTGCGGCTATGGGGTCGGCTACCATCATCTTTGTGCGGATATTTTCAACCACCGTCGGCTCCAAGTCGAAGCCATAGGGAGCTTGACCGCTCATGTGAAAGCCTTTCAGGCACCGGGAGTAATAAGCGTCTGTGACACGCTTCTGAATTGTTTCACGTTCAAGCTGGGCGAATACGATACAGATATTCAGCATGGCCCGGCCCATGGGGGTCGAGGTATCGAACTTCTCTGTGGAAGAAACAAACTCCACATCGTATTCCTGAAATAGCTCCATCATATTCGCAAAGTCCAAAATGGAGCGGCTTATTCTGTCCAGTTTGTAGACAACTACCCGGCGAACCTTGCCCTTGCGTATCTCACCAAGGAGCTTTTGAAACTCGGGCCTGTCGGTATTCTTGCCGGAATAACCCTTGTCTTTGAAAACCCGGCAACTGCCGCCTTTCAACTCATACTTGCAGAAATCAATCTGGCTCTCAATGCTGATACTGTCCTTGCGGTCTACGGATTGTCTTGCATAAATTACATCTTCTCTGATATTCATGTTGGGCTCCTTTCCTGTGGAATGGAGCTACCAACCTACAAGTATATTATACCATTGATAGCCCCGAAGGACAATGTTGTCGATGGTCAGGCCGGGGTATCGCTGGCCCTTCTGTACTTGCTGAACACCTCATAAAGACAGCGTTCAATCTCCTTTTTTCGCTTTTCCTTTTCCTTCGGAGAGAGTACCGGCGTAAGACTTTCCAGCACAATGCTTTTCCCCTGAAAATGGACGGTTTTGGTTTCACTCTGATAAGTAACGGATTGTACCATTGAAGCCTCCTTTGCGTAGTTGGTTGACTGCCAGCATTTCCCGCATTGTCCCAGTGGGGAAAAGCGAAAGGACAGCACCCGGCAAAGAGTGCTGTCCTTTCGTTCTTCTCCACACCTCGGGCCAACTTGGCCCGAGGTCAGTATTGCCAATTTTCGTAGTAGTGCGCCGCCTCCTCAACAGCGCAGAAGTCAAAGACTTCATAAAGCTCAACGAGCACCTGATGAATGTCCTTTGCATGGAACCCACAGTTTTCCATGGCTTTGATAACATAGCCACGGCAGGCGTCGTTGCTCCATTCCTCATTCATGGTCAAGACCTTCTTTCTTATAAAGCTGGGGACGCTGACGCTATATGTTTGGCCTGTCACAAGACAACTGTTTTTTCCGTCAGCGTCCCCGCTGGATTGTGCGGCAAATCGGAGCGAATAAGTTGCCAACTTATTCCTTGCGGCCCGTTGCAGATCGTGGCCGTGGAGATGGCTTGTCCCCACCTGCGGCATGAGTAGTTGTCGCTCGTTTTCCTTATGGAAAAGTCTTGGCGTACCTGTTGCTTGGCTCCTTGCCAGGCACTCCGAGTTCCCCGCTATTCAGTTGTGTGAGGAAGGTTCATCCTCTCATTAACCGTGTCAGTTAGAATGGGAAAAGGAATAGGCTCACAGAACTTTTTCCAAATATTTTTTCATGTTCTCCAAGCCACGCTGGATGGCGGCGTTGATGGCCCTTTCCGTCACACCTTCGGCGGCAGCAATCGCTTTGACCGAGTGGTTCAGCAGATAGTGCTCAAACACCCGCTGGCCCTGTGCGTCAGGCAGACTATTCAGCGCATGGCAGATATGTTCAAAGCGTTCCATGCGCTCGATCAGTTCTTGCGGAGAAGGGTTAGAGAAGCAGGCAGAATACTCAATGCCATCCTCGGCATCCAGCGAGTAGTGCGCCTTATTACGATAGATACGACGGCGGCTGGCCTTGATGTACCTCTGACCCGCCAGCAGTTCTTCTGCAACTTCTTCCGTGACTTCGACCATAACATCTTCCATATACCACGGGTAAAATTCCCGCAAATTGATTTCCTTCATTGTGTACCTCCGTTTCGGTGATTGGTGTTGACAGGTAGCCGAAACGGAAGGCGGCGGAGAGCGGCACCGGGGCCGGACTTCGGGCCAAGTTGGCCCGAGGCTCCATATAGACGCAAAAACGCCCGGGCGGCATGAAGCCGCTCGGGCGCATGAAAATGTATTATCTGAATAGTACTGATATATTGTACCTTCGTGGTTAGAATATCCCGGAGGGGGAGCTACGCTTTTTTTAACTGGTGTAGATCATGGATACTGCAAAAAGGCAAAAAGGACACGGCGATACCTCCTCGGACACCGCCATATCCTTAAAAAAGGGCGACTTTATCACACCCTCCGTAAATCCATTTTTTCAAAAGGAAAACGGCGGCTTGATTTCATTTCAAACCGCCGTTAGGCCACTTATATTTTGACGAGCCCGCAAGAACTCAGTCGCCAATACAACGGTTTTTTTTATATGCCGTTGGGCGACTTGCCTGCGAAATCCTTATCAAATAAACTCAACTGAACGTTGTCGCATTTCGTTTCAAATGTGCTCAAGTATTCAAAAATTTTCCTGTTATCATGCACAATTCCGTTCTTCTCGCAAGTATGATGAAATAACTGCATAAGTTCATCATTCTTGTTGCTTACAATTTGATATTGCATACCATAGGTCTGCAAATACTTTTCTTTCATTCCCGGAAATAGATGGTCTAACTGCCTAAAAAAATACTCTCGACTTCCTTCCCGAAGCGTTAATCCCATTCCAAAACAAATGATGCCATAGACTTCGGCTTCAGAGCAGTAGTTCAAAATACCTTTGATATTTTCCTCTGTATCATTGATAAACGGCAAAATAGGACAGAGCCACACAACGGTTGGAATCCCTATGCGACGCAATTCTTTTAGAACTTCAAACCGTGCTTTTGTTGTGCATACATTTGGTTCTATCTTCTTGCATAGTCCCTCATCATATGTAGTCAGCGTCATTTGTATGACGCATTTTGTTTTTTCATTGATTGATTTTAGTAAATCTAAATCACGCAATATCAAGTCTGACTTTGTTATCAGGGAAAAACCATAACCATACCGTTCTGCCAGCTCCAGTGCTTTTCTCACATTTCCAATTTTGCGCTCGATAGGAATATACGGATCTGTCATTGAACCTGTTCCAAGCATACATTTTGAGCGTTTTCGTTTCAGGGCGGCTTCTAATAATTCAATGGCATTTCCTTTGATTTCTATATCCTCAAAATCGTGATCCATGTGATAGACACTACTTCTTGAATCGCAGTATATACAACCGTGCGAGCATCCCCGATATAAATTCATTCCATTCTTTGCAGATAAAATTCCTTTAGCCTCGACAATGTGCATTACACTCTCCCCGCAGGAATCTGTTCAACTGAATAGCGTAAAATCGTCTTTAGCTTGCTTTTTTCAACACGGTTTGCGTTGCTTAAATATATTTCTCTGTGATAGTTCTCTGAACGCCGCAAACCATGTGCTGCTGAAAATTGATCCATTTTTTCAAAAGATACGGGTTCATCGTCAAAAGCACCAACATGGAGAACTTCTACACACAGTCCGTTCTGCATCGTTTCAAAATGAATTTCTTCAAGCAAGGGGTTAGGCTTCTTTATTCTGACCATGCCCAACGCTTCATTTACCATTTCTTCGCTGATGAAATCTGGCTGTCGAATCATAATGGTATATTCCAGTTTTGCTTTGTCAAGGTAATCCCCATTTATTTTTGTCCAGATACCTTCCAGCGGGTAAACTGCGAAGTCATGGATTTCTTCTTGCAAAGATACCGCCTTATAAGATGACTTGACCGCATAGGCTAATGAATACAATTGTGATTTTAAGCAGCGCATCATCAACATCAATCACACACTGATTTACCGTCTGCAAGACGATGGCCGGGTAGAGTACCACATAACCACCCCCAAAACCGAAGCGGGCATCCGAGAAATTCCCATGATGGATGAGGTCTACGATGCTCTGGTTCAACTTAAAAACTGGCAGGTGCTTGTCGGGGATGCCCACGATGAAATCGATGGTTACTCCGGGTTCATCCTAACAAACCGCTTTGGAAACGTATGCAACCCGCATACCATCAACCGCGTCATCGAGCGGATGTACAAAGGCTACAACAAACAGGAAACAGAGCAGGCCCGCGCAGAAGGGCGACAGCCGATGCTGATCCGCCACTTTTCCGTACACAATTTACGCCATACATTCTGTACCCGATTCTGCGAAAATGAAACGAACCTAAAAGTCATTCAGGACATCATGGGCCACGCAGACATCACCACCACAATGAACATTTACGCCGAAGCCACCAAGGAAAAGAAGCAGCAGGCAATGGCAAATCTGAACGGAAAAATCAAGATTATGTAAATAATGTATATGCCGGAGCGGTATTCACAGGATTACCGCTCCGGCACTTTCTGTCCCTATTCCTAAGCATAGTTTAACACATCTAATAATTTCACACAAAATAATATTGCATTTTGAAAGTGAATTTTGTATACTATAATAGTATATACTGCTTTAGTATACTGAGGAAAAAAGATGTTTGTCTATAACTATTTTGCGGAAGACCATCGGTTATATGTCTCTATTCCTTTAGAAATCACTTTTGATCGAACATTTCTTGACGATATTGTGGGATTGTTTGATGCAGTGGTTACTCGAAAGGATTGTACGCAGGTTCTTATCTCATGCAAGGACGAAAAAAGCACCAAACTATGATAAGCTTGTACTTGCGTATCTTTATTGTAGTATAGGACATTTGGCAAAATCTGTAAAGGATGTTAAGATACTCTGGCATAAGAATTTGTCGCAGAGAGTTATATCTACGGTTCATCCGACGCACGGGAAATTCGTTTCTACCGAAAAAATTGAAGATTTAATTAAGTCTCCTAACTTAAATATCTACTATTTTGATTCAGATAAAGATGTCGAAATGGCGTTGCATGAAATATCCAATTTTATGGTATCATACAATCTTTCGGCAAATCCCGATGTACTAAAAGAGTATTTTACAACAGTCATTGGTGAGATCGTTTCTAACTCTTATAACCATAGCGCACAAGAACGTGTGTTTTTAATGTACGATGTTTTGTATGAGGAAAATTCCTTTACGCTTTGTGTAAATATTATTGATTATGGTAAAACTATTATTGAAAATGTGCATGATTATTTCTTGAGAAAAAGAGTCTCAAAGAATATAGATCCAAAGGAAGCGTTAAGTTGGGCAATTCAAAAGGGAAATACAACACGCGAGGGATCTGGAGGATATGGACTACCAACTCTAATAGAGTATTTGCAAAAGGTTAACGGAGAATTGTGCATCTTTTCTGGAAATGCTTACTATATGTTAAAGAGTGATGGTTCCCAAATAACAGATATGTCTCGCGGATACTTAAGTGGAACAAATGTTACATTTAAAATCAAGCTATTTAATTTTGATAAAATGGTGTTTTTGGATCCAACGGGAGAAAGTATCGAAGCGATTTCATTGGATCAGCTATAAAATAGCATGTGTTGTCACATCATATCAATTGGGAGGTTGCTATGGTAATTTATATAAGAGATTATGCAAATGGAGCATCTGCAATTTCTTATGAGGACGGTAAGAGATGCTTTGATACAATTTCTTGTAGCATAAATGAAAATGGAATTACTGATAATACAATCATCTTGGATTTTTCTGGGATAGACTTTGTGATTACGGCGTTCTTAAATCCTGTGATCGGTGATATGATACTCAACTACGGTGACGATATTATGTCAAAAGTACAAATCCGCAATGCCAACAGCGCTATTATTGAGAAAATCCGCCTTGTGAAAGAAGGTGCGCTTTTGAAGAGAGAGGATTTGAACGAAGAATGACTTTTTTAGATACATGTGTATGGTTGGAGGTTTGTGCTACAGCGCTTCCTTCATCACCAGCAGATGCAAGTCGCGTTCAGGCGGCAAGTGCATTACTGGCAAGATTGCAAACCTCTGGTGAAATAATTGTAACTTGTGAAGAACAATTGGTTGAAATTATTCAAGCTGTCCAAAAAAGCAAATTACGCGAATTCAATAGATTGCGAAGGGAAGGGCAGCGTGGAGCAGGAAATTTAAAAGACTTTAGACATATGCCAGAATTTCAGAACACAAAGGCCCTTTGTGAGCAAGTTATATCGGATGTGGAAACCTTATCACAGTTAAAACCTTTATCGGATTATCCAATCCATAGCATTATCAGCAATTTGCATTTGGTAGACATAAATGATTATCTCTATTATCAGTACTGTGTAACAAACAATATTGATTTTTATACATTTGATGGAGATTTTGAAGATCTTATATCCAATGAGCATATACATATTTTATCGTGAAAGAAGTTGCTGATATAGTTAGGATTATGGAAGAATCTGTCAACGTGCTTTTGCATGAGATTTGATTTGTCAAAGTTCATCAGTCGACAGCCCACCCTTTGTGCTACATCATCATTGCACTCAACTAGTTAACAACTCTTTTCGATAGATATTTATCCTGATTAGATGCGATGTCTATCCCGGTTTATCACGCGGTTCATGTACCAAACCGTGTACCAAATGCCGAAAGCGTGATAGAATAATACATAATATGATAAAACTGCAATTTGCGGTGTATCGCAGTAATGTCCCAATGATGAACCAAGATATAACTATCAAATGAGCGAATCGTGCAAGTCCCCACGATGAAGCCCATCGACTAAAAAGCATTGATTCCACGCCTTTTATCAACCCGGTTTGGCTGATTTGACACCACATTGACACCAAACTTGTGCAGAAAAGGCTTTACAAGAAAGCAGAGAGTTATCCTCTTACGGATGACTCTCTGCTTTTTTGTTTATGTAGTTGTGCATTTCTGCGCGGAAGCAATGCGGTGATACTACCGAACCGCTTATATGGTCCAACGGATTTCTTCGCAGGTCCGTTTCTGATATGCGGAGACGGTGGTGAAGATCTGATAAGTTTGACGGATAGTCAAATTGCAAAATATGAGAAAAAATATCACTCACCCCTGATTTTCCTTGAGCTATATCCGAAGCCGATTACTCTCAAATGCACACCAGAATTGTATGGCAAATGTATGGGAGAGGAACATCAGCATGATACACAAGAAAATGAACGTGATGAGAGATAAGTCCATTTGTATGGAAAATCGTGAAAATGGGCTTTGCTCTTATTGAAAAGCATGATATACTATTCTTACATTGTACTGATGTAAGGAGAGCAGCGATGGCAGGCAAAGAACGGTATGTTCGTAACAGCACAGCAGATTTTCTTGTTTTCACGAAAGATTCAGAGACAGATGGCATAGAAGTTCGCGTTCAGGATCACGAGGTCTGGCTGACGCAAAAAGGCATCGGACAACTGTTTGATGTTGACCGCAGTGTTGTTGCCAAACATCTGCGGAATATTTTTGCGGAAAATGAATTATCCGAAAGTACAACTTGTGCAAAATTTGCACAAGTTGCAGATAATGGCAAGACCTATCACTACAAATTCTACTCCCTGCCCGCCATTATTGCTGTTGGTTACCGCACCAATTCCACCCGTGCCACGCAATTCCGTCAATGGGCAACCAAAGTGCTGGATACATTTACCCGGCAGGGATATGTTCTGGATAAGGATCGGCTTATTAATGGGCAAATCTTTGATGAAGATTACTTCGACCATTTGGTTTCCGAAATACAGGAAATCCGCGCCAGCGAGCGCCGCTTTTACCAGAAAATTACGGACATTTATGCTACTGCCGTAGATTACTCGGTAGACAGCAAAACGACCAAAGACTTTTTTGCAACCGTTCAGAATAAAATGCACTACGCTGTTCATGGCAGTACTGCCGCAGAAGTCATTGTGCAACGGGCAGACCACACAAAAGACCACATGGGGTTGACCTCATGGAAGAATGCCCCAAACGGGAAGATAGTCAAAGCCGATGTTTCTATTGCAAAGAACTATTTGCAGCAAGATGAGTTACAAGAACTGAATGAGATTGTAACAATGTACATCTTTCGGAGCAGCCCCATTGGAAAGCAGGTTGCTGGTGTAAGTGTGACGTAACTACAGAAAGAGAACATACAGCGTGTTGTGTGTTCTTTTTTTCGTTGGATAAAAAGAGAAATGCTTGAATGGGATATCTTTATGTATCTTTAAACGCCCAAATTAGAAATATTACTCTTCTTCACTCTTCTTCAACTTCGAATAATAACTATCCGCAGTATAAAGCGCCGCCACCGGATTATGCCCCAATACACGGTCTTTCGTCACTGCTGTCGTAGTCAGTGCCTCGGAATATTTGTAAAACAGACTGTCATGCCCCACACAAAGTCCGACCACAACATTCAGGTCCGTCTTCGCCTTGTTCAGAAGCTTTGCCTGCAGGATTGGATTACACATATTCACACCGACACCTTCGCAGCATTCCGGGATGCCGACCGATGTCTTCTTCTGTGTTCCGGCTTTACAGCCGACACCATACACCTCAAAGCCATGTCTGCGCAGGATATCTGCCAGGATACGGCTTTCTTTCAACAATCCGACACAGGTTGCGATCCCGATCTTTTTCGCATTAATCTTCTTTGCAAAATCCATGATTTCTTCGACACGGGTATGTTTGCAGTAATTCTCATACTCTACTTCAGCTGCAGCGATTGTTACTTTGCGGTTCTCGTCTTCATTGTAGCATTCCATAGCTTCATTTAGAACTTCTTCATCCATGTGTGTTGTCAGACAGAAATCCGGATAGGTTTTATCCATTTTGTTGCAGTTTTTTACTGCGCAGTCGATACAGGACATGTCTTCTTTTTTCATTTTTTCATTCTCCTTTTGTATACCTTGGTATCTACAGAGGCCTGCCACTGGCAGATTCTCTAGATTAAGCTTTACTTTGTAAAATATCCTCTATTTACTTCATAATAACAAATACTTATACTACAGACAATGGTTTTCCGTTTTTATTTTCTTATTTTTTGTAGTTCTTTTCTATGAGAAACGTTCCCCGATTCAGGGGTGATTTGTCATGAATTGTCGATTCTGATTTTTGAAAAATTATTGAAAATTATCTTTTTAAACTTGAAGATATATAACAGTCTCTCTGATAGACCATCATCTTTGGATTTAGTCAAGCATTTATCAAAAAACTAAAGATGTACCGTTTCACCAAATAGGCGGGACGTACTTCATTTGATAAAAAACTAAAAAACAGCGATTTACATCAAACTAAGAAATTATCGATATGGGAAATTGATAACTCCCAGTTTGCCTTTGTATCCCTTATTCATAATACTTGAAGACCCAAAGATGAAAATTATCGGGTGATAAAACAGTAGATTTAACAGGCGCTCTCTGCAAATCCTCAAGATGAGGTGAATTTGCAGAGAGCGCTTGTTTGTATCAAAGCAGAGAATTGTATAATTTCGTGCAATGTGTTCAAAGTACAAATTATAGGACAGGCAATGATTTATAATAGAAGTATCGAAGGGAGCGGTTCCCTTCCCCAATACAAAGCGGAGGTAACTACTATGCTGAAGGATATGGATTTCGGGGTCTATGGTAAGGGCATGTACGCCGCTATTGCGCCGATTCCGCTGTCTACATTCGCGTGTGAGCCTACAAGCAGTGTGGGTAAAAACTTCATCCGCAGTTATGCGGGTGTGTGTTTGCAGGGCATGGTGATTGCGTTGTCCTGCATTATTTTATCCGCCATCTCGTCCAGCCCGCCCGCCGTGGATACCAGCGCATCTGTTGTCACCGCCGTTTGGACCTATGTCGGAGAACTGGCGTTCAACCTGCTGGTGCTGGTAGGAGCCATCAAGGGCTGCGACCGCATCGTCAAGGAAATTATGGGATTGTGAGTTGCAGGCGCGGCTTTTTTGTGGTATAATAGAGCCACGAAAGGAGCTGAGACTATGCCTGAAATTATTCCGATTCGTGATTTAAAGAACACCAACGCAATTTCCCAACGCTGTCATGAAACAGCAGAACCTATCTTTGTAACCAAAAACGGTTATGGTGATATGGTTATCATGAGCATGGAAGCCTATGAGCACCAACAAATCATGAATGATGTATACGCAAAGCTGGCAACGGCTGAAGCACAGCACGAAGCTGGAATGGGGCGATCTCTTGCTGATATTCTAAAAGAAACGGGCAAGAAGTATGAGTTATAATGTCATTTTGCTGCCAGCAGCTGAGGATGATTACCAAGAAATCTTGCGATACTTTGAGAGACAGTTCGACTCTCAGCAGGCAATTCGTTCGTTTGTAAAAGATTTTGGTGAAGTGCTGCTTCGTTTGGAAGAGACTCCTACAATTTATGGGTACTCCCGCGACGAGGTGCTTCGGCAGAGAGAATACAGGAAGTTCTTGATTGGAAGATATGTGGCTCTCTTCAAAATTGATGAGCCAAGAAATGCCGTGGAAATTTACAGAATCTTCCACGGAACACAAAATTATACGAAATATTTATAATGAAGAACGCCGCTGTGCAGATTGCATAGCGGCGCTTTTGTTTACAGGAGGTGTCTTTTATCGAAATCAAAATATGATGAGCAATTCCTTGTTATCGCCGGTCAGCTTGCTGTATGCCGTCTCGCTGAAATAGCGGGAGTGCGCTTTCTCTCCGTGTACCAGCAGCACGGCAGAGCGAATCTCGCTGCTGTATTGCAAGATCGGCATCTTCAGGAACGACAGCGAGGACGTCACGTTCCAGCCGCCGTTGGAGTTCAGACTGCGGGGATGGTATCGTTCATCATTTCTCCTCATTGGAACATGTTATAAGATATTTTTGTGGCGATGCCATGCCATTATTATGAGAGCAATGAGCATAGTGGCGGTTTCCGCAACAGGAAATGCAAGCCAGATTCCGTTCAGTTGGAATAATTTGTTCAGACACCATAAGGCAGGAACAAGGAAAAGCAGTTGTCTGCATAATTGAATCGCTATGCTGGAACCTACTTTTTCTGTCGCCTGAAAATAGGTGGAAATCATGGTAGAGAGACCGCAAAACAGATAGCTTGCCGCCATGATTCGCATAGCGGATATTCCAAAGGAGCGCATGGCTTCCGACGCTGTAAATAATTCCAAAAGCTGCGCCGGAAAGAAGTTGACGGTCAATGTTCCCAGTATCATCATACCGGAGACCAAAGCGGTTCCGTATCGGAAAGCGGAGTGCAGCCTATCTCTGTTTCCCGCACCGTAGTTAAACCGCATAATAGGCAAACAGCCCTGAATCAAGCCGTTTACTGTCATAACGATCAGCTGCTGCACCTTAAAATACGCACCGAAGAATGCAATCGCCGTATCGGAATCATAATACTCTCATTCATTAGCAGATAATCTCTCGCGCCTTATACTGCCTCAGTAGGGATCATTTCTTTCCTATACTGCGCCGGTGACTTCCCTATCTCTTTCTTAAACACCCTGCTGAAATACAGCGGGTTCTCATACCCTACGATTTCGGAAATTTCCTTGATGTTGTAGGTCGTCCGCTCCAACAGGCTTTGGGCGTTGACCATGCGCAAGGAGAGGATGTACTGGGCCGGGGACATACCTGCGTACTGTTTGAAATTGTGTATAAACCAGTTGGTGCTGATGTGCAGGGATTCCGCATAATCGTCTATGCTGATCTTTGTGTTATAGTTCTCGTTGAAGTAAGCCGCCGCGCGTTCAATTTGCTCTTGGACGTTGCCGGTGGTTTTTTTCTGTTCATGCTGTTGGCGGTCCACCAACAGCAGAATATCGTTGAACAGCGATGCAATATAGTCCTCGTACCCATAGCGGCACAGCTGCAACTCCTGAATGATTTTGCGGAACAACGCCTTGTAATCCGGCAGCACACCGCAGTAGAACACATGCTCATCGAGCGAGATGCCGTGATACTCCAGTATGTTCTTTACATCACTGCCTGTGAAGTGAATCCAGAAAACTTCCGGGTTATCTTCCAGATAATATACATATTTTTGGATTTCTTCCGGCTTGTAAAGCACCATATGACCCGCGCTGACGATTTCTTCCTTGCCGTCAAACCAGAAATGCGTCTTGCCGTTTGCCACATATAAAATCTGGTAATCCCTGCGCCCTTTCTGCCAGTAAGTCGGTAGTTTGGGGCGCGTTTTCAGCCGGTAGGTGCCACAGCTGCCCACCACCAACGGCGTGGAGTTGTCTTTGAAATCTGTACGGGAATTGTTCAGATATCCAGCGTTAATGTACACAAAAATTCCCTCCTGTTTTTGTGAATATTGCTAGGTGCTTCGTCCATTTTACCTTCACTTTACAAAAAGCCATTGATTTTGTGCATATTTAGTGCAATACCGTTTATGTTTTATTGTATATAGAAATTGTATAATAATTTCAGACGAAACGCAAGCAGAACTGTATAAATCACAGGAGGAGAATGGATGATTATTCCGCACTATTACGAGGACCCGCACACGCTGCATGTGGGTACCATGCCGAATCGTGCCTATTACATTCCGGCATCCCGGCGCAGCGATGCCTTAGTCGAGCACCGCGAGACCTCGGATCGCTTCCAGCTTTTGAACGGAAGCTGGAAATTTCGGTACTACGCCAGTATTTATGACTTGCAGGATGCTTTCTATGAGGTCGGCTATGATGCCTCCGCTTTTGACAGCATCCCGGTCCCCAGCGTGTGGCAGAACCACGGTTACGACCACCACCAGTACACCAACATCCGTTATCCATTTCCCGCTGATCCGCCGTATGTTCCCAAAGAGAATCCCTGCGGCGCTTACCTCTACGACTTCACCTACCAAAAGGATGCCGCTGCCCCGCGCGCATTTCTGAATTTTGAGGGCGTTGCCTCCTGCTTCTACGTCTGGCTCAACGGTCAGTTTGTCGGGTACAGTCAGGTCGCCCATTCCACAAGCGAGTTCGATGTAACGAAGTTTTTGCAGGACGGCACCAACCATCTGGCGGTCCTCGTGCTGAAATGGTGCGATGGCAGTTACATGGAAGATCAGGATATGTTCCGCATGAACGGCATTTTCCGTGATGTCTACCTGCTGCACCGACCGGAACAGTGCATCGAGGACTATTTCATCACCACCGACATCCACGGCAGTACCGCAGAGGTTGCTGTCCGCCTGCGTTACTACGATTCCGCCGTTGCCACCCGCATCACCCTCTACGATGCAGCCGGCACGATGGTCGGCAGCGTAACGCCCGTGGAAGCACCGGATGATGCGGCATTCCCCTATCATGCAGAAATCACCGTTGTTGACCCGACACTCTGGAATGCAGAGCAGCCCTACTTATATACCCTTGTGTTGGACACGCCTAACGAGACTATTACGGACCGTGTCGGCATCCGTGAGGTTCATGTTGCCAACAACCAGATTTATGTCAACGGCCAGTCCATCAAGTTCCACGGTGTAAACCGCCACGAATCCGACCCCGTCACGGGATATGCTGTTGGCTTTGAGCAGACGAAAAAAGACCTGCTCATGATTAAAAAGCACAACTTCAATGCCATCCGCACCAGCCATTACCCGGATGTGCCTTACTTCTACCAGCTCTGCGACCAGTACGGCTTCTTTGTCATTGATGAAGCCGACAACGAGAGCCACGGTGCGTCCGAATACTATTGCGAGGGCAACGAAAGCTGGCCCAACCACGTTGAAAACTGGAACAAGCCCATCGCAGACAACCCGGAGTTCACCGAGGCCACCGTAGACCGCACCCGCCTCTGCGTGGAGCGTGACAAGAACCGTCCCTGCGTCATCATCTGGTCGATGGGCAACGAGAGCGCCTACGGCTGCACGTTCGAAGAAGCGCTGGCATGGACAAAGAGTTTTGACCCCCGCCGCCTGACCCACTACGAGAGCGCCCAGTACCGCAGCAAGAACCGTAAATATGATTTCTCGAACATTGATATGTTCAGCAATATGTACCCTTCTCTCGAAAGCATTCAGGAATATCTGGACAACGAGCCGGACAAACCCTATATCATGTGCGAGTACAGCCACTGCATGGGCAACGGCCCCGGCGATTTGGAGGATTACTTCCAGTTCATTCAGAGCCATGACGGCTTGGTCGGCGGTTTCCTGTGGGAATGGTGCGACCACGGTATTTATAAAGGGAAGATGCCCGACGGCCGCGACATCTATTATTACGGCGGCGACCACAATGAGTGGCCGCATGACGGCAATTTCTGCATGGACGGTCTGGTCTACCCCGACCGCCGCCCGCACACCGGGCTGTTGGAGTTCAAGAACATCTATCGCCCGGCGCGTGTTGTGAAGTACGACCGGGAATCCGGCATGCTCACGCTGCATAACTACATGGACTTTGTTGATTTGACTGAGTATGCCGCACTAACCTATCAGGTAAGCTGCGACGGCAAGGTCATCGACAACGGCTTCATCCCCTACCCTGACGGTTTCACCCTGCCGCCGCACAGCGAAAGCGCCTTGCCGTTGGCCGTCCATATTCCCGACAAAGGCAAGTGTTTCCTGAAAATCTTCTACCATTGCAAAAAAGACCTGCCCTTGCGTTCGGAAGATCATCTTCTGGGGTTTGATGAAATCCTGCTGGAAAACGAAGACAGCCGCAACCAGAAAACCTTGGCTATGTGGAGTGATGCCCCTTCCAACAGCACAATCACTGTTCAGGAGACGGACCGCCATTTGACGCTGCGCGGCAAGAACTTCACCTACAACTTTAATAAGCTGACGGGTCTGTTCGCCGCGATGCAGTACGAGGATGCAGTCCTGTTGGACAAGGAAATGGAGTTCAACATCTGGCGTGCTCCTACGGACAATGACCGCAAGCTGAAGCTGGATTGGCTGGCTGCCCGCTATGACCACTGTATGACCAATGCCTACCGCACCGAGTATCAGGTGACGGACAGCGGTGTGACTCTGCGCGCCAAAGTCGGCATTGCACCGATCAGCTTGCAGAAATTCCTTGATTTGGATGTCTGCTGGACGGTTTCCAACAGCGGTGCAGTAACGCTGGCACTGCACGCTGAGCGCAACACGGTATTCCCCGAACTGCCGCGCTTTGGCCTGCGCCTGTTCCTGCCAAAAGAAATGGCCCGCGTCAGTTACTTCGGCATGGGTCCGATGGAAAGCTACTGCGACAAGCACCATGCTGCCAGCCACGACTACTTCAGTTCCACCATCTGGCAGCAGCACGAGGACTACATTCGCCCGCAGGAGAACGGCAGTCACTATGATTGCGATTATGTCCAACTGGATGGCGCGGGCATCAAGCTTACCGCTGTCGGTGCAAAGCCGTTCTGCTTCAACGCCTCGCACTACACGCAGGAAGAGTTGACTGAAAAGGCGCACAACTATGAGCTGCATCCCTGTGACAGCACCGTTCTCTGCCTTGACTATGCACAGAACGGCATCGGCTCTGCCAGCTGCGGGCCGCGTCTGGCGGAGCAGTACCGCCTTGACGACGCTTCCTTCGATTTCAGCATCCGTTTGATTCCTGAAAAAGCATAACCCCTACACAAAAGAATGGAGAAAATCTCATGTCTGAAAACACGGAAAGACGCTATTTAAAATGGTATAACAAAGTCGGATACGGCTCCGGCGATGTTGCAGGCAACGTGGTCTATGCGTTCCTCTCCTCGTTTGTTATGATTTACCTGACCGACACCGTCGGCCTGAATCCCGGCATCGTCGGCACGCTGATTGCTGTGTCCAAGCTGTTTGACGGCATTACCGACATCTTCTTTGGCTCGATGATCGACAAGACGCACTCCAAGCTGGGCAAGGCTCGCCCGTGGATGCTCTACGGCTACATCGGCTGCGCCATCACACTGGTCGGCATCTTCGCCATCCCCATGGGCATGAGCGAGTTTGCCAAGTACGCATGGTTCTTAATCTGCTACACTCTGCTGAATGCCGTGTTCTACACCGCCAACAACATCGCCTACTCTGCCCTGACCGCCCTTGTCACCAAGAACAGCGCCGAGCGAGTCGAGATGGGTTCCTACCGCTTCATGTTCGCATTCGCCACCAGCCTTGCCATCCAGTCCGTCACGCTGCTGGCTGTCTCCGCACTGGGCGACACTGCCGAAGCATGGCGCACCGTGGCTATCGTTTATGCCATGATCGGTCTGATCGTCAACACGCTCTCTGTTTTCTCCGTCAAGGAGTTGCCGGAGGAAGAGTTTGTCGATACCACGGATAAAGCCGAAATCGAGAAAGACGAGAAGTACGGTCTTGTCGAAGCTGCCAAGCTGCTGGGTTCCAACAAATACTACCTGATGATCTGCGTTACCTACATTTTGCAGCAGATCTACGGTGCCATGATCAGCATGGGTACCTACTACACTGCTCATATCCTTGGCGACAAGAACCTGTTCGGCGTGTTCTCTTGGGCCATCAACATTCCTTTGATCATCGCACTGGTCTTTACCCCGACCCTCGTTGCCAAGATGCACGGTATGTACAAGCTGAATGTCGGCAGCTATGCCCTTGCTACCGTAGCCCGTGCGCTCGTTGCTGTGGCCGGCTATACTGGCACCGGCGATGTCAAGATGATGCTGCTCTTCACGGCCATCGCTGCACTGGGTCAGGGCCCGTGGCAGGGCGATATGAATGCCGTTATCGCCTCCTGCTCCGAGTACACTTGGCTGACGAAGCACAAGCGCGTGGACGGCACGATGTACTCCTGCACCTCGCTCGGTGTCAAGCTGGGCGGCGGTCTCGGCACCGCCATCACCGGCTGGCTGCTGGCGTTCAGCAATTATGATAAGGCGCTGGCTGTGCAGCCGGAATCCTGCATCAATATGCTGAAACTCATGTACCTCGTAATTCCCTTTGTGCTGGACGCCATCATTACCTTTATCCTCTCCCGCATGAAGGTCGAGGAGGCCAACGATAAGATTCGCGCCGAAATGAAAAACTGATATTCACTATTCTCCTTCTCAAAAAGGGCTTCCGCATCTGCTGGCGGAAGCCCTTTTTCTGTATAGTGCTTTACAGCGCAATCTTGGGGTTGTTACGCCAATGGAAAAGTACCAGATGGCATTTGCTGCGTAAAAAATCTGCCAAGAGCAGTGCTCTTGGCAGCAAAATCTTATTTTATTTCATTGTACGCTTGACGGGATGCGGTTCATGCTGAGAGGGGTGTTTTTGCTGCTTATTTGGGGTGTCAGCGGTTCAGGAACTGCAGAGCCAGTGCAAGCACCAGCATGTGTACAGGATAAAACGCATAGCAGAAATATTGGAACCACCGGCTGTGGTATCCCTGCCGCCCGCGATACAGCCAGATGGGGACGAGCGCCAGCAGCGCAAAGCCCTGCTGGCAGATCTCAAACGAAGCGCCGAACAGCTGCACAGGGTACATCAGGCCGCCCAGCATCTCGACATTGAGCCAGTACAGTGCGAGCAGCTGCCCTGCCAGGCACCACCATGCCCGACCACGGAAGAAGTAGAAAACCAACACCGTCAGCACGCCGACAGCGTAGTAATCGACCATGCAGAGGATTCCCAGCACCGCCCCCGCCAGAATAACGCCGACTGCGGCCGCCGCAAACAGAGCGGGGTTCTGCTTTCGGCGCACCGTTTCCAGCAGATGCACCCCCAAAAGGCCCATCAGCAGCGTCCAGATCACATTCTGGTGTACCGGGTAAAACCATGTCCCGCCGCACATCAGATTGAACGGAACCTCGGACAGCACGGCGAAAACCAGCATCCGCAGTGCGTATTTCCGGAAGCTGCGGGTGTGGAAGTACCCCTCCACCGCCATAAAGGCAAAGATAGGGTAAGCCAGTCTGCCTGCACAGGTCAGCCACTCCTGCGCAGGCAGCAGTGTGGCCCAGAGGTGGTCCATCAGCATAAGGGTCATAGCCAGAATGTGCAGGCCCGCTGTGCTGATGTCAAAGCGGCCTGCGCCGCTGGAAAGGGTTTTCTGATTCGTCATACGGTCATTCCTTTACAGTTGTTGATTTGCGGTGCGGCGGCATCAGTCAATGCTTTGACATTCGACTGCAACCTTTATCACACCGTCCCGCTTGTTTTCAAACAGATCGTAGGCCTCCTCGATCCTGCTCAGGGGGTAAGTGTGGGTGATGAGCGGCTCGGTATTCAGCTTGCCCTCTGCGATGAGGCGCAGCGTTTCCTCGCAGTCGCAGCCATCGACACCGCCCGTCTTGAAGGTCAGGTTTTTGCCGTACATCTCCGGCAGCGGCAGGGTCTGCGCCGTGTCATACAGCGCGACCACCGTTACGATGGCGTTGGGTCTTGCGCACTCCCACGCAAGGCGGAAGGTGGAGGATGCGCCCGCGACCTCCAGAACCACATCGGCACCGCCGTGTGCGCTGTTGGCCTGCACAAAGGCAGCACACCCCTCCGGTGTGACCGTCAGCACCTCGGGATACTGTTCCTGCAGAAAGCGGATGCGGCCGGGGTCCTTTTCGCAGACGATGATCCGCTGCGGCTTTTTGAGCATAACGCAGAGCAGGGTGCATATTCCCGTAGGCCCGGCGCCGATGATGAGGACGGTGTCCTCCTCGGTGATCTCAGAGATGCGCGCCGCCCAGTAACCGGTGGCAAGAACATCGCCGACCAGCAGCGCCTGCCGGTCGGTCACGCCGTCAGGAATCCTGTTCAGCCCGGTGTCGGCAAACGGGACCCGCACATATTCAGCCTGCCCGCCGTCAATGCGGCAGCCAAGTGCCCAGCCGCCGTTTTTGTCGGTGCAGTTGTTCACATAGCCCTTCTTGCAGAAGAAGCACTCCCCGCAGAAGGTCTCAACATTGACCGTCACGCGGTCCCCCGGTTTTACATGGGTCACCGCAGCGCCGACAGTCTCAACGATGCCCACCATCTCATGACCGACCGTGATGCCCGGTACGGCGCGGGGCACGCTGCCGTGCTTGATGTGCAGATCACTTGAGCAGATGCTCGCCAGTATCACCCTGACGATGGCATCGCGCGCATCCTGCAGCACCGGCTTGGGCTTTTCCCGCCGCTCAAATTTCCCTTTCGAGACATAGGTATAGGTCTGCATTGCTTTCACCTTTGCTTTCTGAAGGCCGCGGCCCTATTTCCGCCGCCGACCTTCGACTTTTCTGCGCCTATTATAGCAAGCCCGGCGCTATTTTGCAAAGGCTGCGCAGAATGGGAAAATCTTCCCGCCCGGCGCTGCGGAGCTGTTCAAGACGATGATGGAAAAATACCGGGAGTAAGCCCTATAAAAAAACAGCGAGCGGCCCCCATGCGGGCCGCTCGCTGTTTTTTGGTGGTTTTACAGCTGTGCAAGGGCCTCCTGCTCATGGAAGATGCGGATCGCCTGCCGATAGCTGAAGATGAAGTAGACGATCTCGGCCGCTGCCGTCAGCAGCCAGGAGAAGGGGTACAGCAGATACAGCGAAGGAATCGTGTGGAAATGCGCAAAGATCGTGTAGACCCAGATCACGCGGAACACACAGGAGCCCAGAATCACAATGACGGTCGGGCCAACGGTTTTGCCCAGCCCGCGGGAGGCGGCGATCGTGCAGTCCATAAAGGCGGAGATGCAGTAGGCAAGCCCCATGACCATAATGCGCTTCATACCGGCATCGACGACGGCGCTCTCGGTCGTGAAGAGCATCAGGAACTGGCGGCCGAATAGCAGTAGCCCGCCGCCCAGCAGAAGGCCCACGCCGAAGGAGTAGGCCAGCGAGATAAAATAGCTTTTCCGCATCCGGTCAAGCTTGCCGGCACCGTAGTTCTGGCTCATAAAGCTGGCGCAGGCCATATAGAAGGCCGCCATCGCGTCATAGATCATCGCATCGGCGTTGGCGGCGGCCGAGTTGCCCTTGACCATCAGAGAATCGAAGGAGTTGACGCCCGCCTGAATAAACAGGTTGGCGATGGCAAAGATCGCGTTCTGCAGGCCCGCCGGTATGCCCAGCATCAGGATACGCTTTGTCGTGCCGAGGTCGAGCCGGATGCTGTGCAGATCCAGCGCATAGCAGTCCTCCACCTTGGTGAGGGCGTGCAGGATCAGCCCGGCCGAAAGGCACTGGGCAATCGTACTGGCAAGCGCGACACCGGCCACATCCAGCTTGCAGATGATGACAAAAAACAGGTTGAGAAGGATGTTGACCACACCGGCCACGGACAGGTAGGCCAGCGGCTTTTTTGTCTCGCCGATGGCGCTGAACACCGCATTGCCGTAGTTGTAGAGCGCCAGCGCCGGCATGCCCAGAAAATAGACCCGCAGGTAAAGGATCGCGCCGGGCAGCAGATCCTCCTTCGTGTTGAGCAGCCGCAGCAGCGCGGGGGAGCCGAACAGCCCCACGGCCAGCAGCAAAATACCGGCGAGCAGGCTGACTACCAGCGCCGAATGGACGGTCTTGCTGACATCCTTGGGGTGGCGGGCACCATAGTACCGCGCGACCAAGACATTGACGCCGTTGCTCAGGCCGATGAGAAAGCCGGTGAAAAGGGTGACAAAGGTGGAGGTGGAGCCGACAGCGCCCAGTGCGGTCGAGCCCGCAAAGCGGCCCACCACGGCAACATCGGACATGTTGAAAAGGATCTGCAGCAGGTTGGACAGTGCCAGCGGCAGACTGACGAGCAGGATCTGCTTGGCCAGCGGGCCCTCGGTCATAGATTTGGATTTTGCCTGACAGCTCATGATCTGGTTATACTTCTCCTTATTTATAATAATGGGCAGCCGTCACATGCTGTGGTCGGCAAAGATCGGGTCGTCCTGCCACAGGATCACCCTGCCCGCTGCGCGGGTCTTGTTCATGTCGATCAGCCTCTGGTTGCTTGAACCGCGGAACCGCAGCGAAATATCATACTGATCCTGCACAAAATCGCCGTCCACCAGCACATCAATATACTGCAGGAACTCATCGGTGACCTCACAGCGGCCGGGGCCGGGCTGCCAGATCTCATGCTCCAGATTGTTGCCGGTATAGCACCAGATCGTTTTGTTCGGGTACAGCACCTTGACATTTTTGACAAAGGGCAGCAGCTCGCGCTGGTTCTCCGGCTCAAACGGCTCGCCGCCCAGCAGCGACAGGCCGTTGATGTAGCCGGGGGCCAGACTTTCAAGGATCTCGTTGCGAACCTCCTTGGTGAAGGGCGCACCGTAGCCAAAGTCCCAGGCCACTGCATTGAAGCAGTTGGGGCAGTGGCGGCGGCAGCCCGATACAAACAGGCTGGTGCGCACGCCCTCGCCGTTGGCAATGTCACAATATTTGATCGTAGCGTAATTCATAGCGGTTCTCCTGCGGGCTGTCCTTGCCCTGCCTTGTACAGTGTTACCCAATATCTTGTATGTAATGGGGCATACTACCCCAAAACCTCAACCAGTATACCAGTTTATCCGGTACAATTCAAGCGGGACTTTCTGCATGGCAGGCCAATATTATGCGATATACCGTTATCCAGAGTAGAACCAACCAAAATAGCTAAAATTTTCGCCTGATTTTTGGCATGTTTGTTTTTGAACGATGAAACGATGAAAACGGAATATTTTGTTAAATTTCACACTTCGCCCACTATATATTGTGGTTTTGCCGATTGACTTTTGCAGCCCGGTGCGGTATGATAGTCTTGCTCGCAAAGCGGGCTTAGTACGATTTGACAAGATATACGATTTGTACTGTACGCACCCTGTCTATAGATTGCAAAAAGAGGAGTTACCATGAAGATCATCAAGCGCAACGGCAGCGAGGCTGTCTTTGACATTACCAAAATCATTTCGGCCATCACAAAGGCAAATAAGGTCGTACCCGAAGCCCAGCGCTTGACGAAGCAGCAGATCATCGAGATCAGCGACCATGTGCAGGAGGTCTGCTATAACCGCAGCCACGCCATGAATGTTGAGGAGATTCAGGACCTTGTGGAGGACGCCATTATGGCGACCGGTGCCTACGAGGTCGCGCGCCGCTATATCACCTATCGCTATGTCCAGAGTCTCAAGCGCACCCACAACACGACCGATGACAAGATCCTCTCGCTGATCGAGTGCAACAACGAGGAGGTCAAGCAGGAGAACTCCAACAAAAACCCGACCGTCAACAGCGTCCAGCGCGATTATATGGCCGGCGAGGTCAGCAAGGACCTGACGATGCGTATGCTGCTGCCGCCGGAGGTCGTCAAGGCGCATGAGGAGGGCATCATCCACTTCCACGATGCCGACTACTATGCCCAGCACATGCACAACTGCGATCTGGTCAACCTTGATGACATGCTGCAGAACGGCACCGTCATCTCCGGCACCCTCATCGAGAAGCCGCATTCCTTCTCCACCGCCTGCAATATCGCAACCCAGATCATCGCACAGGTCGCGTCCAGCCAGTACGGCGGCCAGAGCATCAGCCTGACTCATCTGGCCCCCTTTGTTGACATCAGCCGCAAGAAGATCCGCCGCGATGTCGAGGCAGAGATGCAGGATCTGGGCATCGACCCCGGCGAGGAGAAGCTCTCCGAGATCGTTGAAAAGCGCCTGCGCGAGGAGATCAAGCGCGGCGTGCAGACGATCCAGTATCAGGTCGTCACGCTGATGACCACCAACGGTCAGGCACCGTTCATCACGGTCTTTATGTACCTGAACGAGGCCGGTGACAATCAGCGCCTGAAGTCGGATCTCGCCATCGTCATTGAGGAGATGCTCCGCCAGCGCTATCAGGGCGTCAAGAATGAGGCCGGCGTCTGGATCACCCCCGCTTTCCCCAAGCTCATCTATGTGCTGGAAAATGACAATATCTATGAGGGCCAGCCCTACTACTACCTGACCAAGCTGGCCGCCAAGTGCACCGCCAAGCGGATGGTGCCCGACTATATCAGCGAAAAGAAGATGCTGGAGTACAAGGTCGATGCCAACGGCGAGGGCCATTGCTTTACCTGCATGGGCTGCCGCAGCTTCCTGACCCCCTATCTGGACGAGAACGGCAAGCCCAAGTATTACGGCCGCTTCAATCAGGGCGTTGTCACGATCAATCTGGTGGATGTGGCACTGTCCAGCGGCGGCGATTTTGACAAGTTCTGGCAGCTGTTTGACGAGCGCCTTGAGCTGTGCCATAAGGCCCTGATGTGCCGCCACAACCGCCTGAAAGGCACGCTGAGCGATGCCGCGCCCATCCTGTGGCAGTACGGCGCATTGGCCCGCCTGAAGAAGGGCGAACCGATCGACAAGCTGCTCTACGGTGGCTATTCCACGATCAGTCTGGGCTATGCTGGCCTGTATGAGTGCTGCAAGTATATGACCGGCAAGAGCCACACCGACCCTGCCGCCAAGCCCTTTGCGCTGCATGTCATGCAGCATATGAACGATGCCTGCGCCAAGTGGAAGAGCCAGCACAACATTGATTTCAGCCTGTACGGCACGCCGTTGGAATCCACGACCTACAAATTCTCCAAGTGCCTGCAGAAGCGCTTCGGCATTGTGCCCGGCATCACCGACCGCAGCTATATCACGAACTCCTACCATGTCCATGTGACGGAAAAGATCGACGCCTTCACCAAGCTGAAGTTTGAGAGCGAGTTCCAGAAGCTGTCCCCGGGCGGTGCCATCAGCTATGTGGAGGTGCCCAACATGCAGGACAACCTCGAGGCCGTCATCAAGGTCATGCAGTTCATCTATGAGAACATCATGTACGCCGAGCTGAACACCAAGAGTGATTACTGTCAGGTCTGCGGCTACGATGGCGAGATCCAGATCGTACAGGAGGACGGCAAGCTGGTGTGGGAGTGCCCGAAGTGCCACAACCGCGACCAGAACAAGCTGAATGTCGCCCGCCGCACCTGCGGCTACATCGGCACCCAGTTCTGGAATCAGGGCCGCACCGCCGAGATCAAGGATCGAGTGCTGCATCTGTAATAGAATAAGTTTAGCCCCCGACGCCTGCCGCTGTACGGTATTACGCCGGGGGCTTATTATTTTGTAGGGGAGGGATTCATCCCTTCCGGGTGCATTGCGCCAGCCGCAGGAAGATTAAGTCCGAGAACCTGCGCCGGGCCTTGCGATGCCATGCAGTAGGGGCCGCACATGTGCGGCCCGGCACTGTAAAATAAGCACCCTCTTGCGGGAAAGCCTGCGGGCCGGGCATGCCCGGCCCCTGCCGCATCGTATAGCAAAACAGGCAGACCGCCATTTCTGACGGTCTGCCTGTTGTTTTGCTCGTTATAAGCCTTACTTTGCGTACTCGGTTGCTCTGCTTTCGCGGATGACGCTGACCTTGATCTGGCCGGGGTAATCCAGCTCGTTCTCGATCTTCTTTGCGACATTGCGGGCCAGCAGAATGACCTCGTCATCGCCGACCTTATCCGGCTGGACAAGGATGCGGACCTCGCGGCCGGCCTGCACAGCGTAGGAGCTTTCCACGCCCTCAAAGCCGTTGCAGAGGGCCTCCAGTGTCTCCAGACGCTTGATATAGCTTTCCATGTTCTCGCGGCGGGCGCCGGGACGCGCGGCCGAGATCGCATCAGCGGCCATGATGATGAACGCCAGCGTGGTCTTGGGCTCGACATCACCGTGGTGCGCCTCGATGGCATGGATGACCTGCGGGTTCTCGCGGTACTTTTTGCAGATGTCAACGCCGATCTGGACATGGCTGCCCTCGATCTCATGGTCAAGGGCCTTGCCGATGTCATGCAGCAGACCTGCGCGGCGTGCCAGCTGGACATTGACGCCCAGCTCGCCGGCCATCAGACCGGCCAGCCATGCCACCTCGAGAGAGTGGCTCAGGACATTCTGGCCGAAGCTGGTGCGGTATTTCAGGCGGCCGATAAGCTTGACGAGGTCGGGGTGCAGGCTGTGAACGCCCAGCTCCATAACAGCCTTGTCGCCCTCGCGCTTCATCTGGATCTCCAGCTCGCGGCGGCACTTGTCAACGGTTTCCTCGATGCGGGCGGGATGAATACGGCCGTCAGCGATCAGGCGTTCAAGGGCCATGCGGGCAACCTCGCGGCGGGTCTGGTCAAAGCTGGACAGCGTGATGGCCTCCGGCGTATCATCAATGATCAAATCGCAGCCGGTGGCGGTCTCCAGCGCGCGGATGTTGCGGCCCTCACGGCCGATGATACGGCCCTTCATCTCATCACTGGGCAGCGGCACAACGCTGACGGTGGCCTCGCTCGTGGCATCGGCCGCACAGCGGGCAATGGCCTGACCGATCAGCTCGCGGGCGAGGTTGTCGCACTCGTCCTTCATGTTTGCCTGATAGGCGCTGATCTTCATCGCCTTTTCATGGGTCAGCTCGTCATCCACCTGCTTCAGCAGGACGGCGCGGGCATCCTCCTTGGACATGGCCGCGATGGTTTCCAGCTTTTCGGTCTGGCGCAGCTTGAGTTGCTCCAGCTCGTCCAGACGAGCCTCGACAGTCTCGGTGCGGCGCTTCAGGTCCTCCTCCTTGCGCTCCATCTGGGTGGTGCGCTTGTCGAGGGCCTCTTCCTTCTGGTCGATGCGGCGCTCCTGACGGGTGATCTCGGCTCGGCGGTCCTTGATCTCCTTGTCAGCATCGCTCTTGAGTTTAAAGGCTTCGTCCTTTGCTTCGATGATGGTTTCCTTACGCTTCTGCTCCGCAGCCTTGATAGCATCGTTCACGATGCGCTTGGCTTCGTCCTCAGCGCTGCCGATCTTTGCCTCAGCAGTGCGCTTGCGGTTTTCACCGCCGAGGTAAAAACCAAGCGCCCCGGCAACAGCGGCAGCAACAAGAACCAGCACCACGATCAAAATTGGTGACATAGTTGGTTTCACTCCTTATTAAAATAGGAGGATGCGGCGCAGCGGGACGCTTTTCCGTTATGATATTGTTACAGGAAGAAACGCGGCAGGTCGGCCAAAAAGGCGCACAATGCCCCTACACGCAGAATATACACAGAACCGTCTAAGCGACGTTGAATATCGTAAAAAAGCGGCGTTCCCGGTGGGCGACACCCTTTAAGGAGCCACGCACAGGGCAGACCTGCCGTTTGGCTCTTTATTTCCTATATATAATTTTACTTTGCTTTGGTGTAATTGTCAAGAAGAACCGGGGCGTAAAGTAGTGTTTTTCATGCAAAACGCCCCGTTTTTCTGAAACAGGGCGCACAAAAATTATTTTTGACCGCGATAGACCCCCGCCTTGCGCAGCAGATCCTTCACGACCTCCGACCCGCAGACCAGCCCGCAGGCGGCGGGCACAAAGGCATTGCTGGCGGGCACGGTGCGGCGTGCGGCAACCGGGGTCTCGAGTGTCTCCTCCGCCAGCGGCGGCAGGGGCGGTTCCTCCGAAAAAACGACCTTGACCTTGCCAAGGCGGCGCTTGCGGCACTCGATGCGGATGACCTTGGCCAGCGGGTCCACCGCTGTTTTTTCAATATCGGCGACCTTAAAGGCCGTGGGGTCCAGCTTGTTGGCGGCCCCCATGCTGCACAGGATCGGCACCCCGGCCTCCTTGCAGCGGCGGATCAGCAGCAGCTTGGCGCTGACTGTGTCGATGCAGTCCAGCACATAGTCAAACTGCGTCAGATCCACGCTGTCGGCGGTCTCGGCGTTGTAAAACATCCGGTTTGGGTGTACGGTGAGGGTGGGGTCGATGTCCGCGATGCGGGCAGCCATAGCGTCCACCTTGTACAGGCCGAGTGTTGAGTGCAGCGCCACCAGCTGACGATTCAGGTTGGAGAGCGCCACCGTGTCGCTGTCAAAGAGGCTCAGCTCCCCTACCCCGCTGCGCGCCAGCACCTCAACGGCCTGTCCCCCCACACCGCCGATGCCGAACACCGCCACATGGGCGCTGCGCAATGCGTCCAGCGCGGGCGTGCCCAGCTGGGCGCGGGTGCGTGTATATTGATCGATCATTATCGTTACCTCTCTTGTTTTTCCTTTCGCTGTGCCTTGCGTTCCAGCACTGTCTCGTAGCCGGACGACATCTTGTCCGCCATGCAGACCAGCGCGGCCTCCCGGCTATGGGGCATATCGGTGGGCGTCAGCGGCCACATGTGGCTTTGGATGATGTCCTTTTCCTTATCGCTCAGGGCAAACACAGTCTCCGCATTATAGCGCGCGATGCGCGGGTGCTTGAAGCCGTGCCAATGGGTGATGTAGAGCCGTTTATTTATGCACAACATTAGATTTTCCTTTGTGTTGAATAGGCAAGCCGTTAGATTGCCTTGTTCTCAATCACTCGGATAACGTTGTGGTTATTCTCGATGTAATCAATAATTCGCTGGTACTCGTCGGCAAAATTGAAGTCAACCGTTATTTCCCCGTTCTCATGCACCCAAACCGCTTTTACGAGTTCAACCATAATCCCGCGGTTAAGGCTCTGAATGTTTTTGTATTTCAGAAAGGCGGTTAGATACGGGTCGTCGGTTCCGATACCATCAGCCATTACCTGCATTTCCTCTTTCAGATAGGAGATGTTCGCTTCAAGCTGTTGTATCTGTTCTGCAATCTTGCCTTTCAAGCGGCGGTATTCCTCTTTGGTAATCTCACCGCTTTTCCAATCAAGGTACAAGCTATCGGAAGCGTCATTGTACTGTTTTAGCTGCTTCTCTGCCTGTTTCAAGGAATGGGATAATCTCTTGCTTTCCCGGTTGATAACAGGCGCGTTGTTAATCCGTTCAATTTCTTCTGCAAGCCGATCTACAAGGGCAATTTGCATTTGCAACGCTGCCAATACCGCGTTTTCCAACTTGTCTTGCCGGATAGAATGTTTGCTGCAAATCTTCTTATCGGTGTAGCTGCGGCAAGAGTAGTAGGCAATATCGCGGGCGGTTTTGCGCCGCATGGCCTTTTTGCAATCCGCGCAACGGACAAAGCCGGACATGAGATAGACTTCCTGTTTGCCGGGGGCTGTCCTTGTGTCGCGCTTATGTAGGGCTTGCGCTTTCTCGAATGTTTCCCTGTCAATAATCGCTTCGTGTGTGTTGGGGACGACAAACCATTCTTCTTCGGGGACGTTGATCTGCTTGTGTACTTTGTAGCTTATTACGCGATTACGGCCTTGCACCATTACGCCCGTATAAACTTCATTTTGCAATATCCTTACAATCGTGCTGGCAGACCACAAACCATCGTTTTTGTCGGAATTAGGGTTGTTATACTTAAAGCCTTTTTTCTTCTTATAGGCTTCGGGGTTCGGCTCTCCCATTTGGTTAAGCCGCTTTGCAATCCCCATTTTACTGTACCCCTCATTGACAAACCAATGGTAAATGCTTTTGACAACCTCCGCTGCTTCTTCATCTACAATCAAGCTGTTTTTGTCGTTTGGGTCTTTCTTGTAGCCGTAAGGGGCAAACGCGCCTATGAACTCGCCGCGCTCCCGTTTCATCTTGAATGTTTTGCGGATTTCTTCGGAAGTGGTCGCGGCAAACTGCTCGTTGAACATTCCCCTAATAGGTACTTCAAGGCCGCTTGCAGAATGGGGATTTGCGTAAGTGTCAATAAATGGTGTGCCTGTGCAAATAAACCTTGCACCGTTAATGGGTATGAACTCCTCTAAAAACTTTTGCTGGTCGGCAAGGTTGCGGAAACCGCGTGCAAGGGATTTGATAATCATGCAGTTTACTTCTTTTCGGACAATGCAGCCCTCAAGCCGTTTGAAGTTTGGTCGCGCTGTGTCGGTGCCTGTCAATCCGTCGTCGGCAAACACGTCTACAATCACATAGGTTCCCGGCTCAAAATAGCTGTCTACAAAGTCGCGGAGTATCTTTTCTTGGTTGATAACACTCTCGCTTTCGTCCTCGTTGTCGTCCTCTCTGGATAGTCGAATGTATAGCCCAATTTTCCAAAACGGCTCTGCATAACTGCGTGCCATTTTGTCTTTGCGTATGCGGGGCATTATACCTCCTTTCCCCCTATAATTACGAGTTAATTATACCATTTTCGCCCCGTAATCACAAGGTCTTACCCATAGAGTTAGGGAAAGTCGGCGGTTATTTCAGACTTAAAAAGTAATCGCACAATGATTGCTTTAGCGTTCTATCCTCTGCGACAAACCGTATTCTTACGGGCGTATCGCCGCAAAGAAAACAATACGGATTGACGATCTGCTCCAAGTAGCTTTGCATTTTTTTTGCTGCTGGCAAAGAACTGTCAATATGGATATTACGAATATCAACCAAAGTGCTGCGGTCAACCTGTGTAATATCAACATTTCTCATTTGTTGAAGTTGTAACTTGGTAATCATCTTCTTTCCCTCCCGGTTAGCGGCATAGTACAGAATATGCGCTCCGGCTTGTACGATATGAGAAATAAGGCTGAAACGGGCGGTTGTTAGCTGCAACCTCACGGGAGTTTCACCCCGGCCCATGCTTATGGGTGCGCCGCGCAATACTTTGAGGGTGTTCAACGCGGGAGTATCATTGTGCCGCCTTGTATGTCGTCGCCCACAAGCTGCTAAACCTGTTTTACGGCGCGGTAGTTGTCGCTCGACTTTTCCCCGTAGGGGAAAAGCTGTCATGGCGTACCCGCCGACTGGCTCGGTACAGACGGAATGTACCCGTTTGCCTGTTATGCTGCGCACCAAAGGCCGCTTTCTTTGTCAAAGAACAATAGGCTTTGTCGGCCTGCAAAAGCACATCAACAGCGGATATGCTTTTGCGGAACGACAAATAGCCCATAACGGGAAGCGTGGAAAGGGGACACGCTCCCCGCATGGGCTAAAAGATTATCCTACATGAAAAGCAAGGGTGCGGGTAATAAGGCGCACTTGCAGCCTGTTACGCATTTCCTCGTCCACATAGGAATAGGTATTGCCCGCGTCGTCTTTCAGCGTGCGGGTACAAAGTTTCGCTATGTAACCCTCGTAGTGCTTCAAGATCGCGCACATGGCGGTTGTGTCGCCGTTTGCCGCTGCGGAAATGACAGGGAACGGCAACAGATTTTCAGACTTCCTAACGGTATTCATCATCTGCTTTTCCCTCCAAATACTGTTTGATTTTCGCAAGCGCGGATTTCCTGTGCCGGAAAACCGTCGTGCGTACAACATTCAGCAGTTCGCCAATTTCCGCGTCGCTCATATCCAAGAAGTAGGACAAAAGGATAATGTCGCGTTTCCTTTCGGGCAAAGCGTTAAGGGCTTCGGCAAGCAGTTCATTTTTGACGAGTACATCAAAGCCGGACACTTGAAAACGGAAATAATCGCTTTCGTATTCGTCCGTTGTGAAAAGCTGCGCGAGTTCGCTTTCGCTCAAATCCGAAAAAGTAACTTCGCGTGCTGCGCGTTTCGCAAGAGTGCGGCGGTGGCTTTTCGCTTCGCCGACCAAAGTTTTCTTTGCTAATGCGTCGTACTGATGTTGTATTCTTTCCTTGTCGGAAGAAGATAGCTCCATAGAGTTCACCTCCTTCCCGCGTGGAGTAGAGGACGGGAGTTAAGGGCTTGTCCTCTCTGCCCCTTTCGCTCCGTACCCGTTCGGGAGATGGCTCTTGAGTGCGCTTTTCAGAAAAAAGTTGAAAAAAGCAAAATGCGCCCGTCCGCAAGACGCGGACGGGCGCAAAGGAAATGTAAGCAGTAGCTAAATGTATTGACAGTTCACATTCATAGCCGGAATATCCCGCTTGCGGAGCATAGCTTTTTTTGACCGCAAAGCATTAGGCGGGTTACAGTAAATAAAAATTGGTGTGGTATAAAAAAAGTTGACAGTTTATTCTCAAGGATTTCATAATAGAATCATGAGAATAAGGAGGTATTCAAAGTGGCACGTAAATATGACCATGAATACAAAGTACAGGCAGCAAAGCTTGCCAAAGAAATCGGTGGCGCTAAGGCTGCTAAAGAATTAGGAATCCCTGAAGGAACCATCCATACTTGGCTGAAAGCTGTAAGGGCCGGTAAGTTAGATATCGGGGAAGGTTCCCAGACCCCTGCCAGTGCAATGAGCCTGTCAGAAGAGATTACTATGCTGCGTAAGCGGGTGAAGGAGCAGGATAAAGAAATTCGCCGTTTGAAGGAAGAAAACGAATTTCTGGAGGAAGCCAGCGCTTTTTTCGCCGCCAGCCGTCGGAAGTCAGCAAAAACCAGAGAATGATATTTCTGGCTTTGAAAACAGAGGACGGCAGGATTACCGGAAAAATCTCATTTTATTGCCGGATGCTTGGTATCAGCCGGCAAGGTTTCTATAAATATCTTGCGAATAAAGACCGTCCTTGGAAGTACCAGGACTTGGCGGATGCCATGAAAGAAATCATCAACGAGGACGAATGTAACGATACTTACGGACGGATCCGGATGTATCAGGCACTGTTGCTGAAACAGCCGGAGGGAGTCCATATCCCAAGTGAGCGGACTGTATACCGGGTTATGGATCAAATCGGTCTGAGTCATCGGCCAAGGAGAAAACCGAATGGACTCACAAAGGCAGACCGGGAAGCCATGAAATCGGATGATCTGCTGAAGCGGGATTTCCATTCCGATGTCCCATTAGAAAAGTGCATTACAGATATCACAGAGATCCCGGCTTCCAATGGAAAACTGTATGTATCTGCGATTTTCGATTGCTTTGATCTTAGCGTCCTCGGTCTGGCAATGGAAACAAACATGAAAGCAGATTTGTGTATCCGAACACTGGAAAACGCCCTGACTGCTTATCCCACGCTGGAAGGTGCTGTTATCCACAGTGACCGTGGGACACAGTATACCAGCGAAGTCTATCGTCAAGCTATCCAGAAATACCATATCCAGCAAAGCATGAACAGTGCGGGAGGGCGCTGCCATGATAATGCACGCTGCGAGAGTATGTGGGCCAGAATGAAGACAGAGCTCCTTTATGACCGTTATGATACAAAGCAGATGACGGTAGAGGAATTAAAGGTACTCATTTGGAGATACTTCCTCAGCTACTGGAATAACCGGAGGATCTGCTCTGCCAATGGAGGGGTTCCTCCCATGGTAAAACGTAGGCAGTATTATGAGACTTTGGAGCTGGTGGCATAGTCAGTGATATCCTTGAGAAAAATGTGTCAACTAATCTTGACAATATCAAATGGACACGGCGATACCTCCCCGATACCGCCGTATCCTTAAAAAAGGGCGACTTTAATACACTACCCGCAATCCATTCTATAATAGGGAACAGCGGCTTTTGCGCAATATTAAATAAAAAAGCCGATAACACATAGGTTTTTTGACCTAATGCGTTATCGGCTCTGCGTCTATGCGTCTGGCACTTTTAATCATTTTTTTTTGAATTTATTATATGTGTTAGCTAACTGTCCACAAGCCGCGTTAATCTCTCTGCCATGAGAAACTCTCATAGTAACTTCAAGTCCTGCTTGCTCTAATTGATGTTTGAATGCAACTATTTCCCGTTTCTGTGGTGCTTTAATTCTTGAATTGCTTGTTGGGTTGTATTGTAACACGTTAATCATAACTTTTTTGCCCCGAAACCATTTTGCAAGTTGTCTTACATCTGAGGGCCGGTCATTTATACCCGGTAAAAGCAAATACGCAAAGACAATTTTGCGATTATGCCTTTCAGAATAGGATAAGGCTTGCTTAACAACATCTTCAATAGCATATATGCGCATGTGAGGAATAATACGATTTCTTGCAGATTGTGTTGCTGCGTGTAAAGATATTGTCAACTGAATTTTAAGATGTTCCTCGCGCAATTTTTTTAATTGATCGACCGGACCAACTGTTGATATGGTAATGCCGTCGGTTGGAAAGTTGAGCCCATATCTATCTCGGAGAATATGGATTGCTTTTATCAAGTTGTCATAATTGAATAAAGGCTCTCCCATACCCATAAAAACGATACGGTTTACTTTTCGACGCAACAATATAATCTGTTGTACGATTTCTGACGATGTTAGATTACGAACAAAGCCATTTCGCCCGGACTCACAAAAAATACAACCAACAGGACAACCGACTTGTGTGCTCACGCAAACAGTTCCACCATCTCGCCGCTTGATAAAAACCGTTTCAATGTATTTGTTGTCTTTCAGTTCGTAAACATACTTTTCAGTATCACTGCTTTTGCAAATATTTTTTACCAACATTGATAGATTTTTTTTGCGTGGTAATTGCTTATATAATTCTTCATATAAGGCTTTTGCTTCATTCTCGCCAATAACTTCCGACATTTCTTTGTAAGTAAATCCGTATGGATCATTCCGTACTTCCGCAGGCGTATATTTAGGTAAACGTTTCATTTTTATATCCTTTCTTCTAAATAATAAAAGTTTGTTTTTCTGTATTTTTGATTACAAGCTCCTTACAAGCACAATAAAATAGGTACTATCGTACTCAAAAACGCCTTTTATGAGGTTCTTCCTGCAAGGAAATGGGCACGATAAAATATAATTAAGGAGACGATAGTGCCTATGGAACTGATAAAAGAGCTGGGACGAAGGATACAAAAAGCGCGTAAGGAAAAAGGATTGACGCAGCAGGAACTCGCAGATCTGAGCCACGTTTCTCTAAAGCACGTTCAAGGCTGCGAAAGAGGGGTGAAGAATCCTTCTTTTGAGGTTCTGCGCGCTTTTTGCAAAGTCTTGAATTTATCTTTAGATTCCCTGATGAATCTCGATCTGCCTGAAGATGAGCAAGCCGCCAACGATATGCGGCAGCTTTACCTTTCGTGCCCTCCGGCTGCCAGAAAAGTGCTGTTAAACTCGACCCGCGCGTTGACTGATGAGCTAAAAGAGATGGTGCAGACGGCTGGGGTTGACCCAGATGAACATTTAGAGAATAAGTAAGCCGGTGGAGGAATAAAAACCCCCACCGGCTCTCTTTTTGCCGCTATGAGGCGATCAGGTTATTGGGCCGTATCCAGCAACCGCGCCAGCTTCTTCAGTCCGCGCCGGATGCTCTCCCACACGCGGCGGCGGTCAGCACCCTCGATCCGGGCGATCTCGGCCACCGTCATGCCCAAGTAAAACCGGGCGTAGATACGCCGGGCCTGGATGGCGGTCAGCTGCATCAGCGCGGCATACACTTCCTCCCGCAGCAGCTTCTGCTCCAGGACTTCCTCCGGGGTGAGTGGCCGGTTGAGGGCATCGTTTTCAATGCCATCCTCCCGGTTCAGAGAGTAGTGAGCCTTGTGTCGGAACTTCCGGCGTTCATAGGCGGCATCGTCCTGCTCCTGGCCCCGGATCGCGGCCACGACTTCCTCGGCCACGTCTACAAAGACATTGGTTTTATACACATCGGGATACAGTTCCCGAAGATTGATCTTCTGCATTATGTACCTCCATTTCGATTCACGGGTTGACGGGTGAACCAAAATGAAGGCGGTGAGCGACATCTTTCGGGGAAATTCCCGAAAAAACGACAAACAAAAGCGCCAGCATCCGAAGAACGGCGGCTGGCGCTGCTAAAAGAGGACTTATGACGCTTATGGACCAGCCACGATAGTGCCTGTTCATAAGCAGACGGGGGCCGATTGACGGTCAGGCTTTTTTTGACAGGTAAATTCCTGCCGAATTATGTCGAAGCGGTCTTTGCTTCACGGCGGCTCCCTCCTAAAGCCGCCGTGTCAGCGTGTAGTCGTCACTCCTTTGTCGAGGGCATAAGGAACGGCGGCCTTGATGTTACTCAAAACCGCCGCAGTACCCGGAAAATCCATTTTGGGCGCACAAAGCTGCCTGCCCTGCAACGGTTTTTTTCTTTCCCCGTCTTGCGGGGCAGGATCGCTTGGATTATTCGGTTTTAGTTTTGCTCTTGTTCGGCTACCTCTTTCAGCCGGTCAAAACTCTCATCGCTGATGATGTGTTCAATACGACAGGCATCGGCCTCCGCAGTTTTGGGGTCAACGCCTGCGGTGATAAGCTGCTCGGTAAAGAAGCAGTGACGCTCGTAGATTTTTTCGGCTACCTCGCGGCCCACATCAGTCAGATGGAGAAAGTGATCTTCGTCCATCGTAAGAAAGCCGCCGTCCCGCAAGGTAGCCACTGCATGGCACACGCTGGGCTTTGACACCTCCATGTGCCGGGCCACATCTACGGAGCGCACCATACCGCGTTTCTTTTGGAGAACAAGGATGGTTTCCAGGTAGTCCTCCCCGGACGCATGAAGTTTCATCTGAACCTCCTTTACTGAGCCAGCTTCCAGCCGATGGCCTCCTGTCTGGCCGATACAAAATCGGCATACAGGCCCTTTTGCTGGATCAGCTCCGCATGAGTGCCGCGCTGGACGATATGAGCGTTGTCCAGTACAAGGATCTGATCGGCGTTGCGGACGGTTTTCAGACGGTGGGCAATCATGATGATGGTCTTGTCATGGGTCAATGCCTCGATAGCCCGCTGCAATTCATCCTCATTCTCCGGGTCAACGCTGCTTGTTGCCTCGTCCAAAATGATGATAGGTGCGTCCTTCAGCATAGCGCGGGCGATGGAAATCCGCTGTTTCTCGCCGCCGGACAAACTACCGCCTCCCTCGCCAATCACGGTGTCATAGCCATCCGGCAGGGCAGAAATAAAGTTATGGCAGCAAGCCTTTTTCGCCGCTTCAACCACTTGTTCATGGGTAGCATCCGGGCAGCCAAACTTGATATTGTTCTCAATCGTATCTGCAAAGAGGTATACGCTCTGGAACACCATCGAGATATTCTTCATCAGGCTGTCCAGCTTAAAATCCCGTACATCCGTACCGCCTATGGTAATCTTCCCGGCATTCACATCCCAAAAACGGGCAATCAGATTGCACATCGTTGTCTTTCCTGCCCCGGAAGGGCCGACAATGGCCGTAGTCGTTTTTTCGGGAATGGTAAAGCTGACCTGATCTAATATCTTGCGGTCTGCGTAGGAAAAATCCACCTTGTCAAACACGATCTCGCTGGACTTCGGCGTAATGTCAGCGCCTTTCTCGTCCATCACCGGCGTGTCATCAATGGAGTTTGCCGTATCCATCGAGGCCGCCAGCATTTGCAGCAAAGAGGCCATATTCCCGGCGTTCTCCAAATCGTTGAACACCATGAAAGAAGCAATCACCAAAATCAAGCCGTAGGCCAGCGACAGGGAGCCGTCCAGCCAGAACCAGACCGAGGCCAAAAGCAACAGGACGCTAAACACCCGGACAACGGCCTGTTTGATGGCGTCATAGGGAACACTGGCCTTTGTCAGTTTCAGGTTGTCCCGGCAGCTCGCCTTAATTGCACTGCCGATAGACTGCGTGCTGTCCCGTTCCAGTCCAAATGCTTTGACAATCCCCATCCCCTGAATGTACTCCAACACAGACTCCACAAGGGACTCCTGTGTGTGCTGGCGTACCCCGCTGAGCGCGGCAGATTTGCGAAGCGCCAGTTCCGCCGCCGCAAGGTAAATCAGGACACCGGCAGCGGCCACAAGACCGATCCGCCAGTCAAATACCAACAGGACGATGACGAGGGCAACCGAGTTGAAAAAACCGCCCAGCACTGACACCAGGACACGGGCTGCTGAGTTCTCTACATCGCCCAAAGTTGTTGTGACAATGGCGGTAATGTTCCCGATACTATTCTTGTTGAAGTAGCCCATCGGGATATAGCGCAGCCGATCTCCAATGTGGATACGCTTTTCCGCTACCATGCAATATCCAGTTTCCGTTTGCTCCATCGTGGAAAAGTAGGTCGTGATGATACGCCCGATGAGGGATACCGCCATAATTCCCAACGAAATCCAGACAATGCTTCCGTCCCGGTTGTCAGATACCAGCGCACCGATCACTACAAAGAGGGCGGCAAACTGCATGGCTGAAAACAGCCCGGACAGAAACGCAAACAACAGGGATTTTTTCAAAAGCCCTTTTTTGCTGCCTGCAAAAGCAAAGATTTTTTTCAATGTTCCATACATCTGACAACACCCCCTTACATCTGGTCTTTCGCGCCGATATGCGCCTGCCACATATCCCGGTAGAGGGGGCAGGTTTCCAACAGTTTCTCATGCGTACCCTGTGCGTGGATGGTTCCATCCTTCACCACAACGATGTTATCTGCGCCAACAATGGTAGACAGCCGGTGTGCGATCACAATCAGGGTCTTGCCGACAGTTAAAGTGGAAATGGCTTTCTGCACCAGCGCCTCATTCTCTGGGTCGATATAGGCAGTTGCCTCGTCCAAAATGACAACCGGCGCATTTTTCAGCATGGCGCGGGCGATGGCAATCCGCTGGCGTTCACCGCCGGAAAGATGGGAACCGGCGCTGCCGACAACCGTATCATAGCCATTATCCAGCTTGCGGATAAAGGCGTCGCAGCCGCTTTGTTTGGCTGCCTGCTCCACCTCTGCGTCCGTGGCACTGGGGCTTCCCATGCGGATATTCTCCCGGATACTGCGGTTAAACAGGTAGTTGTCCTGAGATACATAGGAAATCTGGTCTGCAATTTCAGACAGCGGCATATCCTTCAGCTCATGGCCGCCGAGGGTAATGCTGCCGGATGTAACATCCCAATACCCGGCAATCAGCTTCGCCACCGTAGACTTGCCGGAGCCGGACGGCCCTACAAGGGCGGTCATGGTTCCGGGGTGGATGGCGAGATTCACATCATGCAAAACCTCTGTTGTCCCATCATAGGAAAAAGACACAGACCTAAGAGAAATGCCAGTGTCTGCCAGCTTGACCGGCGCATCCTTATGGTTCAGTTCTTCAGCGTTCAAAAGCTGGCTGATTTCTTCCACATTTGTCCCCAATACGGCCAAATCGTCCGTAAAGGTAAAGGCCGCGATAATCGGCCCAACAAGGCCCAGCGAGAAAATTACGGTAGACATGAAAGTGGAAAGTTCCAGGCTACCGGAGAGCCAGAACGCGAAGCCGCAGGGTAGCACACAGATCAACACCGAGGGCAAAATGGCGTTGTAGGCGCTCATGGTTTTCTGGTTTTCTCTCATCCAGTCCACATAGTAGTTGGCATTGTAGTTTACTGCGTCAGAATATTTTTTGTAGGAACCGGCGGATTGACTAAATGCTTTGACTACCTCAATCCCACCAATGTACTCTACAATGGCGTTTGCCATCTGCTTTCCCGCTTTAACCGCGCCCTCCCACTTAACGGGATAGTTCTTCATGCCAGCAGACATAACCGCAAGGCCCACCACCAGCGTGACAAGGGACAGGAGAGCCATGCGCCAGTCCATGACGAATAGATACACGACAATTACCAAAGGCACCAGCACATTTGCAGTCATTTCCGGGATCAGGTGCGCGAAGGTTGGCTCCATCCCTTCTACCCGGTCAACAATCGTCGTTTTATACTGACCGGACGGAGTATCTAAAATCGTCCCCATCGGGACGCGGGCCAGTTTTTCGGTAATATTCTCCCGGAGATCTCGCAGCGTGTAATAGGTCGCTGCGTGAGAAATTGTTGTGGAAAGATTTGAGAATATGACTTTTCCCAAATAACCGCAAAGCGCAATAACACAAGCTGCTGTATAGTGCGAAAAATTCTGATCCCCGGACAACATCAGCGTAACAATATGAGCTACACAGAAATAAGGCACCATCTGGCAGGCTACGCCTAATACCGCAAGGGCAATGCTGCCGATGAATTTCCCGTGATAGGGTTTGCCCCATCCCCATAAGATGCCTATGGGTGACTCCTTCTTTTCCTCCTTCATTTTACAGATACCCCCTTTATGAAATAGTTTCTGATTTTTTCAAGACCCGCCTCATCCATTTGGAATTGGTCAATGATGGAACCGTTCTCAAAATGGACAATATCCGTACAACAGTCTAATATCAACTCAAGATCATGAGTAATGACATACACGGTAATACCCGTGTCCCTGACTTGTCGCAGGACATTTGCAACCTCTTTCATGTGTTTATAATCAAGGCCGCTGGTCGGTTCATCAAAAAATAAAATAGAGCGTTTAGAAGCGATTGCCGAGGCAATCGCTACCCGCTGTTTTTGGCCGCCGGAAAGGGACATGGGGTGTCTGTCCTTGAAAGCCAGCAAATCTAACCGGTTCAGGATTTCCTCTGCCCGCTCCTGGTTTTCTTCCTCCATACTAATCAGCACTTCATCAAGAACCGACTCGGTAAAAAGCTGATGATTTACCTCCTGCATGACCATATAGCAGGTACTCAGCCGGTCTTTCGGACGGTATTTTCTTCCGTTCCAGACAATCTCCCCACAGCGCTTCTCCAAGCCGCAGAAACAGCGAGAGAACGTGGATTTACCGGCACCGTTATTCCCAATAATCCCAACAATTCGGTTTGTGGGAATTTCACAATCCATGATATGTAAGGTTTCCGGTTCATTTTTATAGGCAAAGCGGAAATTATGGAGCGCAAGGGCAGTCTTTTCCTGCTGCGGTAGAACCGGAGGCAGGAGACGCTCTAAAGCAAATGTGCGCAGTCCCATATTAGATCGCTGCTGCTCCGTGAGCTGCTCAAATTCTGCCGCAGAATAATCACGGCTCACCTGCCCCTCTGCCAGGTAAATAAACCGATCCGCCAGACCACGGAGATAATAAAGCCGGTGTTCCGATACAGTAATTGTTTTCCCCTGCGACTTCCAGAACGCAAGAATCTTTCTCAAATCAAGGATGGACGCTGCATCCAAATTGGACGAGGGTTCGTCCATAACGAGAACATCCGGTTCCATAATGGATACTCCGGCACAGGCAATTTTTTGTTTCTCTCCACCGGATAAGTGAAAGATATTACGATCCATCAGCTTCTCCAGCCGGAAATCCCGAACCGTTTTTGCAAACCGTTCTCGGATGTCTTTTTCTGGCTGTCCAAGATTTTCGCAGCCAAATGTAATTTCACTGGTTGTATCCACATTGAAAAACTGGGACCGGGGGTTTTGAAACACACTGCCTACAACTGCGGCTGTATCGTAAAGAGGCTGCTCGGAAACCTTTTCCCCATTTACCCATACTTCTCCCGTCATCTGTCCCTCATAATAATGAGGGATCAACCCGTTAATCAGGCGGGTAATCGTGGTCTTTCCACACCCGCTTTCACCGCAGAGGACAACAAACTGACCATCTTCTATATTTAGATCAATATCCCGGACGCCCCCGGTATTTTCATTTTCTTCTCCATAGGAAAATGAAATATGGTCAATCTTTATCATAAGCTCACCCCCTTAAAAAACAAAATACTGTCCCATCAAAAACAGCGCAAAACATAAAGCACAGAGCAGAACAGCAATCATGTCCTGAATATGAAAACCAATCTGACATACGTTGGTCCGTTTGACCGGAGCGCCAAGCCCCCGCGTCAGTGCAGCGGCGGAAAGTTCATCCCCAATTTTTACAACGGACACCATCAGCGGTACAAGACGGTATTCCACCATTAAAAATGGGTTTTTCCCACCAAATCGTATGCCTCTCATTTTCATTGCGTCCCGGATTGCCTGGTATTCTTCGCTGATTGTGGGGAAGAAACGAAAAATAACAGACATAGGAATTATAATTTTTTCTGTCAGGTGCATACGTTCCATAGAACCGATAAACTCACTGACTGAGGTTGAAGAAAGCAGATAGGCCCCCGTCATAATGCCTGGGGCAAACCGCGTCATAATGGATGTAATTGCCAAAACCACAAAGGACAACAGACCACTTAATGTCGTCAGAGCTATGCGTTCCAATACAAAACAGGCAAGATATAAAAACAGATACTTGCCTGCCGTTTTGAAGCGGCGTTCCGACAGGATCAGCACAAAGGGGATCAGGCTTAACACAGGTTTTATAAAATTCATAATCCCTTCGTTGCTGGTGCTGAACATCAATGTAGTAACCGTCAGCAGCAAAATCAACTTCGTGCGCGGATCAAGCCGAATCCCTCTGCGATTGTCCGTTGTGGCAGAGAAGGATACCCCCTCCATCATGCAATTCCCGCTTTCGCAAAGTGTTTTTTCAGGAGTGCTTTTCCAAGCAGACCGCCCAAAATGGCAAAGACAAAAATCCCGGCAACCACAAGGATAATGCTCCACATCGGCATGACCGCCATTACCCGATCGGCGTATTCCTCACCGAAACTGGCGGCAAAGCTGGCCCAGGAGTCCTCGACCATAAAATACATGGGGATGTATGTACCGACCATCCACAGACTGAATACTGCATAACCAAGAATACTTTTCTTTGCACTTTTATAATCGCCGGATTTCAAAATCAGGTCTCCAAGCAAGCCGAAAATCAGCCCCATAGGCACACCCCAGAAACCCATACCGGTAAGCCCCATCAGCAGGCCGCTCAAAACGCCCATGATTGTAACCATGCCGAATTTCTTAACCCTGGTGAGGAACAGCATGAAAGGGATGCCGGTAATCAGCGACCACAGACTTCCGAGGACAGGAAGAAAGATCGGAACAAACCCAATGGGAATAGCAACACAGCACCCGATGACAAAGTAAAGAACCGTGAACAGACCGAGGTTAATCAGGTCTTTTGTTTGTAACTTGTTATTCATAACGAATACCTCCATTCATTTGCTGGTTAGCATTTACTAACCTCTTTATAAGATACCATAGTACGACACAGTTCTCTACAACCAATCGTCTTTTTAGCTCCAAACAGCAACGAGTTTTAAGGTTGACTGGCTGGGTTCCTGCTTTTATAATAGAATTGCCAATTCAAGCAGGCCCGCCAAAAAACCGAATAGTAGGAGTTATGAAATGAAGATAGATGAAATCATTAAGAAAAGCATTGAAGTCCCCGGTATATCCATAAAACGCAGTGAATATAGCGCCGAGCTCATCTTAAAAGAGAAAGATGGAAAAGGCTCTATGACCTTTTTCCCATTGTTTCCCGGACTCACCTTAGCCTATATTTTTATAAATTCACCCACATGGGCAGCTCCGGACTTTCGTGATAATGGCTCCATAGAAACAGGCCCGCTGCTCTTAAATTACTGCGTAACCGGGCGGTGTGAGCTCATTCTGAATAACGGAAACTTTGTGTATGTGAAAGACGGTGAAATATCTCTGACAGAACGCTTTGCCAGACAGCAATATGTTTATCCCCGCCGAATTTATGAAGGTATGGAGTTTTTTATTGATATGGATGCCGCAGCAGAGCAAAGTGCCTGGATACAAACGGAATTTGATATTGATTTCCACAAAATCAGAGAGCTTTACTGCCCAGCTGGAAGCACTTATATCTCGGCCATTTCTCCCGAAATAGAAGAAATACTAAAAAAACTGTGGTCCTTGTTGGATATCTCTGTGCCGCTTTCCATTATGCAAATGAAAATCTATACCCTGGCGCTTTTTTCGCTGCTCCAGAATCTGAAAGAAATACCGCCTTCTCAAGCCTGCACATTCTTCACAGAAACACAGGTAGATATTGCAAAGCGTGTGGAAAAAATCATCACTTCTGATCTGCGCCAGCACCATCCTGCGTGGGAACTGGCTGCACAGTTTTCCGTCAGTGAAACCAGCCTGAAAAACTATTTCCGGGGAGTTTTTGGACAGAACATCTCCGTGTATCTGCGTGAAACCCGTATGAAAAAAGCCGCAGAATTACTTTCTACCACAAAGCTGTCTGTAGCAGAGGCAGCGGAGCAGGTTGGATATATAAACCAGAGCAAATTTGCTTCGGTATTCAAAAAGCAATTTGGTCTGTCCCCACTGGAATACCGGCGGTCAAAGAATTTGGGAAATATATAAGAGTAAAGCCGGGATTTGCCACTTGATAGCAAAGTCCCGGCCTTTCTTGTGCCTAAAAACTATTTGTAAATCAGTTCATCTTGAATAATTTCCTCTGCCTGCGCTTTCAGCGTGTTCATCAGCCCCACCCAACGCATAGGGTCACAGGCTTTCAGTTCTTCCGTGACACCCGCAGTCTCCATCATGTGGGATAGTTAGAACGGTGGTTATTCCGAAATTATTCTGATTCAGGGATAATACCGGCAAGCAATGCCTGTGTTAATACACACAGGCCCGCAGAGAAGAAAATCCCTCCGTGATTTTCCTCTCCGCTTGCTTGTTGAGGGCAGCGCCCCCAAGCCCCTTTGAACACAGAATTTCATTCTGTGGCTACGCGTTCTGCGAACGCTTTTGACCAGGACCAGCTTACCGCTGGCCGTGGTCTTTTTCTTTTTCAACATCCTGTTCTACCTCCATTTTCAGGACCCGATCTACATTGGCCTTTGCCGTTAAAAGCTCTCGCATTTCTTCACGGGAACGCCGGTACTCGGCATAGGTCTTTTTCTTTTCTTCCAGCAATTTCGCATACTCTGTCTGCAACTCTTTGACCTTGGGCAGCTTCTTGACGCCCATCTCATCAAAGGCATTCTTAGCAGCCTGGTGGAGCAGAATTTCTTTCTCATGTTCTTCCCTGAATTTCTTAGAGTAACCCGCCTTGCGGTATGCCACATAGACCTCATGGGTCTTGGCATAATTTACGATGTGAGTACGCAGAACAGCGATCTCTGCCATGCGCTTTTCAGCCGCTTTGATCTGCGCCGAAAGCTCATTGTGATGTGCCGTGGCAGCCGCAGCCTTTTCTTCCAAAACCGCATACTCCAGCAGGTTGTGCTCTGACAGGTAATTCATGGTCTGCGCCATCTGCTTGAGGTTGAACACCTTAGCCCATCGAGCATAGCCAGCGCCTTTTCCAGCCTGCAATTTTGCCTGAATGTCCACCAGCAGATTGATCTTTGGCGGCTCTGCCTGTGTGACTGTTTTCTTTCGCGGGGTATGTGCTTTCTTCCCGGAGAGAACTGCCCGCAAATCTTCCAATCCATATCCTTCGCCCAGACTGTCCATGCGGGCGGCTTTCTCCCAACCAGAGAGCTTCAGTCGATACGATTTTCCGCGCTTTGATACCTCACAGCCGGACTCTTGCAGCAGCTTCAGCAGCTCCTCAAAATTAGCAGGACTTTGTGATAATGCGTTGTCAATCGCCACACGAAGCAGCTCTCGATGAGAGGGCTTTGCCTGATCTCCCATCCATTTGTTATAGCTCTTTCCATGAGGGTTCGGATTCTCTACAATGGACAGTCCGTTTTCAATGCAGATGGTATCACTTAACCGGCGAACCGCCTTGGTGCTGCCCCAAAAGTTTCGGAATTTCCGGTCATATTCTAAGCTGACCGATGACCAGATAATGTGATTATGAATGTGCGACTTGTCTATGTGGGTGCAGACCACAAAGGCATGATTGCCCTTGGTAAACCGCTTGGCAAATTCTACACCCAGACGGTTGGCTTCTTCCGGCGTGATTTCACCGGGTTTGAATGACTGGCGCACATGGTAAGCGATCACATCGTCCGCCCCGCGCACCCGCCCGGTGGCGGCGATATACTGCCGCTTCGCCAGAAGGAACTCTGCATCCGCAGTCCGGCTGTCACACGCATAGCCGGTAATGAGCTTGCCGTTATCTGTTTTCTGTGGATTTGCTACATAGTCGATGATGTCACTGATTGCCCGACTTTCTGTGCGACCCTTGCCAACATGAAGCGGCATGATTCTTGTAGTTGCCATAATAGAAGGCCCTCCTCTCATAAATATTTTTTCGCTGAACTCTTTGCTTCTATCGTTGCAATAACTTTCTCCGCTGGGTATAATAAAAAAGAACATTCTACAACCTCAAAGGAGGGATTTTATGATAGAACAGCTCATTGCCGAAGCAACGGAATGTGATTTCAAAGTTGCTCTCGAAACAAAAAAGCCAAAAAGCTGGTTAAAAAGTGTCAGTGCCTTTTCCAATGGGATCGGCGGCACTCTGTTTTTCGGAGTCTCTGATGACCGGGAGCCTATCGGCTTGTCCGATGTTCAAAAGGATGCTGAAGCGATCAGCCGCTTAATCAAAGAACGTATCACACCATTACCGCAGTTTATCTTAAAGCCATTGCAGGAAGATGGTAAAAACCTGTTGGCTCTGGAGGTTTCTCCTGGCCGCAGCACCCCATACTATTACAAGGCAGACGGAGTAATGGAAGCATACATCCGTGTTGGAAATGAAAGCGTAATTGCACCGGATTACATTGTGAATGAACTGATCTTAAAGGGAACCAATCAGTCCTTTGACACCTTAACAACAGAAGCTGTGAAAAAGGATTACAGCTTCACACTCCTGGAGGCAACCTATCTGGAACGAACCGGCCTCCGCTTCGAGCCATCCGATTATGTCTCATTCGGTTTGGCTGACAAAAATGGGTTCCTGACCAATGCCGGAAAGCTCATGACCGATCAGCACACAGTTTATAACTCCCGTATGTTCTGTACCCGGTGGAATGGCTTGGAAAAAGGCTCTATCTTTGATGATGCGCTGGACGATAAGGAATACGAGGGGAATTTGATTTATTTACTGAAAAGCGGCAGTGAATTTATTCGCAATAATTCCAAAGTCCGTTTTGCCAAAGAAGCTCAGTATCGGGTAGACAAGCCGGATTATGCTGAACGAGCTGTAACAGAGGCTCTTGTCAACGCTCTCATCCATCGTGATTATATTGTGCTTGGCAGCGAAGTCCACATTGATATGTTTGATGATCGGGTGGAAATCACATCTCCGGGCGGTATGTTTGGCGGCGGCTCAATTCAGGAATACGATATTTACAGTATTCGTTCGATGCGACGAAACCCTGTGATCGCTGACCTGTTCCACCGCATGAAGTACATGGAACGCCGTGGAAGTGGTCTGCGCAAAATCGTCAGTGAAACTGAAAAGCTGCCTGGATACACAGAGGCATATAAGCCCGAATTTTCCTCAACAGCGACAGATTTCAGAGTCATCTTGAAAAATGTAAACTACAACTTAGAGGGTGACGCCCACCAAGTTATCCACCAAGTTACCCACCAAGTTATTGAACTATCAACGGTATCCAAACAGATTTTGACTTTTTGCACAACACCAAAATCCAAGAAAGAGCTTGCAGTATTTTGCGGCTTCAAAGATTTAAGAAACTTCACTTTGAAACATATCAATCCGCTTTTAGAATCCGGGCAATTAGAAATGACTATTCCCGATAAACCTAAAAGTCGCAATCAAAAATATATTACAGTTCGTTCCGAATAAACAGAGAAGCAGGGCATTGGGTCTCATCTCCCATTGTCCTGCTTCTTTTTCATTCCAAATTATATTCACATCATTTACCCATACACCCAATCCTGTATCGCAAATTTCAAACTCTGCACCTTTCCCAGCAGCCAGATCGCAGCCAGCGGCAGCCCCATCGGGCTAATCAAAAATGCCATAACCAGCAAAATCACACCATTCTGCGGGGAATAGGTAATCAGCACAGCCACGCCAAGCAGAGCAATTACCGTGCTTAGTAGACCAAGCACCAGACCGGATATGTAGATCAGCCCCGTGCAGAGCCAGACAAAAAGCGTCAACACCAAAATGACCGGTGCAGTTACGATCATCAGCAGACATTTCAAAATCTTCATTTCTGTTCCTCCTTCCAACGCTCCAGATACTGTTTGCATACCGGAGCCTCATAATGGATATATCCGATAAGGGCACAGTACAGAAGCGTTTCTGCCTTGACCCAGAAATCGTCCCCGGCTTTTCCCTCGCCTTTGGTATTGGCGATCAGCGTTGTCACCAGCTTCAAAATATCCTTTTCGCTGTGAATATACGCAAATGGATTATAGTGCATGGATTTTTTGAAATTGATGGTGTTCAACACTTTGATACGATACGGTTCATAAATGACTTTGCCATTTTTATCTTTTACTGGCTTCCCGTCCTTCCCCAGCTTGGGCGCACCCCTTTGGAGCATTTTTCCGCACTCCACCAGAATTGTTCCCTTCGGGTCCGTCACAACATAGGAGCTGTGCATCTGCATCAGATTCGGTTTGAGCCAGAAGCGGGTCTTACCGGAACCGGAGCCGCCAATCACCAGTACATTTTTGTTTCTGGCAGTCTTTGGGTCCTTGGGGCGGCTGTTCATGGTCAGGCTCTCCGTTTTCGTCAGAATCACATTGTTCTGAAATACAGGATCAACGTAAGGTGCAATATCCTCACGGGTTCCCCAGCGGGCCGAACCATATTCCAAACCATGTCGATATTTCTTGGCGTTCTTGCTTTTAAGATACACCGCCAGCCTCAGACTGCCTCCACAGCACAGCCCTACCAACAAGTCCAATGGATGCAGGCTTGGCCAGAAACTTTCCAGCGCTCCAGGCAGAACCGCAATCAGCGAAAGAAACTTTTCTGAAGCATCCGCCCCTTGTGCCATTCGCCATGCCTCTCCAAAATTGGTAGCAAACAGTCCCATCAGGATATACGGCATATTCAGCAAAATGAGCTTTTTGATGTCCAATGTCTTTTTCATCGTTCCAGCTCCTTTCGCTTGGTGCGATCCACCACAGCATTTTTAACCATCTCTTTGAACTGGTTAAGTTTTGCCAGTACGGACGAGCGCTCTGTTTTCGTTGCCTTTTTGACTTTTTTGTTGGTGTACTCTGTAAAAGCTGCTGTCAGAGCATCTGCATCACGGCCTTTGAAAAAAATCAGGTACTTTGGCGGAGAACTGCTGCGGTCCTTTTTCACCGCATAATCCACACCATATTTCCGGGCGATTTTCTCAAACTCCTTGATAGAGGGGTCTGTGATCTCAATGTTGGATATTCCCTGATTCTGCCCGACAAGCTGCTTCACAGTCTGTTTTCCATGCGGAACAACCGGCGCATCACGGCTTCTCTGTTTTTCCAGCTTCTTTTCCTTTCGATGTGCCATGTACTTGCTTATGGCAGCCTTAAACATTCTGCCGGTAAACTTTGTTCCACTGACAACCAGCGTCAAAGTTCTGTTTTCCACTTCTTCCTGCATTTTCAACGCCTCCTTTCCACGAAGTTTGCAGGGAATCTCATTTTTGCTAAGGCGGAACCACCAGCCGCCGCAGAAGATAACGCTTCATACCGCCCTCCTTAGCGTAACTGGTCAGTACGGTCATAGTGCAGATTGCCCTGACGCACCTTTGCGTGGCTCAAAATCTTAATCTGCCCCTTTTCCTGACTATCCAGTGCTTTTTCATAACCGGTATCCGACAGGAACAGGCGGGTTCGTTCGCCTTTCCAGCCAACAGGGGAATCGTTCGTCAGCACATCAAAAATAATCATGTGCCGGGTGTCCTCGGCAAACCGTTGCAAATCCATGTATTCGTGGCCGTGGTAGTTCTGCGCCCCGGCCTTGAGGCGCATTTCCTCCATCAGCTGGCCCACAGTCTTACGCTCAGGCATGGCGCGCACCTCCTTTCCCACGCCCCTGGCCCTTCACGGTCAGGATGCCGTCCAGGGTGGTGGCGGTAATCCGCAGGCGCTCGGCGGTGGCAATGTCATTCTTCACGATCTCGTCGATGCCGTGGCCGCAGACCACCAGCACATGGGAACGGCGCAGGTAGTCCCGCGCCATATCCAGACCGTCCTTGTGTTCCTGGGGAATGTCGTCCTTGAGGAAGGTGGGCAGGAACAGCACCGGGCAGATGGGCGAATACCCGGCGTCGTACACCTGACGGCAGTAGGCCGCAGCGTTCTCGGCGTTCTCATACTGGCTGTTGCTCCAGGGAGCCGTAATGTAAGCAAGGGGTCGTTTCATGGCAAAATCCTTTCTCCCGGTGTATCCGGGCAGCAGAAAAGCGGCTGTTTACCAGCCGCCTGCATACATATCGTGGTTGACTTGTGCAGTGTAGTGGTTGCTGATCGTGGTCGGCGCGTTGAACAGCACCGCAAGCAGATACTGCTTCATGTTGCGGACCTCGGTGGTGTTTTTCTGTAAGCTGTCCATGACAAACCGGATATGCTCGCTGTCCAGCTTCAAAAAACGGGAGCGCACCACCTCATGGGGGAAGTCACTGCCAGCGATCCGGGTGGTTTTCCGCTTGGCGCAGACAGTCTCCACCATCAGCTCCACAATCTCGTCCAGGTCCTCCCGGTAGGTGGTAAACTCCCGGCACAGGTGGTCATACTCGATGTTCTCCAGAATCAAATCCCGATAACTTTCCATCTCTGAGACAGACATCGCATCCCTTCCTTTCCGTTCCGGCAGCTGTGCTGCCGCTGGCTCCCGGAAGGGAATAGAATCGGTACTTGATCCATAAGTAATTGTTTTTTCTGTATTTGATTTCTCTATATTTAATTCTGCGGGCTTTTCCGTATCCGGTTTATCCAGATACGGGTTTTCCGTATCTGGTGAAGCCATATCCGGCTGGGGCGTATCCGGGTTCTTCGGCTGTGGCTGCTCATATATGACATACTCCGTATCACTGATGCGTCCCTGGCGGTCACGCAGTTTGTGCCGCACAATGTAACCGGCAGCCTCCAATTCCCGCAACGCAGCGCCTATGGCATCCACGCCCTCCTTACAAATCTTTGCAAGACCACGGGTGGTGTAATTCCAGTCCTCTGGCAAAGACAGCATCATGGAAAGCAGCCCCTTGGCTTTTAACGACAGATTTGCATTTCGTAAATGATGATTGCTCATCACGGTATAATCACGGGTCCGTTCAATGCGAAAAACGGCCATCGACCTCACTCCTTCCGAATTTTGGGTACAAAAAACCGCAATCCTCATTCCAAAGAATTGCGGTGTTCAACACTTTTCAAATTTTCTTGCATAGAACCAAAACAGCGGCTTTTGAAGACGCGCCTCTGCAAATGGCTCCTCCTGGGCGAAAGGAAGTGTTTGCATCACGCGGTCAATATCCGTTGTATCCATGTCATGCTGAGATTTGCAATCTTCCCGGATTGCTTCTTGAATTTCCTTTACCGTACACATAGTCATTCCTTTCCTTTCGTTGTATGGGTTTATGAGCGGCGGCGTTTTCCCGGTTTGAAATCGAGGATATGTCCCTCAATCACACGAGCGTAACGCTTGATCTTGATCTCCCGGCGCTGCTGGCTTTGCAGAGCGGCCTGATACCCGTCCTCGGTCAAAAACAGCCGCATTTCCTCTCCGGGACTGCCGTAAGCTGCGCTGGGACGCAGGACGGAAAACTCAATCATCCAGCGTGTGTCATCCCAAAACCTCTCTACGGCGAGAATGTTGTGTCCTTTCAGCTCACGGGCTGAAATATCCCTCATAGGCGGCTCCTTTCATCGTTCCTGGTCTCTCTGACGCTTTTTCTGCCATGCCTCCAGCAGCTTGATGATGGTTTCCTGCATCCGCTGGGGCGTATAGCTTTTAGGGAAATACTTCCGCAAGGTGTCAGAGGTAAATGTCACTCGGTCCAGATCGCTTTTCTTTTCCTCACCCATGATGACACGCATCATATCGAGGGTCAGATGCCCCTCCTGACTGTATTTCTTGAGCCGCTGGGCTTGAGAAAGAGAAGGGGTAGCCTGTTCGCTGTCCATTGCGTCCAACAGGTCTACCTGTTCCTCCTTTTTGAGAAAGGACAGCTCATAGGCAGGGTTCAGGGCAATCTTCTTTTCATCCACCATGTCCAGCAGTTCGGGAATCAACTCTGTCAGACGGATATAGCGCTGAATTTGATTTCTGCTTGAACCAGCCTGCTGAGCCAATATTTCATCGGCTCTCAACTTCGTCCCAACTTGGGACGAAGTTAAATCAACTCGCTCTCCCTGATGTTTCATGGCGTCCAGCTTCATCTTGTAGGCAAAGGCTCTTTCACTTGGGAGCAAGCTTTCTCGTTGCAAATTGCTGTCAACCATAATGATCGTGGCGGCATCATCATCCAAATCCCGAACAATGACTGGCATGGTCTCCTTGTCTGCCAGTTCACTGGCTCTGTGCCGCCTGTGTCCGGCTACCAGCTCATAACCGCCCTCTGGGTCCGGTCGAGCAATCGCCGGAACCAGAACGCCATACTGCTTGATACTGTCAGCGGTCTCCATCATGGCTTCGTCATCCTTGACTTTGAATGGGTGGTTCCTAAAGGGATGCAGCTCAGACAGCGGAATCTCCTGAATCTTTTCCAGCTTTGCATCTTGACGGCCTTCTTCGGTGGAGAATAGATCATCTACCGAGGCCAGCTCTATTTTTTTCGCGCTGCTTTTCAAGTTTCAACACCTCCTTCGTCAGATTTCGATACCCCTCTGCCACTTTGCCGCCAGGGTCATGGGCGAAAATACTTTTTCCCTCTGCGCTAATTTCCTTTGCCCGGACAGAGTGGGGGATCTCTGTGCCGAATACTTTGATCTTGCTGCCATAGGTCTCACGCAGGAGCGCGGAGATCTCTTTGGCAAAGTTGGTTCGGCTGTCCACCATCGTCAGCAGGATACCGTCTATCTGGAGCTTGGGGTTGATCTGCCGCTTTACCTTGTTTACCGTGGAGAGCAGCTGTTCCAGTCCTTTGGCGGGCAGATACTCTGCCTGAACGGGAATTATGATCCTGTTCGCAGCGGCCAGCGCATTGACTGTGAGCATACCCAGGGAGGGCTGGCAGTCGATGAGGATATGGGAGTATTGCCCCTTCAGCGTGTCCAGATATTGCCGCAAGATAGTCTCACGGCTCATGGCGTTTACCAGGGATACCTCCATACCGGATAACTGGATGTCCGCAGGCATCAGGTCAACGCCTTCTGCATGATGCAGAATACCTTCTCCGGGGCGTATAGGCTGATCCATCAGAATTTTGCCCATTGCATCCGACAGTGTAAATGGCAGCTTGTCCGGTTGCGGATTTCCCAAGCTGATTGTCAGGCTTCCTTGCGGGTCCCCGTCAATCAGAAGCACTTTCTTTCCGGCCTGTGCCAGACCTATTCCCAAGTTCGCACAGGTTGTTGTTTTGCCAACGCCGCCTTTCTGGTTGGCGATGGCGATGATTTGCGTGTTCAAATAAACCTCCTCCTTCTACAAAAAATATCCCTATTCCGAAAAATAGGGATGAAAAAAGCCGCTTACTCAAATAAATGAATAAACGGCTATGTAAGAAATATTCGATTGTAAGTAAAGTTTTATATCACTGCAAAATAACGAAGTGCATCTTTGATTGCTTCTACCTTTTCTGGTGTCGGATGTTTCCTCGGCTGTTTCAATTCTTCTACCGCATTAGGAGCATCATACATCGGCAATCCCAAATTTCGCTTTACCTCTGCGATATACGCGGTATGTACCTTGAAGCCGTATTTCGCTTCTATGTACTCCTTAATCATTTTGTAGGTCACTTTTTCTTTGGGCTTGTACGCTTCGGCTCTTTTAGCAATACTATCTACCGGAATCTTGCCCTCGCCCTCTCCAAACTCCACATCAATGTGGATATAACTATCGGCTTTTTTGTGGGACAAAAGAACTACCGTCTCGACAGTTGTTTCAGTTTCCAAGGGAAGTTCTTTCACTTCCTCACCATCAACAGGCACAGGAAAATTGAATACGATCTTCTTTATCCAGCTTCCGTCTTTCCTTTTCTCCGGGAACATCTCAATTCGCTCGATAAAGGCCTTCATAAACTCCTTCTGCTCCGCTTCCATTGCGGAATGGTAGACTTCATCAAATGCCAGCAACAAGCGATAGATATTGTCTCCGGAAATCTTCTCCTGCTGGATGCTGCGGATCTGACTTTGCAATTCGCCAATCTGAACTTCGATTTCCTCTATGGTGTCATACTGCTCATCATAGCGGCGCTGCAAGTCCAAAATCTTTCTGTCATAGTGGGCATCATTGATGTCCAAGGTATCCATCTGACGCTCCAAGCGGCTTTTCGTTCCAAAGGCTTGCTTTAGCCGCCCTTGTAGGACAGCAATCTGCCGTTCCATATCTTCTGTATCAACTGCTGTTCCGATTTTCGCCTGAATCGCTTCTACAAACCGTGGATTGTTGACCATAGCGGAGATAACCTTCGCCACAAATTTGTTGATTTCCGTCTGCTCGATATTCAGACGGAAACTGCACTCATGCCCGGTAGGTGTTACCGTATTTTTGCAGTAGTAATAATACCGTGTTTTCTTGTCCTTGCTGTGCGCCTTGGCGATATTGCCGTACATACTCTTTCCGCAGCATGGGCATTTCAAGATACCGGACAGGATGTGTGCGTGGTCTGGATTGTTAACCTTTTCCCGCTTAAAAGAATTGATCTTGCGCTTTTCCTGTGCCAGATACCAATCCTCTTCGGAAATGATAGCTTCGTGTTGTCCTTCATAAACCGGGAACTCCGACTGCTCAACCACGTGCATCTCGTTTCTTGTACCCTGTTTCTTTTCTGTTCTTCGTCTGCCGTAAGCAATCTTTCCCATATAAACAGGATTGTACAATACATTTTTCACAAAATCTCTTGAAAATCCCGGAATGGTATTATTCTGTCTTAGTTTCTTAGTATAACCATTGCGGTTCAGATATTTTGCAACTCCTGCAACACCCTCATTAGTGTGAATGTAGCGGTCATAAATGACACGAATTACTTCCACTTCATCCTCTGCAATGACAAGGTTTCCATTTTCCAGTTTGTATCCATATGGAGCGAAACCGCCGTTCCATTTGCCCTCACGAGCCTTTTGCTCACGTCCTGCCATTGTCTGTGTGCGGATATTTTCTCGCTCAATCTCTGCCACCGCAGACAGCACAGAGATCATCAGCTTTCCTGCATCCTTGGAGCTGTCAATGCCATCCTCCACGCAGATCAGATTGACACCGAAATCCTGCATGAGTTGCAAAGAATTCAGAACGTCCGCTGCATTTCTGCCAAATCGGGACAGCTTAAAGACCAACACATAAGAAACATCATCTTTGCCGTCCTGAATGTCATTCAGCATCCGTTGAAACTCCTGCCGCCCTTGAATGTTCTTTCCGGAAAAGCCCTCGTCAGAATACTCCCCGGCAACGATCATATCCTCGTATGCCGCATACTTCCGCAGCTTGTCACGCTGGGCATCCAAGCTGTATCCGTCAACCTGCATCGAGGTGGACACTCTTGTATAAAGATAGCATTTAAGTTGTTTCTTTTTCAGAATCTCCACCTCCCTCATTCCTTCCTTTTACCATAAGTCCCTCGTTGCGGATATAATACTCCAAAAGCCACAGCACATAATCCGGTGCATGGCGGTTGTCCAATTCCCATTCAGTCATAGTCCGGTAAGGAATATGGACGAGCTTGCAAAAATCTTTCCGATTCAGTCCTGTGCTTTCACGCAACTTTATAATTCTGTTTTTACAATCCATCCGTCTTTTCTCCACAAAAGCAAAAAAATACACGTTGCGTAATCATTATAGCATAGCCATAGCGAATACGCAACGTGTAAATTGCAAATTTTATGCAGCCTTATCCGTCAGAAGCTGCGCTTGATTACTTTCCTCGGAATGCTCCACTCCCTGCGGTGCGTCCTGTTCCAATTTATCCAAAACCTGATGTCCATATTTCTGGAGCATCTGGCTCATAACATCCACACATCGGTCAAATGCCGCATTATATTTCGCTTCCTCATAATATTTCTTCAATAGGCGATTCCTCCATCAAAGTTCCATATCCTGTCCACGCTTCCGGGCAGGGTGTTCGTGTTCCTGTGTTTGCTTTCCTCTGATGAGGATAGAATTGATAAAAGCCCGAACCTTTTCGGATGCGATTTCCAGTGCATCCAGAAAGGGTTGGGCTTTCTGTTTGAGTTCCATATATTTTTCGTTTACCGCTTCATACCGCTGCTTCCAGATGGAAACCGTCTTTTCTGCGGAAGCCAGTTTTTCTTTCAGACGCTTGTTGTCAGCATTGGCGATAATGCCATTGACCGCATAGCGTTTGAGTGTGTCGCATTCATCCGGTGTCAGCGTGATATTGTTTCCGAATGTGGCTTTTTTGCCCATTACTTCAATGTCCTGCACTGTCAGCGCAATGGTCTTTGCCGCCTTGGTTTCCTTTTGCAAAGATTCCAGTTTCTTTTTCTGTTTTGCTGTGGCAGCTTTGGCATCCTCCAAATTCTGTTCTGCCTGTGCCACCTGCCCGGTCACAGCTTCCAGCCGCTGCTGTTCTGCCTGCACCTTGAACTGGGTCACAGTCAGATGTTCCTCGGTGCTTCCACATTCTCCACGCTCCACATCGGTATAACCGGCGTTTCGCATGAAATTGAAAAAGTCATCCTGCAACACACTGTAGGATGACTTCAAAATCTTTTTCCCTTTTGCGTTGAGCATGGGATTTCCGTCCTCGCCAAGCACCGGCTTGGACTCCCATTTCTTACTGCGGCTGACCTGTGTGATGACCTCCTTAACGGTTCCCCGGAGGGCTTCATCCTTGCATCGCTTCGACCAAAGGATCTGCTTTTCCACCACCGGGATATAAACCACATGAAGGTGGTAGTGGTACACATCTTCGCCCAAAGCTTCGGACATTGCTCGGTTGCGCTCATCGGCGTGCATCACAGCGGAGAGGATATACTGCTCACCACCTACGATCTCCGCAGCAGCTTTGTAGGCATCGGCATAAAACTGTTTCGCAAATTCATAGCCGCCATGATTGTAGAAATAAGCGGAATTCACATCAAATACCAACTCACCGTATTTGACGGCATCCGGTTTCAGACCTCTGGTGGAGATCACGCCGTCTTGTTCCATCTGCTCAAACATTTTTACATAATCGTCCGTGGGTGCTTTGAAATGGACGTTCAGAGAAGTGCGTTCCGGCACGATGTCCTGATTGCTGTAGCTGTCCTTTTCACGCTCATTGTGTTCCTGTACCTTCGCCACATCAGCCGGTGTTTCCAAGTCCTGATTTCTGGCTACGGTACGGTCTATTCCATCATTTCTTGCCATTGGATTTTTCCTTTCTTTGAGATTTGCAACAGCGGAAGGCTGGAGAACGGCACTTTTTCAAAGTGTAATAACCCACTATGACACTTTCATCCATACTGGCTGCAAAGTGCCGTGGGCTCTCCGAGGGCTCTCCCGAGGGGGAATGCGGTCACTGCGGTGACCTCTGCTGACCAAGGCGAAAATGTCTGCGCCTTTTCCCATGGTCAGCCCGTCTGCATGAAGCTGTTCTGTGTCAACTTCCTCTTGCAGCCGGTGTCCACAGACACTTTTTCAAAAGCCTGTGGACATAGAAGCAGCCCGAACGAGAGGATGTGTGCTGTTTCTATAACAAGCGTTTCACGCTCTTTTGCTGCGTACATACGTACCAGCAATGGGATTTACTCGACCTGCCGCCATTCCTCCGGAATGTCCTCCGGTACGTACGTACACGGCGAATCTCCGTAAAACCCATTTATATGAGGTCGTGCAATGGCTTCCACTCCCATGAATCCCCAAACCCGCCGTCCGGCAGAGTTGGTGATGTTGTTGCAATGCTCCAGATTGAATTTTCTGGCATTGGCAATCATGGCGTCGCTGAAGCTGCGGGCTTTCAGCGGTGCAAGGGAGTTTTCCTCGCACCACATCCGGTAGATTTCATAGAAATCCTTGGAGCTGATGGACGCATCCGCTTTGCGCTGGATATATCCCTCTGATTCCATGAAATCAAAGATATTGTTGTTGTCACGCTTGACCGCTTCCCGATTTTCACGGATGCGGTCACTCTCCGTAAACTTAAAGTTGTTGGCAACAAGCCGCTGCAAGCCTTCAAATGCCCACAGGAAGATACCCTCGGCTTCAGCTTTCATCTTCTCTGCAAGATCAGGATCGTCAGCTCTGTCCACCTGCTTTTCCTTGGTGGTCAGCACAAGCTGTCTGCGATAAAATCCGTCGCTGCGGTCATACAAGGCTTGCAGATCACCGTTGCTGAATGCCAGCAATCGGGCGAACATCCAGCCCTGATAACTCTGCTTGCCTTTACGTTCCAAATCCATCTTGCCTTGTGCTGTCACGATGGATTTTACATAGTTGGTCTGGCGCAGAGCTTCCATCCGCATATCATCATCCACGCACAGGAGAATGTGTTCCAAATCGGCACGGGCGAAGCGGTTTTCAGAAATCTTGCCGATGCTGCCGTCTTTCATATTCGTGCCGAAGATGGTAGACAGTACCGCACCGATTTGAGATTTACCCTCGCCGCCGTTGCCTTTAATCACCATCATGCGCTGCCCCTTGTTGGAGGGAATCAGGCAATAGCCGATAAACTCCTGCAAAGTTGGAATGTCCTCGGCGTAAAGCAACCCATCCAGAAAGTTCAGCCAGATCACCGGCGCAGTAGCATCGGGATTGTAAGCAACCGGCAAACGGCTCCGCACGATAGCCGGTCTGCCCTCGGTAAATGTGCCGTTCAATAGCAGCGTACCGTTGGACAAATGAATCCGATCCTGCTCCGGTGGAAAGTCCGGCACTTGCGCTTCCAGTTTCAGCACTTCCAGAATGTTGGTGATCTTCCGGGGGATATTGTTTACGGCACAGAATTTCAGCTTGTCGTAAATCTCCCCACGCAGAGGAAGATCGTCCGTCACTCGACCATCGGGCGTGAAAAAAGCTCCGTTTGCGAAGATGATCCTGCGCTCTTGCAGAAATTCTTCACAAAACAGAGCTTCGTTGATGTTCTGCCCGTCAAACCACATGGGCAAGTTCATATCAGGCGTTTTCCGGTTCTTCGCCATGGTGCGCCACCTCCTTTTTCTTTTGTGCGGTATACTCTTGCAGAAAAGCAATTTTGCCGTCCTGCATCAGCTTGTCCACCAATGCCACCCGTTCTTCCAGATCACCCACCGTCAGCACATCTGCCATATATTCGATATGGCAGTGCATCTGGCAGGCTTCCACAAAACGGTCATCCAGAGCATCTTCCGGTGTCTTGGGAGCATAGCGCACTTTCCAATCTTCCAACAGATGCAAATAATCCGTCAGCACCCGGAAGCACAGCATTTCATCCTCCCGGAACTGACGGATATAGGGACGCTTCGGCTTGACCATAGCTGCGGCAGTGGGCGGTTTCGGGTCAAGCCCGAAGTCCAAAGCCAGCTTTTGCGCTGCTTCATAACTGCTCAGATTGAACAGCCTTGCCACAAGGTCGATCACATCCCCTTTGGCTCCGCAGCCGAAGCAGAAAAAATAGTCCTCATTCAGCTTCAAGCTCGGATGCCTGTCGTTGTGGAATGGGCAGCAAGCCATACCGTTGCGGTTGACATTCAGCCCGTAGTGTTCGGCGGCTTGCTTTATGCTGATTGCCGCCTTGATGGTTTCATAGATTGTCATAGAAAAACCTCCATTCATATTATTCTGGAAAGCACGAAGCACCCGCCGTGATTGGCAGGTGCTTCGCTCCTTCTATTATGGTTATGACGGATTTTTCAAAAAACAGGCTAATGACAGGACAATCCTGTTTCAAAAAACAGGACAACTTATCTGAGGACATAGATTTCTTCACATATACATGATATAATTAGAAAAATAAAAAACAGGACAGGAGGGTAAGCATGAGTCAAGAATTGATGACATTGGATTTCTGGCAGGATACGGTCATATATGAGGGGAAAACACTTCCTGTCGGCACTCTTGCCTGTGATGCGCTGAATGTTTCGGCGGATACTCTTGCCAAAATGAATGAACAATGCCAGAAAATTAATCTACTGCTTGGAATGCTGAACGCCGGACAGGACGCTTCTGCACTCTGTCCTATGGCAAAGGAAGCTACTCTGGCGATGCTGGATACTCTCAGCGAAACCCCGCCGTTCTCTTATATGGACATGCCAAAGCACAGAGAACGGATAGAAAGGGTTTTTACTGTCGAAAATGCCTTGAAATATGTGGAGTTTGCCACAAAAGCCGCAACCAATTCTTTGCAATTTGAAGAAATCCAGAACTATGCCGAAGCAATTATGCTGCAACGCTATACCGCTGTATGCGGGCATCTGGCTTACTCCCTTGGGGAATACCAAACGGCCATGCTTGATTTTGCAGAAAAATCAGACGGCAACGAAGCTGACCGCACCGCAGAGGGCTTTGCCAGAATGTTCGGCAATTATTTCCCGCCGGAGTTTTCCATCACGGTGGGCAATGCCTGGATGTCCACCCTGAACAACTCTGTTCAGTATGTATCCGTCATCCGTCCAGGCGAAAAAGTTGCGAAGCTGGTCAAGCGGATGCACTATGTATCCTTTGTGGGGATGTTCCGGTCTGATCTCTTTGAGGGCTTGTGTGTTGGCCATGCACCGAAAAAATGCAAAATCTGCAGCAAGTGGTTTCTGACCACCAATGCAAGGCACACCAAATACTGTGGTGGGTTTGCACCGGGTGACAAGCTGCGCCGCACCTGTCGGCAGATCGGCAATCTGAAAGGGCGAGAACAACGGGAGCTTGCGGACGATCATCCGGTGAAACAGATTTATGAGAAACGGCTGAACACCATAAACCGCTATGTGAAGCGTGGTACTCTGGACGCTGATCTTGCAGAGGTTATGAAAAAGCTGGCAAAAGACAAGATGCTCCGGGCGCTCAGCAATGTCACCTACGCCAAGGGCGATTATGAAAAGGAAATGGATCAGGCTGCTTTGAAGAAAGAAGCAAAGATGAAGAGTAGGTGATAAAAATGCGACATGATATACCTTTTCCAATACATAATGATTATGAAATATGCCACTATTTGAAGAATATTTGGGAATGTGGCTGGCTTGACGATTATTCTGATGAACATTTTCTTATAAAGGCAATAGAAAACAGGTTGACAACCTTTGTTGGATATACTCAAATGCTTAATAACGAGCCTAATCTTCATGGGGTAATCAAGGCTAAGGGCATTATTGACAACGATACCTTTAATTCAAATTTCTGCATGAATTTATCTGGCCGATTAGCGTGCTTAGAATCCGTATTTGGAAGCGACCACATGGAAAGATTCATCAAAGATCAGTTGTCGGCAGGAAAACAAAATTATAACGAAGATACATTTTTTGAAGCAGTGTCCGAAGTATCTGTTCTATATTTTTATACGTTCAGGAGCAGGTGGAAACAAGCCCTGTATGAACCTCCTATTGGCAAATCAAAGTTGTCAAAAAATCCAGAAGCGAGATTCATTGGCGAATTATCGTTGAATGGTGATGCTCAGAAAATTACTATCAATATAGAGGTGAAATGTCCCAAGTTCCCATCGATTGAGAATCAAGAATGCAAAATTGCGATACCTACCGTTTTGCTTTCTGATGAAGGTAGAAAAGAAATTCCAGCATTCTGCAAGGATAATGGGATTGTCTATATAAGTCCACGTGTTATGAAACTCAAAGATTTTCTTAACAGCGCTTCTTCGAAATTTTCTGTTCCACAAAGCAACGAGTACAATCTATTATATATAAATTGGTCATATTGTGACTTTGCTTCGAACAGTTTCCTTGAAGCATGGTCTTTGTTAACCAATGCGATAAATGGTATTCTTACGCATCCCAATGCTGCCCAGAGCATAGGTGTATCACCTGATGTTTTCAAAAAAATCACCGCTGTTATAATTTACACAGAAGCATTAGAGGGCTTGATGTTCTTAGACTTTCGAAATGTATGGCAAATGAATGGACGAGGACAAAGATTTCGAATGTGGGTATTAGACGAAAAGTTGCGCCATGCTGAAACAACTCGTGAATCTGATACCTTGTTTTATGTAACAGGGATGAAACCCAATGATGAACTTACGCAGATGGCAATGCTGGATTGCAAATCTAAAACAGATAGCGATCGAGTGAACAGCTCTTTAATTGGGTTAGAGTTAGTAGATTTGGTTGAGAAATACGCCGAAAAATATTGAGATTCATTCTTGGAAGGAGGTGCGCTATGCTGAATGATTTTACATGGGATATGACCGGATACATACCAAAACACCAAGTCAATCCGCACGGTGACGGCATCATTCCTTATGCGGCAGAGCGCATCTTCCAACTGGAACCGGAGCCTCCAGCGGTGGGCAATCTGAACGAATATATCCTGTCTGCCTTGCAGGAAAAGAATTTGATATATTTCTCATTCTTCCTACACCACTACGAGCCGCAGCTTAACAAGCGCATCAAAGACTTTCTCGGTGTGGATGGCGGCGATCTGTACGACACAGACCGATTTATAGATATAAAGCTCTCCTGCCGGGAGCAAATGCTCCAAAAGCTGATGGACTATGACCTTGCCAAGGGTGCAGAGTATGCTACATACATTTTCCCGTTCATCCGGGATGCTATGCTCCGTTTTCGCATGGGCGAAGAAAAATGGTCGGTGTCCTCTCTGACCAATTACAAAATGGTGCGGTCAATGGCTTGGCTGTACCACAATACCAAGGATGCGGTCAACGAATTTTCCAAGAAATACAACTGCGATCTTGCCCTTGCGGAAGAATATCTGAAAGTTGTCCGTGGAATCCGCAATCAGCAGCCTTTCTATGTCACAGACGAGGACGGCGAAGAAACAGGCGAGGATGTAGCCCTTGACGATAGCTGGAACTATACCGATATCCTCTGGAACGGCATACAGGCAGAAAAGGTGCAGCGGGCATTTGAGAAACTGAATTACCGGGAACAGACCTTGCTCGAAAACCGGTTAGCAATTTGCATGACCTGTGGGCGTGTCAGCTCATGGAAAGAACGCCCCACCTTTGAAGAACTGGCGGTTATGTTTGAGGGCAGTACAGCCAGCGGTGCAGAACGAGCCTACCGAAAAGCAGTGGACAAGTTGACGGAATTGTTGGTTGCCGAGGGCGCAATCCATGCAGTCCGGCTAAAACAGAAATCCAAGATCAAGCGAAAAAAGAAAATCGCCGCCGCAATCTACGAATATCAGGCAGACTGCGACGGCGAATGGGGCGAAATATCATTAGATTTTGAGAACGGCAAGGCAGAGGTCATTTTGCTTGCCGATTGGGATACAGTGAAAACAAACAAATTTGCAAGCAGAGCAATCGCCTATCTTCTGAACTGTGAGAACGAAAAATTACCCAAGGAAATAATGGTGGCCTTTGAATAACGAGGGAGTGAGATACATGGAACAATTATTGATTATTGAAGATGATATAGGGTTGAATCAGGGTTTAAGTAAAGCACTGAAAGCAGATGACCGTCAGATTATATCCTGCCAAGACCTAAAAACGGCGAAGGAACAGCTTCTTTGCGGCGGTGTATCCCTGATCCTGCTGGATATCAATCTGCCGGATGGCAGCGGGCTCGAGCTGCTCCGGGAGGTCAAGGAAAACACACCCTATATTCCTGTTATTCTGCTGACTGCCAACGACACCGATCTGGACATCGTAGACGGACTGGAGAGGGGCGCTGATGATTACATTACCAAGCCCTTTTCTCTTTCGGTTTTGCGGGCAAGGGTGAATACCCAACTGCGAAAGCAAGCGTCAAGCCATAAAAATGCGCCGTTCCATATGGATCTATTTCACTTTGACTTTGAGGCTATGACCTTTTATGTGGGAGATTCAAAAGTGGAATTGAGTAAAACAGAACAAAAATTACTGCGTCTGCTTGTTGAAAACCGTGGTCGAACCATGACCCGTGGAGACCTTGTCGACCGGATCTGGACAGATGGCGCAGAATATGTGGATGAAAATGCTTTGTCTGTTACGATCAAGCGTCTGAGGGATAAGCTTGGCGCACAGAAATACATTAAAACCATCTACGGAATCGGTTATAGCTGGGTGACAAAAGATGAATAAAACCGGCATTGTGATCATACTGCTGTGTTTTCTGGCGGCGGCAGCTGTTGTGTTATGGGAGCGGAGAAAGACCAGAAAAACGATGGAAGAAATCGAAAGGATGCTGGACGCTGCCATGACCAGCTCCTTTTCTGAAACCAATTTTGATGAAAGCCAGCTGTCTGCATTGGAAACGAAGTTTGCGCACTATCTTTCCGCAGCAGAAGCATCTTCTCAAAATATAGCTCAGGAAAAAGACAAAATCAAAACCTTGATTGCGGACATTTCCCACCAGACGAAAACGCCGATTGCAAATCTGCTGTTATACAGCGAGCTTTTGATGGAGGAAACTCTGCCTGCATCGGCGAAGGCAAATGTGGAGGCGCTGTACAAACAATCGGAAAAGCTGCGATTTCTGATCGATTCTCTCGTAAAGCTTTCCAGACTGGAAAACGGGATCATTTCACTCTCCCCTCAGCAAGCAGCGCTGCAGCCGCTGCTTGAAAGTGTGGTAGAACAATATACTGCCAAGGCTTCTGAAAAAGGATTGTCTTTGCAACTGCAGGATACAGATGCTTTTGCTGTATTCGACTTCAAATGGACAGCGGAAGCGCTGGCTAATATCGTAGACAACGCCATCAAATATACAGAGCATGGCACCATTACTATTTCTGCCGTAAGCTATGAAATGTTTGCAAGGATCGATATATCGGATACCGGTTCAGGCATCCCGGAAAATGAGCAAGCGAAGATATTTGCTCGCTTTTACCGCTCAAATAGTGTGCAGAAACAAGAAGGGATCGGCATCGGCTTATACCTTGCCCGACAGATCATATCCGGCGAGGGCGGTTATATCAAGGTTGCTTCCGTTCCGGGAAAAGGAAGTACGTTTTCCATATTTCTGCCGAAATAACAACAATTCTATCAAAACTGTTAGATTTCATTTTCCGCCGGAAAGAATGTGGAAAGATTCCTATGCGATAATCTGTATGTATCAAAGGATCATTTCCTTTCATACATACAGATTTTTTTATGGAGGTACTCATTTATGGAAGTTTTACAGGCAAAAAACCTGAAAAAGATTTATGGCTCCGGCAATAACGCAGTTCATGCGTTGGATGGAGTTGATTTAAGTGTAAAGAAGGGCGAATTTGTTGCAATTGTCGGCACATCCGGCTCCGGCAAATCCACGCTGCTGCACATGCTGGGCGGGCTGGATCGCCCTACAAGTGGCACGGTCATGGTGGACGGACAGGATATTTTCTCCCTGAAGGAGGAAGCGCTGACCATCTTCCGCCGCAGGAAAATCGGCTTTGTGTTCCAAGCATATAATCTTGTTCCGGTGCTGAATGTGTATGAAAATATTGTTCTACCCATTGAGCTGGACGGTGGCAAGGTCAATAAGGATTTCGTACAGCAAATTGTACAGACACTTGGGCTGGATGATCGTCTGGATGCCCTGCCCAATCAGCTCTCCGGCGGTCAGCAGCAGCGAGTAGCCATTGCCCGTGCGCTGGCGGCAGCACCCGCTATCATTCTGGCAGATGAACCCACCGGCAATCTGGATTCCAAAACCAGCCAGGATGTATTGAGCCTTTTGAAAGTCACCAGTCAAAAGTTCGCCCAGACAATCGTAATGATCACTCACAACGAAGAAATTGCGCAGATGGCAGACCGCATTATCCGTATCGAAGATGGTCGGATCGTCTCCCAGAACTAACGGGAGGTGGCTACGATGAATGTCAAAAACAGAAAATGTATTCGAAAGCTCAGCTTAAAATCTCTTTATGCGAACCGTCGCCGCAATCTGATCGCTATTTTTGCCATTGCACTGACAACGCTGCTATTTACGTCCATGTTCACCATTGTCTTGTCGTTGAACGCCAGTTATGAAACCTACCAGTTTCGGCAGGTAGGTGGCTATGCACACGGTACCTTTAAGGATGTTTCCCCCGAGCAGGCGGAACGTATCGCTGCCCACCCAAAGGTGAAGGCTGCGGGGGTACGGAAGGTAATCGGTATCACTGCGGAGGGTGTCTTTTCCAAAACCCCTGCAGAGATCAGCTACATGGATGCCAACTGCACTAAATGGAGCTATGCAACCCCTACTACCGGACGGATGCCCGAAAGCGGCAAAGAGGTAGCCATGGATACGGCAGCGTTGCAGCTGCTTGGCGTAACGCCGGAGCTGGGCGCCGAGGTCACGGTTTCCTATTCCATTACGGACAAGGATCAAACCGCCTTTACTGTAACAGATACCTTTACGCTGGTGGGCTATTGGGACTATGATGAACTAATGCCTGTTCATTACATCAACATCAGCCGTGATTACGCAGATGACATCGAAGCGCAGGCAGTGAAAACAGGTTTACAGCCTTTCCGCACCGATTTGAATGTCATGATGGCTTCCAGTACAAACATTCAAGGGCAGATGGAGCAGGTGGATACCGATCTCGGCTACACATGGGACAGCTATACCGATCCCAACAGCGTCCGGATCGGCGTCAACTGGGGATATACCTCATCCCAGCTGGAGTCGCATCTCGATCCGGAACTTGTGATCGCCATAGCAGCTTTTTTGCTGCTGGTGATTTTCACCGGGTATCTTATCATCTATAACATTTTCCAGATCTCTGTTGCGGGGGATATCCGGTTTTACGGGCTTCTGAAAACCATTGGCACAACGCCCCGGCAGCTCAAACGCATCATTCGCCAGCAGGCACTTCTGCTTTGTCTGATCGGCATTCCGGCGGGGCTGCTGTTGGGCTATGGCATTGGCGCTGTTCTGGTGCCTGTTGTCTTGCGCTCCACCCAGTTGGATGCAGGCATCACCACCATCAGCACTTCGCCTGTGATCTTTGTTGGCTCCGTGCTGTTTGCCCTGCTGACGGTGCTTTTGTCCTGCTCCAAGCCCGGGAAAATGGCAGCCAGGGTTTCTCCGGTGGAGGCTACCAAATATACAGATGCGATGCAGACCAAGAAAAAACAGCGCAGCACCCGGGGAGCGAAGCTCCATCAGATGGCCTTTGCCAATCTGGGACGAAACAAAAAAAAGACGGTGCTGGTGGTGGTGTCTCTGGCACTGTCGGTGACGCTGTTCAATGCACTGTGTGCCTTTGTGGGCGGCTTCAGCATGGAGAAGTATGTATCCTTCATGACCTGCGCCGATTTTATCGTCAGCACGCCCGACTATTTCCGTTACAACCCGGCAGATGAATTCATCACGCCGGAACAGATCGAAGAGATCGCAGCAAACACAAAGTCCAGTCTTTCCGGCACGGGATATGCTGTGCGAAAACCCGTATATCTTTGGATGACGGAGGATGCTCTGCGGCAGGACTATGCAAGGTACGAAAGTGCTGAGCAGTTGGACAGCCATATGAGCCGCATGGAGCACCGGGGCGATATGGTGATGGGAGATACCAGAATCGAGGCTCTGGATAACAGCCTGTTTGACAAGCTGCAAGTGTTCGACGGAGATATTTCTCCTATGCTGGAGCCAAACAATAACGCTATTGCCATTGCGGTTTCCTTAGATGACTACGGTAATCTGCCCAATCCTGAATACTACCCCAAGGTGGGAGACACGATCACCGCCACCTATGCGGACGATGTGAAATATATCGACAGCCGCACCGGGGAACTCCGCACCGAAGATACACCGGAGGAGTACTTTCAGGAAAAACTGTATGGAGCCAGAGATGTAGAGTACACGGTCTGCGCCTTGGTAGAGCTTCCGTATTCCATGAGTTATCGTTATGGTGGTATTGGATATGAGACAGTTTTGTCTGTGGATACCGCACAGAGGGACAGCGGCGGTGCGGCCATTCCGATGCTCTACCTGTTCGACACAGCAGACGACGCAGACGAGGCCGAAGCAGAGCAATATCTATCGAAGCTCACTGCCGGTGAGTTTTCACCCTTGATGTATGAAAGCAAGGCCACGGCTCGCTCTGAGTTTGCTCAGTTCCGGCAGATGTTCCTTCTGGTAGGTGGTATCCTCTGTGCTATCATCGGGCTGGTGGGACTCTTAAATTTCTTCAACGCCATGATGACCAGTATTCTTTCCCGCCGCCGTGAATTTGCTGTGCTTCAGGCTGTAGGAATGACGAACCGGCAGCTCAAAACCATGCTGATCTACGAGGGATTGTTTTACGCAATGTCCTCCGTATCGGCGGCCTTTATTCTGTCGCTGGCGGTGGGACCTCTTGCAGGAAAAATGCTGGGCAGTATGTTCTGGTTCTTTGAGTATCGATTCACCATTCTGCCTGTCCTGCTGACAATTCCGGTATTTCTTCTGCTGGGGTGGCTGATTCCTTGCATGATGTATGACAATGCAGCGAAATGCAGTGTTGTAGAGCAATTAAGGGATGCTCAATAACTGTTAAGCAAAAAACGGCCCTCTGCCAAGGAAAAGGCAGAGGGCTGAGTTTTAATCTAAGGGTTTACATTCAGTTACAGTTTTTAGATAAATTTCGGGATCACCGTTCAAGATCAAGTCTGCATATCCAACCGGATCATTGTAGATTAGATAATCCAGTTCTGACCGTTGATACATATTGTCAGCAACCTCATTCTCCACGGCGATGGTATCAATGGCAATCATGCTGCCATCTAAAAATTTCAGTTCCACACAAGCGGTATCCATGTTAAACTCACAAGAAATCAATCTATCCATAAGAAACCTCCATTTTGCGGGATGTTAGATCATCCCAAAATATTTGAATGCTTCTCGGATTGCTTTCTCTTTTTCCGGCGGACACTGGGGCTGTCTGGAATCCTCGGACTTCGGCAGATTATAGTTCTTACCAACCCCAATCCCACATTTTCGTTTAATCTGTGAGATATAGAGGTTGGACACCTTTAACCCGGTATGCTCCAACACATACTCCTTGATCTGCGGATAGGTTGCCCCATCCTGAAATTCGGACATATCCATATCTTCCAAAGAGAACTCAACCCGAATCTTTTTCGAGTCGACTTCGCCCTTGGAAAGCAAGACAACCGTCTCAACATGCCGTGTCTGCGGGAAAAGGTCAACGGGGCAGAATTTGGCGGCGCGCCAGCCGAGGCGGGTGAAGGCGGCCACATCGCGTGCCAGTGTTTCGGGGTCACAGCTGACATAGACGATGCGCTTGGGCTTCATCCGGTTTACGGCGGCTATGCATTCCGGTGTGCTGCCGGCGCGCGGCGGGTCCAGAAAGACCACATCGGGGCGCAGTCCCTCCGCAGCGGCGGCCATCATCCATTCCGTGGCATCGGCGCAGACAAAGCGGGCGTTGGCCAGCTTGTTGCGGCGGGCGTTGGCGGCGGCGTCCCTGACAGCGGCGGGGTTGCGCTCAACACCGATGACCTGCTTTGCATGGGGCGCGGCGCACAGGCCGATCGTGCCGATGCCGCAGTAGGCATCTACGACCGTCTCGCGTCCGGTCAGTTTGGCAAGCTCAAGCGCCTTTTTGTACAGCACCTCGGTCTGGGTGCGGTTGACCTGATAAAAGCTGCGGGACGAGATTGCAAACTGCAGCCCGCACAGCGTATCCAGCACAAAGCCGGGTCCCCAAAGCGGTTTCTCGCGGTTGCCCAACACGGCGCTGCTGCGCGTGGGGTTGATGTTCTGTACGATGCTGACGACCCACGGCGCTTTTTTGCGCAGCGCGGCGCAGAAATTTTTGCTGCCGGGCAGGTCTGCGCCGGGCGTGACCAGCGTGACCAGCACCTTACCGTCCCCGCTGCTGCGCAGCACGGTATGGCGCAGCAGCCCTGTGCCGCGGTCCTCGTCATAGGCTGTCCAGCGGCAGGCGCGGGCGGCCTCCAGCACGGCGGCAAGGGTCTTGTTGAGGATCTCCTCCTGCAGCAGGCAGTCGGCACTTGGCAGGACCCTGTGCGTGCCCTCGGCATACAGGCCGCAGACCAGTCTGCCGTGCTGCATGGCAAAGCTGGCGATGGCCTTGTTGCGGTAATGGTACGGCTCGGCCATGCCCTGCACGGCCCGGACGGGGGCAAACCCGCCCAGCAGCCCCTGCAGGCGGGCTTGTTTTTGGTTCAGTTGTTCCCGGTAGGGCAGTGCAAGCAGCGGACAGCCGCCGCACTTTTTATCGTAGTTCAGGCAGGTAGTGGGCATGGTTACGACCTTTCTTTGCACAGGCTTGCGCAGTGTGCTATACTATAAATACAGAGCAAATGACGGAGGTATTGCTATGAATGTGCTACTTATCAACGGCAGCCCGCACAAGGACGGCTGCACAAACGCGGCGCTGGCCGAGATGGCCAAAGCACTGAACGAGGCCGACATCGAGACAACGATCTTCCACATCGGGTCTGCCCCGGTGGGCGGCTGTGTGGGCTGCGGCGGCTGCGGCAAGGCCGGCAAATGCATCTTTGGCGGGCCGGTAGCCGAGGTGCTGCCGCTGGTCGGGAAGGCTGACGGCATTGTGTTCGGCGCGCCGGTCCACTATGCCACGGCGGCAGCCAGCATGCTGGGCTTTATGCACCGGCTGGCCATCAGCGGCGGCAAATACCTGCGCCACAAGCCCGCCGCTGTTGTGACCAGCGCCCGCCGCGCCGGTACGACCACGGCGCTGGAGGCCATGGAAAAGGTACCGCAGTTCTTTGAGATGCCGCTCATCAGCTCGACCTACTGGCCGATGGTCCACGGCGGCAAGGCCGAGGAGGCAGCCGCCGATGCGGAGGGTATGCAGATCATGCGCAATCTGAGCCGCAACATGGCGTGGATTCTGCGCTGCATCGAAGCCGGCAAGGCTGCCGGGATCGAGGCACCTGTTGCAGAAAACGACAAGCGGACGAATTTTATCCGCTGACACGCGCCCTGCGGGCGGCAAAGCGGCGTTCCCACTGCGGGAGCGCCGCTCTTGTTTTTTTCAGAGGGAGTTATGCCAGACTCTTGGTGCGCCCGCCGCTGACATCCTCCTCGGTGACGGCCTTGACCGAGGTATCCGCCTGCTGGGCGGACTGCGGCGCATGGCCGGTCGGCCAGACATTCTGCAGCAGCGTCAGGATCGGCTCATAATCCTGCGTGCGGGCAGCGGCCGTGACATAGATCGTCTCGCCGCAGTCGTAGTCGATCTGGGCAAAGATCGTCTGGTAGCTGCCGCAGTCATAGCGCACCGCCGACACAGCGGCATCGGGTATGGTAAAGCCGATGTCATACCGGACCGTGCCGGTCGTTTCCTCCAGCTCCTGCCCCGACTGGGCAAGAAAATCCGTGTAGGTGTCGGTCATCTGCAGCAGCACGACCGTGTAGCTGAGCTGGTTGCCGGTCGTCAGCGAGAGGGTATCCGCCTGCGCCATGACAGGCTGCTCCCACTGGTTCTGATCGTAGACGATGGTCACGCCGTTGTCACCGTCACAGCTGGCATAGTCCGGCTCCTCGTTTTTGACAAAGCCGTCACCGCCGTAAAGGTAGAGCATAAAATCCTGAAAGCTGCACCCCGTCAGGGCGAGCCCCGCCAAGACGGAGAGGGCGGCTGCGATACTTTTTTTCATAAAGTTCATTCCTTTTATAATAGCATGATGCTGTAAAAGCCCATAGCGGATGCCGCCAGCACAAAGGCGTTCCAGCCCAGCACGGCAAACGCTGCGCCGAACGCCAGCCCTGCCAGTACATCGCTGATATAGTGGACGCCGGTCACGACCCGGCAGACCGCAATCAGCACCCCCAGCACGGCCAGCACGATGCCGAGCGGGCGGAGCACAAACCACGCGGCCCCGGCGATGGCCGCCGCCGAAAAGCAGTGGCGGCTCGGCATACTCTGGCCGGGCTTGTCCTTCGGAAAGAGGGGCGCAAACCCCAGCGCCGTGTAGGGGCGCGGGCGGTCGATGACCCGGCGCACCAGCGTGCCGACCAGAAACGCTGCTGCCGGTACAATGATCGCAGGCCAGAGCTGTTCACTGCGGTGCAGTGCCAGCCACGCCAGCATACCAAGGTAGAGCAGATATACCAGCCCCACCGCCCCGCGGCTGACGAGCCGCAGCGCCTTTTTGGCGGCGGGCCTTGCGTTGAACCACCCGATCACGGCGCGGTACTGCTCTGCATTCATAAGGGTATCCTCCCATTCATAACATTTCACCATTAGAATAACATTCTGAAAAAGGCTTGTCAAACGCCGATGCAGATGTTTATAATAAAGGCAGTACCGCACCCCTTCAGCCGCTGATACGGCGCGCGGGGTGCGCCGACTGCCAAGCCCAACGGGCACGCGATATTCTGTGTATCTGCGTGCTTTTTGTGGCATTGGCGGTCAGAGGTGATTACATTGTAGGAGGGGTGTCCCTTTTGTTTGGTTTTGCAAATGCGCTGCTGCTGCTTTTGCTGGCGGCTGGCTGCCTTGATTTTGTACCGGTTCTGCGGCGCAGGCTCTCCCCCACCGCGTGGTGGGCGGAGGAACGCCCGCTGTTTTGCGCGCTCGGCGCAGCGGTACGCCAACGGTACGGCACCGCCGCGTTCCTGCTGGGCGTGATGGTGTATGAGTTCATCGTCGTGTTCAACAACAGCATGGCGCGGGAGAATTGGCCATGGCTGCAGACCCGCGTTTCCCCCGTGCTGGACTGGGTGATGTATCTATGCTTCGGGTGCAAGATTTTGCTCGGCACAAGGTACAGCGGGCGCAGCCTGCTCTGCGCCGGTGCGCTGTATTTTGTGGCGCGGTGGGTCTACTTCAACGGGCAGAATATCTGGTGGCTGGGGCTTTGCGTTGCCCTGCTGGCCGCAAAGGATGTACCGCTGCGCCGCTGCATGAAGGCGCTGCTGGCCTGCGGCCTGCCCACGCTGGCGCTGGTGGAGCTTTTGCACTTTGCGGGCGTTATTGCCCCCGATGCCGCCAGTGAGCGCGACGGCAGCTTCCGCCTGATGTTCGGTTACGGTCACCCCAACACCTTCGGCGGGGTGGTGTTCGGCCTTGTGCTGGCGTGGGTGCTGCTGCGCCGCGCCCGCCTGACCTGGGCTGAGTTGGCCGGCGTGGCGGCGGTCGGCGCGTTTTTGATGATCGGCCCCAAGTCCCGCTCGGCGGCGCTCTGCTCCTTTTTGCTTGTAGCTTTGCTGGCAGCGGCAAAGCTGCATACCCGGCGCGGCCCGCGCCCCGGCAGCCGCACACTGGCAGCCGGCTGCGCCGCGCTGGTGCCGCTGCTGGCAGCGGTAAGCTATAGCCTGCCGCTCTTTGTGGTAAAGATCGGCCCGTGGGCAAACGACATCGGCCCCGCCTGGCTGAAAAAGCTTGATGACCTGCTGACCTGCCGGATCTCGCTGGCATGGGCGGCCTACCGTGTATTTCCCATAAAAATTGCGGGCCAGATGCTTCCCGACTGGCCCGCGCTGGACAATATCTTTGTGTATCTGCTCTACCTGACCGGCCCGGTCATGGTCGTGTTGGTCTGCGCCCTGATGATGGCGGCGCTGTACGGCTATGCCCGCCGCGGTCAGTGGCAGGCTGTAGCCTGTCTGGTCACGATGCTGGCCTACGGCTATATGGAGAGTCAGATCACCCACCTGACCAGCGACCCTGCCGTGCTGCTGCTCTGCGGTGCGGTGTATGCGCTGCCAACCGCGCGCTGGATGTTTGAGGAGGATTGATTCAATCCTGCGGGAAGGCGTCTGCAGAGATCTCCACCGTATCCTCCTCCTGCGCGGCGGCCTCGGCACTGGCCTTGGCGGCTGTCACCAGCCCCGTCACCTCGCCGGAGGGCTTTTGCAGCAGGTAGGCACCGACTGCCTTGGCCTTGTAGACGAGCAGCACACAGTAGGTGTCATGCTCCCCGGTGGAAAGCTGCGGGCACAGCACCGTCCACTTTTCCACAGTCTTGCCCTTATAGTCCGCAAGGTCAAGCCCGCTCTCCTGCACGATCTGGTTGAAGGCGGCGAAGCTGTCATCCCACTTTTTGGGGATCTTCACCTTATCTACGGCGGCACTGGCAAGGTCGGTGTCAAAGCCGTAGCCGTTGAAGTAGATGCCGATGTCCTGTGTCGTTTCGATGCCCGGCACGGCAGCGGCGGACGCGGTGACAGCATCCCCGGTAAAATGTACGGCAGCGGCCACGGTGCCGCACAGGCAGACGGCACACAGGGCCAGCGCCCCGGCCTGCCGCAGTCCCGGTTTGGTAACAGTAAACATAAACATAAGCGCAGCCCCCTCACACATTGTCACTGCAATGTATGCGGGGGCTGCTTCGTTTATGTATTACGGGGGGCGGGGTCACCGCGCCTGCGGCAGGTTACTTGTACTTCGGCTTCGGCGCATACCACTGGAAGATCACGCCGTCATAGTCCTTTTCCAGCTTTTCGGTGTCATGCTCGGGCAGAGCGGTCCACATAACCATCATGGCCCCGAGCGCCGCGCAGAGCCGCACGGCCCAGTTGCGCTCATCGGGGCACCAGGCAATGAAATCCGGCCGCCCCAGCACATTGCCCAGACAGTGGGAGAAGACAAACGCCGGGACTGCCTTGACGCCGATCCTGCGGTAGCTTTGGTAGCTGTCGGCCAGCTGGCCGCGCAGCACCTCGGGGGCCTGCCGCCGCACAATGCCCACCACACGGGGGTCAAAGCTTTCAAGGCAGTAGGGACCGGGGTAGGTCTTGAGCTCTGCGAGGGTCGCGCGGCAAAGCTCCTCCAGATAGGTTTGGCTGTACTCGCTGCGGCTCTTGATCTCAACGATCAGCGGCGTGGCGGGGTTGGCCTCGGCCACCGTGCGCAGCATATCGGCAAAGAGCGGCGGATGCTCCTCACTGCCCGCCAGCGGCAGGGCGGAGAAATGCGCCCAGTCCATATCATGCACAAAGCCCTTGGCCGGCGTCATGCGGTCCAGCGTATCATCGTGAAAAACAACCAGCCGATGGTCCGATGTAAACTGGACATCCAGCTCGATGCCGTAGCCGTTCTGCGCTGCGGCGGCAAAGGCGGGCAGGCTGTTCTCCGGCGGGCACTGGTCCTTGCCGAAAAGGCCGCGGTGGGCGTAATTGCGCCCGTAGAACGGCAGGCGCAGTTCGTCGCGGCGCTTGCCGGGCCAGACGGCGAACAGCAAAAGAGCTGCAACCAGCAGGATAACACAAAGCAGAATTTTCATACAAGATCACGCTCCTGCTGCCATTGTACCGCGCAGGGGCGCAAAATGCAACAGCTTTCGCAAATTGACGGCAGGTTTTACAAACGGGCGCTGCGGGCGGGCTTTCTGTTCTCATCTTTTTAGAAAAGTTTTTATTTTTTTCACAATTCTTCCACGCTTGCGATGTATTGTGGTATTATAGAGAGTGTAAGGAGGGTAATCCCATGGCTAAAATTCTGATCGTGGATGACGAGCCGCGCATCCGTGACCTCATCCGGGAGCATCTGCAGTACGCCGGCTTCACCTGTGAGGAAGCCGGCGATGGCACCGCCGCGCTGAGCGTGCTGAGCCAGGGCGGCATTGATCTTGTGATTTTGGACATCATGATGCCGTTTATGGACGGCATGACCTGCCTGCGTGAGATGCGCACCCGCAAGATCATGACCCCGGTCATCATGCTGACCGCCCGCAGCGAGGAATACGACAAGCTGGCCGGGCTGGAGAGCGGCGCCGATGATTATGTGGTCAAGCCCTTCTCCCCGCGGGAGCTGGTAGCCCGCGTCAAGGCGGTGCTGGCGCGCACAATGCCCAAGCCGGCGGAGGATGCCGGCAGCTATACCTTCGGTGATTTGTCGATCGACACCGCCAGCCACAGCGTTAAGGTCGCCGGGCAGGAGGCGCCGCTCACCCCCAAGGAGTTTGATCTGCTGGTCTTTCTTGTCAGCAACAAGGGCATTGCCCTCAGCCGTGAGAAGATCCTGCAAAAGGTCTGGAATTACGACTACTACGGCGAGGACCGGACCGTGGATACCCATATCAAGATGCTGCGCGGCCATCTGGGCCACTGCCGCAGCTACATCGTCACCGTATGGGGCATCGGGTACAAATTTGACCCGGACACCTTATGAAAAAACACGATAAAGCGGGAAAGCATCCCTTCACCGTCAGCATCCGCGGGCAGCTGATGCTGTTCATCGGCGGCATTACGCTGTTTACCCTGCTGCTGGTGTGGAGCATCATCACCTTTGCGCTGGAGCCGCAGTACAACCGCACGATCCGTGCCAAGCTTGACGGCAAGGCCGCCGCCATCACAGCGATGATCGATCAGGCGGACAAGCCCATCTCCACCCGGAGCTATCTGGGCCTGACCCTGAACGACGAGTTCTGGAGCGGCGTGAGCGGGACCTTTCAGGACAAAAGGATCAATGTAGACGGCTGCTGTGTCGATTTTTCCGATACAACGCTGCGCTGCCTCAAGGCCTATGAGAGCATGTACCCCTGCCTGCTGCACGAAAGCACCGGCGCGTTCGGCGGGGATTTCGGCTACAATGTGGACACCCGGGTGGCCATACAGCTGCGTCAAAAGCTGTTTGAGGAGGGTTCGCTCTACCAGATCATACGGATCGGCAGCTCCATGCAGATGTGCGTGGGGCGCCTTTCTGCCGACGGGCAGTACGGCGTTATCGTTTCGACAAGCCTTGCCCAGATCACAACGGCGGCCGAGGTGCTGCGGACGATTCTTGGCCCGGTGGCGCTTGTGCTGCTGGTGCTGGACCTTTTGCTGGCCGTGCTGTTCAGCCGCTGGTTCACCAGCCCCATCCGCAAGCTGTCCAACGGTGCGCAGGAGATTGCCGCCGGCAACTACGATGTGGCGATCCGGGTCGAGCATCATGACGAGATCGGCCGTCTGGCAGAGGATTTCAACCACATGGCCGCCGAGGTCAAGCGCAGCGCCCAGCTGGAAAAAGACATTCTGGCCAATGTCAGCCACGACCTGCGCACCCCGCTGACCCTGATAAAGGGCTATGCCGAGACGGTGCGCGACCTGACCGGCGATGATGATGCCAAGCGCACCGAGCAGTGCAACATCATCGTGGACGAGACCGACCGCCTGTCCACGCTCGTCAACAGCGTCATGGAGCTGAGCAAGGTGCAGAGCGGTGCCGAGAAGCCGAGCCTTGTCGATTTTGACATGAGCGAGCTTTGCTTTGAGGTTGCCGGCCGCTACGATGCCCTGTGCGACAAAAACCACTGGCACCTTGACCTGCAGGCTGATGAGGCCTGCCCTGTCAGCGCCGACCCGGCCATGATGGAGCGGGTGCTGCACAACCTTTTGGGCAACGCCTTCCACCACATCGGCAGCGACGGTGTGGTGGTGCTGCGGGCCATTCCGCAGCAGCGCGGCTGCCGCATCGAGGTCGAGGACCACGGCCCCGGCATCCCGCCGGAGGATCTGCCCTACCTCTTTGACCGGTACTACCGTGCGCGGCAGGATTCCGGCCGCAGCGGCACGGGGCTGGGCCTGTCCATCACAAAAGCCATTTTGCAGCAGCACGGCTTTGCGTTCGGCGTCAACAGCGCTGTGGGGCAGGGCTCGACCTTCTGGTTTGAGATGGCTGACACAAGAGCATAGTTCCCTGCGGGTGCCGGGTCCGTCCGGCATCCCTGACATGCCGAACAAAGGAGGCTTTTCATGGAGAGCATCAATGAAAAAATGGACGCCCAGCTGCGCACCCGCGTGGACGAGCTGACCCGCGCCAATGATGAGAATCAGGACGGCAGGCTGGACGCCGCCGACCTGAAGGCCCAGCTGAACCGCATCGAGGCTCAGCTTGAGCTGCAGGACCAGCAGAACCGCGGCATCATTGCAAACCAGCACAAGCGGATGATCCTGAGCGTGGTTCTGGTCGCGGTGATTCTGGTGGTGCTGGCGTTCTTCGGCTGGCGCATCAATGTGGCCTACAGCAATGTCATGGCTGCCTGTGACCGTGTCAACGCGCTGGCGGACACCGTGCAGACCAGTCTGGACACGCTGGATCAGAGCCAGCTGGACGACATGATGCAGGATCTGCCCGAGATCACCGAGCAGCTGAAAAAAATTGATGTCGATGCGCTGAACAAGGTCCTGACCGAGCTGCCCGCCCTGATGAACACCGTGAGCAGCCTGCAAAGTCAGGTGGAGAGCATCACCAACTGGTTCAACGGTCTGGGGTCGGTTTTCGGCCGATGACCCGCCCATAAAAGCACTGCCCTGCACATTCCGTGCAGGGCAGTTTTTGTGTGCCGCGTCAGTCCGCGCGGCGGTGGTAGTACGCCAGCCGCGGGGTGCCGTCCTCGGTATAGATCGTGCCGCAGCGCACAAAGCCGATTGCCGTGAGCGCGCGCTGCATGTAGATGTTGTCGGCGTGGGTATCGGCCCGCAGCGGCAGCCCCTGCTGCAGGCACCAGTCAATGCAGAACCGCCCGATGCCGCCCACCCGCCCTGCCGATGCCAGGCGGTGGATCGTGGCATAGGGGACATCCTCCGGCCAGGCGCCGTCCTCGATTTGGCGGTAGGTGGGGTCCTCGCCGGAAATCAGGCAGAACACGGCCTGTATCGCTCCCGCCCCCGTCACGACATGGCAGACGCCCCGGTCGATCTCTGCCGTCAGGCGTGCGGCACCGGGGTAGCCGGCCGGCCACTGGGTCGGGTTGCCGTGGGTCTGCATAAAACGGCGGGCGTTCTCATAGATCGCCAGCAGCGCCGGCAGATCGCCCCGCACCGCCTTGCGGACGGTAAGTGTCATAGCCGTTCTCTCCTTTATTATAAAATAATACCCGGGCAGTATAGCACAATTTCCCGGCTCTGTCCACCGTAGGGCGCGTATGCCGGGATTCCCCCTTGCATCACAACCGCGGTTGTGCTACACTGTATCTGCAAAAGTTAGAAGCATCAAACTTTTATAACAAGAGGATGTAATTATGACACTCGCGGAATTAAAAATCGGGCAGGATGCCGTGCTGCGCACCATTGGCGGGCAGGGCGAGCTGCGCCACCATCTGCTGGATATGGGCCTGACCCCCGGCACCGAGGTCACACTGCGCAAGGTTGCGCCGATGGGCGACCCCATCGAGGTCGAGCTGCGCGGCTATGAGCTGACGCTGCGCCTTGCCGATGCAGCAAAAATCGAGGTCGAGAATGTCCATGAGACCGACCGCGCTGCCCGCAGTGAGGAGCGCCACGCCCCCGTACCCCATCCCGGCGTGGGTGAGTTGCGCAAAGCCCCCAGCTACCACGACCGCAAGGCCGGTGCCGAGATCGCCAAGGGGCAGCCGCTGCACCTTGCGCTGGCCGGCAACCAGAACTGCGGCAAAACTACGCTTTTCAACCAGCTGACCGGCTCTAACCAGCATGTGGGCAACTTCCCCGGTGTGACGGTGGACCGCAAGGACGGCACGATCCGCGGGCATGAGGAGGCCACCGTCACCGACCTGCCCGGCATCTACAGCCTGTCCCCCTATTCAAGCGAGGAGATCGTCACCCGCGACTTCCTGCTCAACACTCACCCGGACGCCATCATCAACATCGTAGATGCGTCCAATATTGAGCGCAACCTTTACCTGACGATGCAGCTGATGGAGCTGAACATCCCGCTGGTGCTGGCGCTGAACATGATGGACGAGGTCCGCGCCAACGGCGGCACCATCATGGTCAACGCGCTGGAGGAGCTGCTGGGCGTGCCGGTCGTACCTATCTCCGCCGCAAAAAACGAGGGGATTGACGAGCTGGTGGAGCATGTGCTGCATGTAGCCCGCCACCGCGAGACCCCCGGCCGCATCGACTTCTGCGATGCGGGGGACGGCAAGGGCGGCGCGGTGCATCGCTGCATCCATGCCGTCAACCATCTGATCGAGGATCACGCCGCCCGCGCCGGGCTGCCCGTCCGCTTTGCAGCCACCAAGCTGGTCGAGGGTGACCCGCTGATTGAAAAAGCGCTGGACCTTGACAAAAACGAGACCGAGCTGCTTGCCCACACGATCGCCGAGCTGGAGAGCGAGACCGGCCTTGACCGCGAGGCAGCGCTGGCTGATATGCGGTTCAATTTTATTGAACGCCTTTGCGATAAGACCGTTGTGCGCCCCGGTGAGAGCCGCGAGCATAAACGCAGCGTAGCAATCGACAAGGTTTTGACCGGCAAATACACCGCGCTGCCCTGCTTTATCGGCATCATGGCGCTGGTGTTCTGGCTGACCTTCGGCGTCATCGGTGCCGGTCTGTCCGACCTGCTGACCCTCGGCATCGACGCCCTGACAGACCTGACCGACCGGGCGCTGACCGCCTACGGCATCAACCCTGTTGTGCACAGCCTCGTCATTGACGGCGTGTTTGCGGGCGTGGGCAGCGTGCTGAGCTTTCTGCCCATCATCGTCACGCTGTTCTTCTTCCTCTCGATTTTGGAGGATACCGGCTACATGGCGCGCGTGGCCTTCGTCATGGACCAGCTGCTGCGCCGCATCGGGCTTTCGGGCCGCAGCTTTGTGCCGATGCTGATCGGCTTTGGCTGCTCGGTGCCCGCCATCATGGCGACCCGCACCCTCTCGAGTGACCGCGACCGCAAAATGACGATCCTGCTCACCCCGTTCATGAGCTGCTCGGCCAAGCTGCCGATCTACGCGCTGTTTACAACGGCCTTTTTCCCCCGGCAGTACCGCGCGCTTGTGATGATCGGGCTGTACTTAACAGGCATCGTCTGCGGCATTTTGTACGCACTACTCCTCAAATTGACCAAGTACAAGGGCGAGCCCGTCCCCTTTGTGATGGAGCTGCCCAACTACCGTTTCCCCTCTGCGCGCAGTGTGGGCCAGCTGATCTGGGAGAAGGCGCGCGACTTCCTGCAGAAGGCCTTCACCATCATCTTTGTGGCCACGGTGCTGATCTGGTTCCTGCAGACCTTTGACGCACGGCTGAATGTGGCCGCCACGCCCGATGCCAGCTTGCTGGCCGCCATCGGCAGCTTTATCGCGCCGGTGTTTGCGCCGCTCGGCTTTGGTGATTGGCGCGTCAGCACGGCGCTCATCACCGGCTTTACCGCCAAGGAGAGCGTCGTCTCGACCCTGACCGTTCTGCTTGGCGGGGATACGGGCGCGCTGAGCACGATGTTCACCCCGTTCACAGCCGTTGTGTTTTTGGTGTTCACTCTGCTGTACACCCCCTGCGTGGCTGCCGTGGCTGCCGTCAAGCGCGAGCTGGGCGGCAGCAAAGCCGCTGCCGGCGTTGTTCTGATGCAGTGCGCTATTGCATGGGTGGTTGCTTTTGTGGTACACTTAGTGGGTGGATTGTTCGGGCTGGTATAACCCCGCCCCGCAGAAAGTATGAGGTAGACCCCTATGGCAAGTATTATCGTTGTTGTGATCATCTTTGTGCTGCTGGCGCTGGCGATATTGTTTATCTGCCAGAACGGCGGCTGGCAGGGCGGCTGCGGCGGCAACTGCGCAGGCTGCCACAACAAATGCGCTGACGCTGACAAGAAAAAGAAATGACCCTGAGCGGCTCCTGCGGGAGCCGCTTTTTTTGTGGCTGTCCTTGCACAATCCCCTAAAAAGCGCTATACTATTGGTAAGTATATTATTTTGGGAGGCACTGCCCGTGAACGCTGAGCCCATCCGTGTTTTACAGATCATGCCCGCCATGGACGCAGGCGGCATGGAAACCTTTGTCATGAATGTCTACCGCACCCTCGACCGTGAGCAGGTGCAGTTCGATTTTTTATATCATTACGATAAACCGTGCTTTTTCGATGATGAGATCCGTGCGCTGGGCGGGCGCATCTATAAGCTGACTGTCCGGCAGGACAATAACCTCCCCCGCTATCTGCGCGAGCTGCACCGCCTGTTTGCCGCCCACCCGGAGTGGCGCATCATCCACGGCCATTACAGCGGCTTCGGCATGTTTTACAACCCTGTGGCAAGGCGGGCGGGCATCCCCGTGCGGTGCGGCCACAGCCACAACACCGCCTATGAGCCGAACCTTGTCGGCCGGCTGGACCGGTTTATGAGCAGCTTTTTCAGCGCCGGGCTTACCGACCGCTTTGCCTGCAGCGAAAAAGCCGGGCAGATGCTGTACGGCAGCAAGCCCTTTACGGTCGTGCCGAACGGCATCGACACAGCGCGGTTTGCTGCCCGCGACCCCCAGCGCCGCGCCCTGCTGCGCGGGGAACTGGGCGTGACCGATCAGGAGCTCCTGTTCGGCCATGTGGGGCGGTTTTCCGCCCAGAAAAACCACCCCGGCCTGCTGAAGATCTTTGCCGCCGTGCGCGCCCGTCTGCCTAAGGCGCGGCTGGTGCTGCTGGGCGGCGGCGAGCCTGCCTATATCGAAAAAATGCAGGCGCTTGCGCAGGAGCTTGCCCTTGGTGACAGCGTGATCTTTGCCGGGGTGCGCAGCAATATCCAGAGCTTTTACGATGCGATGGACGCTTTTATGCTGCCCAGCCTGTTTGAGGGGCTGCCTGTAGTGCTGGTCGAGGCCCAGACCGCCGGTCTGCCCTGCTTTGTCTCGGACACGGTGGACCCCGGTGCAGCTTTCACCGACCGGGTGCGGTTCCTGCCGCTGCAGGATACCGGTGCCTGGGCGGATGCGATCGCGGCGGCCTCCTTCCGCCGTGACCCACAGGCACGGGAGAAAGCCGTCCGCGCCGGGTACGATATCCACACAAGCGCTGCGGTGCTGCAGGAATTTTACCTGCGCCGCTATGCCGAGGTGACAAAATGAAGCCCTGTGAGATCGCGGTCATTGTGCCGGTCTATAATGCAGCAGCCTATCTGACCGCCTGCACCGATGCGATTGCCGCGCAGAAATTTGACGGTTTCCGGTGTATTTTGGTGGACGATGGTTCCACAGACGGCTCCCCTGCGCTCTGCGATGCCATCGCAGCCGGGGACCAGCGGTTTGTGGCGCTGCATCAGCCCAACAGCGGTGTATGTGCCGCACGCACGGCCGGCCTGCGGCAGGGGCGCGCGCTGGGTGCGCGGTGGTTCTCCTTCTGCGATGCAGATGATCTGTACCACCCCGACCTGCTGGACACGCTGTACGCCGCCGTGACCAACAGCGGTCTGCCGCTGGCCTGCTGCCGCTATGACACCTTTGCCGACACGCCGCCCGCCGATGCCGCCGCGCCGGAAAACTGCCGCATCCTGCGCGGCCCGGCCCATCTGGACGCGCTGCTGCACGACCATGCGGTGGACTACGGCCTGTGGAACAAGCTCTACGCTGCCGATCTTCTGCGCGAGGATATGCTGGACAACGGCCTTGCCTACAATGAGGATTTGCTTGCAAACTGGCGGGCATTTCTGGCCGCGCCGGGGTGCGCCTTCTGCGATTTTACGGGCTACCACTACCGCCAGCACGCCGACAGTGCCAGCCACCGCGCCCTGCCGCCCCAGAGCATTGATGACCAGCGCCGCGCGGCGGCGGAGATACGCGCCACCGCCCCTGCTGCCCTGCAGGAGAGCGTGAACGCCTTTTACTACGAAAAGCTCGTCTATCTGGCTAGCATGATCCTGCGGCGCGCCAACGCCGATGCCTACCGCGTGCAGCTGTATGAGCTGCAGGTCGCCATCCGGGCGGGCGCGCACGACCCCCAGCTGGGGCGCAATCCGCAGCTGCCGCGCAGCATAAGGCTCTCGGCGTTTTTGACGCTGCATATGCCGCGGCTGTGGCGGTGGGCCTGCCGAACTTTCTTGAAGGACCGACAATAATGCGCATTTTACTTGTTTTGGACCGTGTGGAGAACGCCGCCAGCGCCAACGCCCTGATGGGCCTCCGCCTGGCGGAGCAGCTGTTGGCGCGGGACCACACCGTACATATTTTGACACTGTGGGACGGCCTGCACACCCCGCCCGCCCCGCCGCAGGGCGCCGTGCAGCATCTGCTCGCCTTTGCCGATGAGCGCCTGATGAACGAGGCCCTTGAAAACGGCCGTAAAGGCGGCACCCCGGTGGCTGTGCGGCTGGCGCGCCTGTGCGCCCACCCGGCAGCGGTGGCGGCAGCCTTCCGCCAGCTTGTGCTGAAGGCCCCCCGTCGCACGGTGGACAGCCGCCGCGAGATCGAACGCCTGGACGCGGAATTTCACTTTGACGCGGTCTGTGCGGTCTGTGCGCCTTACCGCGCCGCCTTTGCGCTGGAGACAGCGGCCATCGGCGGAAAGAAATTTCTCTGGCAGCTTGACCCCTATGCTGCAAACCGTGATTACACGGCCCCGGGCGGCTATGCACGGGAGGGGCAGCTTCTTGACGCGCTGGACGGCAGCTTTATCACGCCGCAGGCCGTCCCGGACTATGCGGACGGCGCACCGCTGGCCTCCCGCCGCGGCAAGGTGCATCCGCTGGGCTTCCCGGCACTGCTGCCGCGCACAACCTTCAGCGGCGGGCATGACACGGTACAGTGTGTTTTTTGCGGCAGTCTCTACCCGGCACTGCGCGAGCCCGGCTTTGCGCTGGCGCTGTTCAGCGCGCTGCACGACAGCGCCGTAACGCTGACGATGGCGGGCGGCGGGTGGGAGCGCTTTGCCGCCGATGCCGACAAGGCCGCTGCGGCGATGGGTGCAAATTTTGTGCGCCCCGGTCTGCTGCCGCCCGAGGACGCTGCCGCGCTGGAGGACCGCGCCGATGTGCTGGTGAGCCTTGGCAATGCCTGCGACAACCAGCTGCCGAGCAAGCTGTTCGGCTATTTTGGCACCGGCAAGCCGGTGCTGCATCTGGCCGTGAGCAAGGCTGACCCGGCGCTGCCCTATCTGGCGCGCTACCCGCTGGCGCTGGTGCTGCACGCTGAGGACGGCGCGACCCCCGCCGCTGCGTCAGCGCTTGGCCGCTGGCTGCACGAGGTCTGCGGCCGCCGCCTGCCCTTTGCCGAGGTTGCCGCACTCTACCCGGAATTTACACCGGAGTATGTTGCAAATGAATTTTTGAGGTGGATATAAATGCAGATCCTCTGGCTTGTCAAAACCACGCTGCCGCAGGCGGCGGCCGCCTGCGGGCTGGCCGGTGCCAGCGATGTGAGCGGCAGCTGGCTGACCGGGCAGCTTGCCGCGCTGCAGGCGCACCCGGCGCTGCATCTGACCGTGCTGTGTGTCGGCAAGGCAGAGGCAACCGGCCGCGCGGACGGCGTGGACTACCGTATTGTGACCGGCACCGCCGCCTTTGCCCCGCTGCTGCAGCAGCTGCGGCCCGATCTTGTCCACATCTGGGGCACCGAGTATGACGCGGCCGCCGCCATGGCCGAGGCTGCCAAGGCCGCCGGTCTGCCTGTGCTGTTCAGCATACAGGGCGTCATGCGGGACTGCGCCGCGCATCTGTGCGATGGCGTCCCCGCCGCCTACCGCCGCTCCGGCGCGCTGTGGCATACCCTTGACAGGATCGTTCCCGGCGAGCTGCTTGACACGATGCAGGCAAGCTTTGACGCACTGGCTGCCAAGGAGGCCGCACTTCTGGCACAGGCCCGCTATGTGACCGGCCGCACGGCCTTTGACCGCAGCGCCTGCGCCGCTCTGGCCCCCGCCGCCCGGTATTTCGCCTGCAATGAAACGCTGCGCCCCCTGTTTTACACGGGGACCCCCTGGCATGCGCGGGAGTTCGGCGCGGCGCCGGTGCTGTTTTTGCCGCAGGGCAACTACCCACTGAAAAACCTGCACACTGCCCTGCGGGCACTGCCCGCCGTGCTGGCAGCTTACGGCGATGCACAGCTTGTCATCGCAGGCTGGCCGCCGCTTGACAAGGGCCCGCTGCTGCGCCCCGTCATTGACCGGATGTTCCCCTACAAGCGCTATTGTAAGCAGCTTGCCGCCGATCTTGGCATTGCGGGGCACATCCGCTATACCGGCCCGCTGGACGCCGCCGCAATGCGTCAGGCATATTTGGAGGCCGATGTTTTTCTGTTGCCCTCCTGCTGTGAAAACAGCCCCAACAGTCTGGGGGAGGCCATGCTGCTGGGTCTCCCCTGCGTAGCCGCCGCCGTGGGCGGTATCCCCTCAATGCTGGAAAACGGCCGCGAGGGGCTGCTCTACGGCGATGCGCTGGATGATAAGGCCCTTGCCGATGCCGTGCTGCGCATTTTGCAGAGCGCTGACGGCGGCATGGCACTGGGCCGGGCCGCCCGCGCACGGGCCCTGCAAACCCATGACGCCGCCCGCAACGCCGGGGAGCTGGAACAAATTTACAAGACGATTCTGCAAGAGGAACAGCCGTGAGCATACGCAACATTTCTGTCATCATTCCCTGCTACAAGGCCGCAGCCACGCTGCGCCGCGCCGCAGCAAGCGCATTGGCCGATGCCCCCGCCGGGCTGGAGCTGCTGCTGGTGGACGATGGCAGCCCCGACGATACCGGCCCCCTTTGCGACACGCTTGCCGCTGAGGATCCGCGCGTCCGTGCGCTGCACCGCCCAAACGGCGGCGCGGGTGCGGCGCGCAACACCGGGCTGGATGCCGCGCGCGGCGATTGGGTGCTTTTTCTCGATGCCGATGATGTCCTGCTGCCGGGACTTTGGGCCGCGCTTGCGGCACTTTCCACCGAGGCGGACATGATCCTGTTCGGTCTGACGCGGGAGAGCGGCACGACTGTGACCCCTGCCGATTTTCTGGCCGAAGGAGCCTATCCCGACCTGCAGGCGCTGGGCAGTGCGCTCGCCCCCCTGCTGTTTGACACGGGGCTGCTGGCCGCACCTTATCCCAAGCTGTTCCGTCGGTCGTCCGTCGGGGCGCTGCGCTTCTCGCCGCAGCTGAAGATCAACGAGGATGTTTTATTTAACATACAATTTTTACAGAATACCCCTGCCATTTATTGCCTGCATGGTGTATACTATAAGCAGTATGATACGCAGGCCGGCAGTCTTTCGCGCCGGCTGCGCGGCGATTTGCTGGATGCCGAGTGCATCACCCGCCCGGCGCTGGCCGAGCTGCTGCGCGCCAACGGCATGGACCCGGCCCCGTATGAGCGCACCAGCCGGCTGCGCGCCTGCCTGAATCAGTACGGTCTGCTGACCGGCTGCCGGGGAGATCTGCCGTATGCCGTCCGCCGCGCTCTTTTTGCCGAGATTTTGGCTGACCCCGATGCTCGCGCCGCCCTGCGGGAGCGGCTGCAGCATGACCCGCACAGGCTGCTGGCCCTGCCGTACCGCGCAGGTGTCGCCCTGCAGTGGCCGGGCTTGTTGGCGGCGTACACGATTGCAAAGCAGCCCCTTTTGCAGGGGCAACGCAGCTAGTATGATATAAGGAAGTATCTATGTCTGACCATCCCAAAATCAGCATAATCTCCACCGTCTACAACACCGGGCCCTACCTGCGCCCGGCGGTGGAAAGTATTCTGGCCCAGACCTTCACCGATTTTGAGCTGCTGCTGGTGGATGACGGCAGCCACGATGGCTCTGCCGAGGTCTGCGATGCGCTGGCCCGGCAGGATGCCCGCATCCGTGTATTCCACCAGCCCAACGGCGGCCCTGCCCACGCCCGCAACACCGGGCTGGACAATGCCTGCGGTGATTACATCGGCATTGTGGACTCCGATGACCTCATCGAGCCTGCGATGTTTGAGACGCTGTACAACGCCGTGCAGCAGCCCGGCGTGCGGCTGGCCGCCTGTGCCGCAGACTGCATTGACGCCGAGGGCCGCCGGATTGAGGGGCGCAGTGTCACGATCCGCCAGCCTGGCGTGCGCGATGCGCAGGAGCTTTTGCTGGAGGCCTTCCAGACCGGCAGCTTTTACGGGCCCTTAAGCTGGAATAAGCTGTTTGATGCACGGCTTTTCCGGGAAAAGGGCATTCACTACGATGAGACGATGCTTTTTGGCGATGATGCCAGCGTACTGCACCGTGTCTTTGAGGGGGAGCGCTGCAACTGCCTGACCGATGTGCTGTATCACTACCGCACCCGCGCCGGGCAGATCACCACAGCCGGTTTCCCGCCGCGCAAGACCGATGATCTGCGGATGTACTGGGAATGGCTGCAATACTTCTCGGCCCGGCCGGGGCGCGAGGAATACTACGAATGGGCTGTGGTGCGGTACTGGCGGATCTTCTACCAGTTCTGGTGCCAGAGCGATGCAGCCGGCAACCTGCCGGAGCTGAAGCCGAAATTCATGGCGCACAAAAAACATCTGGACGCCATTTTACCGGATATTCTGTCCAGCCGCCACCTGCCGCTGGGCGAAAAGCTGCGGGCGGCGGCGTTCTGTGCCAGCCCCACGCTGACCTACGGCGCCGCAGCGGCCTGGGGCCGCCTGCACAAGAGGAAGGGGAAATAAATGATGGAACATATTGCGATCAGTGTGATCGTGCCGATTTACAATACCAAGCCGTATCTGGAGGAGTGCATTGAGAGCATCCTTGACCAGAAGATCAATGTGCCTGTTGAGGTGTTGCTGATCGATGACGGCTCGACCGATGGCTGCGCCGACCTCTGCGACCGCTACGCCGCCCGCGATGCCCGCGTCCGGGTCATCCATCAGGAGAATCAGGGCCTTTCAGCCGCACGCAATGCCGGCATTGACGCCGCCAAGGGCCGTTATTATTCCTTCATCGACTCAGACGATGTGGTTCTGCCCGGCTTTTTACAGACGCTGTACGATGCCTGCGAGCGCCACGATGCCTATATGGCGCTCTGCTCGGTCGAGGATGTGCAGGAGAATGGCAAAAGCTGCGACCCGGCTTACTTCACCCGCCCCACGCAGGAGGGCGTATTCTGCGGCAAGGACCTGCTGAATGAGTTTTACACCCCCTACGGCACGGTCTACACCGTTGCGTGGAATAAGATGTACCGCGCCGAGGTTTGGAAGCTGCTGCACTACCCCGAAGGCCGCCTGCATGAGGACGACTTTGTGGCCCACCGCCTGTTCTGGCGCTGCGACAAGGTCGTCTGCGTCGACAAGCCGCTCTACCATTACCGGCTGCGCAACGGCAGCATCTGCCGCACCAATATCCGCCCGGAGGCCTTTGACGCCGTGGACGGCCTTGCCGACCGCTACCGCTTCTATGTCGAGAACCACGCCGACCGCACTGTTATTGATGCCGCCTACGCGGCCTGCTGGCGGCGGTATCTCTTCCTCTGCGCCAAGGTCCGGCAGAACCCCACCCCCGAGCTGGTCAAGGCGATCAGCAAGGAGCAGTTCCTGATGCAGGGGCTGATCAGCTACCTGCCGAACTGCCGTAACATGAAGATGACCGAAAAGCTCAGCGCTGCCCGCTGGGCCATGATGAGCGCGCAGAGCTTGTGCCCAATCAAATAAGTCCATTGCTCTGTAGGGGCCGGACATGTCCGGCCCGCAGCCTACCCAAAAGTGCCCTCTGATGTGAAGCCGCGGGGCCGGGCATGCCCGGCCCCTACATGCGCGGCGGTATTTTTGTTCAAAATCCACCTTCTAAGGAGCCGACCTTGGCGATACGAAAGCCCGACAAAGAAAAACGCCCCCGCGTGCTGCTGGTGCCGCCGCCGGACCTGCCGGTCCCTGCCGTGCAGGGCGGCGCGGTCGAGACCCTGCTGACCCATCTGATCCGCGAGAATGAAAAGCAGGGCCTGCTGGAGCTGCTCTGCGCCAGTGTCCCCGATGATGCCGCCCGCCGCGCTGCCGAGGGCTGGCAGCATACCAAAATGCTCTATGTCCCCCGCCCCAGCGGGCACCGCCGGTATTGGCCGATGGTCTTTGTCGAGCGCTGCATGGGTATTGCGGCCCCCTATGACCCATGGTATCAGAAGGTCCAACTTTCGCTTGCGCTGGAGCTGCCCCCGCCTGACCTGATCGTGGCCGAGGGCGGCAACCTGACCCAATGCAGCGCCATCAGCCGGATGTTCGGCCGCAGGCGGTGCTTGGCGCATCTGCACGGCCAGACCGGCTGTACCCCCGTGATGGACGACATCTACGGCGGCGTGCTGGCGCTGAGCGAGTTTATCCGCGAGGATTACCTGAAAACCAGCACCCTTGACCCGCAGCGGGCCTACATTCTGCATAACTGCATCGACACCAGCCGTTTCTGCCCCGGCCCCGCTTCCAAAGCGCTGCGGTCACAGCTCGGCTTTACCGATGCGGACTTCATCGTACTGTACTGCGGGCGGCTCGACCCTGACAAGGGCATCCATAAGCTGATGGAGGCCATTGCCGCGTTGCCGATCCCGCAGATCAAGCTGCTGATCGTAGGCAGCCCCTTCTTTGCACGCACCCAGCAAAGTCCCTTCCAGCGCCGGTTGGAACAGCAGGCCAAAAGCCTTGGCAGCCGCGTACAGTTTACCGGCTACATTCCCAACGAGGATCTGCCCGATTACTACCGGCTGGCGGATCTCTGCTGTGTGCCCACACTGGTGGAGGAGGCGGCCGGGCTTGTCGCGGTCGAGGCAATGGCCTGCGGGCGCCCCGTGCTGGCCACCCGCAGCGGCGGCATGCCCGAGTATCTGCAGGGCAGTCAGGCCGTGCTTGTGGAGCGCGGTGACACCGTAGCCGATCAGCTTGCCTGGAGCATCCGCATGCTGTATGAGCATCCGGCCCTCTGCGCCGAGATGGGCGCGGCAGGAGCCCTGCGCGGGATAGAGTTCTCCACCGAGCATTACTACGCAGAATTTGTGCGCATCGCGCACGATATGATCGAAACCGGAGGTACCCTGTGAGCAAGCCGACCATCACCGTTATCGTGCCGGTCTACAAGGCCATGGCCACCCTTGACCGCTGCGTGGAGAGCATCGTCTCCCAACAGACGGAGGAGCCGATCGCCTGTATTCTGGTCGATGACGGCAGCCCCGACGACAGCGGAAAAATGTGCGATGTCTGGGCCGCGCGGGATTCCCGCGTCACGGTCATCCATCAGGAGGACCGCGGTGTTTCCGGCGCGCGCAATGCCGGTCTGGCTGCAGCCGGGAGCGAGTATATCGTTTTTCTGGACTCCGATGATGCACTGCGTCCCGGTGCCCTGCAGGCAGCGCTCGATGCCCAGCGGCGCGCGCCGCATTCCCTCGTCTGCTGGCAGTATACGACTGAGGAGGCCGACACCGCGCCGGTTACCTCCGCAGCTGAGAGCCGCCCGCAGACCGGTCTTGCGCGCCTTTGGCTGGACTGCCTGCTGGCTATGCCGTGGAACAAGCTCTACCGCACTGAATATGCCCAGCAGGTTCCGTTTGACACACAGTATACTCTTGGCGAAGATTTACAATTTGTATTGGATTATATTGCCCTGCTCGGCAGCCGGGAGCCGGCGTTCACCTACACTGTCCTGACCGCGCCGCTGACCTTTTACGATTGCAGCCGCGGCGGTACCCTCTCAACCCGGTACCATGCCGACTATTGCAAAATTTGGCCGGAGCATTTTGCCAAGCTGAATAAGGCCTGCTGCAACGCCCACTGCCCGCAGGAGGATATGCGCCCCCTGCACCGCGCCGAGCTTACCGTCTACGCCGAGGGCGTGGCGGATATTTTGCGCCGCGACCCGGCCAAGCGCGCCGCTGTACGCCGTGACAAGGCCATTGCCGCGCTGCGCAGCCCCTGGCTGCACGCCCTGCTGGAGCGCATGCGGATCGAACGGTGCTACAGCGCCTATTATCTGCCCTGCCGTTGGCGCAGCGTGCGCCTGATCTTTACCTTGGCTGAGGCCAAGCGGACCGGCTCGCCAATGTTCGGCAAGCTGGACTGGGCCGGCTACTACCTGCTGGGCGGCAGGCTGCGCCGGGATTAAGAAAAAACAAATATGAAATACCGGAGCCGCAGCATAGACACCGCGGCTCCTTTTTTGCTGTCCGCACGCCGCGTTTCGTATACATCATTTTCCCATGTGATGCACAATAGTCCATGTGCTTTGCTTACCACATAACACAAATCCGCCGTTTTCTTGGTGCAGTTTGCTCATTTTGTTCATTCTGCAGATTCGCGTATTGACATTGTTAATTTTTTGTCCTACAATGACGATGGTTCACAAAGTACAAGATGTTTACGCATGGGGGAAGGATTTGTATGAACAAAAAACTCATTCTCGTGACCTCGCCTCCCGCCTGCGGCAAGACCTATGTTGCCAAGGCGCTGGCAAAGCAGCTGCACAATATCGTCTATCTGGATAAGGACACCCTGATCGTGCTGTCCAAACAGATCTTCAAGGTCGCCGGGCAGCCCTACGACCGCAGCAGCGCCTTTTTTGAGAAGAATATCCGCGATTATGAGTACGACTGCATTTTGGCCCTTGCGCTGGAGGCATTGGATTATAACGACCTTGTTCTGGTCAATGCCCCCTTCACCAAGGAGGTGCGCGACAACGCCTTTATCGCAGACCTCAAGGCTAAACTGGCTGAAAAGGGCGCGACTCTGGCCGTGATTTGGGTCGAGACCTCTCCTGATGTCGTGCATCAGCGCATGATCGAACGCAACTCCGACCGCGACACTTGGAAGCTTGCGCACTGGGATGAGTACATCAGCCGCTGCAATTTCTCTTTGCCGGAAAATCTGGCCGACCCGCAGCACAAGGACAATCTGATATTCTTTAAGAATAACAATGATACAGAATTTGAGGCATCCATGCAAGACTGCGTACAAATTCTGCAAAGCAACGCAGAAAAGTGATTCAGGCGGCATCCCTCATGCACGGATGCCGCTTTATTTTTGCGCTGGCAGCCCCGCCATTTGCAAAAAATTCTGCACAAAACCCAAAGAAACATTTGCATTTTGCTTTGAAATTTGCTATACTATAAAAGCTGTAGCAAACAGCCTGCGTTGACATAGGGCAGCTGATAGGAGCGTTCGGCTCCGACAACTGCGACATCGCAGGTTTTAGGCTCGTTTTTGCTCGATACAGCGTAATTTGCATCTGCAAAAACGCGGTGGTCAACGGTAGTCAGACCACGAATTGACCACTATTGGAAATTGACTACTTTACAAGATTGAAATACGCTGTAACGGCGTTTTTCATATATAAGCGATCGTAGCTCAGCTGGATAGAGCGTTCGGCTCCGACAACTGCGACAGAGCATATTTTATTGCTGCTTTTGTGCGATGTATCGTTGTTTGCAGCGTTCAAACTGCGGTGGTCAACGGTAGTCAGACCACGAATTGACCACTATTGGAATCTGACCGATTTTTCCCTATAATTTCATATGTTGAGAACCGCTGAAAAGCGATTTTTCATACATCTGCGTCTGTAGCTCAGCTGGATAGAGCACTGGCCTCCGACGCCAGGTGCCGGGGGTTCGAATCCCTTCAGGCGCACCAAGAGCAGTACCTTATGGGGTGCTGCTCTTTTTGTTTTGCACGGATTTTATGGGGCAGTAAAAGAAGGGATTCGAACAGCCCGTGCCCCGCGCTTTACGTCCCGCGGGGCAGAAACGCCCCCGGTGGGGCGTTTCTAGGGCGCGGCTTGGCGAATCCCTTCAGGCGCACCAAAAAATCACCTTGCAATGTAGTTTGCAAGGTGATTTTTTGTTTACTCTATTTCCGCTTTAAATCAGCTTCAGCAGCATATCATCGGTTGCGTCTGTGTACAGCCCTTTTGATAGCCGTTCGTTCCTCAGTCGATTTATGGTGGTTCGCATAAGGCGAATTTCTTCTGTGGAAAAAGTGGCTTTTTTATCGGCTGGGAGAGGATTGATTTTCAGTATTAGTTTTCCAACTTCTTGTGTGCTATGCCTAAGCGCCCTTTCACGGTAATAATAAGGAGCAAGCGCTTTCAGCAGAATGCTTTTGTTCGCGCGGGTCAGCTTGATTTTTCTCGTCATAATCCAATCGCCTTTCCGAGTTTTTGCTGTGCCTCGCGTTTGTTCTTGTCAAATGCGTGGGCGTAAATATCCAGCGTTGTACTCGCCTGTGCATGACCCAATAGACTAGCCACCGTGCGCACATCCACGCCCTGCGCAATCAGCAGGCTGGCGTTGGTGTGACGCAGGCTGTGCAGATTCAAGTCCGTCGGTAAGCCATTTTGTTTGAGAATTTTCTTGAATCGGAATGTAAAGGTGCTGGGATTCATCGGCTTGCCGTTAGGCTGGCGGAATAAGTAGTCATCCTCATCCACAGTTTCATTTGCTGTCTGCGCTCTATCCCACTCGCACTCTTTACGCCACGCTTTCAATAGCTGGCACATTTCCTTGCTCAGATATACCATTCTGTCACCGCTGGCTGTTTTCGGGTCTTTGGTAATGGACTCCTCGTGGCTCAGCTTTACCACCCCGCGCTGGATATGGATTGTACGTTTTTTCCAGTTAATGTCGCTCCACTTCAACCCACAGGCTTCACCGCGCCGCAAGCCTGTTGCCAGTACCAACTTAAAATAGGTTTCGTATTTCATACTCTGACCTTCAAACGCTGTAATCAACTTCTTGACAGTTTCCTCATCAGCCACGGGACGTTCTTTTTTCTTTCCTTTCGGCTTGTAGCACCGCCACGCGGGATTATGTGTCAGGTATCCCTCGTCCACAGCCGCCGACAGGATGCCGCACAGCGTGTTGTGTAAGCCTTCGACCGACTTCTCGGATAGATTTCCTCTGCCATCCAGACGCGGTGTGTGCCGCATTTCTTCGTAAAAATCACGGATAACCTCTTTACGCAAATCGGTCAACTTGTAGTTGCCCAGTGCTGGTAAAATCCTGCGGATGTCCTGTTCATCGCGTCGGAATGTAGAACCTGCCAGTTTCTTCGGTCCCACATCAGTTACCCAGTGTTCAATGTACTTTGCCAGTGTGATGCTGCGGTTGATGGGTTCAGGCGTATGCTGAACCTCGCGTTCAAATAGGATTGCCTGTTCCTTTACCCATTTCTCGGCTTGTTTCGGAGTATACTCTTTGGGTGGCTTGACCGTTTTCTGCACGGATTTCAGCCTGTTGCCCTCATAATCATACCCACGGGATACCACAATCAAATAGCTGTTACTGCCGCGTTTTCTAATAGACGCCATGTTTTGCACGCTCCTTAGTGTTATTTTTTGACCTGCGGTACTACAAAGCATACCGACAACTGCGACAGAAAGCTATCACCACACCCAACAATCTTTCACCCAAAATTCTACCTATTACTGACAAAAACGGCACCGCCATCTCTGACGGTGCCGCCTGCTTATTTAACCTGCTTTCTTGGCTTTTCTATTCTTATTTTTCATAAATGCAACATAGCACGGATTTTGGCTGTTCAGCAAATCTTGCATCAAGTTTGCGGCCTGCTGTTTCGCCACGTCCTGCGGGTGGCAGTAGGTGCGTTCCAAGAATGCCGTATCCGCATGACCCAGCAGGGATGCCGTCACCTGTTTGCTGGTGCCTTCCTGCAGCAGATAGGTTGCGTAGAAATGCCGTAGCGTATGCAGATGGTATTCCTCTGGCAACCCGCACTTTTTATACAGCTTGCGCAGATGCCGTGTAAAAGTATCCAGGTGCGGTACATGACCGTCGGGGTCAGTAAAAATTGACTGTTCTCTATCCGGAACACCGCTATGCAGCACCTGCTGCTGTCGCAGCGCCATCAGAAGTTCCCATATTCCTATGGGAATCGTTACGATCCGTTCCCGATGGCTCTTGGTGTCGCTCTCAACAATCTGCCCGGATGCGCAGCTGCGGGAACGGCGGACGGTCAGTTCACAAGCACCGGTTATGTCCCTCCATTGCAGAGCACACAGTTCCCCACGCCGCAATCCGGTCGTGATTGCCAGTGTGTAGTACGCCCGATACAGAATCGGTTCGTTCTGAATTGCCCGCATCAGTTTACCCATTTCATATTTCTGCGGAATATGCTGCACTTCATTCTCAAAATGCTTCTTGCGGACACGGTGCGCCGGATTGAATGGAATGATGTCATTTTTCTTGGCATCTTCCAGCACCGAAGAAACCGTTTCGAGATATTTCTGCACCGTGGTTTCCTTGATGCAATTTCCACCACGCCCCGGGCGCTTGCGCAGTTCCTCGCACATTTCTTCAAGCGTCATGGGCAACAGTTTTGCAAGCGGAATACCGCCAATCAGCGGGTAAACAATATCCAGATTGCGTTTGTACCCTGCGTAGGTGGTAGCCTTAAAGAACGGTTCCTGCCGCTTGAGCCAGTTTTCCGCGTACTGTTCAAAGTGGGTCTGGTCGCTTTCTTCTACGCCATACTTGAACTTCTTCTCGATGCGCTCCGCTTCAGCCATGACATACTGCTGAATGCCGCGCTTTGGCACAGATGATGGCACAGCGATGGTCTGCGCTTTCATGCGTTTCTGCCCATTGACCTTATAGCCGTTGCAGACGGTGATTTTGAATTTTCGTTCGGATTTTTTCTTAATGTAAGCCATTATACCTCCTTGCGATTGTAAAATGCACATCGTCATTTCAAATTTTCATCGTCATTTTTCTTTTTCGGTTTTGCGAAACAGCGCCATTCTTTACGATCATCGCGATTAACGCATATACGTCAATATTTCAGTTGAATTGGATGTTCACTATGGGGTTATGCCCCATATTTTCTGCTCCAAGGCTTGCCGAATGACGATGATGACGATGATGACGGTGTTTTTGAGATATCCCAGCCGGATAATTGCGTTATGTCGATATCATCGTCAGCACCGTCATCATCGTCATGACAGAACTCAAACAGGCGTTTTTGCTCAGTTCTGGTATACTTGTATTTGATACCGCGTGGAGTAAAAAGCTCATTCGCATACTCTGCCATTTTTCGGGTGAATTGATTGGGTTTGACTTCGGAAATACCAACAGCTGAGAGCAGTTCCGTTGCAGTCCCCTGCCACTTTCCGGCTTGCCCGACGTACTCCGCAACTTTCCAAAGGTATTCCGGCACGGCCTTCAGCCGCTGCTCCTCGGCGGTTTCTTCCTCGTCCAACAGCCAGATGCAGTTTTCCTCATGCAGATACAGCGTTCGCCTGTCCAAATCACGCCCGGTCAGGATAATGTCAGCATTCTTGCTCGTTCGCTTGCGCTGCATGACCCATGTGGTGTCCGCTGCGCCCATCAGACCATTGGAACCGGAAATCTGGTCGAATGGGTCAGATGCTGCCTGCTTACGCAGATGATGAATCAACAGAATGCAGATGCCGTACTTATCTGCCAGGGATTTCAGCGTGCTTACATCCTTGTAGTCACTGGCGTACATACTGCCACTTTGATCGCAGGAACGGACTTTCTGCAAGGTATCAATGACTACCAGCCCGGTATCCGAATGGTTGTAAAGAAAGCTGGTAATTTGTTCCTCCAAGCCTTGTCCGATACTCTGGCATTCGGTCTGCAGAATCAGCTTTTCCGGTGTATCCTCGCTGCCCACAAGCCGGAACAAACGGTCTTGCAGGCGGTTGAAGGTATCCTCCAACGACAAATACAGCACGGTGCGCGGTTCAATTTCCCGACCCCACACAGGCTTACCCTGTGCGACCTGCAGGCAAAGCCACAATGTCAGCCAGCTTTTGCCCGCTTTGCTGGGGCCAGCAAATAAAGCAAGACCAGCCGGGAGCAGGCCGGGAACAATCCACTTTACGGGCGGTAGCGGTGTAGAGAGCAGTTCTTCTGCAGTGATTGCTTTCGGAAGTTTCGTAAAAGTCATTTGCATCATCCTTTCTTGTTTGGTATACATCTATTATCTCATAGTATCGTAATTTTGCGTGTAGTAAGTTTTACTCTCTAGTGTTAAGTTGTACGGCTCGCGCCGTCCCACAGCCCCATAGACGCGCCAAATAGCGGCTTTGCGGGCAGCTTCGCGCTGTGTCCGATGCTGGACATCAGCCCCACACAGGGCGCGTTTGGGCGTGGTATGCGAGTGAATCAGGTTTGATTCACTTTTTCGGTTTTGATTCAAGAGAGTGAATCAGTTCTGATTCACTCTGGAGGTCCGCGGGCATAATGAACACTTCTTTTTGCCATTTGCTCATCTCCTTTTTGTTGCTTCGTATAACCGTTTTGAACACACCTTCCGGGGAGAAAAAAGAGCCCGGAGAACCTTACCGATTTGGTAAGGCCCTCCGGGCTCTTTCTATATTTTCTCTGTTTTATCCGGGCGTGGGGGTACACTTTCCCCGCAAATCTTGATGTGAATTCAACAAAAATCAAATAATGCGCGTAATAGCGTCAATCACGCGGTTATGTAAATAATAAAAGAAACCGCGTACATCAAAATAAATGCTGAAGAAAAATGTCTAATTTGCCGCTCGCCCCCAGACATGGGAACACAACAGGCAAGCCGCTGGCAGCGACCGTTCACTGACCTTGTAAGGATCTTACTGATTCCAATCCAAACGCCGTCACCCCATCTGACGCGTGGGGCAGCAGGAGTATCATTATGCCCTCTCCCCAGTCGTGGGTTATGGTCTGCCGTGACCATGCTGTGCGCCCCACCGGGAGAGTAAAGTACCTGTTATGCTGTGTATTCAGTTGTAAAGGTGCTGTGCAGAGATTCTCTGCAAATTCAGGATAACACAGAGTTCACCAGCCTGTCAATGGAAAGTGGCTATAATTGAGAAAATCGTAACATTTTTCAACTGCGGGGGGTTGGGGTTCACCCCAAAAATGCGTTGTGGATATCCAAACGCTATGCTTGCGTTACAGTTCGCGTCCCCAATTACTTCTTCCAAGATAAGTCCGAGAATTTGTTCTCCTCGTGATTGATAGCACCCTACATTAAAAGCATACTTCCCTCAGATTTTCCACTCCTCCTGCCAGCGGATGGTGGGCTTATCGCCCTCCCACTCAATGGGCAGCCAGACATAGCGGGCGATGCTCGTGTTTTCCATATGGGTCATCGGCTTGCCGGACAGTGTGCCCGCGGGGCGGATGCTGCGGTCGGGAATCCGCAAATCTGCGTGTCGGTCACCGGACATGGCCTTTTCCACCAGCTTGAGATACCGCCGCCCGAATTTCATCTGGTTGGGCTTTGGCTTCCAGCGGTCCGCCATTGCAATATATCTGTCCGTGCCGGGCAGGCGCAGCACGCAGGTGAACTGCCCGTAAAAGCTGGTGCCATCGGTATCGCCGATGCAGGGGTTGCCCAAATCGGTATACGTACCATGCCAATCCGTAAAAGTGCACACCCGGCTGGGGTTCGGGTAGTAGCCGCTGGTGCCGCTGGTAATCAGGTAGTGCTTGCCGCCGCGGGTAAAGTAGGTCGGTGCCTCGCGGGAGAACGGCGGGCACAGGCCGGTGTAATGTTCCGAAAATTCGCCGGTCACCTCGGTGTACGTATCGGAGAGCGTGGCCGTCACAACCTCAAAATGCGGGCGGTCAAAGATAAAATACGCTTTATCGGTGGTTTCGTCCACGGCCAGCGCAAAGTCACCGGTGTCCATATCCAAGGGCTTGTACACCTTGTGCACAAACTCATAGGGACCGGTAAAGGCATCGGCCTGCAGCACCGACATAAACTGGCTGGTCGCGCCGCACATAATTTTCAGCCACGCCACATACTTGCCGGTCTTTTTGCAGTAGAGAATATGCGGGCGATCCATGCAGTAGGTGGGGTGCAGCGGGCTTTGCAAATCATCGGGCTGCGGCGGGATAATCAGCCCCTTGTCCTGCCAGTTGTACAGATCGGCAGAAACATAGCACCGCACGCCCCAGTGCCACACCTTGTTGGCGGCACCGCCCACCGTGTGCTCTTTATTCTCGCCGTACCAATAATACCGTTGGTCGGCGGGATTGTAAAATACCGAAAATCCATGTGCCTGAATTGGCTTGCCGTCTGTGTCCAGCCAGAGCTGGCCCGGGCGGATGCTGTTATACTTCATACGCATACTCTCCTGCTTGTACCTGTTTTACGCTTCCGTCCGGCAGGCGGATCTCCGCCGTTGTATTGCACGGCACACAGAAGCTGAATTTTGTGCCGGTTTCTGTTTTTTCCCAGCGGCTGGTCACTTTGCCATAGGGGCTGGCATATTCCGCCTGTGCAAAGGTCAGCCCATCGCCCGGAACCGGGGCCAACACAAAGCGGTTTTCGGCCGCCACGCGGATACCGGCCACCGTGTCAAACAGCCACTGACAGACCGCGCCGGGAGAATAGTGGTTGCGACTGGCAGACCCTTCCCAGTTTTCCCAGACGGTGGTTGCGCCCTGTGCCACTTCATACAGCCAGCCGGGGCGCTCCGGGTTCAGCAGCATTTTGTATGCGGTATCCGCATACCCGGACTCGGTCAGCATTGGCAGCAGGAACGGTGTGGACAGAAAACCGGTGCTGACCCGGTACTGGTAGTTTTCCGCTGCCTGCTTCAGGCGCTGCTGTGCTTTGCTTTTCTCCGCGCCGTCCAGCAGGCCCAGCGCCAGCGGCCGGACCAGCTTTGCCTGACGGTCGGTGTCCAACTCGGCAAACTGGCGGTAGGCCTTCTGCGAGCCTTCCACGTAGGTGCGCCACAGGGCGGCATCGTCCGTTTCGCCCAGTATATCGGCGATTTCCGCCATCGTGGTCATCGTCAGGTGGAAGTAGGCCGTGGCTTCCTCGGTATGCTTGGGGCGGCTTCCTGCCGAAATTGCCTCGTTGAATTCCTTCGGCTCCAGCCATTCGCCAAGGTGCATCCCCTTCTCGTAGGTGTACGCGTTGTAGGGGTTCGCCTTGGCGGCTTTTTTGTCGCTTTGCCCCAGATGACCCAGCAGATACGCGGCGTAGCGCTTCATCATCGGCCAGCAGCGGCGCAGGATTTCCACATCGCCATACCGCTTATAATAGCGGTACGGCACCAGATATACGGCATCCGCCCAACCGACTGACTCGCCGGTGCTCTTGTACATCATCTCGACGCCGTTGTAGGGCAGCACTGCCGGAAGCAGGCCGTTTTCATACTGTGCGTCCTGCATATCGCGCAGCCATTTGGCAAAGAAAGGCGCGGTGTTCATCAGGTAAGCGCCGGTGTCAAAGAAAATCTGCGCATCGCCGGTCCAGCCCAGGCGCTCCCGCGTGGGGCAGTCGGTGGGCACATCCAGAAAGTTGCTTTTCATACTCCACCGCGTGTTGCGCAGCAGCTGGTTCACGCACTCGTCCGAGCAGTGGAAATCCCCGGTCTGCTCCATGGCGGAATAGACTGCAATCGCCGTGAAATCAGCCGGGTTCACCTCGTCGAGTCCCTCAACCTGCACATAGCGGAAGCCGAACACGGTAAAGCTGCTCTTGTAGCAGTCCCTCACGCCGGAGCAGATAAAGTCAATCTCCTGCATCGGGGTCAGCGCGGTTTCGCCGCTGACCTTGCCGGTCATCAGCTTTTTCACAAGACCCAGCTGCGTCCATTTGTCCGCGGGCTTTGTCTCCTGGATGGGCTGCAGGTTCACATGGCCGCTTTCGTCCAGCAGCTCGCCGCAGACAAGGCGCAGCCGCTGGCCGGGCTTGCCCTGCACGGTAAATGCCAGATACCCGGCGATATTCTGTCCGAAATCGAGGATTTTTGCCCCATCCTGTGCGATGCACAGCACCGGGGTGAACCGTTCCTGCTCAGTAACAGGCACGTTATCGGCGGGCAGCAAGGCAACGTGTTCCGGTGCGGACACCTCCAGCGCCGTACCGGCATAGCTGGGTTGGCGGCGGGCGTCAAACAGCTCGCCGTCCTTCAAATCGGCAAAGCGCAGGGGGCCGTCATTGCTCCAACACCAGTCTGCATCAGTGACGATGGTCTGGGTGTGGCCGTCTGCAAATACTACCTCCAGCTGCGCCAGCACGCTGGTCTGCCGGCCGTAGACGTTCGTCACGCCGTAGGCCGCCACACTGCCGCGGTACCAACCGTCCCCGAGGCGCAACTCCACCGTGTTCTCAGCCTGCAAAAGCGGCGTCGCATCGTAGGCCTGCACCTGTATCCGCTTGCGGTAATCGGTTGCGCCGGGGGCAAGGATAAAGTCCTCGACCCGGTGGCCGTTGATAGTCACATCGTAGACGCCGCGGGCGGTTGCATAGAGCCGCGCTTTCACAATTTCACCGTGCAGCGCGAATTTCTTTTGAAAGCAATCCACCGGGTAGCGCCGGTTTTTCTCCGGCTTGTAATTGCCGCTAATCCACTTGGCCTGCCAGTTCTCCGGGCTCAGCAGCCCCATTTCAAAGCGGGCAGTGGTTTCCTCACCGGGTGTGCCGTATTCGTCCCACAGGCGCACGCTCCAATCCAGAATATCGCGGCTGCACAGCGGCTTGCCGCCGTATGCAATCTGCGTCATATGGCCGGACTCCACCCGGCCGCTATCCCAGAGGGTTTCCTCACCCCGCCGCACCACCAGCTGATAGGCGGTCTGGGTGACGCCGCCTGTGCAGTGCCAGAAAAAGCGTGGCTGCGCGTTGCCCAGCCCCAGCGGGGCGGTCAGGTATTCCACCTGCAAATGTGTAGCTTTCATCGGGCATTTCCTCATTGAATCGTAATTTCTGCTTTACCGGTATGTTCACCGTCCGTTGCGGTCACGGTCAGCGTGCCGCTGTCGCCTGCCCGGACGATGGCCAGCGCCGCACCGTAATAGGTCGTAAAGCTGCCGGTGTGGTACTGCTCCTCGGTGCGGGGGTTGGCCGAACCAAAGGCCAACAGCTCGCCGCCCGCTACGGTCACAGTCAGTTTGCGGTCGGTGTTCGACTCCGTCACGCCGTTGGTGCCGGTCAACTGTACCGGGACATAGACAAGCTCACCGGCGTGTGCCGTGACTTTTTCGGGCTGTACCGCAATTTGCAGCGGGGCTTCGGCGCTGTGCAGCTCACTGCGGCCAAGCTCGCGTCCATCCGGGCCGTAGGCCGCCGCCGCCAGCGTGCCCGGCGCATACTTTACCTTGAAAACTGCCTTGCACCCCTTTGTGCGCGCCTTGGCGATGGATTTCCCGTTCAGGAACAGCTCCACGCTGGCGGCGTCAAAGTAGACCTCCACCACGGCTTTTTTGCCGTTGCAGCCGGACCAGCTCCAGCTGGGCAGGGCATTTGTGCCGCGCCATGTTGCCTTGGCCGGTTTTGTATCGTGGTTGATGGGTTGCACGCAGATGGCCGGGTTGTCCAGCTTGCCCCAAACAGCCGCCGCGTGGAACGCCTCGCCGTTCGGGTTGCCCAGAATGTCAAACGCGCCCACATCGGCCAGCAGCCACGGATACGGCTTGTCAAAGCCCTTGCCGTCCGGCGTGTAGGCCCATGCGCCAATGCCGACCTCGCCGAGGTAGTCCCACGCCGTCCACATAAAATCGCCGACCAGATAGGGGTACTGCTTGACCATTGCCCAGTTTTTGGCAATGTCCTGCGGGAAGGTCTCACTGCCCACCACCACGCGGTTGGGGTGGGCCTTGCCCTCGAGCGGGTAGCGGCCGGAGGCGTAGTTGTAGCCCGCAATGTCCAGCGCATCCAGCACCGGGGTAGTAATGCTATCGGCCTTTTTGCCGTTGGCACCCCTGTTCATACCGGGGCCGACCACCGAGGTAATCAGGTTGAACATCGTGCTGGACATTCCCTGCATTTTGCCGTCATCGGATTTTTCCAGCCCGCCCTCTTCCTTGTAGACGCCCTTGCCGTTGGCGCTGCGGGTAAGAATCATCAGGTTCATGCCGCCGGTCACAGCGCGGTTTGCATCAAGACTGTGCAGATAGTCCACCATCTCCTTGGCGGCCTGCACGCCCGCTGGCTTGGCGGGCTCGGAAACCTCGTTGCCGATGGAATACAGAATCACACTGGGGTGATTGAAGTCCCGGCTGACCATGGCCTGCAGATCTGCCATATAGTTTTCCTTCCAAGAACCGGCGTAGTCATGTACAGTTTTGTGGTTGTACCACATATCCCACGTCTCGTCCATCAAATAGACGCCGAGCTTGTCGCACGCCTCCAGCATGGCGCGGGAGCAGGGATTGTGCGCGCAGCGGATGGCGTTGAACCCGGCCTCCTTCAGCTTTTTCACGCGGCGGAGTTCGCTCTCGTCATAGGTGGCCGCGCCCAGAATCCCGCTGTCATGGTGGAGGCAGCCGCCGCGCAGCAGCGTTTCCTGCCCATTGATGAACAGCCCCTTGGCCGACCATTCCACCTTGCGGATGCCAAAGGTCAGCGCGGCCTCATCGCTGCCGTTGGTGATTTTTGCAGTGTAGAGGTTCGGTGCGCCCTCGCTCCACAGCTTGGCATTGGGGATGGTAAGCGTAAAGTCCGTGCCCTCGCCCTGCACCCCGGCTGCATCAAAATGAACCGGCGCGTCGCTTTGCACCCGGATGACGGTCGGGGCAATGCTCACCGTGCTGACACGCACGCTCTCGGGCACAATGCCGTCCTTGGGGCCGGTCCAGAGCCAGACCGGGCGGTAGATGCCCGCGCCGGAATACCAGCGGGAATCCGGGTGCTGTACGGCACATTCCACACGCAGGGTGTTTTCGCCGTCCTGCAAAAAGGCGTCAGCCTCCACAAAGAACGGAATGTAGCCGTAGGCCGCACCGCCCGCTAGCTTGCCGTTGATGTAGACCTTGGCGTCCTTATACACGCCCTCAAACTGTAAAAGCACGTGCTCCGCCGCAGGCCGCGGGAAGGTTTTTTCATAGGTAAAGCTACCGTCCGGGAAAAACGCCCCCGCACTGCCGCAGGCCGCCTTTGGGCCGCGCGGTTGTTGAATCATTGCATCGTGCGGCAAGGTCACAGCCTTGCCGTTGCAGCGCCAGTTATCGTTAAAAGAAACTCGTTTCATCGTACTATTCCTTTCTCATCAGCGGGTTACAGCCTTTGGGGCGTGCCCTCGGTAATGCCGCCCTCGCCAAAGCTATCCACGGCAAAGTAGTAGGTCTGGTCCTTGTTGAGCATCGTCAGCACAACGCCGGGCGTCTCGTATACCAGATAGCTTGCATACAGCTTATCCGGCGCGATGCCGTAACGGACATTGTAGCCGACGGCATAATCCGCCCGCGGCCATGAGAGCTGTGCTGTAGTGGCATCCATCCGGGCGGTGGTGACGGTTTCCACCGCTGCGGGCGCTTTGCCATGCGGCAGGCCAAAAACACGCAGACCGCTGAGGGCAAATTTCTCATGGTAGGGCAGTTCTTCCGCCGTCAGGCGTAGGTACCGCACCCGCACGCCAGCTTCAAAATACAGGCAGTCGTGTGCCAAATCGCTGTCAGCGCGGCGCTTGTCCTGCAATACGAACCACTCGTTTCCGTCCGTGCTGCCTTCCAGCAGCCAGCGGGTGCGCAAATTGCGGCCGGAGTCAATATAGCGGTTGCTGGTTTGAAGGTCGGAACGCTCCGCCCTTGGCTTTTTGAGGACCGGCACATCCACATCAGCAAAGTCAATCTGCACCGCGCATACCGTGTAGGTGCCGCCCAGATCCAGCTTGTACCATTCGCCCTTGCAACCCTCGGCGCACCAGCAGCTGCGGATATCCTCATTCAGGGCCAGCTCTACACCATGCCCCGCCGTGGCGGAGGATGCCGTGCCGGTCTTTTTGTAGCTCAGCAGCATCCATGCCGGGCGCAAGTTCATCGGGTCAAATTTGCCCTGCGGAAGCTGCAACGGCCAGTCGGCATAGTTCTGGTTGCAGTAGAGAATCCCGTCCTCGTCCACACCAGCCGGGAAAAGCCCCACGCGGCGCTCAAAGCTGGCATTTACCGAAATGCGCATTGACGCTGCGTGCCACCAGTTGCCGTAGGCGTCCTGAATCGTGCTGCCGTGCCCCGCACCGGTGATGAATCCTCCCGGCTTGGAGGACATGGGGTTGTGCTGCTGGTAGACAAACGGCCCCATCGGGTTTTCGCCGATATACACACCGTTTCCGTAGGTGGGAACCTCTGTAGCCGGGGCGGCATACTGCAGATAGTATTTGCCGTTGATTTTGCTCATGAACGCGCCTTCAATAAACGGTGCGTCCTTGCCGCGGCCGGATAGCTCCATCAATTTGTAGAGCATCCGCATGGCAAGGGTCGGTTTTTCCGCCTCCCGGCCCGGGAAATCCTGCCGTTCAAAGCCGTGCTCCTGCGGCTGGCCGAAAATCAGCGCTTTCTTTTCGCCAATCGCCAAAAAGGTTTTGCTGTCCAGCTCAATGCCGTAAATCGGGCGGCCGCTGTCGCAGCCCCAGTAGAAATACACCCGCCCGTCATCGTCCACAAAGGTATCCGGGTCCCAGAAGGCAAACGGCTCACTGACCTTCTCATAGGTGTCGGCGAAGGGGTCTTTTGTGCGCCATATCGTGCTGTGGTGGCGGTCAGAGGCACAGAAAATCAACCATTCCCCTGCCTGGCGTACATCCGGCGCGTAGTGGTACAGCTCCAGATTGCGGTTTTCGTGCCAGCTCCAGTGCAGCAAATCCTTGGAGTAGTAAAACCCCGCCGACATGGAGGCAAACAGATAATACGTTCCCTTAAAGAGAATCAGCGTCGGGTCGGCAACTTCCCGGTGCGCAGCCTTGCCGTAGTGCTGGTATTTGTATTCCAGATTCAGTGGGTTACAATAATAATCCATCATTTCCTCCCGAGAATCAGGATAAGAACGGCGGTTTTTCCGCCGTTCTTATCCTGATTTTTTACTTTTTCTTGGCCGCCTTGGCAGCTTCCTTCACTTTCTTTTCCGCCAGCTTGGCCTGATATTTGGCCTCTTCCTCGTCAAAATTCAGGCCCTTCTTGGCGCATCTGGCCTTCAGCTCCTCAATGCGTTTGGCCTCGGCAATTTTGTCCTGCTCGGCCTGCTCCATCGCCGCCTTTTCCTCGGGCGAGTAGTAGACCTCGCCGCGTGCCTCGGCCTCGGCCTTATGGCGGGCGGTAATATCGGCAGAAATCTGCGGCATCTTCTCCTCAACGTCAAAGCGAATCATCAGCAGCGAGCCAATCAGGTAGCCAATCATCGGCACGCCCACAAAGCACCACTTGAAGAAGGTCTGCAGCGCCGCGGGCTGGGTGATAACGTCAGCGGCAGAGGTCGGGGTAATGTAGCCCAGCCCACTGATACCGGCCAGCAGAATCGTCTGCGCCGCACCGGCTGCAACCGTGATGATAATGCTGTACACCGACGCAGAGAAGCCGTCGGCGCGGTAGCCGTTCTTCCACTCGATGTGGTCCAGCGCCTCGGCCAGCTGCGCAGCCATAACATAGCTTGGCAGTGCGCCGATGGACTTGATGACCAGACCGCTCAGAACAATGCCCATATTGCTGCCGCCCAGCAGCACAATCAGTGAGCCGATGGCCGCAATGCCGAAGCCGAACATCATCACATACCGCTTACCGAATTTGCGCACCAGCGGCCACAGCAGCACAAGGCCGATACCCAGCGGTGCCTGCCCAATCATGTTGACCAGCACCTGCTTGGCAGCACCGGAATCGACCGAATTGCCTAGTACCCAGTTGCAGTAATAAATCATGCCGTTGGTCGAAAGACCGTTAAAAATCTGGTAGGTCAGCCAGAAGCCCATGACAATCAACCAATAGGGGTCATTCAGGCAGGCCTTCATCTGCTGGGCAAAGCTAATTTTATTTTCCTCCGCGCCCTTACCTATGGGCGCTGCATCCTCGGTCACGCGCTCCTTGGTGAAGTAGTATTCCAGCAACGTTGCCGGGATGGCCAGCACCGAGAGGATGCTCATCATGGTAATCCAGGTTCCCTGTGAATCCGCGCCGACGCCAAAGGCGCGAATCATCAGCGGCATAACAATCGTAACCAGCATACCGGGAATCATCGTGGTGCCGGTGGAGTTCAGCAGCGCCAGTGTGTCGCGTTGCTTGGTGTTGCGGGTGGACAGCGGCACCATCAGGGAGTGGCTCATATTGTAGATGGTGAACGCCAGCGCAAAGAACAGGTTGTAGCTGACCACAATCCAGATGATTTTCACCGTGTAGGAGGCCTTCGGCACAGTGTAGAGCAAAATGCCGGTGACGGCAATCAGCACGCCGGAAATCAGCACCCACGGCCGCGCCTTGCCCTGCCTTGTGCGGGTATTGTCAATGATGCGGCCCATCACGATGTTTGTGGCAGCGTCCACAATTTTGGAAATGACCGGCATCAGAGTCAGAAACATACCGGTAATGCCCAGCACATCGGTATAGAACTGCGTCAGATAGGTGCTCGCAATGCCGTAATAGCACATATACAATAGACACGGGCCAAAGAAATAGCCCAGCCAACGCTCACTGTTCTGTGTGTTGGCCGATTTGATTTTAGAGTCAAAGAATTTTGACTCAAAGAGTTTTGTCAGCATGATACGCCTCCTGTTGTTTTTTGGGCCGTTCCTCATTTTGCAAGCAGCGCGGCGCGTTCTTTTGGCCGCAAGAACGCTTGCCGCCTGCTTGGCTCCTGCTCTATATATAACACAACGCACGCCGATTTGTATTTTATATATTAGCTAATAGTTTCGTATTTTAGCTATTCTATTGAAATGTAGCAAAAAAATGATTATAATGAACAAAAAGCAGAAGTCAAACCGAAGGGAGCCCTCTATGAAGCTGCGCAAAAATATTGATTATGGAAGGTTGCTGCAGGCCATCGGGCAATGCAGCGGCAATGTTATGCTGGTGACAACGGATGGCGACTGCCTGAACCTGAAATCCACGCTGTCGCAGTTTATCTTTGCCGCCGCAGTCAGCGGGCAGGTGCAGCTGCAGGATGCTGCTTTGCAGATAGAGAGCAAGACCGACGAAGCCATCCTGCTTCCTTTTCTTTGCGAGGAGTAAGCCATGCCGTATCAGGAAATGTATCTGCCGGTTTTTCAGGATTTGGTCTCCTGCTGTCAGGCGCTCTATCTCTGGACGCTGGACAGTAGCCTACATATTTTACAGACCAGCTGCCCCTGCGGCGAGCAGTTCTACCCGCTGGTGGTTCCCTATGCCCACAAGGAGGAAATCTGCACCCATATGCTGCAATACCGCAAGCCGGTCATTGTGACAAATAATCTGGGCCTTCTGTGGATTGCCGATGCTAGGTTTGACAAGAACGAGCTTGAAAAGCTGCACATTCTTGGGCCGTTTTTTATGTATGATTCCTCCGCAAACAAGCTGGAACGTGAGCTACGGCAGCGCAAGCTGACCCCCGCCCTGCTGGACCCGGCCATTGAATTTTTCCGCGCCCTGCCGGTCATCGGCCTGCCCCGCGTGCTGGAATACGGCATCCTTCTGCACTACTGCATCACCGGCGAAAAACTGACGCCGGATGATATCCGCTTCCCGGATGAGCAGCCGCAGGTTCTGTCTGAGGCCGAAATCCGAGGCAGCCACGGCACCTATGAGGCCGAGCGCGAGATGCTCCGCCTGGTGCGTGAAGGGGATTTGCACTACAAAAAGAAAATTCAGTCGATGTTCAACCAAGGGCAAATCGGCAATATCAGCGATGGGCAGGAGCTGCGCCAGCTGAAAAATATGATTATCGTGAACATCACGCTATTTTCCCGCGCCGCTATGGAGGGTGGCCTGCCGCCGGAAACCGCCTACACCATCTCGGACGGCTACTACCAGAGCGTTGAGAAAAGCCGTTCCATGCAAGCCATTATTGACATCAACAACGCCATGCAGGACGATTTTGTGCGCCGGGTGCATCAGTACCGCCAGAACGCAGCGTACTCCAAGCCGGTGCGCATCTGTATGGAGCAGCTCAGTTCCCGCATGGAGGAGCCCATCACAATCGAGAGCCTTGCGGCAGAGCTGGGCTATGCGCCCTACTACCTCAGCCGCAAGTTCCGCGCCGAAACTGGCCGCAGCTTCAAGGACTATCTGCGCGAAATCCGCCTGGAGCGCGCCTGCTTTTTGCTAGCCAACTCCGCAGAGCCGGTCATAGCCATCAGCGAAAGGCTGCAATTCTGTTCACTGAGCTATTTTTCGGATTCCTTCCGCAAGCGCTATGGCTGCTCCCCCAGCACCTACCGTGCCAACGCCGAAAGGCACGCGTAAAAGAGGAATTGTTACTTGTAAAGAAGTATAATTTCGTGTATGATATAGGCAACTACTGTATTAGTAGTCTTTTTTATGCCTAAAATTACGCGTCAGCGCGCATTGGATAATGCACTGGCCTCTTCCCGCATGGAGGGTTATCGTGCGGACGAGCAAACCCGCCGTGACTGCCTGCGCTTGATGGAGGGGAAAGTAGATGCACGCACTCTTGCTGCCGAGATTTTGGAACGGCGCAAGGCACAAAGAAATTAACACGATGGCAGACTATCAAGTAACTTCGTTGGCAAATGGGTGCTATCCCGGCACAAAGATTTTGATAAACAAACTGGACATTCGCAATCAGGGCGATTTAGATGCTGTGGAAAGTGCCATTGTTCCTGCCAAAGCAGCCTTGTGGGCAGAAAATCCGCCTGTTGATTCGTTTGATTTTGCGCACTACTGCACAGTACACAAATTTCTTTTTGAGGATTTATACGATTGGGCCGGCGTTCCACGCACAGTGGATATCTCCAAAAAAGGAACTCAATTTTGCCCTGCCACGCAAATCGAGTCTGTGGCACAGGCCATTTTCACGCATCTGAAAGAGCAAAATTATTTGTGCGGCATTTTGAATGGAAAATTATGTAGCCGGATTCAGCCGATACAGTCGGAAAATGCGGGGCGAAAACGTAACACACTCACTGTCCATATCTGCTGCAGGATATTGCCAGCCAGCAAGCAAGCACAACATTTGGTGCACCAAACGCCCACCTGTCAGAGATTTTCCCGTCCTGAAACCCGATGATTACGAAAAGACCCGCCGTGCAAATGCACAGCGGGTCTTTTGGAGAAAAAAGCAAATATGAGAATGTCAGAATTGATTAGGATTGTGCGGAATCTTCCACAGCGGAAAGTAATAGGTTATTGACGAGGAACAAAATCACCATCGCTATACCCAGCTTATTTTTTTGCTGCTTTGCGTTCTTTGCGGCTGGGCTTGAAGTGTTCCGGGTGCTGCTTCTGGTCGCGGATGCGCAGAACCAAGCGCCAGATATACAGTACAACCAGTGCATACAGAATGACATTCAGCACAGTAAACGGAATCTTCCACGGAGAAAGCCCCGTCTTATACACCGTGCCGGGAGCACAATTCTGTGTAGCGTTGGAGTTGGCCAGCGTGTAGGCGATATTGTGCAGTGCATTGCGCATGGCCCAACGGGCAGTTGCACTGTCATAATCGGTCAGCGTCCACATTGCAGGCATTGCCATGCAGAGGTACGCATCGCAACCGATACGCACACAGAGGTCACGCAGGTTATTGTCACTCCATACCCAGTAGTCAGAGATGACCATGCCGCGGAAGCCCCATTCGCCGCGCAGGACGTTGTTCAGCAGCGGGTAGCTGGTGTGACCGAATGTCAGACCCACACAGTTCTGGGCAGGCATAATGCCGGTGCAGGCGCGCATGACCTTGGTGGACGTAGCGCCGGTTTCATCGGCTGTATATTTTACCGTCATCTTGGCTTCTTTGATAGCAATCTCAAAGGCCTTCAGGTAAAGGTCGCGCATGGTCTGCTCGGTAGCCCATGTGTAGCACATGGAGGAACGGTTGGTTTCGGTCTCATTCAGCGCAAAGTGCTTGAGGTAGCAGACCATACCCTGATCCCCTGCACCGGAGATGCAGGCTGCGGCCAACTTGCCGGAAAGCACCGGGTCCTCGGAATAATACTCAAAAATACGTCCGGCGAACTGATTGCGGTGCAGGTTGATTGCCGGGCAGTACCAACCGGTAATCCCGTTTTGCAGTGCTTCCTGACCGAAGGCAGCGCCCACGGCGTACAGCAAATCTTCATTCCAGCTGGCGGCAATGACCGGGGCGAAGGGGAAGGAGCTAGACTTGGACATATCATAGCCGTTATCATTACCCTGTACCTTCAGTCCGTTTGCACCATCCTCCTGCACCGTTCCGGGGATGCCAAGGCTTTCAATCTGACCCAGCGCGTAGGCAGCGCCGGAATGGTTCATAATGATGCCGTCTTTATCTGCCTTCCAGTCAATCTGATTGAGGAAAGATTCCCACTTCTGGTCATCATAAGCAAGCCCGCGCATGGAGGCCAGCGTCAGACCGTTTTTTTCATCACTGGTGGGCTGGTCGGCATGATAGACGAGGCTGCCTTCCACATTACCGAAGGTCGGGTCGGTATTGACATCAAACCTGGAGTCAGAGCCCAGCTGAGAGGCGTACTCCTCGCTGATGGTCTTGGTGTTGTTTTCGGGTGCTTTTGGCTGGGTACCCTTCCAGTCGGCGCGGCTCAGGATGGTGGATTCACTGTTCATGTAGTCGCTGGAAGTCTGGAACTGGTTGGTGGCAGCCACAAAACTGCCGTTCATGGCCACGCCGGTGGCATTACCGTTATCGTCCAACTCGGATTGGGCATCCTTATCACTTTGGCGGATATGATCATCGTCACTGCCATCGTACCACATTTCTGTCAGGGACGTGGTGCGGGAGTCAATCACATCATGGCTGTTATTGCGCAGGGAGATTTCATAGTCGCCGTCCTCCAGCCAGTAGCAACCAGTAGTGCCGTCCGGATTCTGGTGGGTATAGCAATAGCTGGCCATGTCCTCCTTGGCAAAAGACAGTGTTACCGTCTCACTGGCGCCGGGGGTCAGCACACCCGTTTTATCAAACGCAATCAGGTTGGCAACGGGCTTTTCCACCTTGTAGGCAATATCTTTCTCTGTATAGGGGGCGTTGTAGTACAACTGCACAACGTCCTTGCCGGCGTAGGTGCTGCCGGTGTTGGTGACCTTTACCGTGACGGTAATCTTGTCGCCGCTGTCCTGATAATCTGTGATTTCCTGTGCAAAGGTCGTGTAAGACAGACCATAGCCGAAGGGATAGCAGACAGCGCCCTGCTCGACAAAGGCACCCTTGCCGTCCAGCGTACCGTAGACAAAGCTGTCATCCATAAAGTCTGCCGTTTCATAATAGCGGTAGCCCATGTAGAGATCTTCCTGATACTCAATGAACGGCGCATTGAATTTGCCGCCGTCCGTAAAGCTACTGCTTGTGACCGTTGCATTTTCATAGCGGTAATCGCCGAAATTCTGGTAGGTCGGGTCAGCAGTCAAATCGGCTGCATAGGTATCAACCGTGCGACCGCTGGGTGTCACATCGCCATCCAGCAGACCGGCCAGCGCGGTAAAGCCGCGCTCACCGGGGTGACCCACCCACAGGATGGCATCCGCCTCCAGATTGCCAGAGAGCAGCGGTGTGACCTCCATCGTAGCGGAGGAGACAAGCACCACAATCACATGACCGGTTTTTTCTTTCGCCGTGCGGATTGCCGCCTTTTCGTTCTCGGTCAGAGCCAGATAATGCGGCGTACCGTCTGCATACGCGTCTGTCTTTTTGTCACTGCCCTCCTGCCCTGCGCGGGTCAAAAAGACAATGCCGGTCGTACCGCTCACATCATCCATGCCCTCGTAAATGGCAGGGTCATACTCATACAGGAAGCTGTCGCCGCCCAGCATATTGCCGACTTCACCGGCTTTGCTGGTTTCCTCTGCCTCGCCCAAGGCTTCCGGAGAGCCAGCTGCCTTCATCTTATCCACTGCGGCATCGTTCAGCGTATAAACGCTGCCCAGCGCCTGCGCAGGCGTGACGGGATTCACCACCCACTTAGCACTGCCGCCGCTTGTCAGCTGGCCGTAAATCGGATCCAGATACCCGCGACCAAAGGGTGTCAGTGTACTGCCCTTTGCCAGCGGCAGAATTCCGTTATTTTTCAGCAGAACGCTGCCTTCTTCCATTAGCTGTTCTGCCACCGCGTAGGCTGCCGCGGCGGAATCGTCCGTATTGCTGTACAGCTCGGTGTAGTACTCTGTGTCCCATTCTGCGGTACCATCCGGTACAATCTTCTGCGTGGTTCCCTTTCCCAGATAGGTATCCAATGTAGAGGCAAGCATATTGGATACCACTGTCAGGGCAACACTCAGCAGCAATAGAATTGCCATCGGCAGTGCCGTCAGCGCAATGAAATTGCCGCTACGCATCCGCAGTTTTTTCGGTTTTTCAGTTTGCATAGTTTTTCCTCCTTCATACTGCTTATGCAGTTTTACAGGTTTCAGTGTACCAAAAAAGGACAGCCTTTTCTCAAAGCTGTCCTAAACTTATCATTTTTTGGCGTAACCTTATGGCAACACCGCACAATTCCCGCCTAACGGCTTAAGCACCGCTCCGGCGGCTGCGGCACGGCATCTGCGTTGCCACAAAATGCTCGCCAATGTCGGGTTGCGGTACCCGCATCGTGCTTCGGGAGCAAAAGCCCCTCGCACTCTGCGACCGCTGCCCCTGCTTCGGTTCGCTGTATCCGCCACTGGCGGCGCTCACCTTTGCAGCACAAAGTATTGTCTGTGCTTTTGGCTTAGCATCTGCCGCACCTCGCTCGCCGTATCGGCACTTAGAATTATGCGGTATTGCCTATGAAACCTCTGCATGGTTGGATATCGGCAGCAGTATTGACAGATGGAACAATTCATCTGCCGTAACTGTCATTTCACCGCCGTATTTTCGCACAATCATCTGAATCGAGCGTATTCCATAGCCATGCTCCTGCGTATCCTGTTTGGTTGTCCGGGGCAGTCCGTCCGCAAAATCGACCTTTCCGGCATAGGGATTTTCTACCAGAATCGACAGCATCCCCATGCGCTGGCGCACATTCAGGCTGATTATCCGCTCTGCTTCCTGCGGCAGCTGCACCACGGCTTCAATCGCGTTGTCCACAGCATTGCCGAATAGTGAGTAAATGTCCCCCGGTGAAAGAGCATCCAGACTGCTGCCGTCCACAATGCAGGAAAAGGTAATTCCCATTTTCTGGCACAGGAGGCTACGCTCGGTCAGAATCACATCCAGCGTCTCATTGCCGGTTTTTATTGTGCAATCGTAAATAGAGATGCCTTTTTCCAGCTGAGCCAGCTCCTCGCAGGTGATGGCATCCGGGTGGCTGCAGTACTGCGCCAGGCGGTGGCGGATATCGTGACATTTCGCATTGATTAAATCAATCGTTTCTTTATTTTGCTGATACTGGGCAATTTCTCTGCGGTGCAGCTGTTGAATAGTCTGAATTTCCGCCTGCAGATGGCTCTGCTCAAAGAATCCGCTGCGCAGAAGCAGCAAAAGCACACTGCAGAACATACTAAAAATTCGGGTGATCAGGGTCAGAGGCAGACTTTCGTCCTGATAATAGTCCCGGAAGCTGCTTAACAATAGCAGCAGACCGATGGTGCAGAGGGAAAGCAACCACACGTTTTTGTCCTGTATGCCGTTTTTATCGATATAGTTTGCCTGTCTGGCAAAAAGAAAATATATACATGCTGCAATGGCGGCAAAAATCCAAATCTCCACGAAGCGGAACACAAGCCCACCCAAAATCAAGTTATCAAAATCTTGGAAAAACAGGGCATATATGCACAAACAAACCTGTGAGCCGAAATGCTGATACGCGTACCCTGCCATTAAGCCAGTCAGTATGCAGCGGCGGGATTCTTCAAAAGTATTTCGAAGCAAGATGTAGTTTTCTGCCAAAAGAAATGCATAAATCAGGATAGACTTCCGTACAGAACCAATCAGCATTTGCATCGGAAGCCTGCCGATGGGAACGAGTACCGCCGCAAAGGCAATCAACGCGATTGTTATACCTGTGACCATCCTGGCAGCAAAGTACGGCTTTCTTGTATAACCGTGTGAAAACAGCAATGTACCCACCAAAAACTGAATCAGCGCCGGGGCATGAATTGCAAACAGAAACAGCGCATTGCCATGATAAAGTGTCTGCATTTCAAACACCACCTTTGGAAAGCAGGCGGCTGAGCTCCTGCAGAAATTCCTTGCGGCGCGGGTGGCTGATTTGCAGAACATCTGTTTCCACAGTAACGGTGTAACCATTCACGGCCCGTACATAGCGCGGGTTGACAAGAAAACAGTTGTTGCAGCGTAAAAATCCGTGGGGCTTGAGCTGGTTTTCGACATCAGTCAGACGACCACGCACCTCGACAACTTCCTGCGGCAGATGATACAGCAGCTTGTGACCGGACACCTCCACATAGCAGAGATCCGCTGTGCTGATGCGGCGGAAATTCTGCTTATCGGCAATCACAAAATCATATTGTCTACGAGCATCCAATGCACAGAGGGCACGTTTCATCTTGAAGGCAAAATCCGTGGCAGCCACAGGCTTCACAATAAAATCCAGCGCATCGACTTCGTAACCTTTTACCGCATACTGCGCCATATTGGTAATAAAAATCAGCAGTGCCTTGTCATCTTTTTGCCGCATCTGGCGGGCTGCCTCCATGCCGTTACAGCCGGGCAGCTCAATATCCATAAAGACAATGTCAACCCCCTGCTCGATGTCCTCCAGAAAGTTCTCGGCGCAATGGTAGGTTTTTATCGTCAGGTCTCGTTCTACTGTATCCAAAAGCTGACACAGTATATCCGCGTCCTGCCGTGAGTCTTCCACAACCGCAACTCGTACCATAGCACACCAACCCTGTTCATAGTAAGTAAAGGCAATGCCGCATAATTCTAAGTACCGATACGGCGAGCGAGGTGCGGCAGCCGCCGGATCGGTGCTTAAGCCGCAAGACGGGAATTGTGCGGTGTTGCCTAAAGTATATCGCAATTCAGAAAAAAAGTGAAGAGTCGAAAAGAATTACTTCACGAAAGACCAAAACTATTGTTATCCGCTCACCATTATCGACGATTTCTCGCGCTTTTCCATCAAAATAGCGCCCGGATTAAGCACAAAAAATGTTGTCATTCCGATGTTTCAAGAGGTGTTTTCCGAATACGGGCTGCCGGACTCTATCCTTTCCGACAATGGACCGCGGTTTGCCGGTTTTCGGAAAGGCTATACGAAATTTGAACGTTGGCTCATGGAATTGAATATTCCGCCGACTCACGGGCGAATCAAGCATTCCCCGACACAAGGAAAGATTGAGCGTTTTCATCGGACAATGAAACGGGAACTTCTGAACCACGCGTCTATTTAACCGCAACCAAGATTGGGACGAATTTTATCGTGTATTTTATAAGATCTGCCGCCAGTTCAATGTTGTCTGGCCTGCAGCGACTCCAGAAGTAAAAGCGTTTATTGAAGAAGCTGCCCGTGTGGCATTTGAACAGCAAAAAGCCCGCAAGGAGGGTCGAGACATTTCTACGGTACGGTCTTTCTTTTCAATTGTAGCTTACAATTTTGGGCAACAGATTGACCACCAACTGACCACCGGCAGTGATTTTTGCTGCCGGTGGTCAGTTTTTATCGTTGGCACATCGTTTTATATTACTCGTGATAGGTGTGGCAGAGCAGTGCAGAACCAACAAAAAAATGCAGTATATCATCAAATTGCGCGCTGTGTCGTAGTTCTCCGACCCGGAAGGCCAGAGGTTCGAATCCTCCCGGTCGCACCAAGAGCAGCACCTTATGGGGTGCTGCTCTTTTTGTTTTGCACGGATTTTACGGAGCAGTAAAAGAAGGGATTCGAACAGCCCGTGCCCCGCGCTTTGCGTCCTGCGGGGCAGAAACGCCCCGGTGGGGCGTTTCTAGGGCGCGGCTTGGCGAATCCCTTCGGACGCACCAAAAAGCGCATTGCAATGTGCTTTTGCAATGCGCTTTTTGTTTTAATGTTATTTAGGTTTAGAATAATTTTAGTAGCATATCATCTGCGGCATCAGTGTATTGCCCTTTTGCCAGTTGATCATTTCTCAACTGATTTATGGTACTTCGCATAAGGAAAATTTCTTCTGCGTAGAAACTTGCTTTTTTATCGGTTGGGAGAGAATCAATTTTCAGTATTAGCTTTCCAACTTCTTGTGTGCCATACCCAAGCGCCCTTTGCTGGTAATAGTAAGGTGCGAGTGCTTTCAGCGTAATACTTTTGTTTGCTCTGGTTAATTTGATTTTCTTCATCATAGTCCAATCGCCTTTCCCAACTTTTCCTGCGCCTTGCGTTTGTTCTTGTCAAAGGCGTGGACGTAAATATCCAGCGTTGTACTGGCCTGTGCATGGCCCAGTAGGCTAGCCACCGTGCGCACATCCACGCCCTGTGAAATCAGCAAGCTGGCGTTTGTGTGCCGCAAGCTATGCACATTCAAATCCAGCGGCAAGTTATTTGCTTTCAATATCAGCTTGAATCTGTATGTGAATGTGCTAGGGCACATAGGCTTTCCGTTCGGCTGGCGGAATAAGTAATCATCTTCAGATACGGTTTCGTTCGCGGTTTGCGCCCTATCCCATTCGCATTCTTTCCGCCATGCTTTGAGTAGCTGGCACATTTCTTTGCTCAAGTAGACCATACGATCACCGCTGCTGGTCTTAGGGTCCTTAGTGATTGATTCTTGGTGACTAAGTTTGACCACACCCCGCTGTACATGAATGGTACGCTTTCGCCAGTTGATATCGCTCCACCTCAGCCCACAGGCTTCCCCACGCCGCAGCCCGGTTGCCAGCACCAGCTTGAAATAGGTTTCGTACTTCATACTCTGACCTTCAAACGCTGTAATCAGTTTCTTTACGGTTTCCTCATCGGCTACGGGGCGTTCTTTCTTTTTTCCTTTGGGCTTATAGCACCGCCATGCGGGATTGTGGGTCAAATAGCCCTCGTCCACAGCCGCCGATAGGATGCCGCACAGCGTGTTGTGTAAACCTTCGACTGACTTCTCGGATAGATTTCCTCTGCCGTCCAGACGCGGTGTGTGCCGCATTTCCTCGTAAAACTCACGGATTACTTCTTTTCGCAAATCGGTCAACTTGTAGTTGCCCAGTGCTGGCAAGATTCTGCGAATATCCTGTTCGTCGCGTCGGAATGTGGAGTCAGCCAGCTTCTTCGGTCCAACATCGGTCACCCAATGCTCAATGTACTTTGCCAGCGTAATGCTGCGGTTAATGGGTTCCGGTGTATGCTGTACCTCTCGTTCAAATAGAATTGCCTGCTCCTTTACCCACTTCTCGGCTTGCTTCGGTGTATATTCCTTGGGTGGCTTGACCGTTTTCTGTACGGATTTCAGCCTGTTTCCCTCGTAATCGTACCCACGGGATACCACAATCAAGTAACTGTTACTGCCGCGTTTTCTGATAGACGCCATTGTTTTCAACGCTCCTTTGTATGTTTTATTGACCTCTGGTACTACAAAGCATACCGACAACTGCGACAGAAAGCTATCACCACACCCAACAATCTTTATGCTAAAAATTCACCTATTACTGACAAAAACGGCACCGCCATTGCTGACGGTGCCGCTGTTTATTTAACCTGCCTTCTTGGCTTTTCTATTCTTATTTTTCATAAATGCAACATAGCACGGATTTTGGTTGTTCAACAAATCTTGCATCAGGTTTGCGGCCTGCTGTTTCGCCACGTCCTGCGGGTGGCAGTAGGTGCGCTCCAAGAATGCCGTATCCGCATGACCCAGCAGGGATGCCGCCACCTGTTTGCTGGTGCCTTCCTGCAGCAGATAGGTTGCGTAGAAATGCCGCAGGGTGTGCAGGTGGTAATCCTCAGATAATCCGCATTGCTTATACAGCTTACGCAGATGTCGGGTAAAGGTATCCGGGTGCGGTACATGACCATCGGGGTCTGTAAAAATCGGCTGTTCTCTATCCGGAACACCGCTATGCAGCACCTGCTGCTGTCGCAGCGCCATCAGAAGTTCCCATATCCCCAGCGGAATGGTTACAATCCGTTCCCGATGGCTCTTGGTGTCGCTCTCAACAATCTGCCCGGATGCGCAGCTGCGGGAACGGCGGACGGTCAGTTCACAAGCACCGGTTATGTCCCGCCATTGCAGGGCGCACAGTTCCCCACGCCGCAATCCGGTCGTAATTGCCAAGGTATAATAGGCGCGATACAGAATCGGTTCGTTCTGAATCGTCCGCATTAGTTTACTCATTTCATACTTCTGCGGAATATGCTGCACCTCCTTTTCAAAATGCTTTTTCCGAGCGCGGTGCGCCGGATTAAACGGAATAATGTCATTTTTCTTGGCATCCTCCAGCACAGAGGAAACCGTTTCGAGGTATTTCTGCACCGTTGTTTCCTTGATGCAATTTCCACCATGCCCCGGGCGCTTGCGCAATTCCTCGCACATTTCTTCAAGCGTCATAGGGCGGAGTTTTGCAAGCGGAATGCCCCCAATCAGCGGATAAACAATGTCAAGGTTTCTCTTATACCCTGCGTAAGTGGTAGCCTTAAAGAACGGTTCCTGCCGTTTGAGCCAATTTTCGGCGTACTGTTCAAAGTGGGTCTGGTCGCTTTCTTCTACGCCATACTTGAACTTCTTCTCGATGCGCTCGGCCTCCGCCATGACATATTGCTGGATGCCACGCTTTGGCACGGATGATGGCACAGTGATGGTCTGCGCCTTCATGCGTTTCTGCCCATTGACCTTGTAGCCGTTGCAGACAGTGATTTTGTATTTTCGTTCGGACTTTTTCTTGATGTAAGCCATTGTACCTCCTTGTCAGCGCTGCCGAGAACGATTTCGGCGTCGGTTCTTGTTGTTCGTATATTGATTTTCTTGATCTATGCGGTTGGATTCGCGTGTTCTCTGGACGCGCTTGATGGCTCCCCCTGCGATTTTATCCTCTTTGCGCAGTTTGGCGATTTGGCAAGTCAGTATCATGCGTTGGTCAGCCAACTCCGGCGAGGCGTCCTTTCGGCGCATCTGCTTAACGATTTCCGCCCGTTGCGCGGCAAGGGTTTCCATCCGCTGGGACAAGCCCTTGCGGTAGTCTACGATTGCCTGTAAAGACGGGAACTTGTGGTCGTGGACAAAGGCGTGTTCTGCAAGGATTTTCTCGGTGTCTTTCCAAATGCGCTCTAATTCCGGACGGTTGATGCGTGGCTGCTGCTTCTTGGGTAAGATGCCCAGTTGGTAACAGTAGTACAGATATAAGCGGTGCATCTGGGATTCCCCGAAGAATACTTCGAAGAAAATTTGGAGGATGCCTTTTCCTACATAGGTATCCTTGGGGCGATACCGTTTCGGCGTATACTGTCGGGTCGGGCGTTTCCGTTCATACAGCCCTGACCCATACAGCAGATAGTTTCCGCGCAGTCGGTCATCTATGGCCGCAAGATCGTATTCTTCTCCCAGCCTATAAAGCCGCACGGCTCGTCCGCCATCCCGTGCCCGAATCGTTGCATACTTTCGATTGGGGTCACTGCCGAAAATATACCCTTGCCGATACAGCGCCCTGTGGAAATCCTTTGCAGTGCTGGCATCCTCACAGGCTTGGTCGATGGCTTCCCGCATCCGGGCGTACCGCGCCGGTTCCTTGGCTTTGGGCTGCTCCACTACCGACAGGCCGTACTCCCTGCACAGCTTGTCAGATGCCGCCCGGAACTCTGCGTATTGGCTGCGGCGTTGCTCGTATTTCTTGCCGTCCACATAAGACACAGAATTGATAACGAAGTGGTTGTGCAGGTTGTCCGTATTCATGTGGGTGGCGACCAGCACTTGGAAACGCTTGCCCCAGACCTTGCGGGCCAGTGCCACGCCGATCTCGTGGCACTGCTCCGGAGTAACCTCCCCTTCGCGGAAGCTTTGGTAGGCATGGAGTGCCACCACGCCGTCTGTTTTACCAAAGCGTTCCTGTACAGCCCGCATATCTTCCCACGCATGATTTGCCCTGCAATGGATGCCGGTGACAAGCTGGGCGCTCTCGTTCAGCTTGGTCTTGGCATCGTTCTCTGCGTAGTGCAGTGTCTGAGCAAGGGCATCATATTCGGTCTTGTTCGGGTTGGCGGCATAATCAAGGACGCGCTGTAAACTGTCCTTGATTGCCCAAATCTTAGTTACCGCCAATGAGCAGGTCCCTTATCTCATCTGCACAGGCTGTGATTTTAGCGCTTGTGCTTGGCTGACTGATTTCTGCAATTTCATCGAGTTTATCCAATACATTAAACACCTCCGTGGGCGGATGCCCGCCCGGCTCATATCCCAGCGCCCGCTGGCGTAAATACTCTGAGAGTGACAAGCCGCACTTCCGAGCCAACATCGTCACCTTTTTCTTTTCAGTGACGCTGACGCGGACGTTGATTCCGACGCTGCGCTTTCTCATGCGCCAACAGCCTCACAGGGGTTCGGGGCTGTCCCCGTAGGCTTTTCGGCGGGTTGCCCTGTGGCAACACTTCGCCCATGCTTGCTTCCCTCAAGCGCTCCGAGTGACGATGGTGACGATGGTGACGGTCTTTCTGGGATACCCCACCCCGATAATTGAGTTATATCAATATCATCGTCACCACCGTCACCATCGTCACCATAGAAGTTCAAGAGGCGAACCTTATTTTTTCGATGAGTTTTATAGTGAATCCCTTTCGGCTCGAATACTTTATCGAAATACTTGGCCATGTTGTAGGTGAACTGGTTCGGTTTGGCATTTTCAATACCTGCTGCCGCAAGCAATTCAGATGCCGTTCCCTGCCAGTTCCCAATGCTTTCGATGTACTCAGCTGCTTTCCACAAGTAGTCCGGCACAGCCTTGATCTCTCGTTCCTCTGCGGTTTCTTCATCTTCCAAAGTCCAGATGCAATTTCCTTCCCGCAAATGCAGCGTTCTATCGTCCATATCGCGTCCGGTAAGCAAAATATCAGCAGTTTGGCTCATTCGCTTGCGCTGCATAACCCAGCTTGTATCTGCCACACCCATAAGCCCCGTGGAGCCTGAAATCTGGTCAAACGGATCAGCCGCACTCTGCTTACGCAAGTGGTGAATCAGCAAAATGCAGATGCCATACTTGTCAGCAAGCTTTTTCAATGCACCGGCCTCCTTATAGTCGTTCGCATACATTCCACCGTTTCCATCGCTTACACGCACTTTTTGAAGTGTATCTATGACAATCAAGCCAACATCGCGGTATGTATGAATCAAAGATTCTACCTGTTCTTCTAAGCCCTGTCCGATGCTGGGGCATTCTGTTTGGAGAATCAGACGCTCTGGGGCATCTCCGCCGTCGATAAGCTGAAAAATGCGGTTTTGCAAACGATTAAATGTATCTTCCAGCGAAAAATAAATCACGGTGCGTGGCTCTATTTCTCGATTCCAGACAGGATTACCCTGCGCGATCTGCAAACACAGCCACAAGGTCAGCCAGCTTTTGCCCGCCTTGCTGGGGCCTGCGAACAGCGCCAGTCCTGCCGGGAGCAGACCGGGAACAATCCACTTTACGGGCGGCAGCGGCGTTGAGAGGAGTTCTTCTGCGGTAATAGATTTCGGAAGTTTCGTAAAAGTCATTTGCATCATCCCTTCTTGTTTGATATATATCTATTATCTCATAGTATCGTAATTTTGTGTGTAGTAAGTTTTACTCTCTAGTGTTAAGTTGTACGGCTCATGCCGTCCCACAGCCCCACATACGCGCCAAACGGCGGGTTTGCGGGTGATGTCGCGTCCGTGTGCGATACGGAGCATCCGCCCCACACAGGGCGCGTTTGGACGAAATGTGAGAGTGAATCAGATTTGATTCACTTTTTCGGTTTTACCTCCCCAGAGTGAATCAGTTCTGATTCACTTTGGCGGTCCTCGTGCGTATTTCACACAATCTCTCAGAATTGGTCTAATCATAAGTTCACTACCTTTCCGTGTTGTATCGTTATTCTGTGTAACCCTCTTGAATACACTTTCCGGAGGAGAAAAAAGAGCCCGGAGGACCTTACCGATTTGGTAAGGTCCTCCGGGCTCTTTATATATTTTCTCTGTTCTATCCGGGCGTGAGGGTACACTTTCCCCGCAAATCTTGATGTAAATTCAATAAAAATCAAATACTGCGCGTAATAGCGTCAATCACACGGTCATGTAAATAATAAAAGAGACCGTGTACATCAAAATAAATGCTGAAGAAAAATGTCTAATTTGCCGCTCGCCCCCAGACTTGGGAACATAACAGGCAAGCCGCTGACGACGACCGTACACTGACTCTGCAAGGATCTTACTGATTCCAATCCCTGCGCGGTCACCCCATCTGAAGCTGTGGGGCATCTGGAGTATCATTATGTTCTCTCCCCGCCGTGGGTTGGGGTCTGCCTTGACCTTGCTGTGCGCCCCACCGGGAAAGTAAAGTACCTGTTATGCTGTGTATTCAATTGTAAAGGTGCTGGTACGGAGTAAATCCGTGTGATTAGTATACATCGCAGATTAGCAGTCGGTCAATAGTAAGTGCTAATTGTTTACACGCCATTCACAATTCACGGTGACAATCCGCCTATGATGGATTTCATAAGCAGGGCTTGTTCATCATCCAAAACACTGCACACATCCATCAGAAGTTCCCGCTGATGTACTGTCAGCCATCGCTGCTGCAAGCGACTCGAATCCAGTATGAACACTCCTCCACCCGCACCTATCTTTGTATAAATAGGATATTCCAATTCCAGTATCCGAATATCATTGCGGATCGTATGGGAACTTACATTAAATTCAAAGGCGAGATTACCAACGGTATCGCTTTGCCGTTCATATAAAACCGCTATCAGCTGTCTGCGGCGTTCATAAAGTGATAATTTTGGATTCAAATACACCTTTGGAATCATATCGCCTCCCACTATTTCACGCTGCTAAATCAGGCGACTTTCAATGCTCATGTATAAAAAGACTGCTGTTAGGTTCTTTTAAAACACAACCCGAATCCATATTCGTAGTAATTTCCGGCACTATCCCTGTACGCATAAGTCTTTCCGTTTTCATCTTTAAGCCGCTCCGGCATATACAGGTCTTTGTCAAAGCCCGGCACATCATTAAGGCTAACACAAACTGCATCTGCATTTAAAACCGCTTTTTCGACTGGTGGATGTTTCTTCAGACGCGGGTCACAAGGGTCTGGCAGTTGCCCTGCACAGTGTAATGGCCGCTGTTCGCGGGCAGGAAATAGCTTTCGCCTTTTTGGACACAGGCTGTTTCGCCGCCGCAGGTCAATGTGCCGGCACCATCGGTGATGAGCAGCGACACAAAGGATTTTTCGTCCGCTGTACCATTGAAACTCCCGCTTTTCACGTCAACGGTAAAATACTCGCACTGCGCAAGATGGCCGCCGAAATCCTGCTTTTGCGGCGGGGTGCGGCGGGTCACATCCAGCGCCTTTTCAATATGCAGTGCGCGGGGCTTGCCGTCCGCGCCCACGCGCCCATAGTCGTACACACGGTAGGTCACGTTGGAGTTTTGCTGCACCTCGGCAATGACGATGCCTTGGCAGATGGCGTGTAGCGTACCGGACGGGATAAAAAAGCAGTCCCCTTTATGTACCGGCACGGCGTTCAGCACGTCGGTCAGGGTGTTATTTTTGATGCGCTCCGCAAACTCCTCTTTGGATATCTCGTGGTCAAAGCCGTAGTACAGGTGCGCCCCCGGCACGCAGTCCAGCACATACCACATCTCGGTTTTGCCGTACTGGTGTTCGTTTTTCAGCGCGTAGTCGTTGGACGGATGCACCTGAACGGACAGGTTCTGCTTGGCATCAATCAGCTTTGTCAAAATCGGGAACTGCTCGAACTTGTCGCAGTCGGTGCCAAGGCAGCCGGGGTGCGCGGCAACATACTCTGCCAGCGTGGTGCCGTCGGGCAGATAGCTGGCTCCGTCCGGGTGGCAGGACAGTACCCACGCCTCTGCCAGCGGGTCAAGGTCGCTCTTGATGCCGAAATCGGTGCGCAGGCGGTTGCCGCCCCATAGATAATCCTTGCAGGTGGGGGTCAGTTTCAGAACAGGCATACAAATACCTCCTATTGTGCAGCATACGCTGTATCGTACTTATTTTCCGAAAAGGGTACAACAAAAGCTGCCCCCGCCATTTGCGGCGGCAGGAGCAGGACAGTATAGAGAAAACAAAATGGATTATTGTTGCTGCATCAACCGGGCGGCAGCTTGGGACAATGCCTCGTTTACGGCATCGGCGGCTGCCTCGGATTCACCCACGGCGGACAGGTAGACCTTGATTTTCGGCTCGGTGCCGGAGGGACGCACCATCAGCTTATGCCCGCCCGCAAGGCGGTATTCCAGCACATTGGCACGGGGCAGCCCGGTGCCGTTGGTATCGTAATCGACACAGCCTTCCACTGCATAGCCCGCCAGCGCGGTGGGGGCATCGGTGCGCAGGTTCTGCATCAGCTGCTGCATCGCGTGCATACCGCTTTCGCCCTCAAAGGTAAAGCTGCACAGCGCGTTGCGGTAGTAACCGAACTCCTTGTACAATGCCTCGATGGCGTCCAGCAGCGTTTTGCCCTGTCGGGCGTACCAAGCCGCTGCTTCACAGACAAGCAGCGTGGCATTGACAGCGTCCTTGTCGCGGACGTGTGCGCCGGACAGGTAGCCGTAGCTTTCCTCAAAGCCGAAGATATAGCGGTCAGGGTGCCCCTCGGCTTCCAGCTTGCCGATTTGTTCACCGATGAACTTAAAGCCGGTCAGGGTGCGGCGCAGCTCCACACCGTATTTTTTTGCCACCGGCGTTGCCATATCGGTGGAAACGATGGTCGTTACTGCCACGGGGTCGGCGGGCATCGTGCCCTGCGCCATACGGGTGCGGCAGATGTAATCCAGCAGAATGATGCCCATCTCATTGCCGGTAATCAGGCGGTAGCCGCCCTTGCCATCAGGCACGGCGGTGCCGCAGCGGTCGCAGTCAGGGTCGGTGCCCAGCAGCAAATCGGGGTGAACTTTGTCGCACAGCTCCAAGCCTTTTTGCATAGCTTCGCGGATTTCCGGGTTCGGGTAAGGGCAGGTCGGGAAGTCACCGTCTGGCTTTTCCTGCTCGGGCACAACGGTCACATGGGTCACGCCGAGCTTTTTCAGCAGTTTGGAAACACATTCCAGACCTGTGCCGTTCAGCGGAGTGTAGACGAGCTTGAGCGCATCAATGCCCGCACCATCGCCCACGCGCAGGTCGTAGACCGCCTGCACAAAATCGTCCAGACAGGCATCGTCAATGCCAACGATTTTCCCCGCGGCGGCGGCAGCGTCAAAATCTGCCAGCCGGACATCGTCAAAGCAATCAATTTTTTCGATAGCTGCCAGAATTTTCTCGGCAGCCTCCAAGGTAATTTGGCAGCCGTCCGCGCCGTAGACCTTGTAGCCGTTGTACTTGGCGGGGTTATGGCTGGCGGTCACGCAGACGCCCGCGCCGCAGCCGAGATACCGCACCGCCCACGAAAGCGCCGGGGTCGGCTCAAGGCGGGGGTACATATAGGCCGTGATGCCGTTAGCGGCCAGCACACGGGCGGTCTCGCGGGCGAACAGCTCACCGTTATGGCGGCTGTCGTGGGCGATGGCTACCTTTTTGGGCAGGTCGCTTGCGTTCAGGTAGTCCGCCAGCCCCTGTGTTGCCTTGCGCACGGTGTAAAGGTTCATACGGTTGGTGCCCGCACCGATGACCCCGCGCAGACCGCCGGTGCCGAATTCCAGATCGCGGTAAAAACAGTCGGTAATGGCGGCGTCATCGTCTGCAATGCCGGCAAGCTCCTGCCGCACGGCGTCATCCAACGCGGGCTGTGCCAACCAGCGGGCATACAGTTCCTTGCAGTGATCCATTCGGAACATCTCCTTTTATACTTGTTTCAGGTACCAGATTTTTGACGGCGCCTCGCCGTAATCACCGGGCAGAGGCAGCCCCAGCGTTTGCAGCACAAAGCCGCTGCAGGTTTCGGTGTTTTCGCCGTCGGTGACGGTGTAAGCAACGGATTCGTTTAGTCCCTGCAGAACAAGGCGCGGGCAATGCCCGCCGCTGCCCGCCAGTGCCGTACCTACGGCAAAGACGGCGGCTTCCACCTTGTCGTGGCTGACTGTCATCCACGCCGCGCCGAGGTTGGCGGCATCGGGGGTTGACAAGGCGGTACAAATCGCCGCCGCGCAGCAGTGCGCCGTGGGCGCGATACCATGCAATAAACGGCGTTAAACCGTCCAGTTCTTCTGGGTATAGGCGGTCAGATCCAGCTCGAAGCCAAATGTGCCAAACAATGCCATCGCCATACGCGCCTGCGGGGCGGAAATATGTCCCGTGCAGTGGTTGGGTACGGTGGAAAAGTGCGCGCCCATCGTGCAGCCGGGGTAAAACAGTCCGGTGCCGTACTGGATGCTCATTCGGGCGCGGGCATCGGTGTTGTCGCTGCACCAGATCTGCGGGCTGAAATACAGCATACCGCAGTCATACCGCGCCCCGCCACCGGCGCAGTTTTCCAGCAGAAGGTCGGGGTAGGCTTCGGTCAGGCGGCGCTGCAATTCGTAGACGCCCAGCACATAGCGGTGGTAAACCTCACCCTGCCTTGCGGCGGGCAGCGCGGCACTGTACACATTGGCAAGGCTGCGGTTCATATCCCATTTGAGATAGCGGATGGGGCAGGAATTCAGCACCGCCTGCAGCTTGTGCCCAGATGCCGTCCACAACCTCAGGGCGTGAGAAATCCAGCGTATACTGGCGGCGGATGGCAACGGTTTCGCGGTGGGGTATCTTCAGCGCCCAGTCGGGGTGAGTGCGGTAAAGATCACTGTCGGGGCTGATGGCCTCCGGCTCTACCCAAAGGCCGAAATCCAGTCCGATATCGTTGACTTTTTTGCATAAGCCCGGTAAACCATCGGGCAGCTTGGCGGGGTCTGCGACCCAGTCCCCCAGACTGGTACCGTCATCGTTGCGCCCCTGAAACCAGCCGTCGTCCAGCACAAACAGGTCGATGTCGGCCTGTTTGGCGGCGCGCGCCAGCTGCAGCAGACGCTGCTCATCAAAGGTAAAATAGCAGGCTTCCCAGCTGTTGATCAGCACCGGGCGGGGCGTCTGCGGGTCAGCCCACGGTCGGCGCAGAAGATGGCGGCGGATTGCCGTGTGGAACTGCCGGCTCATTTCGCCAAGTCCCTGCCGCTGTACACAAAGGCCGCCTCGGGGACGGCAAAGCTCTGTCCCGGTGCCAGTGTCCATGCAAAGTGATAGGGGTGGATGCCCAGCAGCAGTCGGGTACCGGCCTCACAGCTTTCGGCGGTCAGCGCAAAGTTGCCGCTGTATACCAGCAGCGCGCCCCATGCCTCGCCCTGCGTTTCGGTGGTGTCTGGTGTACAGAGGATGGCCGCCGGGTTGTGGCGTGACCGGGAATGCCGCGCACCGAGCCGATGGTCTGCTCGCCGGGACGCAAGGGGGCGCGGTGGGGGTGTGCGTTCCCCGGCCCAGACGCCGTCGGTGGTGATAAGCTCCAACGGAGCGCGGGGAAAAATCCAAGCAAGCGCTTGCCGCCCTGCGTAAAATCAGCGGCGCGCTGCCGGTGTTGGTCAGGACGGCGGCGCGGGTAATGAGGTCACAGTCCGGATACACCGCGTACCAAAGCTCGACCTGCAGACCGGCGGCGTCCCACAGCGTAATGCAAAGGCTCTCGGCGTTTGCATCCTGCCGAAAAGCAGGCAAACGCGGCAGGCTGTACTTGCCGGGCAATATCTTGTGGGATGCGTACCGCAAATCGGCAGCTTCGGTGCCATCGGCGTACTCCGGGCAGACGGCGCAGCAGCGATTGTCCGCCGTGCCGGGGGCAGGGTATTCCAACGGCAGCAGGTCAGGCCAGCAGCCAGGATCGGTGTGCGGGGCGCGCGGTTCGGCCATATCAGGGCAGCTGTCAGGCAGACGCCGCCCGTACCATGTGTGCAGCAGCCGACCGTCGGCATCTGTTTTCATCTGGTAGCTTGTGTGCGGGGTAGAAAGCGTAAAAATCTTGGCAGCAGCGTCATATCGAATCATGGGTTTTCCTCCCTGTCAAGATAGTAATTGTTTTTATGCTCAAGTTCGGTCACGGCAGGGCGCATGGCGCGGGCAATACACCACGCGGACGCACCGGGCAAAACGAACAGCCAAAACGGCAGCAGGTAGAAAAAGAGCGCGGGGTGCGCCTGTTAAAACCGCCCAAGGCAGAACCGCAAGCAGCAAAGTCAGCAGCGCCGCCCGCGGGGTACGCAGCGCCAGCACAAGCCCGTTTTTGAGTGCATCGCTTCCTTTATTATAGGTAAAGCGTGCCAGCAGCGCCAGCCCCCAACTGAGCGCCAGCGCCCAGACGAGTGCCGCCACAACAGCCGCACCCCGCAAAAGACCGCCCCACGGCGCGGGGATGCGCCCGCCGTACCAGCCGTCCAGCACCAACAGCAGCGCCAGTGCCAGCATTGGCAGCCAGATGACCGTCGCCTGCCGGAAATCGCGCCGAAAACGCCTTGCAGAAATCGCGGCAGACGGCGTAGTCCTGCCCGGCTGCCATCTTATGGGCAACCGCAAACACCGACAGTGTCGCCGCACCGGCTGTCACCACAGGCAGACAGCCGATGACCCACAGGACACTGAGAAGCACCCAGTCCCCGATAAGCGCCATTGTGCGGAAAAAACCAGTTGTCGATGTTGAGCCTTTTCATGGTGTAAGTTCCCCATAAATGCACCGTAGGGGCGAGGCAAGCCTCACCCGGTGTGTGCCAAACCGCAAACCTTACGATATGGCAGACGGCCGGGCCGGGCATGCCCGGCCCCTACCGGTTGCTTATTTTTATTTCTTCAAAAATTCCAGATTCTTTTCGATCAGCGCCACCCGCTGCGCCACGCAGTCGCGGCTGCGCAGGGGGTCGGCGGGGGTATTGAAGGCGAAGTCCAGCATTTTATCCACCGTGGTGGTGGCAACGTGCAGGCGGGTATCGCTGGCGGCGTAGTAGATGTACAGCTTGCCGTCATCGTCCGCAATGGCGCCGTTGGTAAACACAACGTTGGACACATCGCCCACGCGCTCCCAGCCGCGGGGGGCAATCAGGAACCCGGAGGGCTCGGCAATGACCTTCCACGGTTCCTTGAGGTCGGTCACAAAAACGTAGACGACATACCGCAGCCCTGCCGCCGTGTTGCGCACGCCGTGGGCAATGTGCAGCAGCCCTTGTCGGTCTTGATGGGGGTCGCACCCTCGCCGTTCTTGGCTTCGGTGATGGTGTGGTAACGGCGGGCGGAGGTGATGATTTCCTCATCCACGATGGCGTGGGTAATGTCGCTGCAAAGCCCAAAGCCGATACCGCCGCCGGAGCCGGTGTCGATGAAGTCGTCCATCGGGCGGGTAAAGAAGGCGTATTTGCCCGTTGACAAACTCCGGCAGCAGGTCTACGTTGCGCTGCTGCGGGCTGCGCTTGGTGACAAGGTTGGGCAGGCGCTCCATGTTTTCAGATCCTTGGTTCGCACAATACCGGCAGCTGCCACGGCGGCGCTGAGGTCAGGGTTGGCGGTATCCTTGCTCTCGGAGCAGAAGATGCCGTAGATATAGCCGTCCTCGTGCTGGGTCAGGCGCATATCGTAGACGTTGGTTTCCTCGGGGCAGGTGTCGGGCAGCTCAATGGGCTTGTCCCAGAAACGGAACCCCTCCACGGGGGAGTCGCTTTCCGCCACGCCGAAGAAGCTCTTGCGGTCGTTGCCCTCGATGCGGGCTACCAGATAGTATTTGCCGTTCAGCTTGATAGCGCCCGCATTGAACACGGCGTTGACGCCCAGACGCTCGATAAAATAGGGGTTGGTTTTGGGGTCAAGGTCAAAGCGCCATTCCAGCGGGATCATCTCGCGGGTCAGCACGGGGTTTTGCCAGCGGTCATAAATGCCGTTGTAAAAATCCTCGTCAACGGCGTTGCGGCGGGTCAAAAGCGCCTCCAGTTTGGCTTTTTGGCGCGCGTATTCGGGATGCAGTTCACACTTGGACATCGGGGTCCCTCCTCATAAGTTCCAGACACATACGCCCGTTGTGATAGGGGCATTTCCACGGTTCTACGATTGGTTTTTGGGCAGGCACGCCGTTTTCATCGGTCTGCCAGAACCACTCGCTGCCGGGGCGGGGGTCAACCATCTTGTCGCAGATAAAGTGATAAATATCTGCGGCAGCGGCGGCGTATTTGGGGTCGTGGGATTTCTCCCACTCGTTCACAAAGCCCAGCACACTTTCTGCCTGCACCCACCACACGCGGGTGGTGTTCACCGTGCCGCGCTCGCACTCATTGGCGACGCTGTGCTTGGTGTAGGCAATCTCATAAATGTGCTGTGCCAGATCGCTGTCCACTTCTTCGATGGCAGCGGTCAGCTTTTCATCACCCAGCAGCCTTGTACCCCAATCAATGAGCCAGCTCGTTTCAATATCGTGACCGTAGCTGTACAAATCGATCAGGCTGTTGTAGTCGCGGTCAAAGAACACCAGCTGGCGGTGCAGCTCCGGACTGTAGATTTTAGACACATAGATGTCCAGAATCCGCACCAGCGCGCTGCGCACCTCGTCAGAGGGGGGCGGCTTCGTAAAGACCGGCGTAGCCTTCAAAAACGTGTAACAGGGTGTTCATCGTGCGGGTCGCCATCACGCCGTTTTCCGACAGCTTTTCGTTGCTTTCGGGCTGCCAGTCGATGGTGAAAGCCTCCAGATAGCCGCCCGCATCGGTGCAGTGGCTCTCGATTGCCTCAAACAGGCTGCGCGCCAAAGCCAGCGCGTCGGCGTTTTTTCGTCAGCCGATAGTAGGCGGACAGCGCATAGATGGCAAACGCCTGATTGTAGGTGTGCTTGGTGGTGTCCAGCGGCTTGCCGTCGTAGGTCACGCTCCAGTACACACCGCCGTTTTGTGCGGTCCACGCAGTGCTGCGTCATAAAACGGTAAGCGTGATCCGCCTCGGCGCGCAGATCCTCGCGCCCGGTTGCCAGCGCCGCCGATGCAAAGAACCACAAAATGCGGCTGTTTAAGATGCAGCCCTTCTCGGCGGTCTTGTCAAGCTGCAAATCAAAGTCCATATAGCCGTAGTAGCCGCCGTTTTCGTCGTCCCGCAGGTTTTTCCAAAAGGGTACGATGCCGTTTTCCAGCATCGCCTGCGCTGCTTGTGCTATGCGCATAAGTCCTTTCCCCCTTTATCAGCGGATGCCGATTTCCTTGTCGGTTTCGTTGGCGTTGTCGTTATTCTTGATGTATTGCACGACCTCGTCCACAGTGGTAAACGCCATACCGACATAGGAGTCCGCGCAGCCGCCGTAGTAGATGGCAATGCGCCCGGTGTCGGCATCCTGCAGGGTCGCGCAGGGGAAGCAGACGTTCGGCACAAAGCCGCGCTCCTCGTAGTCGGTTTCGGGCGTCAGCAGGAAATTGCCGCAGCGGTACAGTACCTTGCTCGGCTCATCGCGGTCAAGGATGGCACCGCCGATGGAGTAGACAAAGCCGTTGCAGGTGCCGGTAACGCCGTGGTAGAACAGCAGCCAGCCCTCGCTGGTTTCGATGGGGGCTGCGCCGCCGCCGATTTTCACGCTCTCCCACCAGTTGGAGCCCTTGCTCATCACATGGCGGTGACGACCCCAGAATTCCATATCGGGGCTTTGGGAGAGGAAAATATCGCCGAACGGCGTATGACCGGAGTCGGACGGGCGGGACAGCAGTGTGTAGTAGCCGCCGATCTTGCGCGGGAACAGCACCGCGTTGCGGTTGAAGGGAATGAACGGGTTTTCGATGCGGGTAAAGGTCTTGAAATCGGTGGTTTTCGCCATACCGATGGACGCACCGTAGAAATCCTGGCACCAGATAATATAGTAGGTGCCTTCGATCTCGACAAGGCGCGGATCGTAGGCATAAACCGGCATAAACGGCTCGCCCTTTTCGTTCACAAAGGGAATTTTATCCTTGTCAAAATCCCAGTGGATGCCGTCGGCGCTGCGTCCCAGATAGATATACGGGATGCCGTTGACCTGCTCGCCGCGGAAAAACACCGATGTACGCGCCCTGATAGGGCACCACGGCAGAGTTGAAGATGCGCGCCACGCCGGGCAGCGGGTTGCGCCCGATAACGGGGTTTTCGGTATAGCGCCAAACAGGGGCGCTGCAGGAGGCAGGCTTTTCCTGCCAGGGCATATTCGGCAGTGCGCCGCAGTACAGTTTTACAGTAGACATATTGGGTCACTCCTCTATTATTCTTTTACCGCGCCGGCGGCCATGCCGCTGTAGATCTGATCCTGACACAGCAGGAAGATGATCAGCGCGGGGATGATGGTGATGATAACACCGGCACAGATGTAGTTATACTGGCTGCCCATAGGGCCGGAGAAAACATACAGGCTGGTGGAAACGACCTGATACTTGTTTTTGTCCTGCAGGTACAGGTTTGCCATATAGTACTCGTTGTAGGTGCTGACACCTTTCAGGATAGCGCTGGTCACAACAGCGGGCTTGAGCAGCGGCAGCAAAATTTTGAAGAACACGCCGAAGTAGCTGCAGCCGTCCAGAATGGCGCTTTCGTCCAGACTGACTGAAAGGTTCTCAAAAAATTGCAGGAAGATGTAAACGGTGATAACGTCGGTACCCATCATCAGCAGCATATAGCCGGGCAGCGAGTTGACAAGGTGCAGCGCCGTCATGATCTGATAGACGGTGACCTGCGTGGCGATGCCGGGAATCAGCGTGGCGATCATAAACAGGTTGCGGATCAGGCCGTTGCCGGGAAACTTAAAGCGGTTCAGCACATACGCCAGCATCGAGGAGATCATAATGGAGCCTGCCAGCACGCAGACCAGCACCAAAAAGCTGTTCAGGAAGGCGTGTCCCATATCGGCCTTCTGCCATGCGGTGATGAAGTTATCGAAGTTCAGCCAGCTTTTGGGCGGGGTCATCACGTTGGTGTTGTTGTACTCATCCACCGTTTTGAACGCCGTGACGACACAGGACACAATGGGCACCAGCGCAATGAAGGCGGCAAAAATCAGCAATGCATATTTGCAGATGTTGAGGATAACATTTTTGATTTTATAAGAAACGGAATCGTTCTTTTTTGTTACCATAGCCATAACCGTTTCCCTCCTTATTCCTTCGCCGGGCGGGCGCTCATCGCCTTGGCGGCGGTGTTCTGCTCGGTGGTTACCGTCAGCTTGACCGGGCGGCTCTCCGCCTTTTCCATCATGTGCTGCACCCACTTCTGCACATAGGTCACGATCATGATGAGTACCAGCAGGACAACTGCCATCGCGGAGGCAAGACCGACCTTCTGGTCAGTGTGGGCGAGCTTATCCATAACAACAAAGTAGGTCGATGTGCCGAAGCCGCCGCCCGTGACAACGTAGGGCATCTCGAAGGCGGACAACGCACCGGAAACCGAGATGATGAGGTTCAGCACCACGATGGTGCGGATGGATGGCAGAATGATGTCCTTAAAGCGGTGCCATGCGTTGGCGCCGTCAATTTCGGCGGCCTCGTACAGAGTGGCATCCACCGAGGCGATTGCACCGATGAACATCACGATGTTCTGCCCGACGTATTTCCAGACCGAACACGCCACCAGCACAATGTTGTTGATGGACTCATCGCGCAGCCAGTACGGCAGCGTTTCAGGGTTGAAGCCCACCCAGGAGAGCAGTGTGTCCAGCACAAAGCCGTGGGTGAAGAAGAACTTGAAGATAAAACCAACCGAAATGCCGCAAATCAGGCACGGGAAGTAGAGCGCACCGCGGAAGAACTTGCCGCCCTTGACCTTGAAGCTCAAAATCGTGGCGAACAGCAGCGCAAGCGCCATCTGCACGACCGAACCGACCATATAATAGAGGCTGAGCTTGAGGGCTTGGAAACAGTCCTTGCGGGTAAAGACATCAATGTAATTCTGCAGCCCCACAAAGGTACGCCGTCCGATGTACTTCATTTTAAAGAAAGAGAACTCCACCATCTTGAAGAACGGCAGATAGGTGAACATGAAAAGCAGCAGCAGCGGCAGCACCAGAAAGACCACCGTGCAGATGATCTGCTGCCCGCGCATACTCTTGCACCATTCGAGAAAGCTCTTTTTGGGCTTTGCAGTGGCTTGAACAGGTGTACTCATAGGTTTTCCTCCCTCTGAGATTTTCCACAAAACAAGGGGCGGGGTCATCCCCCGTCCCTTAGGCTTACAAGGTTATTTATGCCTTGGGGGCGTATTTTTCAACGGCCTTGCCCCAAGAATCGTCCCAGTCGGCCACGATGTCATCGAGAGTCTCGTCCCCGTTGACGGCAGCCTCAACCACACGCTGCACATGTGTCTCGTCAGCGTTCAGGGCCAGCTCAGCCTCCTGTTTGACATTATCGGCAAGGTCAGCGATCTCGCTGGGAGCAGTAGTATCCTCAACCAACTCCATACCGTCAAAGGCAGCGAGGGTTTCGGGGTATTCCTGGCTCTTCAGAACGGGAACACCGCCTTGGTCGTAAGAGAAGTTGCTGGACTCGCTGAACCACTTGATGTACAGCTCGGCAGCGAGCTTGTTGTCGTCAGAGATGTTCTTGTTGACACCGAAGCAGTAGTCAGCACCGGCGGAGGCGTACTGCGTACCGTTGACGGTGATGGGGAACGGCATATAGGCGATGTCCGAAGCATGGTCACCTGCATCCTGCATCTGCACGACCGCCCAGCTGCCCAGAACCATAGCACCGATCTGACCGTTGTTGATCATGGGCTTGCAGCCCTCCCAGTCGGTCGTGGTGGGGTCATCCTCGGTCAGACCGCGCTTCACAGCCTCGTACAGGGTGTAGTAAACGGCGTAGGGACCGCTCTGGGCATCACCGGTGGGGACACCGGGAGCAAACGGGTCAGCGGTCTGGGGCATCGTGATGTTCATCCAGTCGGCATCGCCGGTAGCGCCGCCGCCGATGTAGGCATCCCAGGCACTCATCGTCCAGCCTGCGGCGTAGTTGGTGTACAGGGGGATGGCATCGGTGTTGTCCTTGATCTTCTGCAGTGCATCAAGGAACTCATCAGGGGTGGTAGGCAGCTTGTCGATACCGGCCTTCTCAAAGACGGCCTTGTTGTAGACGATGCCCTGCACATTGCCGGTGGAGGGGATGCCGTAGACCGTGCCGTCAAAGGAACGGTTGCTGGCGAAGTTGTAGTCGTTCTCAATGTCGGAAACACTGCACAGCGGCTCAAAGTAATCGCCCAGTTCGGTCAGGGGGATGGTGGTGGGCACCATGCAGATGTCGCCCCAGTCATTGCTGGTCAGGCGGGTGGTCATATCGTTGGCGTAGTCGGTCATGCCCTCATACTTGATGGAGATGTTGGGGTAGATGGCATTGAACTCGGAGATGTACTTATCAAAGGTGCCGTCCTCGATCAGGTCAGTGCGCTGGGTCAGGATCTTCAGGCTGGCGGTCAGGTCGGTGCCGTCAGTGCCAACGGTCAGCTTGCTGTAGTTCAGGCCATCTGCAGCTTCAGTCGTGGCGGCAGAGGATGCCTCGGTACCGGTAGAGGCGGTTGAAGCAGTGTCTGCGGCAGAAGATGCAGCGCCGCCGCAGCCTGCCAGCAGTGCGGCGGACATGGCACCGGCCATACCCATTGCGATAAGCTTTTTCATAATGCGTTTTCCTCCTTAAGAAAAGCAGTTTCATTGGCGGAGTACCCCTAAACATTCGCTCTTGTTTCCGCATCGCTCGCGTCCGTTTAGCTAACTCCTGATTGCATATTTAGTATATTATTTTCTTTCGTTTAAGTCAATATGTTAGCTAAAAGTTTCTTAAACTTGGGAAATCGCGCAAATTTCGTGGTTTCTGACTATGCAAAACGACAACAAAAACGCTCGAAATATGGCAAAACGCAAGCTAAACGAATTATTTAGCCTGCGTTTAAGTTAAATACTTAATCCTGCTTGGCGGTGGACTCGCGCACGACCAACGCCCCCGGCACCATAATGGTAGGGGCAAGGCTGTGCTTTCGTGCCATCTTACGGCGCATCTGATCCACGGCAGCGGCCGCCATGCTGTCCACATCCACGCGGTAGCTTGTCAACGGCGGATCGCAGATGGTGGAATATCGGAAATCGTCATATCCTGCCACGGCCACATCCTGCGGCACCCGGTATCCGGCACGGCGCAGTGTCTCGACCAGATTGTAGGCAACCTCATCGCAGCTGCAGACAAATGCCTGCGGCATCTGCTGCGGCAGCGTAAGCGGGATAAACCGTCCGTCCGCACCGCGGTCCTCAAGCCGCCAGTCGGCGCGCGGCTCAAGACCGGCGCGCAGCAATGCCTTGGTGTAGCCGAGATAGCGATCCATGATTGAACTGGTCGCATTGACACTGCCCACAAAGGCAATCTCCCTGCGCCCGGTGCGCAGAATAGTTTCGGTCAGCTGATACGCGCCGCTGACATTGTCGGACAGCACACAGTCTGCCGCGATCGCATCATCGTAGAAATCAAGCAGCAGGAACGGCAGGCCGCTCTGCGCAGCAGTGGACATATACCGGCGGTCGATCTCCCCCATAAAAATCAGTCCGTCCACCTTGCGGTTGACCAAAAAGGTAGGCATCGTACAGCTTTGCTCCGCCTGAGGGAAGACGATTTCCATCGCCACGCTGATGCCCTGCGGTGCGCTGTGCTGCAAAATAGCGCGGTACAGATTGGAATAGAATGTATTTTCGTTAAAAAAGTGATCTGCCACCAGCACGCCGATGATCTGTCCGCCGGTCTGCTGCGTGGCCGTCGCCTTGGCAGCAGGTGAACGGTAGCCCAACTCCTCCGCCGTGGAGAGTATTTTGGCGCGCATCTCCTCGCTTACGCCGTCTTTGCCGGCCAGCGCCTTGGACACCGATACGATGCTGATGCCTAATTTTTCGGCAATATCCGCCATCCGGACACCCTTTGCCATACGCAAACACTCCTTACCCATCCTAGTATATACTTTATTATAATGGCTGTATGGCTAAAGGTCAACCATCAAATTAGCTAAATACCGCAATCATTTTTAGTTAAAACTACTTGACAGACCGTTTTTCTTTGCTATACTAAAAGCCAAACAGGGACTTATATTTTTCGTGCAAAGGGGTTGCCTCGCTATGTTCAATCACCCGTTTACTGCTGTCAATTTTGCCGTATTCCCGCACCGCGGCGTACTGGGCGGGGGCACCGCTCGCCGCAGCCTTGCCGCAATGGCCGCCAAAACCGGCTGCCGCTGGGTCATCCTTACCCCTGCCGGGGTGCAGGCCACCCCGTACAGTGAAGAAATCGACTACCGCAGCGCCGCCACCCCCACAGACGCGGAGCTTTGCGGCTGCATCCGCTTTGCACGCAGCCTTGGGCTGGAGGTCGCACTCAAGCCTACCGTCAACTGCGCCAACGGCGTATGGCGGGCGCGCATCAGTTTTTTTGACCACGATGTCCCCTGCGAGAGCCAATGGGGCCGTTGGTTTGCGCAGTACACAGCGTTTCAGCTGCATTACGCCGAAATCGCCGCCCGCGAAGGCTGCAAGCTGTTCATCACCGGCTGCGAGATGACAATGACCGAGCACCGTGAAGCCGAATGGCGGCAGCTTTTGGCCGCCGTGCGCGGGGTATACCCCGGCACACTGACCTATAACTGTGACAAATACGGCGAGGATCACATCGCATGGTGGGATGCCGTGGATGTGATTGCGTCCAGCGGGTACTATCCGTTGCAGGACTGGCCGCGCCAGCTGGCGCGCATCGGACAGGTGGCAGAAAAATTCCGTAAGCCCGTGCTTTTTACCGAGGCAGGCTGCATGGCGGTGCATGGCTCCGCCGCCGTACCGAACAACTGGGAGCTGACGGGCGCACCGGACAATGCCGAGCAGGCCGCATGGTACAAGGCCATGTTCGATGCCTGCCGTCAGGCTCCCTTTGTACAGGGCTTCGGCGTCTGGGACTGGCCCGCCGACCCGGGCGTTTCCAGCCCTTACGCCGTCAACAACCGTCCCGCTGCCGACATCATTGAAACCTATTACAAAGGAATGTACCGCAAATGACCGCACTGCAAATCAGCCCGCTTTCCGTCCTGCCGCAGATCCGCGCCTTGGGCCGCCATAGGGGGCGCAACCCGCTGCCGCTGTTCTGGACTGCCTCCGGCGCAGAGCTGCTTTTTACCGGCAGTGAGCTGTGGTTCCAACTGGAGTGTGACTACACCGAGATCGAGCCGTGGGTCAGCATCGAGCTGAACGGCGCATGGATTGCCCGGCAGGCACTGACCCCGGGGCGCAACCGTGTCTGCGCGTTCCGCGGTATGACGCCCGGCACGCCGAAGCACGTCCGCCTTTTAAATGATGTACAGCCGATGCAGCAGGATCCCACCCACTTTTTGCAGCTGAACGCCGTAGAATATGCCGGCGGCGAATTTCTGCCCCTGCCGGAGCCGCGCTGTCGGCTGGAATTTGTGGGAGACAGCATCACCAGCGGCGAGGGTACGCTGGGAGCCCGGCAGGAGGAGGACTGGATCGGTGCCTTTTTCAGCGCCGAAAACCACTACGCCCGCCTGACCTCCGATGCGCTCGGGGCTGAGTACCGCCTTGTCTCCCAGAGTGGTTGGGGCATCGTCTGCGGGTGGGACAATGACCCGCACCATACCCTGCCGCCCTATTACGAGCAGGTCTGCGGCGTGGCGGAGGGTGCGCGCAACACTGCCCTCGGTGCTAAACAGCAGAACGATTTTTCTGCTTGGCAGCCCAATGCAGTCATTGTAAACCTCGCCACCAACGATGAACACGCCTTCTGCAATCCGGCGTGGCTCGACCCCGTGACCGGCAAAGCGTACAAGCTGCGCACACTGCCGGACGGCAGCTACCACCCCGAGGATGTGCGCCGCCTGCAAGATGCCGTCTGCGATTTTTTGACGATACTGCGTGAGCGCAACCCCCGCGCCGTGCTGGTCTGGAGCTATGGAATGCTGGGCAGCGGGCTGCAGGAGGTGCTGCAGGGTGCCGTTCAACAATACGGCAGCCGCAGCGGCGACACGCGCGCCTTCTACCTGCCGCTGCCGGACACAACTGCCGACACCGTGGGTTCGCGGCAGCACCCGGGCGTTCTCTCTCACCGTGCCGCCGCCGAGGTATTGACCGCCTTTTTGAAACACAAGCTGGAGGAACAGGCATGAACACAACCAAACTGAAAAGCGTCCTTTGCCGCGCCGCTGCCGGCGAGGAACTGACCATCGGATTTCTGGGCGGCTCCATCACACAGGGCAGCCTTACCACCCAGCCGGAAAACACCTACGCCTACCGTGTATACCGCTGGTGGTGCGAAACGTTCCCGCAGGCAAAATTCCACTATGTCAACGGCGGCATCGGCGGTACCGACTCGCTGTATGGGGTGTCCCGCGCTGTGACCGACCTTTTGATGTACCAGCCCGACTTTGTCGTGCTGGATTTCAGCGTCAACGACACACGCAACACATTCTGTCAGGAAACCTACGAGGGAGCCGTCCGCCGTATCTTGTCTTGGCCGTCCCGTCCTGCGCTGGTGCTGCTGCACAACATCTATTATGACAGCGGTCTGACCACCGAGGCACAGCACGGTGCCGTGGGCGATTGGTACGCCCTGCCCCGCGTCAGTGTACAAAACACGATCTACCGCCAAATGAAAGACGGACAGTACACAATGCAGCAGCTCACGCCCGATGGTCTGCACCCGAACGACTTCGGCCACGGGCTTGTGGCAGAGGAGATTACAAAGCTGCTGGCAGATGTCAATGCCCAGCGGGACGAGCCGGAAGCCGAATCTCCGCTGCCCGCCCCGCTGACCGCCAACGCCTACGAAAACGCCCAACGGCTGACACTGCGCGAAGCCTGCCCCGCGCTGCACGGTTTCCGCGCCGACACGAGGGAAAAGCTTGGGCATCTCGACCACTGGAAAAACGGCTGGTTTGCCCAAAAGGCAGGGGATTCCCTGACCTTTACGGTGGACTGCAGCTGCCTTGCGGTGCAGTTCCGCCGCACGATCCAACGCCCCGCCCTGCAGGCGCAGCTGGTGATGGACGGCGACACCGCGCACCCGATTTTGCTGGACGGCAACTTTGACGAGGATTGGGGCGACAGTCTGGCGCTGACCCCGGTGCTGCACCACGCCCCCCGCGCCCGGCACACCGTGACGATCACAGCGCTTCCCTCCGCCGCCCCGGACCCGACACCGTTCTATCTGCTGTCGCTGATTCTTGCTTAAGGCAACACCGCACAATTCCCGCCTTACGGCTTAAGCACCGCTCCAGCGGCTTCGGCACGGCATCTGCGTTGCCAAAATGCTCGATAATACACAAAGTATTATCTGCGCTTTTGGCTTAGCAGCTGCCGCACCTCGCTCGCCGTATCGGCACTTAGAATTATGCGGTATTGCCTTGACCCTGAAAGCCGGACAAAAGCGTGATTGCTTTTGCCCGGCTTATCGTTTATAATAGATACAAAATCATAGGAAGGCGGTTTTGTATATGGCACCGATTACCCGCGAACAGGCATTGGAAAACGCTTTGGCATCTTCGCGCATGGAAGGGTACGAGGTTACGGAACAGACTCGCATAGATTGCCGCCGCCTGATGGACGGCAAAGTAGATGCCCGCACCTTGGCTGCCGAAATTCTGGCACGGCGCAGGGCGCAGCGAGGGTAAAATGCCATGGCAAACTATGCAGTGGATTCTTTGCAGGATGGGTGCTATCCGGGTACGGTTGTATTGATAAACACATTGAACATTCGTAATCAAGCGGATTTGGACGCTGTGGAAGGTACGATCGTTCCTGCCAAGGCTGCTTTATGGGAAGAAAAACCTTTAGCAGAAAGTTTCGATTTTGCGCATTACTGTGCGATTCATCGCTTTTTGTTTGAAGATTTATACGAATGGGCGGGTAAGCCGCGCACCGTAGATATTGCAAAGAAAGGCACGCAGTTTTGCCTCGCTGCGCAAATTGAAAGTACATCAAGTGCGATTTTTTCCAGATTAGAGAAGCAATGCTTTCTTGTGGGGTTAGATAAAGCACATTTCATTTCTGCCATAGTAGATTTATACGAACGGACAAATGAACTTCACCCATTCCGCGAAGGCAACGGCAGGACCCAGCGTGTTTTTCTTTCGCAGCTTGCCCGCCATGCGGGATATGTCATTGATTTTGCCCGTGTTGACCCGGATGATTTGATGATTGCCACAATTCAGGCTGCAGGCGGCGTGGATGATTTTTTGAAAGAGCTATTTGGCGAAATGATTTCCGAATAGTGTATTGGCTCTGTCCAAGTCTTCTATTTCTTTGGCTCCCTGAATTTCTGCCCATTCGTAGTTGACCACCATTTGACAACTACTGTGCAGCGGCACCACAAAACGCCAAAAAAAAGGGGGGGCTGTTGCACATCCCCCTCTAAAAAAGAAAGACCGAAGTAAAAAGCCAAAAAAGGCTTTACAACTTCGGTCTTTTGCTTTAAGTTAATAGTTGTGAAAGAAACTCAAAAGCAAGAACAGCATATCGAAATTTTGGAAAAAAGTCAACAGTTAAAATTTCGGATGCCGACAGAAATAAGAATATCGAAACACAACGCGCTCTATCAGGCAAGCACCCAGCTTGAGGGACTGGATTTCACAAAGTTGTATAGCGTTTATTCGGAAATCCGAAAATTGCGGATAGAGCCGCGTGTGTTATTTAAAGTTCTGGTGTGCGCCTACATGAAGGGCGTATATTCCAGCCGTAAAATAGAGGATCTGTGCAGGGAGAATATGGTATTCCGCTGGATGCTGGAGGATCAGAAAGCGCTGGATCACTGCACCATAGCAAGATTTCGGAGCAACCGTAACCTGTAGGAAGCGTTCGAGGATTTGTTCTTTCAATATGTAAAGAAGCTGGAGGATAAAGGGTATACCGAGCACTCTGAGGTGTTTGTGGATGGAACCAAAATCGAAAGCATGGCAAATCGGTATACATTCGTATGGCTAAAGCAGGTAAGCAAACAGCTTGAGAAAATCAAGACAAGGTTGAAAGAGCTGGTATGTCCGCAAGGAAATCTGACCTCGACTAAGGTTGAGAAAAGACCGGAACAGCTCAATGCGGAAATCGAGGCGCAGGGCATTGAAGTGAAAAAAGGCCGCGGGCATCATAAGCCGGAGATCGTTCGGGAGCGGGATGAACTGGCTCTCTTGTATAGCCGCTGGATGGAGTATAACAGAAAGAAGGCAATTTGCGGGGAGAATCGCAACAGCTATTCCAAGACAGACACAGATGCCACTTTTATGCATATGAAAGACGACCATATGCGCAATGGTCAGCTAAAACCCGGATATAATGTTCAGTTTGCTGTCAACAGCGGTTTCATAACCGACATTGGCGTATTCAGCAACAGAACGGACTTCGGCACGCCGATTCCGTTTTTGACCTATTTATGGCATAAGCATGGAAAATCCTAACCTGTCGCACTTTTTACCGCAGAACAGAAATAAGCCCCTGTCATATGGATTCATTTTGAAATTCTGCATAACATATGGAACCGGACTTCGAAGCCCTTTGCGTATACCCGGTTACGATATACACATTTTAGGTCTGAGGAATTTTTCCCAGCATTAGGCGAGTCCTTTCACAATTTCCAGAATATACGCAGCAGGCAGAGTGCTTGGCAGGGAAATTAGCAATCCGTCTTTCTGGATGCGAATCTGCAGGTGCGGTGATTCTCACCGTTTATGGACGTTTATTTCGCCTGTATGCCCACAAAACGCAAACTGCCGTTACCGCTGGTGAAGCGGTAACGGCAGGGCAGGTTGTTGGGTATGTGGATTCAACTGGCAACCATCTGCATTTTGAGGTCATGCAGGGCTGGGTTAGGGTTGATCCGCTGAGCTTGCATTCTTTAAAGTATATTCGCTTTACTGCTTTTGTTTTGCCAGAAGCGCCGCACCTATGACCCCGGCGTGGTAACCCAGCGTACAGGTCGTAATCCTCGTATGCTTTTGGGCAAAGGCATTGCCGAACACCATCGGTTCCACTGCTGCACGCAGTGGTTTCAAAAGTGCCTCTCCCTGATTTGCCACGCCGCCTGAAAGTCCAATGACTTCCGGGAAAAAGATATTAATGAGGTTTGCTACTCCAACCGCCAAGTAATGAATATAATGTTCCACCACTTCCTGAGCCGCAATATCGCCTTGGACTGCGGCATCGAAGGCGGTTCGTCCTGTTATAGCATCCTCCCGCGGGGCCAGCGTATGTAGCAGGCTCTGCGGGTGGGCACGGTATGTCTCTGCCGTCATTCGGATCAAAGCCGTTGCACTTGCGAGGCTTTCAAAGCATCCACACCGCCCGCAAGTGCAGCGTGGTGCATCGAGGCTGTCCATAATCACCATATGCCCAGGCTCTGAGGCTACACCAGTATAGCCAGTTAGAAGTTTTCCTTGCAGCACTACGCCACCGCCTATGCCGGTGCCCAATGTCACGATGACCGCGCTTTCTGCACCTTTGGCGCAGCCCGCCAGCGCCTCACCCAAGGCTGCCACATTGGCATCATTACCGATATAAACTGGCAGACCTGTACGACTCTGCAAATATTCTGCCATATTAAAATTATGCCAATTCAAGTTGTTAGAATAGAGCACCCGGCCACGATCCACCGAACCAGGGCAACCGACACCGATTGCTTCCACCCACTCCCCCGAGGCCAACTCTGTGCAGAGCTTCACTATGTCATCGCACACAGCCTCGGACGAACGCGGGAGCGCCGTGGGCACTGATGCTTCTCGCAGGATTTTCCCTTCCTCCGTCACCAGCGCCGCCTTAATATTGGTTCCACCTAGGTCAACGCCCAAATATGCCATACCAAGTCCTCCTTTACTGCTTCAGGGTAGTTTCTGCGCTGATTCTCTTTGCGTTACAAAATCAATCAGCTAGCACGGGAAGTGGAGTGGCTCACCGTGTTATCCCCAATGCTGATGTCTATTCTTATTTCGAAGCAAAAATGACATATTTAGTTTTCAGAATGTATCTGCCACACTACGCACTTGCAAGCTTTCTCGCAACTGTTCTGCTGTCACTCCCGGCGCCACAGAGTCCTTTTCCAGTGCGACATGTACACCCTGCGGTGTACACAAGGAGAAGTAGTTATCGGAGAATGGGCGGTCAGTCAAGTTTGTTTCTATCTCCACTTGATGCGCATAACAATCGCTTTTTACGTAAATATCAAACACATTACCGCAGTCCAGCACATGCACTGTGTAGTTCGGTCGTGGTAACTCCATTTGTTTGGGTCGACAGAACAGCGTGCTGGCATATGCGCCGGTATTGTTCTTTTCGCACAACCGATACGCAACAAATACCGTATCCTGTCCGCGTTCCGCCAACTCCTGCATAAAGTCAACCGGATCCAGTTCTGTCACGCTGAGAGGCGGCACCTGAACCGGCACCTCCATATGAGCCAAAAGACCATAAGCCGTGTCTCTCAGCTCTACCTCAACCGTGCCCTCAAGCGCTGTGCGACTGTCGTTGTGAACCCACATCCGCAGTTTGGCATCTTCCGCCTTTGCCGTCACCATACGCGGCGAAAAAAAGCGGCGTGCATAATAGTGCAACGCTTTCCAGCGTCCGAAATAATCAATACTGGCCCACGATGCCACCGGCCAGCAGTCGTTGAGCTGCCAGTAAATGGCGCCCATGCAGCGGCCTCTGTTACGTCGCCAGTGTTCCACGCCGTGCCGCATCGCTTCCGCCTGCAAAAGCTGCGAAATATAGAGCAGACTGTCAAAGTCCTTCGGGTAGCGGTAATAGCTGGAAATATAGAACATGATCAATCCATTGGCTGCACCGTTTTTCTGATGGCTTTCCATCACGGGAGAAAAAATATTACGGTCACTTGGCTCTGTGAAAGTCTCAATGGTTTTGCGCCCGGGGAATGATTCAAATCCAAATTCAGAGCAAAAACGGAAATAGAACTTTTCGTAATCTGTAAAGGGCTTCATTCTATGCCATACGTCCCAATAATGGACATCTCCCCGATTCTCGGCATTCGGATCATCGAAGGAACCACCCGAGGAGGGCGAGGAGGGCCAGTAAAACACGTCCGGCGCATTAATCTGTGCTTCCTGCGAGATTACGTATTCGAACATCTTGATGTAGTCTGCTTTCAGCGCAGGATGGTGCGTTACCACGTCTTCCCAGCCCACCCAGCCAAGCTCCATTTCGTTGTTACCGCATAGAAGACCCAAGCATGCGTGATGACGAATGCGCAGCAGATTGTCCCGCAGCTCTGCACGAATATTCTCTTCAAACGCCGCATCCATCCGGTACACATTACAGGCAAACATTGCATCCTGCCAGACGATCAAGCCAAGGCGATCGCAGGCGTCGTAGAACCAATCATCGGGATAGTAGCCACCGCCCCATACGCGGATTGTGTTGAAGTTGGCAGCGGCGCAATCCTTCAGAAGACGCAGCGTCTGCTCGGGCGTAACTCTCGTGACTACACTGTCCTCGGGTATATAGTCAGCTCCCATGGCGAATATCTTGACACCATTGACCCGAAAACAGAATTCCTCACCCCATTCATCCTGATTACGGCTTATCGTCAACTCCCGCAGACCAATCTGCTTGTGCCAGTCATCCAGCACTTGACTATCTTTGTCATGCAGTTCCACATTCAAAGTATACAGAGGCTGCTCGCCATACGTGTTCGGCCACCACAGTTGCGGAGATTTCAGCACGAAAGATACCGCTGCTGTTTCCTCTGCGGACACACTTTGTGCATATAGCGCATCTCCTGACGGCGAAGTGAGTGTGCAGCAGACAGTGTAACTCTCTAAGTCTGCAAGTTGGGCGAGACGCACTTTCGTTTGAAGGAAGACCGTTCCGGTGCAATGTTCCTGCTTTATGCGCACGTCGGCGATGCGCGCGTCCGAAAAAGCGCACAACTCCACCGGGCGCCAGATACCTGCATCCGGCAGTTGGGGACCCCAATCCCAGCCGAACATACAATGTGCTTTTCGTAAATAATTGTTTCCGCGGATACAGCCCTTTGCCACATAGTGTATGGAGGGATCCTGACCTTTTTCCCGGATAAATTTCAACGAAGATCGAAAGATAATTTCCAGATGGTTTTCGCCCCTTTTCAATTTGCCGGCAACCGGCAAACGCCATGTGCGATGCATATTATCCACCGACGCGAGGAACTCACCGTTCAATCGAATATCAGCCAGGGTGTCCAGTCCGTAAAAGACCAATTCGGCATACTCCTGCTTCAGAATCTCCTTTTGCGGTACAAAGCACAGCGTGTAGCAAAAGTCCTGATTAAACAGCTCTCGGACTTCATACTCGTTTTTTCGATAAAAGGGATCACATACCAGTTTTGCATCCAGCATTGCATGCAACACACTGCAGGGAATATTCGCCTTTATTTCCCAGTCTCCGTGCGTACATGGCCGGATGCACCAGCCTCTGTTCAGTGTTTGTGTTATCATGACGGCACTCCTCTGTTATTGAATGACTCTGTTCCGACGCCCTCCCTTCTGCGAGCATAAACGCTTCCGCGTCCCATATGGCATCGCAGCTACGCATAGAGTACGTCATAATTTATATATTTGCTGCACCAAGAGACAGAACATCGAATCGGCCCATGCAAACCATGCGCGCGTAAAATGTGTCGGATCGTTCGCCTCAAAACTTTCATGCATGTGATAGGTGCCGGCGGTGGTGTTGAAAAGCATCGACAGGATTTCCTTTTTTTCATCAAGCGACGTGGATGTCAACCCCTGGACGGCAAGTGCAATCGGCCAGATATACCCTTTACGGGTGTGCTGACTTCCAATCCCCGCGCCAAACTTTCCCGTGAAATAATATGGATTATTCTCGCTGAGGAGAAAACGACGCGTGTTTTTATAGATCTCATCCTCCGGCTGGCAGTAGCCGTACCATGGGGCACCCAGCAAGCTGGGCAGATTCGCGTCATCCATCAAAGTATAGTTTCCAAGACCATCCACTTCATAGGCAAAAATGCGACCATACTTCGGATGCTCGATAACTCCGAACTTTTGAATGCCGGAATCAATCTCCCTGCTGAGCGATTTGGCAGATTTCAAGATGGCATCAGGCAATGGTAGTTCCTGTAAACGGTTAAGCACACTGACCGCCAGCATATTGGCAGGAATCAAATAATGCAGCTCGCACGCGTCGTCGCTCGGGCGGAAGCCGGACCATGTCATTCCTGTATAGCCCACAAGCGTGCCCTGCCCTCCATTGCTTAATGTTTCCGTTTTCAAAGGAGAGTCACGTTCGAACCGATAGGGGGAGAATTCCGCGTGTTTTTGCTCTGTTCGCCAAACCTCTAATATGGTCTGCACCGCACCAACCACGGTCTCGGTAAATACCGTGCGATCCTTCGTCCGACGGAAATAGGCTTCCAGGAAGAACAGAAAGAACGCCAGAGAATCCACCTCATACTTTCGCTCCCAAACCCACGGGCTCATTTGCGTGTGATCTGCGCAAAAGCAGCTGCCATCGGCTTTCGGTTGAACGCGTTGGCATAGGGATCAATTTGAATAAAGTGTGCCTGCTGAAGCACAACGCCACGCAGAGCCCTCGCCACAACATCAATATCCGCCATACTCAAATACGGAAGAAGCTGCATTGCGCTGTCCCGTAGCCACATGGCATGAATATCGCCCGTGAATACATAACTCTTTCCATCTTCCTCTAGGGACAGCGTCGTCTCCCATGCCGTTTTGTAGCAGCTGGCATACAGCTGGGCAATTTCCAGCTCTCTAATTTTGGTATAAGATTCTTCTATTGCCTCTTTCAAAGGCTTAATCATAAACATTACTCAATGTACCCCATTTTTTTGAGAATCCGAGTGTATCTCGAGATTGTGTGCGGAAGAACATTGATTGTCTCCCCATGCACCATCCAGTTGACGATTTCCATGAATTTGCTGCCCCTATTCCAAATATATGGCGTGAACGAGACAACTGGCGAATCAAGCACTCCCATAATCCAGCCGGGCGCAGTGCGCTCACACTCAACGATGTCCTCCATCACAGACATACGCACATAGGGGGACCCGGCGCACACATTGCGCGGGGTAAGATTGAAAGCAACCATGGACTTTCCCTGGTATAGAATGCGATTTCTTCCCGGCAGTGCGGAAGAAATGTAATAATCCAGACCGACTTCCTCCACCGCCTGATACAGCTCCGGATGAAGCTGTGTGAGCGTTTTTAAATCAGTATCCATAAATGCCATATAGCCCTTTGGCATTCCTGCTTTTCCGGCAATCTCTTCGATTTCCTTCATTGCACGGACGCAGTGCTGTTTCAGCGCCTCCGGGGGGCAGCCGCATTCGGCCATGACACCCATGCCGCCGCAGTGCAGAATGGGTTCGATCAAGCCCCACACACCGCCCTGTGAGCGTTCCACAGAAAGCAGTTCCCACAGCTGTGGGCATGTCTGATAGCGTGCGGCATGTACGCCAATTCCCATTTTAATGCCGGTGAAGGAAGCCAACTCCATCAAATTGATCATGGCCTCGTTATGGGCCATTTCGCCCGAATGCCACACTAAGGTGGAGAGGATTTTTCCCTGCTGGGCATATTGCATCAGTTGTTCGTCACTGGGTTCGTTCTCATCCCAGCAGCGTTCTGTATTGGCCCACTGATACGGAATGGTAGAAACACTCGGAAACGCCGGACGATTCGGATCCATGATTTTAATGCAGATGCCGTGCTTTCCCCACTCAAACAAATCTCCGTCCCCAATCTGGCGCCCGACTAAAACATTATTGTTTGTTGCCTTTGTCAGCTGCTTAATATCTTCCATTGCACAGGTGTATTGCTCGGTGTAGGACGATACCTCTATATCTTTCAACTTTTTGGGTTTCGCTGCCCCGTAAAGAGCAACATATTTATCCCGACAAAGCGTGGCCATCATGGACAAAATGGCATCCGGATCGCCAAAAGCAACTCCCTTTGCCTGCTTTTCGTACCGGTGAGCTATTTCAGCCGACAGAGTTTCTACTCCAATCGTATTCGAGAGGGGGGGAATCTCCGAAATAATGGTTTCGGGCAGAAAATTTTCCTTCTGACCTATGTATCCCCACGCTTGATGAAACAGCACTTCCGGATAGAAATACGGAAGAAATTCCCGGCTGGTGGTTCCGTCGTTGATGTACTCTGTGTCGAACAATACGACTTTTTCTTCTTCCAGACCAAAGTAATCCTGTACGCCGCAGTAAAATTCCCGGATGGATTTTGCTCGCACAATTACATTTTTAGAAAATGCCCGAATCGAAGAATCGAACAAGCTGGTTGTCCCATAGATGAAATAGTAAATGTCATAATATGCATTCAAATAATTAAACTGCTGAAAATGGTTGCCCCCCAGTACTGTGCTACCCGTTTTCGCAAAAAGAAGTCCGTCCCGCTCACTCCCCAAGTAAGCTTCAAAAACCATTCCGGCTTGCTCTGCCACCCAAGACAGAGTGGGGATAATCACCGATACTTCTGCCATCTCCAACTGGGAGATAAACATTAGCATTTTTTTCTTTTCTACCATAGCAAACAGTTCCCTTTCATTTAATTGATCCCTGAATTAGCCCATTGTAAATTTGCTTTTGGAGCAAGATAAATATTATTAGAATTGGGATAACTGTAATGATAGCACCCGCGCAAATGACCTCCCATTGCGTTCCATATTGCCCTTTGAATTGAAACAATGTCGTGGCAACTACACGCAAGCTGTTCTTTGGCATGTACTGATAGGGGATATAAAAGTCGTTGTAAATTCCAACTCCCTTTATGATGACTATCGTGGTAATTGCCGGTCGGAGCAACGGTAAAATGATGCGTCGGTACACTGTGAAGTAACTTGCCCCGTCAATGATGGCTGCTTCATCCAGTGATACGGGGATGGTCGAGAGTTGCTGCAAGAAAATATAGATGGCGATTATGTCGGTGCCGATGTACAGAAGAAAACCCGCCATCCGCGTATTATACACACCTAAAGCACTGATAATGCGGTATACCATCACCTGAACGCTCATACTTGGGACGATAGAAGCGAATAAGAAAGCGTTTTTCAGAAGTTTCTTTCCGCGGAACTCAAACCGACTGAAGATATATGCGAGCATTGTCCCGTTCAAAATCACGAAGATTAACGACACACCCAACATGATGACAGTGTTCATAAAACCGTTCAGCATATTTCCGTCCACAAAGGCTGTGACATAATTTTCAAAATGAAGCCTTTCAGGCAGTTGCAGAACACCTAAATCATACACTTCCGCCTTTGATTTGAGCGATGTAACAATGGCCAGTATAATGGGGGCTAAACACACAAGCGTGATGAGAATGAGGGAAATGTACTTCAGTGCCACCAGCACTTTCCCAAGCAGGGTAGAACGCTTCCTGACACTCATTCTGCCTCCTCCTTTCCAATGACAAGCTTTTGCAGTACTGCCACAAGCAAAACGACAGCCAGCAAAACCAGCGACATACTGGAAGCAACGCCGTATTTATTGTATTTAAAAGCGGTATCCAATATGTTCATCAAAAAAGTCTTTGTTCCATTGGCGCCTCCTGTCATGATATACGGCATCTCATAAATGCTCAGCGCGCCACTGATGTTGATGACCAGGTTTACGAAAATCACCTGGCGGATTGATGGCACAATAATGAACCAAAACCTCTGCCATGCATTCACACCGTCAATTGCTGCCGCTTCATAAATGTCCGTGGGAATCGAGGAAATAGCTCCATAGAAAATCACAAACATAAATCCCATGTAGCGCCATATGGATGCTGCCACGATCGACCAGTTAACAATGTGGGGATCTCCCAGCCACTTGTGAATGTGCGTTCCCAATCCCAGGAACTGCATAACAACATCCAGCATCCCTTCGCTGCGGTAGAAAAGCAGGAAGATGAATCCGATAGCTACACCATTGATCAAATAAGGGAAAAAAATAACAGCTTTGAAAAAGTTCTTAAACCTTACCCTGAAGCTCAAAATCGTCGCAAAATACAGAGCAAGGGCCGTCTGAATCAGTGTACCGATGATGTAGTACAAAGATACCTTTAGGACAGCAAATTGTTCCGGATCCTGCCACAGTTTAGCGTAATTATTGAGGCCAACGAACCGAAAATTTCTGCTGGTGCCGTTCCAGTCGGTAAAGCTGTAAAGCAGTAGCTGTGTAAGAGGCAGATAATTGAATACGATCAGCAATGTCGTGGGAAATAGTAAAAAGCCCACAATGATAATTCGTTGCTGAGTTTTTCGTTTCAAATCGGCAAACCTGGTAAACTTGAAATTCTTCATCAACGTGTATCCCTTTCGTTACCCTTTACCCCGCTTCAGATGGTCTTAATTTACATCCGAATCTGAGAAGGTTCTGAATAATTCAATTTCGGCTGGCGGCGAATCTTTTGCTCCGTCCTTGCAGTTCCGAAAACGGTAAAAATGCAAAGTATTTTGCCGCCGGCTCTCATTGATATAATCAGAGCTTCCTGAACTGGGTGCTTCTTTATTCCTTGTAGAAAAGCAAAATGAAGTAAAAAAGCAGAATGAAGCGTTAGGCAGAACGCTTCATTCTGCAAAGCAATCTTCTACATTTGAACAAGTCAGACGCTCATTGTACGCCCAGTGTATCCATCGCGGCGACCCAAGAGCTGTTCAGATCATTCATGATATCATCGTAGGTTTCATCTCTGTTGCCGATGGCGGCGTCAATGATGCGCTGCTTAAAAGTCGCATCCAGAAGGCCGACCTCAGATTCCTTATCAATCTTATCGAGCAAACCCTGATCTTCTCCTTGGGCCGCTGTGCAGGCTGCAAACTCTACGCCCAAATCGTACCAATCCACAGCGATCTCCGGGAGCTCACTGCCAACCAGGGGAGAAACACTGGAAGCAAGACGAGTGGAGTAGTCGGTCTCCGCGAAGAATTTCACCCAAGCAAGCGCGATGTCCTGATGCTTAGAATGTACGCTGACTCCGTTCACATAGTCACGACCCAAACGCACCAACTGCTTCATATCAGCCGTTGGGGTCGGGAACGGCATGTACCCAATCACATCCTCGCTCACTCCGGCATCAGCAGCCGCCTCTTGGAATTGGCTGATTGCCCAAGAGCTGCACACACATGTCGCCACTTTGCCATTTGCCATCAGGCGCTTTGCTTCGTCAAAAGTTGCCGTGGCAGGATCGTCTTCAATCAGACCTGCTGCAGGGGCCTCATACATAATGCGGTACAGATTGTAGTTCGGGCTCCCCTTCAAGAAGTTCTGACGATCATGAGCCTGCAACACATACGGATAATCCACATCGCCGGCCACCGTCAGCGTGTTGGCCTCCCACTGATTCAGCGGCCACTGTTCCGCATATGCCGTATACAAAGGAATTGCATCCGTCTTTTCCTTAATCGTCTTTAGGACATCCATAAACTCGTCAATCGTGCGCGGAATCTGTGTGATGCCGGCTTCCTCGAAAACCGTTTTATTATAGAAGATTCCTGTGAACTGCACCGACACCGGAATTCCGTATACCACATCATCGTAAGTGCGGTCATCAATGCAGTAATACTGTTTCGACAACTCGTCATATTTTCCCAGCGGTACAAAGTACTCGTCCAAGTTCTCAACATCCACCGTGTTCGGTATCAGCAGGACATCGCCATAATCCGAGCCGGACAAACGGATTTTCGTCTGATTCTCATAATCGTCGATGGCCTCGAATTCCACCTTCTGAGTACCGGGATATTTCGCATCGAACTCCTGAGCGTATTTCTCCAATTCCTTCAGGCGATTGCCTTCCGTCACATTAGTAAGCACTGTGATTGTTCCCTCGCCGATGCTCACATCCGGGTTGGTGAATACATTTCCACTCTGGGATTCAGTCTGTTCTGTCTTCACAGACGCCTCAGACGTGGGCGCAGCACTGGATTCCTGTGCTCCGCAACCGGCGAGCATAGTAAGCAGAAGTGCGCAGGCCAAACCAACTCCTAAAAAAGCTTTCCGTTTTCTCATTTCGTTTATTCTCCTTCGTTGTATTTTGCACCTATTCGCAAATTCATGCGGATTTGCATTATCACCGGTGCAAATTCAGTATAACAAACAGACCGTAAATGAATATGTCATTATTCCATCTTTTTTTATGTCTTATTACGTTCTCGCTGTGCTCGGTATTCTGTCGGCGTCAAGCCGAACTGCTTCCGAAACTGTTTGGCAAAGTTAAAGTAGTCATTATATCCAACGCTTTCCGAGATATCTCTGACTTTATTGTTGGTGGACCAAAGCAGGGATTTCGCCGCATTAAGCCGTGTTTGAATGAGATATTGATTTACACTCATCCCAAAGATCTTCCGAAAACTCCTATCAATATAGGAAGGTGAATATACCAAGATGGACGATAACATCGAGAGATTGATTGGTGACGGATAGTTTATGTCAATGATCCGGCGAACTTTCCAGGAAATCCCGACGCCGTCCTGCTTCTGTTTTGCCGCATCTTCACAAATTAGAAGCAGTAGTTGCTCAACATCTTCCAAAACCTGAAGTATGTCCTTATAGTGAAAGTTCGTTTCTTGGTTACGGATGTTTAGCATTAGCTCGCACACTTCGTCGAACCGGGACAAACATATCGTCATCAGCAGCCGCAGATAATCCTCAATCAGTTTTTTGTTTTTTCTCATCGCAGAGAAATCACGGATGTCACTTCGGTCCAAGCGCTTCATTAGTGCGTTAGCCATGCCCTGGTAGTCAATCAAAGACCAATAGATTTTTACTTCATCCTCTAATTTTTCTAAGATAAACCTCTCGTCATGTACGACCAGATTCCCAGCCCAAAAAGCCGTAAGGGCGACCTTTTTTTTGATGCCAACAAAATAGCTCCCCACTTCGTCAATCAATACCGCCTCCGGAATGGGCTCAATCACATATCTGCAACCATCTCGAGCGACTAAGGCATTTGTTATCTTTTTCAAATTGTCCAGGACGTCATTCTTCTCAAAAATCAATAAGAAGGTTTGAAAGTATTGAGTGGGTGCCTTCAATATCTGCCCCGAATACTTTGTCGCACAGATGCTTTCGATCTCCTCTGTCGTCGGAAGCTCCCAGCCGGCCAAAAAGACCGCACAATATTTTTCGGTAGAAGAAAGATAGCTGTTCAAGGCATATTCGTATAAGTTGTACAGATCCTCGTCTGTCCGTCCGCCTCTGCTTTGAATGACAGCGATGGCCGAAGCAATGGACTCGTTCAGCTCTTCACCACTGATCGGTTTTAGAATATAGTTGAGGCATCCCGCCTGCATGGCCTGCTTAGCGTACTCAAACACTCCATGGGCACTAATGGCGATAACCTGAATCATCGGATAATACCGGTGTATCTTCTGCATCAATGTAATTCCATCACAGCCGGGCATTTTTATATCGGTGATTACAATATGTGGAAGACGCTCTTCGCACAACCGAAACGCTTCGTTTCCATCATGCGCTATTGCAACCAGGGTAGCGTTATGCTGCTTCCAGCTGATTAAGTTCACCAGCGACATGCGGACGAGAGAGTTGTCATCTACAATTAAAATTCCGTACATTACGCTTACCTCCATACCCGATATGGGTTTGCGTTAAGTATAACATAGGCACCTAACATTACAATGCCTTTTTTTAAAAAAAATATGTCATTTTTCGCCCTTTCACCTTTCATGTGAAGAGGGTGCGGACGAAATCCTGGACTCAAATGTGTAGGAGGCCAGAGATGTACAGCCTTGAACAAAGCACAGATGCTATTCAACTTTTTATTGAATCCGGATTCAATGAGAATGCTGTTATTCGCAGCTTGGGGTATCCTTCACCTACTATGACGATAGACTGCCTTGACAGGGACACCATCCGCCGCTATCGCCAGCGCATGGATAATCTCCGACCCGGTCATGTATGGTCAGAATTAGCTGTGGAGGATTTTCTGCACCGCATCGGTGCTATGGCGCGAGATACGGACGGTAAACTGCGCCCCACAGCGGCCGGATTGCTTATGTTCGGCCATGAATACGAAATTGTACGCGAGTTCCCACATTATTTTCTGGATTATCAAGAGCATGACCGTTCTGTCACAGAAGATGAACGTTGGACAGACCGTATCGTCTCCAGTTCCGGTGATTGGAGTGGTAACATTTGCGACTTTTACTTCCGCGTATACAACCGGATTGCGCAGGATATTAAAGTGCCTTTTAAGCTGGAGGGTACAGATCGTATTGACGACACCCCTCTGCATAAGGCTTTGCGCGAGGCTTTGGCAAACGCCTTGATTCACGCCGACTACTATGACCGGCGCGGTCTGGTGATTCAAAAATGGCCGGATAAAATTCGCATCGCCAATCCCGGCGCGTTCCGTATCAATGTGCAGGAGGCCCTTGCCGGTAGCATATCCGACCCGCGAAACGAGTCGCTCATTAAGATGTTCAACCTGATCAATGTCGGTGAGCGCGCGGGCAGCGGTTTGCCGAGCATCCGTACCGTCTGGCAAAAACAGGGCTGGCAGGAGCCGGAAATCGTGGAGAGCTTTAATCCAGACCGCACAACACTGTTGTTGCCGCTTGCCGCCAATAAAGCGGCGGCAAAAAACGGCGGCAAAAAACGGCGGAAAGTCTAATTCTATCTCAGAGAAGCGAAAGAACGACATCCTTCAATATTTGACCGACACATCGGAAGCAAGTAGCACCCAAATTGCCGACGCCATCGGCTTACAAGTCCCCCGCACAAAGATGTATCTGTTAGAACTGATTGCCAGTGGAGCGATTGTTGCGGAGGGTAGCAGCAGGGCAAGAAAGTACCGATTGAAATCGTAATTCTTTTCATCCTTAAAGCATCTCATCTTAAGGTTACGCGGTTTTTGACCACCATTTGACCACTACTGTGCAGTGGCACTATAAAATGCCGGAAAAGCCTGTTGTGACAACCAACAACGGGCTTTTTCTTGTTTTAGCGGCAAATGTGCAGAACCAACAAAATTCACGCTTCAGCGTCTGGTTGCACTGCCATGTCGTAGTTCTCCGACGCCAGGTGCCGGGGGTTCGAATCCCTTCAGGCGCACCAAGAGCAGCACCTTATGGGGTGCTGCTCTTTTTGTTATGCGCGGATTTTATGAGGCAGCAAAAGGGAGGATTCGAACAGCCCGTGCCCCGCGGCTTGGCGAATCCCTTCGAGTGCGCCAAAAAGCGCATTGCAATGTACTTTTGCAATGCGCTTTTTGGCTTGATGTTATTTTGGTTTCAGAATCACTTCCCGCTTTCAGGGAAGATGATTTTGTTGACAAAGAAGAAAATGACCATAGACACGCCGCCGTTCAAAACCGTCGTGCCGATGTTATAGATGAAGTCCGGCACAAGCAATCCGGCTACGGCAACCCATACGCAGTTGATGGAGTTGACAATGCAGGTAATGACGCAGAATGCCAACACATACCACGCGATCTGCTTGCCCAGATTGCCCTTGCTGCGGAACACGAAATTGCGCTGAATCGGGAAGTTGATGCACTCGCCAATGACCATGGCGATCATATACGCGCAGAAGTACGGCAGCCCGCCGTGGGCGGCATCGTAGCCGAGGATGTTCCACTTGAAGGTTTCGCCAAACAGGGTCACATCCACGCCGGGCCAGCCGAAATCCACCACCGGCAGACTGCTGAATGCAGCGGGCAGAAATTGCAGCAGCAGATACTTGAACACGGTAATCAGATTCGACACGATGACGAACAGACCGCCCTCGCGCACCCACTTGGCTGCGGCAGGGTGTTTTGCCGCAAAATTATTCCAAAACTGCATAATACAACCTCCATCAAGCGCCGCGCAGACGCTTTTCCATCTGCGCATTCAGCACCACATTCTTAATCGCTTCATAAATCACCCGCACAAGACCCAAGATCCAGAAGCCCTGCAATTCCATGACAATGCCGTCCACCATGCCCATGCTGATGGCACCGTTTGTCATCTTTGCCAAGGCGCGAAGGGGCATATTGTACTGGAACAAAATGTTCAGGTCCGGCTTGCCGCGTTTATAGCTGACATCCAGCAGGATCGTCAGCACAAGCCACACAAGCCAGCCCAGCGGGCTACGTGCGTGGTTCAGTTCGCCCAAGGTCAGATTGCGGTCAATTTTGGTTTTTCCGTCCGGGATGGGATGCCCCAGCAGCTTTTCAAAGTCCGCATCGGAAACGCTCAGCACATCGCCCTTATAATAGCAATCCAGGTCCACATCTTCATACGGATGCACGGTAGCCGTTCCATGCACGGAGATTTTCTCGCACAGCCGGATGTCTTCCACGCTTGCGCCGACAAGCAGCTCGTACTCGCCGCCCTCGATTTCCCAGCGGTTAGCCTTGACATTCCAGAAGCGGAACGCCTTATCGTCCAGCGTAATGGTGATGCGCTGTTTCTCGCCGGGGGCGAGTGTTACGCGGGCAAAGCCTTTCAGTTCCCTGACAGGGCGGAAAAGCTCACTGTTCTTTTTAGCAACATACAGCTGCACGATTTCCGTACCTGCCACGCTGCCGGTGTTCGTTACGGTAAGGCTGACCCCCTGTTCATCGGCAGCCATATCGCTGTACGCAAACGTCGTGTAGCTCATACCATAGCCAAACGGGAAGCGCACTGCTTTTTCCGCCGTGGTAAAGTAGCGGTAGCCGATGTACAGCCCCTCGCGGTACTCCACGGTCTTGCGGCGGGTGGCAAAGTCGGCAGCGCTGGGTACGTCGGCGTAGGCCAACGGCCATGTTTCTGCCAGCTTGCCGCAGGGGTTGACCTTGCCGGTCAGTGCATCCGCAACGGCTCCCGCCCCCGCCTGACCGCCTAAAGCGGCGTACAACAGGGCTTGGCAGTTGTCCAGCCACGGCGTTTCGACTACGCTGCCGCTGTACAATACCACGACAATTTTCGGGTTGACGGCCGCCACAGCCTGCAGCAGATCCACCTGATTTTGCGCAAGGCGCAGATTGCTGCGGTCAAGACCCTCACTCTCGGCGATTTCATCCAGACCCATGCACAAAATAACTGTATCCGCCTGTGTCGCCAGTTCGCAGGCGGATTTCTGCAAAGCTGCATCCGGCTTACCGTGGCGGTCAAAGCCCTGCTGATACCCGATGACATTCAACTCGGAGTCAATCAGCTTATCCAGCAGCACATCCACCTGTGTCGAGTTCACCATGCTGGAGCCTGCGCCCTGATAGCGCGGATTTTTGGCAAAGTCGCCGATAACAGCCACCTTGCTGCCCGCCGCCAACGGCAGCAAAGCGCCCTCGTTTTTCAGCAGCACAAGGCTTTCCTCGGCGGCACGGCGGGCAAGCGCATGATGGGCTGCCGCATCAAACTCGCGCGGGGCAGCGTCCAGCGCAGCCTTGGTATCAAACACCAGCGGCAGCAACTCTGACAAGCGGGCGTCGATGTCGGATTCAGAGATTTTCCCGCTTTCCACCGCCGCCAACAGTTCGCGCACACTGTCCCCACCGGGCGCGGGCATTTCCAGCGTGGAGCCGTTCTTCACACCCAGCGCGTGGTCGTTGCTTCCGCCCCAGTCGGTGATGACCGCGCCATCAAAGCCCCACTCACCGCGCAGGATCTCCATGAGCAGGTGCTTATTCTCGTTGGCGTAGGTACCGTTCACAAGATTGTACGATGACATAATGCTGCGGGGATGCCCCTCTTTGACGGCAATTTCAAACCCGGTCAGGTAAATTTCCCGCAGGGTGCGCTCGTCCACGATGGAATCCGAAGCCATACGCCGCGTTTCCTGACTGTTGACGGCAAAGTGCTTCGGGCAGGCGGCTACGCCCTTGGACTGGATGCCGCGAATATATCCCGCCGCCAGCTTGCCCGCGAGATACGGGTCCTCGGAGAAATACTCAAAGCTGCGGCCGCAGAGGGGGCTGCGCTTGGTGTTCAGGCCCGGCCCCAGCAGAACGGCGACCTCCTGCGCGGCGGCCTCCTCGCCCATGGCCCGGCCGATTTCCTCGCCCAGCGCCGGATCCCAGCTGCACGCCACGGTGGCGGCTGTGGGGAAGCAGGTGGCCGGCACGCTGGGGTTCAGCCCCAGGTGATCCGCCGCCCCGGCCTGCTTGCGCACGCCGTTGGGGCCGTCGGACAGGGTGATGGACGGCACGCCCGCGTTTTTGTAGCCCCGCGTCGTGAACACGGTATCACCGGACAGCAGAGCACATTTTTGTTCAAGGTTTAGTTTGGTTATAATATCTGTGTGTTTCATGGGTCTCTCCCCGCATAAAAAGCAAGGGCGGCAGCGCATTCTGCCGCCCTTAGGTAATACCGCATAATTCTAAGTGCCGATACGGCGAGCGAGGTGCTTAAGCCGTCAGGCGGGAATTGTGCGGTGTTGCCCTTACTTTCCGAATTAGGTGTTTGCCTTCTTGGCCGCTTTCTTGGCCGCTTTTGCCTCCATCTTTGCCAGCTTGCGCTTGCTGGGCTTCCATACACGGAATACCCGGTAAGCAAGCAGAATCAGCAGCAGCGTGCAGAGGATGTTGACCACTGTGCGCACGGTCGTACTGACCTGCGGACCATCCTTGTAGATACTGCCCGGCATTGCGCTGTTCATTGCTTTGGTGTTGGCGGTCGTGTACAACACATGGTGCAGTGCCTCGCGTGCATAGTGGTAGGTTTCGGCATTGTCTTTGTCGAAATCATCCCAGCGGGCGGAGTTTTTCTCGTAAGTCAGCTTCATGTCGCCGCCTGCCTCGATCATCTGCTGGCCGCCCATAAAGACGCCGGTATTGGCGTTATCAGTGATAACCGCGCCATTGAAGCCCCACTCGGTGCGCAGGATTCCGGTAATCAGCGCGTAGCTGCCGCCGGTCCAGGTCGCGCCAACGCGGTTGAAGGCTGTCATAACGCCCAGTGCCGCCGGGATGGTAGTAGTCGCATTCTTGTAACTGCCGTCGGCCTGCTTCTCCACATAGTTCAGCGTGACGTCATCCAGTTTCATGCACATCTCAAAAGGCTTGAGATAGATTTCGCGTGCAGACTGCTCATTCAGCCAGGTTGCCGCGCCGTACTGCCCATCGCGGTCGCCGCGGTGGTTTTCCTGGTCGTTAAAGGCAAAGTGCTTGATATAGGCATACAGCCCCTTGGTGGCAGCACCGTAGACTTCTTTGGATGCTACTGTGCCGGAAAGGAACGGATCCTCGGAGTAATACTCACCATTACGACCGCTGAAGGGGGTACGATGGATGTTCATGGACGGTGCATACCAGCCGTCGCAGCCGCCGATGACCGCCTCATTGCCGATCATCGTGCCGTATTCCTGCGCCAGATCCTGGTTCCAGGTCTGGGCAAGGGTCATCATGTTGGGGAACATAGTACCGGTGCCGCCGTAGATCAGCCCGCTTGCTGTGTCAGCATCGATCACAAAGGGCTTGCCCACACTATTGATGGCGGGCACACCGTAACCAGAGCAGGTGATGATGTTGTAATAATCGTCTGCCGTCAGCTGGTCAAGCAGGTCGTTCCACATCGGGTCGTCGTAGCTCTTGCCGCGCAGGTCAATCAGGCTCAGCCCGTTGTCGGCACCGTAGACGATTTCATCCTCGTAGGTATCACCCACAGTCGGGTTGCCGGAATCGGTGGAATCCAGCTGCGCCACCAGCTCTGCACCGGCAGTCTTTTTGTACTGGTAAGAGGCGGGCTTGCCGTCAGCATCCGTGCCGTTGATTTCATTGCCCCAGGTGCTGATCACATCGCTGGGTTCGCCGTCCGGTTTCGGGAACGTGCCTGCCCAATCGCTGCGGGTCAGGTAACCGGCATCGCCCTTGGCGGCATCCAGCTGATTTGTGACAGCAGCACCCGTGCGGCTGTCGACTGCATAGGTGGTGGTATCTGTCTCGGTGTTGGCAGGGGTATACACGGTGGCAAATGCCGCATCACCGTCGGCGGTCATACCGTCTGCAACGGTTTTTCCCTTGGCCGCCAGCACATTGTTGATAGCGTCGTGGGCATTTTCTGCCGCGGTAATATAGTAGTCACCTGCATCCAGGATGTATGTTTTCGCACCGCTGGCGTCATATGCCTTGAGCTGGTCTTTCGTAAAGGTAACGCTTACCGTCTCACTTGCGCCGGGTGCCAGCTCAGACGTTTTTCCGTAGCCGACCAACTCCACGGCAGGCTTTTCCACACCGTTTGCTTTGTCGTAATCCGTATAGGGGCTTTGTACATAAAGCTCCACAACGTCCTTGCCTGCCATATCGCCGGTGTTGGTGACAGTGACCTGTGCCGTGCAGGTGTCACCGCTCCAGTCTGCCTTAAAGTCGCTCCAATCGAAGGTCGTATAGCTCAGGCCGTAACCGAAAGGATACACGACCTCGCCGGCATAGTCGTAATCGCCCGCATTACCCTGGCCGAGGACAACGTCCTCATACCGAGTCTCGTAATAGCGGTAGCCGACATAAATGCCTTCCTCATACGTGACGTAGTTATACTTTGTGATGCTGCCGTTTTCGTCATAGTAGGCATAATCACCGAAGTTCTGCGCCGCCGGGGATGCAGAGGCATCGGCCGCAAAGGTGTCCACCGTGCGCCCGCTGGGGCTGACCTTGCCGGTCAGCACATCCGCCATAGCTGCGCCGATGGTCGGCGCGTAAAGCACCGACTTGATGTTGGGGTAATCGGCCAGCCAGTCCAGCTCCAGCGCTGCGTTGGAGTTTACGATCAGCACTGTATTGTCGTAGTTATCATTCAGGTATTGCAGAATCTCACGCTCGGTGGAGTCCGGTTCCAGATAGCTGCGGACCTTGTCTTCCTCACTGGCAGCGTGGTTGTACATCGAACGGGGCATATCACGGCCCTCGCCTGCCACACGCTTGAGAATATAGACCGGGGTCGTGCCCTGTACGCTGTCCAGCAGACCACTCTCACCCTGCATGACAGAGAGCGGGCACTCGTTGATACGGAAGTCCTCGGCATCGCCGAAGCTGATGGAGCCGCTGGCCAGCCCATACCCGGCACCTGCACCCTGCGTGTAGAAATTCCACAGCGTCTCGTTCACGTTCAGGCCGCGCTCGGTCAGGGCCGTATTCAACGGCGAGCCGCCGCCCATCAGCCCGGCACCCACATTCTGCTTACTGTTGGCAGAGAACAGACTCACGGTCGTGTCCTCGGCCAGGGGCAGGGCGCCGTCATTTTTCAGCAGAACGACCCCTTCATTGTTGATGCGGTCGGTCAGGTCTTTTTCGGCATCACCGATGGTGTCGGCGGTATAGTCCGCCGTGTTATAGTCCAGGTCCAGGCCTTCGGTCTGTACTTTGCTGTTGTCCCAAGATTTCTTGTAGCCCAGCATTGCATTTATCATGCGGGCGTAACTAGGCAGAATGACGTTGGCTGCAAACAACAGCACTGCCATGACAACTGCCAGCACAGCCAGAATACCTGTGTGCAGAATATGGCCTACAATTTGCAGTGGTGTGAGTTTTTTCTTTTGCATTTTTCTCCTCCTTGAATTTTGGTGGGGCTTTTGGCCCCTGCCTTTGTTCTGACCTTATTGTAGCAGAAAAGGGGCTTTGTGGCACAAAATTTGCATAACCTGTCGTTTTGGGCGCGCAATCTGTAATTGTAACAAAAAGATTACAAAAAGCGTAGTGCAAAGCGCACAAGACAAGGTCGCATCCCTTTGTGCAAAATTGCGGGTACGCGGCGCGGGCGGAGCAGAGCCCCGTCCCTACGAGCCGCGAGACAGAGTTGTAGGGGCCGGGCATACCCGGCCCGCAGCCTTCCGGCAATTTCCCGTTTTCCCATCCATCTCCCCCACACAAAAATTCCCCCGCCGTTTCAACGCGGCGGGGGATGCTTCATTTATTCATTCGTGGAGATATCCGTCCCGAAGTACTTCTCGCTCAATTCCTTCAGCGTACCGTCGGCGCGCATTTCCTCAATGGCGGTGTCGATGGCAGCGCGCAGGGTGGCGGTCTCGTCGCCCTTGCGCATCGGGATGGCAACCTCGTTCGCGTCCGCAGTCAGCACGGCGATTTTCGCGTTCGCGTCGGGGTGCTCCTTCATGTAATCATAGTAGGTCACCTCAGCGTTCAGCGTGGCATCAATGCGGCCGCTTAGCAGCAGCTCAAAGGTCTGGTTCAGGTCGTCCACACCGGTCACGGTTGCGCCGTACAGCTCAGCAATGCTTTTGATGCTTTTTATGCCGTAGCCATGCTCCTCGGTATCCTGTTTGGTTGTGACGATAGCGCCGTCCCGCAGCGTCGGCGGTGCGGGGGTGTAGTTCTGCACGCGGATGACCGCCATGTCACGGCAGCGGCTGATGTCCAGTGTGATGACCCGCTTAGACGCATCGTTTACCTGCGTCAGACACTCAATGGCATTGTCCAGCGCATTGCCCAGCAGGGAGTAAATGTGGTAGTGCTTCATATCCTCCAGACAGCTGCCGTCTGCCGAGCAGACCAGCTGAATCCCTGCCTGCCCGCAGAGTGCCGACTTTTGGGTCAGTGTGATGTCCAGCGCCTTATTCCCGGTGAGATAGCGCAGGTTCAGGTTGTCCATTTCTTCTTCCAGACGGGCGCGTTCCTCATCTGTGGCGCGGGAATACTGCTGTTTCAGGTCATGGTAGCGGATGTTGATTTTTTCCATGTCTTTTTTGCCTGCTCATACTGCTGCTTGTCACATTCCAGCAGCTGCGCCAGCATTTCATTCTCTTGTTCCAGACTCTTGATGCTGCAATTTGAAAATTCCAGCGCCAGAATCGTGATGGCAAACAGGATGCAGAACGCATTCAGCGCCAGATAGGCCGTCAGGTAGGACTCTGCGCTGCTGTCCAGAACATCCTCCAGCACAACACTCAGGTAGACCGCGGCAATCAGGAAAAAGCCGGAGTAAAGCACAGTCTTGACATTGTCAAACAGCAGGCGCCCGCGCCGGATGCGCAGGGTGAACAGCAGGTAGATGACCAGACAGACCACAAGGTTGCTGAAAAGCAGAATGACAAAGGTAACGAGCCTGTCTGTGCGGCCATGCTGAAGCAGCCAAATAAAAGGCATATAGGCCAGCTTACTGGCAATGTGCTGCACCGCGTAGGCACAGGTTGTATAAAACAGAGCGTGCAGCGGGCTGCAGTCAAAGCTGAACCATATCAGAGCAAACAGCAGCGCCGTATACAGCAGCAATTTTGCCCAAAACGGCAGGAATGTCAGGGTGTCCGTCAGCACAAGAAAAACGCATACACCCGCCGCCAGCCGCGGAACGAAACAGCTGCGGCGCTGCCCCCACGGGACAAACAGGCAGGCGCACAGAATCATACCCAGCTGGATTTGCTGGCTCAGTATCCAATTTATGACCGGCACGGATCTTCCCACTCCTTTTTTGCCATATATCGGGAGAATGCTTCGGTGAAGGCGTCCTTGTAGGTGCGCCCGATGGGCAGTGCCGCCCCGCCGACATAGACATTCATACGGCTTACCGCCGTGATACAGCGCAGGTTCACAAGGTAACTGGCGCTGCATCGCACAAAGCCGTAGGGTGTCAGCTGCGCCGCGATTTCCTGCATCGAACCGCGGTTTTTGATGATCTCGGTCTTACCGTCCTCGCCGCACAGGTTGTACAGCAGGTCGTGCTGGCGTACCTCCACATAGGCGATTTCCGCTGCATCCAGCAGCCGCGTCACGGTGCCGTCCTTGACGACAATGTGCGGCGGCGTAACCTTTTGACCGGCGCGCTTTTGCAGCGCCTTCAGCGCCCGCGTCAGATACATATGGAAGGAGTACCACTGTATAGGCTTTACAATAAAGCCCAGCGCGCCAACGCTGTACCCGTTCAGCGCGAATTGCTGCAAATTCGTGCAAAAAATGAGGATGACGTCTTGATCTGTCTCCCGAATTTTTTCGGCCAGTTCCATGCCGGACATCTGCGGCATATCAATGTCCAGATATAAAATGTCAAAATCACGGTCTTGCGCCGCCAGATAGACTGCCGCGCAGTCGAACTCCTGTACGTTCAGTTCTGTGCCGTTCTCCGCGCTAAACCGTGCCAGCGCCTGTTTCAGTTGGTCTCTTTCTTGTTTTTCATCGTCCACAATGCCGATTCGGATCACCGTGCGTTCCTCCCTCCGCGCAAGGTTCTATATAAATATGATATACCCCCGAACGCAGCCGCGTCAACCTTTTACGAGTGAATCGCCCAATTTTTTCAAGATATTTCCAGAACGCCGCGTGCTGGGTATGGAAGATTCTTGACCACCGTATGACCACTACTGTGCAGTAGCACTATAAAACATTGAAAAAACCTGTTGTGACAAGGCTTAATAGTGACAAGTAACTATTTTGTCGCAGAGAACGGTGTGACCCGAAGGTCACGCCGTTTTTCTGTGTTCATAGGTTGTTTGCGTGATGATAGGCTCGGAAATAACGGGAATATCTACATCGTCCACGAAGTTGAAGAAAATCTTCACTTTCTGCTTGCGCTTGCCGCTGGATTTGTCCGGGGCATAGACGATGATTTTCTTGATATACTCGTTCACGATGGTCTGTGTCAGCTCCTCCACATCCACATATTTCTGTGTCAGGGCGATAAAGGCATCCAGACCGTCGTTCATTTCTTCCCGCTGTTCCACCCATTCTTCGATAACTTCAATTTCGAGCTTTAACCGTTCCTGCTCCGCTTCATAGTCCGCAGACATCTTTCTGTATCTGTCCTGATTGAGATTTCCAAGAACATAGTCCTCGTACAGCCGGGCGATGATGACATCCAGATCGGCAAGGCGTTTCTTTGCCTGTTCCAGCTTCTTTTTGTCATCCCGGATGCTGCGCTCCTGGTCAGTCCTGCGGCATTGCAGCCATTCCTCCTGAAAACCGTCCACATCGCTTCGGATATACTCATTGACTGCCCGGATGCGTTCCAGAACGATTTCACGAAGCACATCTTCCCGGATATAGTGGGCAGTACAAGTACCACGGTTGCTCTTGTAGTTGTTGCAGACGTAGTGATCCTGCTTGCCCTCAAAGCTTTTGCTTGTGGCAAAGTGGAGCTTGCCGCCGCAATCGGCACAAAACAGAAGCCCGGAGAACAATCCCTGCCGTTCCGCTTTTGCGGGGCGGCGTTTGTTTTTCCTCAGTTCCTGCACCCTGTCAAACTGTGCCTGAGATACAATCGCTTCCTGTGTGTCCGGCAGATAAAACATATTCTCCGGCTCATTGGGAATCCGCTTTTTCAGCTTGTAGGACTTGGAATAAGTCTTGAAGTTGCAGGTACAGCCTGTGTACTCCTGCCGTTCCAAAATCCCTGCAATGGACTGGTTGCCCCAGTGGTACGGTCTTTCCGGCATCGGCTTTTTCTTTCGCTTGGCATAGAGTGCCTTTGCGGTCATAATCTGCTTTTCTTCCAGAATCCTTGCAATCTGCTCCGGGCCTTTGCCGTCAATGCAAAGGTCGAAGATGAGCTTGACTACCGGAGCCGCTTCTTCATCCAGAATCCAGTGATCCTTGTCCTCCGGGTCACAGCGGTATCCGTAGGGCGGTTTGCCCATGTGCTTCCCACTGGTTCCTCTCTGCCGCAAACTGACACGGACTTTCTTGCTGGTATCACGGGGATACCACTCGTTGAACAGATTACGGATTGCGGCGAAGCCCTCGCTGTCTCCCCGGTTGCTGTCTACGCCATCATTTATAGCGATAAAGCGGACATCATAACTCGGAAAGATAATATCCGTATATTGTCCAACAGTCAGATAGTCACGACCAAAGCGGCTGAGGTCTTTGACCAGCCAGCAGCCCACAAGCCCCTGCTTGACAAGCTCAAAGCCTTCCTGCACACCGGGACGATTGAAGTTCGTCCCCGTATAACCGTCATCCACCAGAATTTTCAGGTTTGTATACCCGTGGTCACGGGCATATCGGGTTAAATACTCTCTCTGATTTGCGATACTGTTACTCTCGCCTTCCTGGGCATCCTCGTTGCTCAGACGGCAATAGAGAATGGTAATTTTCTGCTGATCCAACATAATATCCTCCTTCGGTGGTTGGTCAGCCGACAGTACCGTTGTGCATATTGGAATTATATCATGCTTTTGTGTCGCAGTCATTAACAAATCACCCCCTTGTCAGAAAAAATGAGCCGTTTTACCTTGTCGGTAAGTGGCTCATTTCCATCACACTCCGTTTCAATCACATACCATGTGTTTCCGATCTTGCACTCAATGGTTTTGCAGAAAGAGGACTGTGCCGCTTCCCAACGCTTGCGGCATTCTTCCAGAAAATCAATAGGCGGCTCAAAAATCGGATCGAAGCAGGAGCAAATATCAATATAGCCGATGGCATCGTTGATTTCTTCCATCGGGGCATCTTCCATAATCATCTTGTTAATTTCATCTACGGTTTTCTTCATAGGCAAATAGTTCCTTTCTTAAATTTCCATGTCCTGTCCACGATTGCGGGCAGGGTGTTTGTGTTCATACAGTTCCTTTCCCCTGGCGAGGATGGCATTGATAAAAGCCCAGACCTTTTCAGATGCAATCTCAATCGCATCCAGGAAAGGCTGGGCTTTTTGTTTCAGCTCCTCATAGTCTTTGTTCAGTTTTTCAAAACGGTCTTTCCATATCTTTGCGTTTTTATCTGCCTGCTCGAATTTCTGCTTGTATTTCAGCTTCTCAGACTTTTCCGCAAAGCTGCTGACCGCATAATCCTTTAGCGTGCGGCACTCATCCGCCGTCATGGTAACATTTCCCGTAATGGGATTTTTCTTGCCCATCGACTCAATCTCATGTGCAGTCATAGCAACAGACTTAGCAGCCTGAGTTTCCTTTTTCAGAGCTTCCAGTTTCTTTTTCTGCTTCTCCGTGGCAGCTTTGGCATCCGCTAAGCTCTGCTCGGCCTGTGCCACCTGTCCGGTCACAGCTTCCAAACGCTGCTGTTCGGCCTGTACCTTGAACTGTGTCACCGTCAGATGTTCTTCGGTGCTGCCACATTCTCCACGCTCTACATCGGTATAACCAGCGTTTCGCATGAAATTGAAAAAGTCATCCTGCAGCACACTGTAGGACGACTTCAAAATCTTTTTCCCTTTTGCGTTCAACATAGGATTTCCGTTTTCATCAAGAACGGGTTTGGATTCCCACTTCTTACTGCGGCTGACCTGTGTGATCGTTTCCTTTACCGTTCCCCGGAGGGATTCATCCTTGCATCGCTTCGACCACAGGATTTGTTTCTCCACCACCGGGATATAAACCACATGAAGGTGATAGTGGTACACATCCTCACCCAGAGCTTCCGACATTGCCCGGTTGCGCTCGTCGGCATGCATTACAGCGGAGAGGATATACTGCTCACCGCCCACGATCTCCACGGCGGCTTTATAGGCATCGGCATAAAACTGTTTTGCAAACTCATAGCCGCCGTGGTTGTAGAAATAAGCGGAGTTCACATCGAAAACCAACTCGCCATATTTGACGGCATCCGGTTTCAGCCCTCTGGTGGAGATGATCTTGTCCTGCTCCATCTGCTCAAACATTTTTACATAATCGTCAGTGGGAGACTTGAAGTGAACATTCAGCGCAGTACGTTCCGGCACGATGTCCACATTGGAATAACGGTCTTTTTCACGCTCATTGTGTTCCTGTACTTTTGTCACATCATCCGGAGTTTCCAAGTCCTGATTTCTGGCTAAGGTACGATCAATTCCATCATTTCTTGCCATAGATTTTTGTCCTTTCTTTAAGATTTGCAGACAGCGGAGGGCTGAGGAACGGCACTTTTTCAAAGTGTAATAACCCACTATTACACTTTCATCCATGCTGGCTACAAAGTGCCGTGGGCTCTCCGAGGGCTCTCCCGAGGGGGAATGCGGTCACTGCGGTGACCTCTGCTGACCAAGGCAAAATGTCTGCGCCTTTTACCTTGGTCAGCCCGTCTGCATGAAGCTGTTCTGCGGAACATTTCTTGCAGACGATGGCAGCGAAAACCGTATCTTTCACTGCCTGTCCATGGGCAGCACTGCGGTGCGCCTATGGGGACGGGAGATGCGGAGGGCTGTTGCCGGGGTATCACTTCTCCCGTCTTTTCTGCCATACGATGTCGTAACCAAGCACAGCGGCAAGCTCCAATACTTCCTTGTATCGTATACTTTCCCGCTGTAATTTTGCGGACAGGTTGGAAACGCTGTCGCTCCATCCGTACTCGTCCGAGAGCAGGTCAACAACTTCCTGCATGGTCATCCCGGCACGGATGATCTGTGCCTTTATTTCGTTGCGTATATTCATATTGATAAAATCCTCCATAATTCAGTTCATGTGTCGGTGCAACCTCTGCGCTCCAAGGTGGAGTGGATGCACCGAACAGTGAAAAATCTGCAATCTCCGAAATCCGTTCAGAATTTCGCTTGTGATGTCCTGTCCATATATGACCATATCCCACTTTGCCGTTTTGTGTGGTTTGGTCTGGAACAGTGAAAACACCCATTGTTCCGTGAACAGGGTACACGGTTCAGAGAAGCACGATTTCGTGAAATAGTTTCGTCCTGCGGTCAAAAACTTTGCTGTTTCCATTACCATTGATTTTTAATGCCCGAAAACAGGTCAGCTTTGAAAGCTGCTGTTTCCTATAACGGAAGAAAACAGGGGTAAATGCTGCGTACATACGTACAGAGCATGACTGGCAAAATCAATCCCGCCAGTCCTCCGGTACGTACGTACACGGCGAAACATCGTAAAATCCATTTATATGAGGTCTTGCCACAGCTTCCACGCCCATAAAGCCCCACACCCGCCGTCCGGCAGAGTTGGTGATGTTGTTGCAATGCTCCAGATTGAATCTCCCGGCATTGGCAATCATGGCATCGCTGAATCTACGGGCTTTCAGCGGTGCAAGGGAGTTTTCCTCACACCACATCCGGTAGATTTCATAGAAATCCTTAGAGCTGATGGAAGCATCCGCTTTCAATCGGATGTATCCCTCCGACTCCATGAAATCAAAGATATTGTTGTTGTCACGCTTGACCGCTTCCCGGTTTTCCCGGATACGGTCACTCTCCGTGAACTTAAAGTTGTTGGCAACAAGCCGCTGTAAGCCTTCAAATGCCCACAGGAAGATACCCTCGGCTTCAGCTTTCATCTTCTCTGCAAGGTCAGGATCATCGGCTCTGTCCATGGGCTTTTCTTTGGTGGTCAGCACAAGCTGTCTGCGGTAAAAACCATCGCTGCGATCATATAGGGCTTGCAGATCACCATTGCTGAATGCCAGCAACCGGGCAAACATCCAGCCCTGATAACTCTGCTTGCCCTTGCGTTCCAAGTCCATTTTGCCCTGTGCAGTCACGATGGATTTTACATAGTTGGTCTGACGCAGAGCTTCCATCCGCATATCATCATCCACGCACAGCAGGATGTGTTCCAGATCGGCACGGGCAAAACGGTTTTCAGAAATCTTCCCGATGCTGCCGTCTTTCATATTCGTGCCGAAGATGGTGGACAGCACCGCACCGATTTGAGATTTACCCTCGCCACCGTTGCCTTTAATCACCATCATGCGCTGCCCCTTGTTGGAGGGAATCAGGCAATAGCCGATAAACTCCTGCAAAGTTGGAATGTCCTCGGCGTAAAGCAACCCATCCAGAAAGTTCAGCCAGATCACCGGTGCAGGAGCATCGGGATTATAGCCGACAGGCAGACGGCTTCGCACGATAGCCGGTCTGCCTTCGGTGAAAGTGCCGTTCAAGAGCAGCGTACCGTTGGCAACATGGATGCGATCCTGCTCCGGAGGGAAGTCAGACACCTGCGCTTCCAGTTTCAGCACTTCCAGAATGTTGGTGATCTTCCGTGGGATGTTGTTCACGGCACAAAATTTCAGCTTGTCGTAAATCTCCCCACGCAGAGGAAGGTCATCCGTCACTCGACCATCGGGCGTGAAAAAAGCTCCGTTTGCGAAGATGATTCTGCGCTCATGCAGAAATTCTTCACAAAACAGAGCTTCGTTGATGTTCTGCCCGTCAAACCAGACAGGAAAATTCATATTAGGCGTTTTCCGGTTCTTCGCCACGGTGCGCCACCTCCTTTTTCTTTCGTGCGGTATACTCTTGCAGAAAAGCAATTTTGTCGTCCTGCATCAGCTTGTCCACCAATGCCACCCGTTCTTCCAGATCACCCACCGTCAGCACATCTGCCATATATTCGATATAGCAGTGCATCTGGCAGGCTTCCACAAAACGGTCATCCAGAGCATCTTCCGGTGTCTTGGGTGCGTATCGTATTTTCCAATCTTCCAGCAGATGCAGATAATCCGTCAGCACCCGGAAACACAGCATTTCATTCTCCCGGAACTGACGGATATAGGGACGCTTTGGCTTGACCATAGCTGCGGCAGTGGGCGGTTTCGGGTCAAGCCCGAAGTCCGCAGCCAGCTTTTGCGCTGCTTCATAACTGCTCAGATCGAACAGTCTTGCCACAAGGTCGATTACATCCCCCTTGGCTCCGCAGCCGAAGCAGAAGAAATAATCCTCGTTCAGCTTCAAGCTCGGATGCCTGTCGTTGTGGAACGGGCAGCAAGCCATACCATTGCGGTTGACATTCAGCCCGTAGTGTTTTGCGGCTTGCTTTACGCTGATTGCCGCCTTGATGATTTCATAGATTGTCATAGAAAAACCTCCGTTCATAGTATTTAGAAAGCACGAAACACCCGCCGTGATTGGCAGGGGTTTGGCTCCTTCTACTATGGTTATGCCGGATTTTTCAAAAAACAGGCTAATCGGAGGACAACCCCGTTTCAAAAAACAGGACAACTTATGGATAGATGTAGATTTCTTTACATTAGCATGATAGAATTAAGAAAATGAAAAAACAGGACAGGAGGGGCAAGCATGAACCAAGAACTGATGACATTGGATTTTTGGCAGGATACGGTCATATATGAGGGAAAAACACTTCCTGTCGGCGCTCTTGCCTGTGATGCGCTGAATGTCCCTGCGGATACCATCGCAAAGATGAACGAGCAATGCGAGAAAATCAATCTGCTGCTTGGAATATTAAACGCCGGACAGGATGCTTCTGCACTCTGTCCTATTGCAACGGAAGCTGCTCTGACGATGCTTGATATTCTCAGTCAAACACCGCCGTTCTCCTATATGAATATCTCAAAGCACAGAGAACGGATTGAAAAAGTCTTTACTGTGGACAATGCGCTGAAATATGTGGAGTTTGCCATAAAAGCCGCAACCAATTCTTTGCAATTTGAAGAAATCCAGAACTTTGCCGATGCGATGATGCTCCAACGCTATACCGCAGTTTTCGGGCATCTGGCATACTCCCTTGGGGAATACCAAACGGCCATGCTTGATTTTGCAGAAAAATCAGACGGCAATGAAGCAGAACGCACCGCAGAGGGTTTTGCAAAAATGTTCGGCGACTATTTTCCGCCGGAGTTCTCTATCACGGAGGGCAATGCCTGGATGTCTACTTTGAATAATTCCGTTCAGTATATATCGGTCATCCGTCCCGGCGAAAAAGTTGCGAAGCTGGTCAAGCGGATGCACTATGTATCCTTTGTAGGGATGTTCCGGTCTGATCTTTTTGAGGGCTTATGTGTTGGTCATGCCCCGAAAAAATGCAAAATCTGCGGCAAGTGGTTCCTCACCACCAACGCAAGGCACACCAAATACTGCGGCGGCTATGCACCGGGGGACAAGCTGCACCGCACTTGCCGACAGATCGGCAACCTGAAAGGCAGAGAACAACGGGAGCTTGCGGACGATCATCCGGTGAAACAGATTTATGAGAAACGGCTGAACACCATAAACCGCTATGTGAAGCGTGGTACTCTGGACGCTGATCTTGCAGAGGTTATGAAAAAGCTGGCAAAGGATAAAATGCTTCGAGCGCTGAGCAATGTCGCCTATGCCAAAGGTGATTACGAAAAAGAGATGGGACAGGCTGCTTTGAAGAAAGAAGCAAAATTACGGACGAAATGAGGAATATGTAATGGCACAGAAATATGATTTAACTGATATTGGGAATGCGCTTAGCCGGGTTATGGACAATCCTATGACCAAAATAATCCGTTCTGGCTCTATTGGTGTGTTGGGCGTAGTAAACCCAGTTGCGGGAATTGTAGGCGGAATAGGAAATGATCTTCTATCTGAATACAATACCTTCAAACTCGGCCATCTACTGAACGGTCTTGCATCTGGCTTTAATCTCGAAAGAAGATTGAACGAGCTTTACAACTATGTAAACTCCAGCCCGGAAAAGGCTATTATCGTAGCCAATCTGTTCAAACAAACCGTAAATGCAGAATGCCCAAAGGTTTGCGTTATTTATGGTCTAATTCTTGCAAACCATTTAGAAACACTTACAGAATTCACGCACGAAGAATTGATTGTCTGTAAAGCTTTGGAAAACGCTACGGATTATGATCTGAAGAATTTCAAAGAAATAATGGAGAACTATCTTAAGCCAACATCAAATGGAAGAAGAATTGTATTTCCAAAAGACTTTGCAGATATTGCTGCTTTCACCACCACATGCGATTGGTGTGTATATAATAGAATCTTTGTTTCTCGCACAGCAGAGTGGGGTGAAATGGAAGAAGGCATTTTGGATATGAGCACGTACTATTACGAGGCAAATCCTGCATCTGTTCTTCTGGATAATATAAATGCTGCAAGACAAACTTGGAATTATGGTTAATTATTCCCGCTGATTACTTAGAAGGGAGGTGCGCTATGCTAAATGATTTTTCGTGGAACATGACCGGATACATACCGAAGCACCAAGTTAATCCACACGGTGACGGCATCATCCCCTATGTGGCAGAGCGCATCTTCCAACTGGAACCGGAACCGCCAGCGGTGGACAGTCTGAATGAATATATCCTGTCTGCTTTGCGGGAAAAGAATTTGCTATATTTTTCGTTCTTTCTGCACCACTACGAAACGCAGCTCAACAAGCGCATCAAAGGCTTTCTCAGTGTGGACGGCGGCAATCTGTACGACACAGACCGATTTATCGATATAAAGATCTCCTGCCGGGAGCAAATGCTCCAAAAGCTGATGGACTATGATCCTGCCAAGGGTGCGGAGTATGCTACATACATCTATCCGTTCATCTGGGATTCTATGCTCCGTTTCCGCATGGGCGAAGAAAAATGGTCGGTATCCTCTCTGACCAATTACAAAATGGTGCGATCAATGGCGTGGCTGTACCATAACACCAAAGATGCGGTCAACCAGTTTTCCAAGAAGTATAACTGCGACCTTGCTCTTGCGGAAGAATATCTGAAAGTTGTCCGTGGAATCCGCAACCAGCAGCCGTTCTATATAACGGACGAGGACGGCGAGGAAACAGGCGAGGATATAGCCCTTGACGATAGCTGGAACTATACCGACATCCTCTGGAACGGCATACAAGCAGAAAAGGTACAGCGGGCATTTGAGAAGCTGAATTACCGGGAACAGACCTTGCTCGAAAAACGGTTAGCAATCTGTATGACCTGCGGGCGAGTTGACTCATGGAAGAACCGCCCCACTTTTGAAGAATTGGCGATTATGTTTGAGGGCAGCACAGCCAGCGGTGCAGAGCGAGCCTACCGGAAAGCGGTGGACAAACTGACAGAACTGCTGGTTGCCGAAGGTGCGCTCCATGCTGTCCGGCTGAAACAGAAAACCAAAACCAAGCGCAAAAAGAAAATCGCCGCCACAATCTACGAATATCAAGCAGACTGCGACGGCGAATGGGGCGAAATTTCAGTTGATTTTGAGAACGGCACAGCAGAGATTATCCGACTTGCTGATTGGGATACAATTAAAACGAACTGGTTTGCCAAGGAGGCGATCCGGTATATTTTATCATTGTCGCCTGATGCTCTTACAAAATATATGCTCGTCCCCCTTGAGCCGCCACTTATATCTTGAATCCTTACAACCACTGTAAGTGGTATTTGCTGTGTTCCCATGCTATCATTTTATTACAAATGATAGGAGGTATTCACATGAAACCCATTTTGAATATTGAAAATTTAACAAAAATCTATGGCAATGTGCCAAGTCAAACAAAGGCACTGAATGGGATCACCTTCCAGGTGATGCCGGGAGAGTTTCTCGGCATTATGGGAAGCAGCGGTTCCGGTAAATCCACACTGCTCAATTGTATTGCGACTGTGATTCAACCCACAGGTGGAAGCATTCAGGTGGAAGGCGATACTCTGCAATCCCTCAAGGGAAAGGCTCTTGCAGAGTACCGTGGCAAAAAAGTTGGTTATCTATTCCAGAACTTTGAATTGCTGGACAACCTGACTGGCAGGGAAAACATCCTGCTCCCGACTTCCTTGCATGGGGTATCCGAAGCAGAAAGCAGCCAGCGGCTGAAGCAGTTGGCTGACTATCTGGAAATCACTGATGTTCTGGATAAGTTTCCGTCCAAGATGTCCGGCGGCCAGCGTCAGCGTGTTGCGGCAGCAAGGGCTCTGATCTTACATCCCCAAATGATCCTTGCCGATGAACCGACGGGTGCGCTGGATTCTAAGAACGCAAGAAGTCTTATGGAGAAGCTGTCCGGCCTGAATCGTGACGAACAAGCTACGATCCTGATGGTAACCCATGATTCCAATGCCGCCAGCTTTTGCAAGCGCATTCTGTTCATCCAGGACGGCGTGATCTTTCATGAGCTTCGGCGTGGAGACGAAAGCCAGCAGGAGTTCTACGGGCGCATCCTGAAGGTGATGGCGCAACTGGGAGGGGGCAGCGCAAATGTTCTCTAATCTCATTCTTCGGAACAGCCACCGCAGCCGAAAGGAAAACGGTCTGTTTTTCAGCTCCCTGGTGATTTCTATTGTTGCCTTTTACATGATTCTTTCCATCTCCACTCAAGATGTGATGCTCTTTTTGCAGAAAATGGAGAGTGACGCAGTTGACAAACTCCTGCTTCTGATTCCTGCGTTTTATGGGATGACCCTCGGTATTCTGTTCTTTTTGATCTATTTTGCCTGCAAGTATCAGTTCGAGCGCAGACGGCATGAGTTTGGTGTTTATCTAATGTTGGGGATGCGTAGAAGTAAACTGTTTGGTATGCTTCTGGCGGAAGATTTCCTGACCAGTATTCTTGCCATGCTCATAGGCTTACCTGTGGCTGTGGTGCTTTCAGAAATTGTCAGTCTTGTCACCGCCAAGCTGGTAGGCATGGGGATCATCGGTCATCAGTTTTCTTTATCCTGGTCTGCAATTGAATGGACGCTGGCAGGATTTCTGGCAATTAAGCTGACGGCACTTCTGATTTTGAGTGGACGAATCAGCCGCCAGGAGATCGGTACTTTGCTATCCCAGCCAACGAACCGCCCCAAAAAGCAAATGCCATCTGTTATCTATGGACTGGCTGCTATATGCGGAAGTGTGATGTTGGCAGTGGCTTACTACATGGCGATTCAGGGAATTGCATGGACAAAGGTAAGTATGATGGGACTGACTTTGCTGTTGGGCATAGTTGGTACGATGCTGCTTTTCTATGGGATGCGTGCGCTGATTGCTTTGATTGTTAAGAAAGGAAAAGGAAATAAGCAGCTTCATGTATTTACCTTCCGGCAGATTCAGGAGAATGTTATTCATCAGTCAACCTCCATGGCCATCAGCTCCCTGCTGATTCTGGCGGCGCTGTGTTGTTTTGGTGCGGGCGTAGGAATTGCAGGAACGAATAGCCTGTCTTCTGGCCATGTAATCGACTATACTTTTGAAGATCATACTGCAGAAGATTCATCGCAGGTTCTTCCGAATATAAAGGCAGCCCTGAAAGAAAACGGTTTGGAAAATCAATTTTCAGAGCTTTTTGAAATGAGGGTTGGGCGTATTCGCACCACAGAAGATTATGATAATGCCTACAGCATGGACGCTGTTATGGACTCTCTTCGGAGCCTGCCCCAGTCGGAAGACCGGGATGTCCTTCTGAACAATCTTGGTTATGCCACATACCCATATTTGATTTGTTTATCGGACTATAATCGTTTGTTGGAATTGTCCGGCAAACCGGCTCTCCAATTAGGCGAAAAGGAGGCCGCTGTCTATATTGATACAGAGTTTACTACGGTAAGCCGTACCGCAATGCTGAACCAAGTATTGGCCGGACAGCCCAAGGTGGAACTGGATGGTAGTCCGATTCATCTTACAGGAGAGGTTCAGTCTGTGAATTTGGTCACGGACCGTTCTATAACCTTGTCCTTTGCATTGATTCTTCCGGATGAAGCATTCCTATATTATAGCCAGGGAATGTATGATACCTATGTCAATGCGGTGCTCAGTGAGCAGGCTCTGGATGGAAATAGCCTTATGACTGCATATTTGGATTTGAACGAGAAGCTGGACGAAACTGGCATTGAATATGAAAGCTATCTTCAGAATATAGGTCGTCAGCTTTTCTACACCATAGCATCCAGTTATATTACCCTCTATCTTGCGATTGTTTTCCTGGTAGTTGCCAACACCATCGTGGGTGTTCAGTTCCTGATGAGTCAGCAGAAAACCGGGCGCAGATACCAGACCCTGATCCGCCTGGGAGCTACTTACGAAACCCTTTGCCAGTCTGCTGGAAAGCAAATTACCTGGTTTATGGGACTTCCTGTATTGGTTGCGGCTGTCAGCAGTCTGTTTGGAGTCAGGGCGTTATTTACAGGGATACTCTCGTCCCGAACCCGTGGGACAGTGTCTGAAATGCTGCTTGTATCTGCTGCTATGATTTTACTACTTTGCGTGATAGAATATATTTATATGAGAGTGGTCAAGCGCTCCAGTGATCGGTATTTGCTGACACTGATGCAGCCGCAGAGAGAAGAATAATTTGGAAGGAGGTGCTGTCATGAAAAGAATTGCTGTTGTGGAAGATGAAGTCTATATGCGGGAAGAACTCTGCGATATGCTCCAAAAGGACGGCTATCTTGTGGAGGCAATTACCGAGTTTGAAGATGCCGCTCGGCTCTTGGCAGCCCTCCGCCCTGACCTTGTGATCTTAGACCTGAACTTGCCGGAGATCAGTGGCTTTCAAATCTGCCAGGAGCTAAAGAATAAAACTGCTATCCCCGTCCTGGTGCTGACTTCCAGAGATCAGGTAAAGGATGAACTGCAAGCGTTCCAGTTGGGTGCCGATGAATATTTGACGAAGCCGTGCAGAAAAGATCGACTTCTTGCCAGGGTATCCAATATTCTCAAAAGGTATGAAGGCCGTACCAATCTCATAGAGGGACCAGATTTCCTGTTAGACCAGCAGACCTACACGCTTTATATTCATAATACCTCTGTGGTGCTTCCAAAAAATCAGGGAAAACTGTTGGTCGCTCTTTTGTCCGGCGGCGATGCTCTGGTCACGACGGAGCAGCTTTGCATGGCACTATGGGGAACCACGGAATACATAGATGAAAATGCCTTGCAGGTTAACCTAACCCGGCTGAAAAAAACGATGTCCGCCCTTGAAATGAAGCAGCGAATCGTTGCAGTTCGAGGAATGGGCTACCGTTTGGAAGCGGAGGTGTCTCTATGAAGCAGCTTTGGCACATGATAGAACGGTACTACCCCTGGCTTCTGTTGCTGCTGGGCGTGGATTGCTTTTGCGCTGTCATTCTTTGGATTTCTGACATTCAGGTATTTCAAACCTTGATCGGGTTAGTAGTTCTGACGAGCATCCTTTTGTTTTCAGCGATTCTGTTTGTACTAAACAAGAGGGAGAACACCCACATGGAACTGTTCCGAGATTTCCTCAGTGATCCTACCATCTGCAATGAAGAACGGCTGCTCAGTGCCATTAGTCAGAAAGAAGGAGAATCTGTCCGATTTTTGGCTTCGGTTTTACGGGAATACAAAAACGAGAGTAACAATATGGCGGATGCCCTACGGGACTATGAAGAATACGTGGAGGGCTGGGCACATGAAGCGAAAACGCCCCTATCGTTGCTGACCATGCTCTTGGATAACCGGAACGATGAAATCTCTCCTTCCCTGCAAGCAAAGCTGGATTATGTCCGCAGTCAGCTTCAGGAGGATGTCACGCAGATGCTGTACTATGCCCGGTTGAAGAGCAGTACAAAGGATTACCGATTTGAGGATGTCAATTTGAATGACTGCTTGGGTGAAGTTCTGGAGGACTATGCCCCACTTCTTGAAGAGAAGCATTTTGTCATTCTCAACAAACTGCAATCTGAAACAGTCTATACAGACCGTAGAGGACTTCAGTTTATGTTGGGACAAATCGTTAGCAATGCCATCAAATATAGCAGCGATAGTCCCATGCTTACAATTTCCGTGATACATTCGGAGACTGCAGATATCCTTTCTGTTGAAGATAACGGCATTGGCGTAAAAAAATATAATCTGCCGTACATTTTTCAAAAGGGCTTTACCGGGGATTCTACTGACAGCAGAAAGAAGGCTACCGGTATGGGACTTTACCTGGTTAAGAAGATGGCCGACGATCTAAATCTTCATCTGGAAGCAGCTTCCCAGTGGGGAAAGAGCTTCAAGATTGTCATCTTCTTTCCTAAATTGAGATCCAACGGAGGGAAATAATATAAACAGAAAAACGCCCGCAGGATTTTCTCCTGCGGGCAGCGTGTTGTCAGCTATCCCAAGGCTTGTATTCTGTTACAGTTTTCAAATAGGTTTCGGGATCGCCGTTCAAGATAAGGTCTGCATACTCCAAAGGAGCGTTGTAGATCAAATAATCCAGCTCTGACCGCTGATACATATTGTCAGCAATCTCGTTCTCAACGACGATAGTGTCAATCGCAATCATACTGCCGTCGCTGAATTTCACTTCCACACAGCAATTATCCATATTGTAGGCACAAGATATTAAGGTTTTCATGGTATGTCCTCCATAATTCGTAATATAAAGCGAAAATCCCGTCTGACTTCCTGTTAGAAATCAGACGGGATTTGTCCGTATGCACCCCGGAAACCGTCAGCTAACAGTTGATAAGTAAATTAGTTCCTTATCACTGTTAAGCCAACCAACAACGGGCTTTTTCCTGTTTTGCGAGCCGCTGTGCAGAACCGAGGCACTCAGGGTATAGCAAGCGCGCCTTGACAAGCACCCATGGGTGCGGTATCCTGTAAAAAAAGTGTAATGGTTTGCGGTGCCGCCGGGGCAGATCTGCTTTTTATGGTCTGCTTTGTGAGGAAAACTGCGTCCCCTGCAAGCCCGCCGGGAACAGCAGATAAATCAGAAGTCATCGAGGATATAAGTATGCTGAACAGCAAGGAATTTGACCTTTGGGCTGATGGGTATGACAAAGCGGTCGGCCTTTCTGATGAGGGAAATACCTATCCCTTTGCCGGTTATAAAAAGGTGCTCGGGTTCATTTTTCAGACCATAATGGAATCAGAAAATGCCGTTGTGCTGGATATCGGGTTCGGAACAGGCACATTGACAACCAAACTGTACGAGCACGGTTGCTCCATCTATGGGCAGGATTTTTCGTCAAGAATGATTGCTTTGGCATCTGAGAAAATGCCAAACGCACATTTATATCAGGGGGACTTTTCAAAAGGGCTTGTTGAGCCTTTGCGAAGCTGCCGCTATGATTATATTGTTGCGACATACTCTCTGCATCATTTGACGGATGCGCAAAAGAGAAGCTTTCTGTCAGACCTGCGCAGCTATTTAAAGGAGAACGGCAAAATCATCATCGGTGATGTTGCCTTTGAGACACGCGAGGCTTTAGAGCAGTGCAAATGGAAGGCCGGCGATGCATGGGATCCTGATGAAATCTACTTTGTCGTTGAAGAATTAAGAAAAGATTTCCCGGCTCTTTCCTTTACGCAAATGTCTGATTGTGCAGGCGTCCTGATGTTAGGCTGACAATTACTCTTTCGCCGCGCCGCCCGATTTTTGGAAGAAAAGGTAGCATAGCAATGAATCATCTGGTTATGACCTCCCTGCTTATGGTGGCAACGCATATCGCCTGCTTTGCCGCAATGACCGAGCGGAAGTATTCGGTCAAAAAGACCCTGCTGCTCTACGGGCTTTACGCCTTGTTCTTTATCGTATGGGCCTTGCTGGCGTTTATGCTGCTGGGCAAGACCTCCCCGCATGTGATCTCCTTCTCGTTTGTGGGCACCATCGTACCGGCCGTTGCGCTGTTTTTGTACACCTCGGCCGACTCCTTCAGCAAAAAGCTGTTCCTGATCCTCACCTATGCAAACATCTTCTGCATCATACTCTGTCTTTCGGTTTTGCTGTGTGACAGTCTGCTGCCGGGCCTGTCGAGCGTTGGGCAGATATACGCGCGCAGCATCGTGCGCATAGCGCTGACTGTACCGGCAATCCTGCTGTATCTGCGCCATGCCCGCCCGTATATGCGCACGGTACCGGGGGACAAAAAACGGACATGGTATTCCATCTCGCTTGTATCGGCGCTGTTTTTATTTGTGTTTTCCCTGCTGGTCGCACTCATCATGCGCAATACGCGCGACACCGTGTATTCCATGCTGTTTGGCACGACCACGGTGATTTTCGTTGCCGTTCTCTGGGTCATATTCGGCACGATCCAATCCATGAGCGCCGAGGCGCGGATGGAGCTGATCAGCCAAAATGTGCAATACCTGCAGGGGCAGCTTGCCACCGCGCGGGAAAACGCCATGGCAGCCAAGGCCATGCGCCATGATTTCCGGCATCATATGCAGAATCTTGCGCTGCTGCTCCAGCAGGAAAAGCCGCAGGAGGCAGAGCATTATATTGAGGAATTTATCCACAGTCTGGACACCGCAAGCCAGATCGATTTTTGCCCGCATGTCACGGTCAACGCTATTCTGAACAATTTTTACAACCGCACGCAGAAGGAGGGCATTGCCGTTTCGGTGACAGCCGAGGTGCCCGAGGATACGGCGATTGCCGACATGGACTTTGTGGCGATCCTTTCCAATCTGCTGGAAAACGCGTGCAACGGCTGTACGGCGTGCGGCTCCCACGGAAAGATCACGGTAAGCCTCCGCATAAAAAAGGGGAAGCTCGTGATCGTGTGCAGCAACCCCTGTGCCCCCGGCCTTGTGATCGTGGACGATATGATCGAGCCGAAGGGCACCGGCATTGAAAGCATCCTGATGGCGGTCGACAAATACGACGGCAACATCCGCTATCACCTGCAGGACGGCATCGTGACGGCCAGCCTTGTCCTGAACTGCTAAGGCAACACCGCAGCCCCAACAGGCGCAAAAGCATAACAAGTTATCACGGAGGCTCCCGGTGAGCCTCCGCTTTTTTTGCGGCGGCCGCCGCTGTATTTCACGCAGAATAACCGGCGTTTCACGCAAAAATGAGGTAAAGCCGGATTATCCGATTATAATCAGAGTATAGATACCCAGTCTGCAGAAAACCGCTTTTCAAGGCACTGCAAAGCATGAAATACGGGAGGCCTATCCTCTGCTATGAGTCAACATAAGGATCACTTTACACCGCGGATGTTCCACCGCCTGCTCGCCCCCTCACTGGCGTACTCCTTAGGGCTGGCGTTTGCTGCCATGGCAGATGCCATAGTAATCGGCTGGCAGATGGGCGTCACCGGCCTGGCGGCGCTCTGCTTCAGTCTGCCGCTGCATACGATGCTCCTTGCCTTTGTACATGGTCTGGGGCTGGGCGGCAGCACGCGCTATGCCCGGCTTCTGGCGGAGGGAAAGCCCGCGCAGGCAACAGATTGCTTCAACCGCGTCCTGCAGGCGGGGCTTGCCGTCAGCGTGCTGCTTGCCGCGCTTGTCAATCTGTTCCCGCAAGCAATTCTGGAGCTTTTGGGCACCACACCCGCTGACGGCACACTGTACACCGCCGCCAAAGGCTATCTGTGTCTGATCGCATCCGGTGCGCCGCTCTTTCTTTTAAAGTATGTGCTCAACGACTTTTTGCGCAGCGATGACAACCGGCGGCTGGCAACGCGTGGTTCCCTGTATGGCAACGCCATCCGCATCGCGCTGGATCTTGTGCTTGTGCCGGGTCTGGGGATGGGCACAGCCGGTGCCGCCGGTGCTACCCTGATTGGACTTTCGGTGTCGGTGCTGTGCTATATGCCCGCCCTTTTTGCGAAAGACCGCACGCTGCACCTTGCCGCTGCCCGGCCAAACCCGCGCGAGACACTCTCCTGCCTGAAAAGCGGGCTGCCCGCCGCGGCCCCGTACCTGTACCGGATGGTGTTTTTCCTCTTTGCCAATCATCTGCTGCTGCGCCTCGAGGGGGAAAACGGCGTGGCGGTTTTCGCCGTGGTGCAAAGCACCGCGTATCTGATTTTGTACATATACATCGGTGCTGCCAAGGCGGCGCAGCCGCTGTTCCGAACCTTTTACGGTGAGAAAAACCTGCCGGCGGCACGACGCGCCCTCGCGTTTGCGCTGCGGTGGGGCCTCTATGCCGGCAGCACCGCAGCGGCGCTGATCTTCCTGTTTCCGGGCCTTATCTGCAGTGCCTTCGGTCTGCACGAGGAGGCACTGCACTACCTTGGCGCACCGGCGCTGCGGCTGTATGCCCTGAGCAGTATAGGGGCCGGTGTCAGCATGGTGCTGCACACCTATTATCGCTCGATTCATGAGGAGCAAAACGCCTTTATCATCACCCTGCTGCGAAACTTTGTAATACTGCTGCCCTGCACGGTATTTTTTGCCACTTCCCTGCCGCAGTTTTGGTGGCTCTACCCCGTGACCGAGCTGCTTTCTCTGCTGCTGCTTTTTGTATGGCGCTGCCTGACAGGCCGGGAACGCCTGTTTGATGCCGCGCGGGTCTACTCACTGACGATGCACGGCAGCAGCCGGGAGTTCACGGCCATGGCCGGCGGCATTGCAGCCTTTTGCGACCGGTGGCAGGCGGCACCACGGCAGCGGTACTTTGTTTCGATGGCTGCAGCAGAAAGCTGCTCGGCGTTCCTCGAACAGGCACCCGGGCATATCGCGGAGATACAGATCACGCTTGTCGCGCTTGAGGACGGCGATTTTGAGCTGCACATCCGGGACAACACCGACTTTTTCGACTCCTTCTCCGCACAGGCCGACCGCCTTGGCGGAAAAGGCACATTGGACATCGAGGCCGTGGGTATGCAGGTCATCCACCAGCAGGCCAAGGAGTTCTCTTACCAGCAGTATGAGAGCTTCAGCACCCTTGTCGTGCGGATATAAAAAGTGTTTTCCATCGCTTCGTCATCACAGCGCGGCCCCTGCTCGCCAGAGGCCGCGCTGTATTTGCGCCTTGTGTGCCATTGCCAGAGCTTCCAATGTCTGTCAAATCCTATTTCTTCCGCTTTCTTTTACCCTTGCCGAAAAGGCTTGTGCGGGCTGTGCATATATGCTAAAATATCAGCAATATGGTTACAACTATATAGCAGTAATGCTCTTATATACCGGAGGGAGGCGGCAGCTTGCGGCCCTGTGACTTCGGCGGGCATTGGTAAAGGAGAATAGGAAATGAGAAAAGAATGTACCGCGCTGGCACTGGCGGGCGTGCTGCTGCTTGCGGCTGTGCCCTGCGCATGGCCCGTTTGCGCGCAGGACGCAGCACCGGGCACAGCGGTAGACATCGTATTTACCCACGACACCCACTCTCATCTGAACACCTTCACCACGGTGGTGGACGGGCTGGAAACAGAGCTGGGCGGCTTTGCACGCATGAACACCCTGATCGAGGCGCAGCGGGCGCAAAACCCCGATACGCTGGTGATCGACGGCGGCGACTTCTCTATGGGAACACTGATCCAGACCGTGTTTGAAACGCAGGCGGCCGAGCTGCGCATGCTGGGGCATCTTGGGTGCGATGTAACGACCCTCGGCAACCATGAGTTTGACTATCGCTCCAAGGGGCTTGCCAACATGCTGACCAGCGCACAGGCGTCCGGGGATGCTGTCCCGGCCATGGTGGTCTGCAATGTAGACTGGGACACGATGGAGGCAGAGGGCCTGACCGAGGGGCAGCAGCGCCTGAAGGACGCCTTTGCCACATACGGCGTCAGCGATTATACCGTGCTGGAGAAGGGCGATGTGGACATTGCCGTGGTGGGTGTTTTCGGCAAGGACGCGCTTGCCTGCGCCCCGACCTGCGAGCTGAAATTTGAGGACCCGATCGAGGCGGTCAAACAGACCGTGGCCGACATCAAGGCCAACGAGGATGTGGATATGATCGTCTGCGTTTCCCACAGCGGCACATGGGAGGACGAGAGCAAGTCCGAGGACGAGCTGCTGGCCAAGGCGGTGCCCGACCTTGATCTGATCCTGAGCGGCCATACCCACACCGAGCTCGAGAAGCCGATCCAACACGGCAGCACCTATGTGGTATCCTGCGGCGAGTACGGCAAGAACCTTGGCGAGCTTACGCTGACACAGCAGGCGGACGGCCGGTGGGCCATGTCTGCCTATGAGCTGATCCCGATCACATCGGATATTGCGGTGCACGCCGCCACGCAGCAGACGATCGACAGCTTTATGGACACCGTGGATACCGACTATCTTGCCCGGTTCGGCTACACGAAGGATCAGGTCCTTGCAGAGAACGACATTGTCTTTTCCACCCAGAAGGATCTTGAAAACATCCACGAGGAGCATAACCTCGGCGACATCATTGCGGATGCCTATGTCTACGCCGTGGAGAACGCCGCCGACTATGACGGTGTACCGGTGGATCTGGCCGTTGTGCCGAGCGGCACAGTGCGCGACACCTACGCCCGGGGCGACATTACGGTCGAGCAGGTGTTCAATTCCTTCTCGCTGGGTATCGGTGCGGACGGCGTGCCCGGCTATCCGCTCATCAGCGTCTACCTGACCGGGCGGGAGATCCGTACTGCTGCAGAGATCGATGCCTCCGTGTCCGATTTTATGACAACGGCGCGCCTGTATTGCAGCGGGCTGAACTTCACCTACAACCCGCACCGGCTGCTGCTGAACAAGGTGACCGATGTCTGCCTTGAGGATGACGGGCAGCGCGTTGCGTTGGAGGATGATAAGCTGTACCGCATCGTGGCTGACCTGTACAGCGGCCAGATGCTGAGCGCCGTGACCGACATGTCCTATGGCATCCTCGCCATCGTGCCGAAGTATGCGGACGGCACCCCCATCACCGACTTTGAGGATGTCATCATCACGGAAAACGGCCGGGAGCTGAAGGCATGGGATTCGATCGCGCGCTATATGGCCTCGTTTGCCGACACGGACGGCGACGGCATTGCCAATGTGCCGGCGTATTACAGCACCACCCACGGCCGCAAGCTGGTCGATACCAGCCGCAGCCCCCTTGCCCTGCTGAAGAATCCCAACAAATTCACCGCCGTTTACGCCGGTCTGCTGGCCGTGGCGGTGCTGCTGATCGTGCTGGTTGTACTGCTGATCCGAAAGCTGGTCAAAAAGGCCAGACGCCGCGCCGCATAAGGCCGCCCTTGCCAAAAGGGCGCATCGGGGCTATACTGGATACGAATACAGTATAGGTATTTCCCTAAAAGGAGAGCAAACATGGAGAGCGAAAAAATCATTCTTGATATTGTGGTCGATGTGCAGAAGGACTTTATCACCGGTGCGCTGGCAAACCCCGCTGCGCAGGCCAATGTAGCCCATCTGGCCGATACCGCCAAGGCCCACGCCGAGGCCGGGCACTGGATGTTCTTTACCCGCGACACCCACCCCGACAACTATCTGGAAACGCGGGAGGGCCGCCATCTGCCGGTGGAGCACTGCATCGAGGGCGAGGACGGCTGGAACCTTGCCCCGGAGCTGGAAAACGCGATGGCCGGCACCGAGCCTGCGGTCTGCCGCGTGATCAACAAGGCCACCTTCGGCAGCTATATGCTGCCCAGCGATATTCTGGACGAGCTGATGGCCCACAACAAGGCCGTGACCGACCTTGAAAAAATCGTTATCTACGGCTACTGCACCGACATCTGTGTCATCAGCAACGCGATGGTGCTGCGCGCCGCCTTCCCCGAAACGGAGATCGAGATCCTCTCCGACTGCTGCGCCGGGGTGACACCGGGCACCCACCGCACCGCGCTGGACGCCATGCGTGCCTGCCAGTTTACGATCCTGTAAGGCCGGAGGCATCCGCACCATGACACCGCTTGAAGCGCTCAAACGCTATTTCGGCTACGATTCCTTCCGCCCCGGGCAGGAGGAGATTGTCAACGCCATTCTGGCCGGGCGGGACGCACTGGCCGTCATGCCCACCGGCGCAGGCAAGTCGCTCTGCTATCAGGTCCCTGCCCTGCTGCTGCCGGGCATTACCCTTGTCATCTCGCCGCTGATCTCGCTGATGCAGGATCAGGTCAAGGCGCTGAACAACGCCGGTATCCGCGCCGCTTTCATCAACTCGAGCCTGAGCGAGGCGCAGATCGACAAGGCACTGACCCTTGCCGCCGAGGGCAGCTACAAGCTCCTCTATGTCGCACCCGAGCGGCTGGAGAGCAGCGCCTTCCGCAGCTTTGCCGCAGCGGCCGAGCTTTCGATGATCACAGTAGACGAGGCGCACTGTATCAGCCAGTGGGGGCAGGATTTCCGCCCCAGCTACCTCAAGATCCTTGCCTTTGTGGACAGTCTGCCCCGGCGGCCGATCCTCTCGGCCTTTACGGCCACAGCGACCCGGACAGTGCAGGAGGATATACGCTGCACGCTGCGGCTGCAGAACCCCAAGGTGCTGGTGACGGGCTTTGACCGCCCGAACCTGTATTTTCAGGTCGAGGCCACCCGCCGCAAGGACGACTTTGTGCTGCAATACCTGCGCGACCACCCGGGCGAGAGCGGCATCATCTACTGCGCCACCCGCAAAAATGTCGATAAGCTGCAGGAGCTGCTGGCCGAGGCCGGCTTTGCCGCCGCCAAATACCACGCCGGGCTGACCGCCGAGGCCCGCCGCACCAACCAGAACGATTTCATCTACGACAAGGCGCCGGTCATCGTAGCCACAAACGCCTTTGGCATGGGTATTGACAAATCCAATGTGCGGTTTGTCTTGCACTACAACATGCCCTCCAGTATGGAAAACTACTATCAGGAGGCCGGCCGCGCCGGGCGTGACGGACTGCCCGCCCAATGTGTGCTGCTTTTTTCGGCGCAGGATGTCATCATCAACAAATTCCTGCTTGAGCGCAGGGAGAACCCTGATTTAGAGGAGGAGGACGCCGCGCTGCTGTACCAGCGCGATCTGCAGCGGCTGCAGGTGATGGAGCAGTACTGCCGCACCACCGCCTGCCTGCGCAACACGATCCTGACCTATTTCGGCGAGCATCCCACCGCGCCCTGCGGCAGCTGCGGCAGCTGCAACAATGTCTATGAGCAGGCCGACCTGACCGATGCCGCCAAGCGGATGATCAACTGCGTGGCGGAGCTGCGCGGGCGGTTCGGCAAGGCGGTCGTATTCGGCACGCTGCAGGGCGCGAACCGCGCCCGCCTGCGGGAGCTTGGCGCACCGGGCCTGAAAAGCTACGGCACCCTGCAGGCGCTGCCGCGCGATACGCTGGACCGGCTGCTGGCCCAGCTTTTGGAGGACGGCTACCTTGTACAGACCGATGACCAGTACGCTGTGCTGCGTCTGGGTGACATCACCCCGCTGAAGGAGGGTGCGCAGGTCCTTGTGCGGCTGCCGCCCCGGCAGGAGCCGGAGCGCACCGCCCCGAAGCCACAAAACCGCAGCATCATGGACAGCCTGACCGGTGCAGGGCTTGCACTCTTTGCCGAGCTGCGCACGCTGCGCCTTGAGATCGCGCAGAGCGAGGGACTGCCGCCCTATGTTGTCTTTGGTGATAAATCGCTGGCCGATATGTGCCTGCGCGCGCCGCGCAGTGTGGAGGGGATGATCGGCGTGTACGGCATGGGCGAGCGCAAGTATGAAAAGTACGCAGCGCGCTTTTTTGCCGTCATCGAGGCCTACCGCGCCGCACATCCTGATGCCGTGCTGAGCCTTGATCCCCCCGCTGCGGAGCCTGCCCCCGCCGAGGGCGAGACACCCCGCAAGGCCGCCAAGGGCCCCAAGGCAGCTTTTTCCCTGACCGAGGAGACCGCCGGGCAGTTCCGCTACGGGGACGCCTACACCGGTGCAGAGCTGAAGGCTGCGCTGGCCGAGGCCGGCGGCCCCGGCATGAAGGCCCCGACCATCAAGGCCATTGAGGCATGGCTGCTTGAGCAGCGCCTGATCGCCATGGAAAAGCTGCCCACCAGCGGGTTCTACTATGTCCCCACCCCCGCCGGTGTCGATGCCGGTCTGCGCAGCGCCGAGCGTGTCAGCGCGCGCGGCACGCCCTACGCCGTGCTGCAGTACACCCCGCCGGTGCAGCGAATGATCGTAGAGCATTTTATCGTGAAGTAACGGCATCGCCCGCCGTATAAAGGCCTCGCCCGCCGCTGCATAACTGCAGCGGCGGGCGAGGCTGATTTTTATTTTACTGTTGGGGCCTATAATACTGCGCCAGCACGCGCAGCAGAGCGGCCTCATTCAGCGGCTTTGAGATATGGTCGTTCATACCTGCCTGCTGTGTGCGCTGTACATCCTCGGCAAAGGCGTTGGCCGTCTGCGCAATGATGGGGATCTCCTTTGCCTGCGGGTGGCTGCTTTCGCGTATCGCGCGCGCCGCCTGCAGACCGTCCATCACCGGCATGACAACATCCATCAGGATCGCATCAAGCAGCGGGGCCTCCCCCTTACCGGTTGCCAAAAAGGCATCGAGTGCCGCCTGACCGTTTTCGGCCACCGTCACCGCAGCCCCGGCGTTTTCCAGCAGGTAGCAGGCGACCTCGGCGTTCAGTGCGTTATCCTCGGCCAGCAGCAGCTTCATCCCGTTCAGGCTGGGCAGCGGCTTGCACGCGGCAGGCTGCTTCGGCGCGCTCAGATCCAGTTCAAGGGGCAGCTCAATGACAAAGGTCGTGCCCTCGCCCAGCGTGCTGCTTACCGTGATCGTGCCGCCCATCAGGTCCACAAGCTCTTTCGCAATGGCCAGCCCCAGCCCGGTGCCCTTCAGCTCACTGCGCAGGGCTTCATTCTCCTGCATAAAGGGCTCATAGATATGGCGCTGGAACTCCTCGCTCATGCCGATGCCGGTATCCTGCACCGTAAAGCGGTAGACAGCGTGGTTCTCGTCCTTGGGGATCTCGTCCAGCGTGTAGTTGATCGTGCCGCCCACCCGGTTGTACTTGACCGCGTTGCTGGAGATATTCGCTATGATGCGCTGCACATGCAACGGGCTGCCGATAACATGGCTATGCCGGTGGTTGAAATGCACATGGCAGGTCAGCTGCATCCTTACCACCTGGGTGTGCAGCGTGTCCCCGCAGCGGGCCAGCAGCTCATACAGGTCAAAGGGCTCATGGGTGATCCGCATACGGCCGCTCTCCATACGGCTTATATCCAGCACATCATTGATGAGCGTTTCCAGCTGCTGCCCGGCGGCGGTCAGCTTCTCCATCGTGTCGCGGACCTTTTCAGGGTTCTCCGCGTTGTCGTAGGCGATCTTAGCCATGCCCAAAATGCCGTTGAGCGGCGAGCGTATGTCGTGGCTCATCCGGGAGAGGAAGGATGATTTTGCCCTGTTGGCAGCCTCGGCGCTGTTGCGCGCCTCGACCAGCCATTTCTCGCGCTTGTGCAGGGCGTTGCAGTCGCAAAGGGTCAGCAGCCACATAACGCGGCCGTCCGGCAGCTGCTTTTCGTCCTTGCAGAGGTAAAACCAGCGCCAGCCCCCATCCCGGGTGTGCAGGCAGAGGGTACGCTTGCCCTTGAACTGACGGAAATTCTCAAGGTCACGCAGGTCGCAGTCCTCGGCAAAGCAGTCAGCAAACTGCATCGTGTAGCCGCTGCCGAACACCTCGTCCCTATGGCAGCCGAGGGATCGCAGCGCCAGCTCACTGATGATGCCGACCGGCAGCCCCGGCGTGTAGAAGCCGCCTACAACGCCGACGCCGTTATTTTTATCCAGCAGCTGCTGGATGGATTTGTCGATTACCTGCAGATCCTTCCGCTGAAAATCGCTGCTGAAAATTGGCTCCTCGTAAAAGCTTTTGATCATGCAATGCTCCCTGTTCTCCTGTTGCGGTTTGCGCTCAATTAGTTACATTGTAATTGTTTTGCGGTTAAATTGCAAGCGTTATTTGTTTTATTGCAACAAATACAGCGATTCTGTCCATTTGCCGCACCAAAAACACCAAGGGGGGCAGGCCTACAGGCCTGCCCCCTTGCAGCGAAAAGCTATGGCAACACCGCACAATTCCCGCCTGACGGCTTAAGCACCGCTCCGGCGGATCTCCGCGCCAAGAGCCGCCGCAAGCGGCGGTTGCGCTCCGAAGCGCCTCGCTGCGGCTCGGTGTGCGGCACGGCATCTGCGTTGCCAAAATGCTCGATAATACACAAAGTATTATCTGCGCTTTTGGCTTAGCAGCTGCCGTACCTCGCTCGCCGTATCGGCACTTAGAATTATGCGGTATTGCCTTATGTTACTTTGTCAGACTGACTGCGGCACTCTGCAATGAGATAATGCGCTTTTCAGTCGTTGGTCGAGATGTCCGTGCCGAAATATTTCTCGCTCAGCGCCTTGAGCGTGCCGTCGGCGCGCAGTTCCTCAATGGCGGTGTCGATGGCGGCGCGCAGGGTTGCGGTCTCCTCGCCCTTGCGCATCGGGATCGCAACCTCGTTGGCATCATCGGTCAGCACAGCGATCTTGACATTGGCATCGGGATGCTCCTTCGTGTAGTCGTAGAAGGTCACCTCGGCGTTGAGGGTCGCATCGATCCGGCCGCTGTTCAGCAGCTCAAAGGTCTGGTTCAGGTCATCGACCGCCGTGACGGTCGCGCCGTACTGCTCGGCCAGCTGGGCATAGGTGCTGGAGATCGTGTTTGCGGTCGTCTTGCCGTTCAGATCCCCCAGCGTCTGGATGCTGTCATCGTCCGCCCGGGTGATGACAGCCGTTCGGTTGTAGGCGTAGGGGGTGGAGAAATCGTATTTTGCGGCGCGGTCGGGGGTGATGTCAACGCCGTTGACCATAATGTCATAGCGCCCGGCGTCAAGACCGGCCAGCAGGCCGTCCCACTCACCCTCAACAAACTGCGGCTCCACGCCGAGCTTTTCGGCGATTTTGGTGCCGACCTCAACATCGTAGCCCACAAGGGTATCGCTCTCATCGTGGTAGGTCCAGGGCGCCCAGGTGCCCTCCATTGCGATGGTGATGGTGCCGCGGGTCTGGATCTCGCTCAGCAGGTCGGCGGCGGTGGCATCGGCAGACGCTGCCGTGCCGGAGGATGCTGCAGCCGTGCCGCCGCAGGCAGTCAGCGCAGCGGTCAGGGCGGCGGTCAGGGTCAGGGCGGTCAGCCTGTTCAGGTTTTTCATTACAAAAGGCTCCTTTGCTTGTAGGTCTGTAAAAATTCTTGGGTGCGGGGCTGCTGCGGGTCGTTGAAGAACGCCTCGGCGGTGTTCTGCTCCACAATGACGCCCTGCTCCATAAACACCACGCGGTTGGCCACATGGCGGGCAAAATCCATCTCATGGGTGACGACCAGCATCGTGCGGCCCTCCCGCGCAAGCTGGCGCATAACGGCCAGCACCTCGCCGGTCAGCTCAGGGTCAAGCGCAGAGGTCGGCTCGTCAAAATAGAGGATCTCGGGGTCGGCCGCCATGGCGCGGGCGATGGCTACCCGCTGCTGCTGCCCGCCGGAAAGCTGGCTGGGGTAGTAGTCGGCGCGGTCATCCATGCCGACCTTGACAAGCTGCGCATGGGCCAGCTCCTCGGCCGTGCGGCGGGGCATCTTGCGGGCAATGATAAGCCCCTCGGTCACATTCTGCAGCGCGGTCTTATTTGCAAACAGGTTGTAGTTCTGAAAGACAAAGCCCGTGCGGCGGCGCAGGGCGTTGATCTCGGCATGGGTGGCGCGGTGCAGCTCGATGCGGCGGCCGTCAAAATCCATCGTGCCGGCATCTGCCCTCTCAAGAAAATTCAGGCAGCGCAGCATGGTGGTCTTGCCGCTGCCGCTTGAGCCGAGGATGGCCACCACATCGCCCTTGTTCACATCCAGATCAATGCCCTTGAGCACCTGCAGCGGGCCGAAGGCCTTACGCAGGTTTCTGATTTCCAGCATAGCTTCAACTCCTTTGTGCGCCGCGGCTGTTGAGGTAGCGCTCGCCCACGGCCTGCAGGCGGGTCAGCACTGTGCAGAACAGCAGGTAAACCAGACCGACTTCGATATACAGCGCCAGCGGCTCATAGGTGCGGGCCACAATGCGCTGGGTCGTCATAAACATTTCGGTCACGGTGATGTTGGCCGCCAGCGAGGTATCCTTGATCATGGCGATCAGCGAGCTTGCCAGCGTGGGGAACGCCGTGCGCAGTGCCTGCGGCAGGATGATGCGGCGGATGATCTGCAGATAGCTCATGCCAACGCACTGCCCGGCCTCCATCTGGCCCCGGGGGACCGACTCGAGCGCGGCGCGGATCGTCTCGGCGCAGTACGCACCCTCGTTGATTGAAAAGACGAGGACCGCCGCGGGGAACGGCTCGATCAGGATGCCGACACCCGGCAGGCCGTAAAAGACGACAAAAAGCTGCACCAGCACCGGCGTGCCGCGGATGACCCAGATGTAAAACCGGGCGATGCGCTGCAGCACCGGCACCTGTGCAAACTGGACCAGCGCCACCGCCACGGCGATGATGAGCGCCAGTGTGAAGGAAATGGCGGTCAGCGGGATCGTAACGGTCAGACCCGGCAGCAGGATTTTACCAAAGGAATCCAGAAGGATGCCGACAAGGCGTTCGGACATGGGGCGGTTCTCTCCTTTATATACGGGGGCGGTTGTATTTCCCACCAAAACAGTATGCTATGAAATTGTAGCACATCCGCCCGCATTTTGCAAGAGCCGCCGGGGCTATGGTATTTTTGCCGGTGGTGTGCTATACTGTTGAGATAGAAAAGGTACACTGCTTCCACAGAAAAGAGAAACATCATGAACACTACCGAAGAAAAACGCGAATCCATCCCGAACAGTGTCAACCGGATGCTGTTTGCCGGTATCGGCGTCATCCTGCAGGTCGCGTGGATCTGCTGGCTGGCCATCAAGCTGAACGACTACTCGACCGCCATTCAGGTCTGCACCTCGGTGCTGGCCTTCCTGATCACGCTGCGCATATACGGGCTGCATATCAACTCTGCGTATAAAATATCGTGGATCATCCTGATCCTGCTGTTCCCGGTGTTCGGGCTGACGATCTACCTGCTGTTCGGCCGCGCCGGCGCGGTCAGCGTCATGCGCAAGCGGTTCAACAGCAACCTTGCGCTGCTGCGCAGCTACCACGCGCCCCTGCTGGCCCAGCGCCGGGCGCTGCCCTACCCCGACCGCACCGCGCGCAACCACGCCCACTACCTGCAGACGCGGGCAGGCTACCCGGCCTATGACAACACCGATGTGACCTTCTACGGCGACACCTGCGCCGCGCTGGAGGCACAGAAGGAGGCACTGCGCAGCGCCAAGCATTTTATTTTTATGGAGTACCACGCCATTGAGGACGCCTCCGCCTGGCAGGAGCTGGAGGACATCCTTGCCGAGCGCGCCGCCCACGGTGTCGAGGTCCGCGTTTTTTACGATGATGTGGGCAGCATCGGCTTTATCACGAGCGCCTTTGTCAAAAAGCTGGAGAGCCGCGGCATCCAGTGCCGCCAGTTCAACCCGGTCATTCCGATCCTGAATGTTTTCATGAACAACCGCGACCACCGCAAGATCACAGTCGTGGACGGGCGCATCGGCTTTACCGGCGGCTACAATCTGGCCGAGGAATATTTTAACCGCACCCACCCCTACGGCCGGTGGAAGGACACCGGCATCCGGCTGGAGGGTGACGCTGTGCGCAGCCTGACGCTGATCTTTTTGGAGCTGTGGGGCGCGACCCAGAAGGAGCCGCCCGAGATCGAGCGCTACCTGCCCGAGGTCCCCTACACCGCGCGTGAGAACGCCGTAGTGCTGCCCTACGCCGACAACCCGCTGGATGATGAGGCCACCGGCGAGAATGTCTACCTGAACATGATCCGCAGCGCGAAGGAATATGTCTACATCACCACGCCCTACCTGATCCTGAGCGATGAGATGCAGCGTACCCTGCGGCTTGCAGCCTCCAGCGGCGTTGATGTGCGCATCATCACGCCGGGTATCCCCGACAAAAAGCTGATCTTCTCGGTGACGCGCAGCTACTATGCGGCGCTGGCCAAGAGCGGCGTGCGCATTTATGAGTACACGCCCGGGTTCATCCACGCAAAGCAGTGCGTCGCAGACGGCGCAGAGGCCGTTGTGGGCACGATCAATTTTGACTTCCGCAGCCTGTATCTGCATTTTGAGAATGCGTGCTGGTTCTGCGGCTGCCGGGCCGTGGCCGAGGTGCGCCGTGATTTTGACGAGCTGTTTCCCCTCTGCCATGAGGTGACCGAGGAGTACGCCGCCCGCCGCAGCGTTGCCCTGCGCGGTCTGGACTGCGTGCTGCGCCTGTTCAGCCCGCTGATGTGAGCCTGTATACAAAAGCCGCCCGTGTGGGACCCACACAGGCGGCTTTTCCTCATTTCAGGGCAGGTTATGCGCCGAACACCTTGGTGTAGTCGGCCTTGAACTTCTCAATGCCGGCATCGGTCAGGGGGTGATGCAGCATCTGCTCAATGACCTTGTAGGGCACGGTGGCGATGTCGGCACCGGCCAGCGCGCAATCGGTCACATGGATGGGGTTGCGGACGCTGGCGGCGATGATCTGGGTGTTGATGTCGGGGTAGTTCAGGAACATATCATGGATGGTCTCGATCAGGTCGATGCCGGGCTGGCCGATGTCATCCAGACGGCCGAGGAAGGGGCTGACATAGGTAGCACCGGCGCGGGCGGCCAGCAATGCCTGATTGGCGCTGAAAATCAGGGTGCAGTTGGTGGGGATACCCTCCGCGGAGAGGACCTTGATGGCTTTGAGGCCTTCGGCCGTCATGGGGATCTTGACGACCATGTGCTTGGGATCAAGCGCGTAGATGGCGCGGCCCTCGGCGATCATTCCCTCGGCGTCTGCGGTCGTGGCCTTGACCTCACCGGAGATGGGGCCGTCCACGATCGTGGTGATCTCCTTCAGGGTCTCGGCATAGTCGCGGCCCTCCTTTGCGATCAGGCTGGGGTTGGTGGTCACGCCTGCGATAATGCCCATGTCATTTGCCTTGCGGATCTCGTCCACATTGGCGGTGTCGATATAGAACTTCATAGAACGCTCCTCCTGTAAAAAATGTGCTTTACTGTCAACATTATTGTACACGGCAGACCGTGCCCGGGCAAGAAAGTGTGTGATAAAAACCGGACAGAAGTTTGGATTTTGCGCACCGCTTACCCCTGCCCGTAGTAGGCGTTGGGGCCGTGCTTGCGCAGGAAGTGCTTTTCCAGCACATGCCGGGGCGCCGGCTCTGCGTTGGGGTCCAGCGTCAGGGTCAGGATGCCCATTTTGGCGACCTCCTCCAGCACTGCGGCGTGGTAGACGGCCTCGGCGGCCGTTTTGCCCCATGTAAAGGGGCCGTGGCTTGCGCAGAGCACGGCGGGAAGATGCACCGGGTCGATGCCGCGCTCACGGAAGGTCTCTATGATGACCTTGCCGGTGTTCAGTTCGTAGTCCTCCTCGATCTCTGCGGGGGTCAATTCCCGGGTGCAGGGCACCGGGCCGTAAAAGTAGTCCGCGTGGGTCGTGCCGAAGGCGGGCAGGTCCCGCCGGGCCTGCGCAAACGCCACCGCATGGGTGGAATGGGTGTGGACGATGCCGCCCAACGCCGGAAATGCCCGGTACAGCGCAAGATGGGTCTTTGTATCGCTGCTGGGGTTGAGGTCTCCCTCGACCTTGTTGCCGTCCAGATCCATGACGACGAGCTGCTCCGGCGTCAGCGCGTCATAAGCGACACCGGACGGCTTGATGACGAAAAGGCCGCGCTCCCGGTCGATGCCCGACACATTGCCCCATGTGTAGGTGACAAGCCCGCGGCGGGGCAGCTCCATATTGGCCTCATAGACCTGCTGCTTGAGTTTTTCCAGCATTCTGATCGCTCCTTGTTGGCTTTTGCCTTCATTATAGCAGACCCGGTGAAAAAAAACAGGCCCCAGAGTCAAAAACACTGGATTTTTGTTCAAATATTTGCAGCGGCGCGGCCGGAATTGTGCCGTGCATAACACCAAAACCTGCATACAGACAGGATTTTTGGCGTTGCCTTGCGTTTTGCTGCGGCACAGCGCACCAGATATGGTGGCGCAGGCAGGATTTTGCAGCGGGGTGTTGTAATAAAGCGCACAATAGAATACCCCGCTGCCACACCACTTTACCTTGACAAACACGCGCTTTGTTGTATCATAAGGGTAGGAGGAAGAGCCTATGCTGACTTGTAACATGGACGTGGAGGAGCGCAGCGTCTGGCTGCGGGCCACCCCCGGCGCCGCTGCCATGGCGCAGCCCTTTTACTGCACCGAGGCCGGCAACTTTTACGGCCGCGCCCACTTTGCCACAGCCCGCACCGACAAGGATAGCTATATCCTGTTTTACACCCTGTCCGGCAGCGGTCTGATTGAGCAGAACGACCAGCGCATCGAGCTGCCTGCGGGCAGTGCCCTGCTGCTGAACTGCCGCACCCCGCAAAGCTACTGCACGGCCCCCGGGCAGGACCACTGGCACCACTACTGGGTGCATCTGGACGGCGCGGGCGTTGCCAACCTCGCCGAGGTGCTGCTGCCGCTGGGGCGGCTTTCCGCCGTGCCGGTCAGCCGGCTGGAGATGCAGCCCCTGTTTGAATCGCTGACCAGCGAGTGGGAGCATGGCACCACCGCCGCCCAGATCGAGACCGGGCTGCTGCTGCACAGGATGCTGGCGCTGATGGCGCGCCAGCTGCTGGCCGGGGACGAGAGCCGCTCCAACCGCACCCTGATTGAGCATGCGGCAGAGTTTATCCGCCAGCACTACGCCGAGCCGCTCTCGCTTGACCGGCTGCTGGCCCAGACGCCGGTGAGCAAAAGCTGGTTTTTGCGGCTGTTCCGCCAGTATATGGGCACAACGCCCTATAATTTTTTGTTGTCCACACGCATCACCCGCGCCAAGGAGCTGCTGGTGCTGACGGATTTTTCCATCAGCGAGATCGCGCATCAGGTCGGCTTCGGGGACGAGAGCAATTTCTCGACCCGCTTTGCCGCCATGGTGGGGCAAAGCCCCCAGCAGTACCGCAAAAGTGCGATGAAGCCCGCCGGGGCCGAGTGACTGCGCTTTGAAGATTTTGGGTTTTGGGAAAGAAGGCATTTTTCATGAAAACCGAACGCATTGACCGTGTGCGCACCGCCCTGCGCGCAGCGGGGCTGACACAGATGATCGTCTGCGACCCGAAGAGCATCTGGTACCTGACCGGGGTCTCCGTTGACCCCTATGAGCGGCTGCTGGCACTCTATCTGCCGGTGGACGGCGAGCCGGTGCTGTTTTTGAACCGGCTGTTCCATCTGCCGGAGGTCCCCTGCCGGGCCATCTGGCATACCGACACCGATGCCCCGGTGGCACAGATCGCCGCCGTGGTGGACCCCGCCGCCCCGCTGGGCATCGACAAGGAGTGGCCGGCGCGGTTTCTGATCCCGTTGATGGAGGCGCACCCCGGTATGCGGGTCGTGCTGTCCAGCGATTGCGTGGATGACTGCCGCGCCTGCAAGGACGCCGAGGAGCAGGCGCTGATGCGCACCGCCTCCCGCATCAATGACGCTGTGAACGAGGCTGCCAAGCAGTATGTAAAGGCCGGCATGACCGAGCGCGAGGTTGCCTCCTTCATTGACAGCCAGTACCGCGCCCACGGCTGCGAAGGGCCGAGCTTTACCACGATCGTTTCCTTCGGTGCCAATGCCGCCGACCCCCACCACGAGCCGGATGATACGGTGCTGAAGCCCGGCGATTGTGTGCTGTTCGACATGGGCTGCATCAAGGACCGCTACTGCAGCGATATGACCCGTACATGGTTCTGCGGGCAGCCCACGGAGAAGCAGGCCGCCGTGCATGACCTTGTGCGCCGCGCCAACGAGGCCGCCGAGGCGCTTATCAAGCCCGGCGTGCGGCTCTGCGACCTTGACGCTGCCGCCCGCAGCCTGATCACGGCGGCCGGCTATGGTGAATACTTCAACCACCGGCTGGGCCATTTCATCGGCCAGACCGACCACGAAAAGGGCGATGTAAGCAGCGCCAACACAGCCGTTGCCAAGCCCGGCATGATCTTTTCCATTGAGCCGGGCATCTACCTGCCCGGTGAGTTCGGCGTCCGCATTGAGGATCTCGTCCTTGTGACCGAGACCGGCTGCGAGGTGCTGAACCACAATGACAAGCACTGGGCGCTTGTAGGTCAATAACGCCCAGCATAGACAAACAGCTCCCCCGCCCGCACTGCTGCGGACGGGGGAGCTGTTTGTCTATTGCGGAATTGCTTAGTCGAGGAAGTTCTCGTTCAGGGTGACGCCGAAGTCGCGGGCGATGGCGCGCAGATCATCATCGGTGATGGTCTGGCGGATCAGTCCGCCGCCCATCGACAGCACCTTGACATAGATCTCGGCGCTCTTTTCGATGGTGTGCGCCAGACCGAAGGTGATGTCAAAGTCCGGGCCGGAGGCAAACAGGCCGTGCTGCGCCCAGACGGCAGCCTGATAGGTCTTCATCTTCTCGGAGGTGGCCATGGCGATGTCCGCACCGCCCGGCACCATCCACGGGCAGACGCCGACGCCCTCGGGGAAGACAACGGGGCACTCGGTAGCGCTCTGCCACAGTGCGCGGGTGAAGTCGCGGTCGGTCAGCGGCAGGATATAGGTCAGCGCAATGACATTGGTGGCGTGGCAGTGGTAGATCACACGGTTGGCGCCGTTGGTGGCCGCCTTGCGGACGCTGTGGTTCATGAAGTGGCTCGGGAACTCAGAGGTCGGGCGGGCACCCTCGGCCAGACCCCAGACAATGCGCCAGCTGTCGCCCTTGTCGTTGATCTCCACGATGCCGATGCTGTGGATGGGATCGGGCTCGACATTGCGGAAGAACTTGCCGGAGCCGGTCGTGATGAAGTACTCACCTGCAAGGTTATCGGCCTGAACACCCATGTTGACCCACTCGCGCGGCTCGGCGTCGAAGTAGGGGCGGCAGGCAGCGACCTCCTCCGCCGTCATGCGGTAGGTCAGGTTGCCGCCGTTGCGCTCATGCCAGCCCTGCAGCCAGCCATCGTTGCACATGCGGATAAAGCCCTTGACGCAGGGGATCTCATAAATTGTAGACATAGTTTTTTGCTCCTTTTTTTGCTTTTGCCGTGCCTGTAGGGGCCGGACATGTCCGGCCCGCCACCTTGCGCAGCTGCCCATTTACGGGTCATGATTTTTATGTTGAGGGCCGGGCATGCCCGGCCCCTACCGTGCATTCGTTGTAAATCACCGCGTAACAATATCCACTGGCACATTGAAGATCTTTGCGACCTTCAGGATCGTGTCGATATGACGGCCCGGGGCGGCGGCCATGTGGTGGGTGGGGCCGGCCTCGCTCCAGCGGTTGCAGAACTCGCGTGCGCCGCAGCTGAACCGGGTGCGCATGTTGGTATCGCCAAAGGTGAAGATGGGGCCCGGCTCGTTGACGCCCTCGGCCACGACAAACTTGAAGTGACCGTCCTTGTCCTGCGTGATGCCGAGGTAGGTCACATCGCCCACCGGCGGATAGAACTGGGTCAGGTAGCCGCCGCCGGTCTTGCCGTGGAACACCGGCACGATCTTCATGGTCGGCTTCTTGGCCTGAGAGATGTCGGCATCGCCGGAGCCGGAGTGACCGATGATGCAGATATCCTCGTTGAAGTCAATGGAGTACATCTCGCTCAGCTGGCCGCAGCCGGAGATTGTCTTGAGGATGGACATAGCCATCGACACCTTGATGTCGCCCTCGACTGCACAGGCAACGCCCTGCTTGATCAGCATCGAGAATGCGGGGATCAGCATCGAATCCAGCACGCCCGCCTTGCCCTGCGCAAAGCCGTCATAGTGGCTGGCCACAAAGGCGATCTTCTCGTCCTTGACCCACTGCTCAAACGCGACCACATAGCGGGCCATATCCCAGACCTTCTCGATGGTGCCGCCGCCCTCAATGTCAAAGGTGTCCAGAATATCCTGCGCCTTGGCGCGGATGGCGTTTTCATCGGTGATGTTGTCGGCAATGGCCCACATCTTCTCCCAGTCGAACTGCTTGGTGTAGAGCCACATGCGGTTGTACAGGTTCGTCTCGTCAATGTACAGATCCATCATGCCGGGGTAGGGGCGGCCGATCTGGGCGAGGTTTGTATCGCGGAAACGGCGGCGCACCTGAGCGGCACGGCACCAATCTTCAATCTCAGCCTGCACGGTGGGGTCACCGCCCTCGACCACACCGGTGATAACGGCATGACGCTTGCCGGCGCGCTCCAGATCCGCGACCATCTCGCCAACGGCACCACAGGCGTACAGCTCGCCCAGCCATGTCGGGATGTCGGTGTTGGCGTAGTCGGGTGCCTTCTTCTTCTGGACATTGACCAGCACGACCGGCACATCTAGATCGCGCACTGCCGGCAGCATATTATAAGAGGTAGCGTAGGTCAGCAGCTGCAGGATGACCAGATCAACATCGGCAGCGCGGAACTTATCGCCTGCTGCCATCGACTGCTCCTTGGTCGTGACGATGCCGCCGTCAACGATCTCAACGGTGTCGGGCAGCGTCTTTTTGAAGGCGGCGTACTGGCCCTCAAACTCCGGCACCAGCGTGGGGAACTGCGGCAGATAAGCGCCCAGCGCAATAGCAAACACGCCAACGCGGGCCTTGGTTTCAACTAACATGGTGGACCTCCTGTATGTGAATTTGTTGTATTTGGTAGGGGCCGGGCATGCCCGGCCCTGTCGTGTAAGGCAAAAGGTTGTTTGCGGGTAAGTAGGGCGGGGTGCCCCCACCCCGCCGGGCCGTTTACTGCGGCTGGTATTCCTTAATTTCAAAGCTGCGCTTGATAGCGGCGCGGGCCTCGGCCAGATCAGCAAACACGCCCGCGTGGATGAACTGCACCATCAGGTTGCCCAGCGCCGTGCCCTCAGTTGGGCCGGCAAAGACGGGCAGGCCGGTCGCGTTGGCGGTCTGCTGGTTGAGGTAGGCATCCTGACTGCCGCCGCCCACAATGTTCAGGCTGGTGTAGGTCTTGCCGGTCAGCGTCTGCAGCTTTTCCACCGCGCGGCGGTAATCCTGCGTCAGGGAGTTGTAAACGCACTGCATAACCTCACCGGTGGTGGCGGGGACCTGCTGCTGCGTGTCTGCGCAGGCGGCCTTGACCGCCTCGATCATCGACTCCGGCGCCAAAAAGCGGTTGTCGTCCGGATCGACACAGCTGGGGAAGTCTGCCGCCCCCTTGGCGGCGGCGATCAGTTCCGGGAAACTGGGCCGTGTGCCGGTCTGCTCGCCCAGTTCGCGGCGGATGGACTGGATCATCCACAGGCCCATGATGTTCTTGAGATAGCGGTAGCGGTACTCGTAACCGCCCTCGTTTGTAAAGTTGGCGGCGCAGCTCTCGGGGTTGGTGATGGCGCGCGGGTTTTCGACGCCGAGCAGGCTCCATGTGCCGCTGGAGAGGTAGGCGGCGAACTCGTCCCGCGCTGGCACCGCCAGAAAGGCCGAGCCGGTGTCATGGGTCGCAGGCAGGATGACCTCGGCATCAAAGCCGACCTCTGCCTGCACTGCCGTTGTCAAATGCCCCAGCACGGTACCCGCCGTTTTGATAGGCTGGAAGATGCCGCGCGGCAGGCCGAGCCTTTGCAGCAGCGCATCGTCCCAGTCCTTGCTGTCCGCGCCGACCAGTGCCGTTGTGCTGGCGTTGGTATACTCATTGGCGGCCACGCCGCAGAGCAGGTAGTTGAGGTAATCGGGCACCATCAGGAAGGTCCGGGCGGCTGCCAGCTGCTCGGGGTGTTCCTTCTTGAGGGCCATAAGCTGGTAGACCGTATTGAATGGCTGGTACTGGATGCCGGTGCGGGCATAATGCTCGGCAAAGGTCAGGCCGTACTCCTTTTCAAGCGCCTCGCGGATGCCCTCGGTGCGCTCATCGCGGTAGGCCACGGCATCGCCGATGCGCTGCCCTGCCTCGTCCAGCAGAACGAAATCCACCGCCCAGGTGTCAATGCCGATGGTTGCGGGGGCAAACCCGGCATCGTGGGCGGCGCGCAGGCCGTTGACGACCTCTCTGGCCAGCGTGTCGATGTCCCAGCAGAGGTGGCCGTCCTTGCGCCGGACGCCGTTCTCAAAGCGGTAGACCTCCTGCAGGACGATCCTGCCGTCCTGCACGGTGCCGACAATGTGCCGCCCGCTGGATGCGCCGATGTCGACCGCCAGTGTACAAGTCTGCATAGTGTTCTCCTTCTTTGCAAAATGACAGTACTTTTCACTCAATGTATCTGCATTATACGCCACCGTCTGCGGCTGTTCCATCCCCAAAACAACTTGATTCTTTGTGAAAATTCCATTCTTTTTCCTGCCCTGCCGTCCCCTTTTGCCGCAGCATCCGGGCACAGGCGGGTAAGCAGGCACATTTACAAAAAAGGGAGGGCCGCCGAAGCGGTCCTCCAAGGAAACAGGCCGAATTATATACAAGCCCCCAAAATTTGCTTTACAGCACCGGGATTCCCGGCCCGGTTTGCATATATTCCAGCGCCGTATGTTTGCAATCGCATTACAGCTTCTTCAAATAGAATCGGTTCATCGTGCTGTGCTGGGTCACACACAGCTTCTCGATCTGCTGAAATCCCATCTTCTCATACAGCTGCAGGGCTACGGCAAAGTTTGTATGTGTTTCCAGATACAAGCTCTTGTACCCTGCCGCTTTTGCGCCCTCCTCAACGAGCTGTACCAGATCTTTTCCGTAGCCTTTCCCTTTGACGGAATCCACCAGATAGAGCTTTTGGAGTTCTGCACAATCGTCCAGACCTTCAAATTCCGCAAACCCCGCACCGCCAATAACCTGGCCGTCCTTACCAAGCGCGACAAAGTACCGGCGCTTATCGGGCTTCTCGCTGTAAAAGGTACTCAGGTGGTCCAACTCCGGGTCGAAATATACTGTCCCCGGAAGATCCAGATGGAACTTCTTCAAATTATAGCGGGCGATCTCGGCAACTCTTGCATCATCAGAAGGCTCAATTTCTCTATACTTTACCATCGTACTCTCCCCCACTCATTCCTTATCGGCGGCCCAGCTGCTCAAAATGGTAGCGCGGTTTTCCAACACTCTTTTTCCCGTATTCAATCGCTTTGGTCGGACAATAGCAGATACATGCCATGCAATGGGTACAATCGTTTCCCCACACCGGCCTTCCGGCCCTGATGGTAATGTTGTTCAGCGGGCAACGGTCGGCGCATTGTCCGCAGCCGATGCAGGCATCACTCACCTGAAACGCAGCAGCTTTCACAAAAAGCCGATAAAAAATCGGATTTACTGCGCTGCTCATAAACCGGTCATAGAGGTTGCTTCGCGTTGCCGGGAAAGGCTTTTTTTCTTTCAGGCAGGCAATGGCGTCTGCGATAGCAGGCTCGGCTGCCCTCACGATGCTTTCGGCCTCTTCCCTCTCCGGGGCCTTGAACATGGCGATATAATTTTCCGGCATGACGATCTGTGCCGTGCCCTTATACTGCAGGCGCTTTTCTTCGGCAAGGACACGATTGAATTTTGCGGCATTACCGATCTCGCTGCCGCAATCCATCACAAACCAAATGCGCTTTGCCGAAAGCAGCTCCGTTTTAGTAAGCCACACAGACACGATTTGCGGGATACGCCACGCATAGGTAGGTGTGACGAGGACAATATCTTCCCCCGCCTGTATCGGCGCATAGTCTGCCGCCTTGATTTTTGCATTCAAGTCCACTATTTCGTCCTGCAGCGCCTCTGCAATGCGCTCTGCGATATAGCGGCTGTTTCCGGTCCCTGAAAAGCATAGTATCATTGTGGTGTTCCCTCCGCAAGCTGGAATGAGTCTTGCTCAACTTCTTATAACACTATCACGTAGTCAACACGCCAAAGCACAAAACAAATCCAATGGCACCAACGGCCATAAACGCCAGACCTATTCCGGCGGATTTTTTTCTTTTTTCAATAAGCTGTAATTGTTCACCGTCTATAGTTTTCAGCGGATAATTTCTTCTTTGTATCAGATATAACAGCAATCCGCTTGAATTGTTTCCATTGGCTGCAAGCAACCCCCACAGCTTCGGATGTTCCAGTCCACGCGCAGCCGCATCAAGCACCGTTAGCTTGTAGATCTGATAAACGGTTTCTGCCCCGCCAACAACTGCGGCTGCAACAAATATCACGGCCAAAACCATATTCCACTCTATCATCCATTTCTCCTTAAATCCGTTTGATAATTTGATACAGCAGCACAGACGAGCTCATAATAGCCAGACAGAATACCACAAGCAAATAATAGCTCTTGTCCGGCAAAAGCATACTTAAAGTAATCAACAGAATCACTGTAACCGCATTAAGTATAATAGCGCCTATCAATTTCTGCGTGCTTTTTACAACATTTGTACATTCTTCCAGATGCTCCATCATTTCCCGGTCTCCCTTTAATAAATCATCAAGGCTTGTGGAATAAAGATCGCTTAACGCAATGACGCTGATAATATCCGGATACGATTTTTCGTTTTCCCAATTTGAAATTGTCTGTCTGGACACATTGATCTTTTCAGCAACGTTTTCTTGCGTAAATCCGGATTTCATACGAGCATCCTTCAGCTTTTTCCCGATCTCCATATTCGCAGCCCCCCTTTCGGAAACATCTTGCCACATTGCACCTCTATTGTCTATCAAATTGCTTTTACACGAAGGAATTTCAAGTGTCAAAATTGTTTTACATAACGAATGAACGCGGTTTTAAGAACGAATTTTATCTCTTACCGCCTCTGCATTGCTGCATTCAGTATACCACGCTTTTTTCTCTCAGGAAAGCTTCTGCACACAAAAAAACAGACCCCTGCTGCATTGATGCTGTCACGGTTGCCGCCGAAGCAGGTCACGCCCAGCCGAGCACGACTTTAATGATCTACACCCAGCAATACAAAAAACTCCGGGAGTCGATACGCAATCAGTTGAGCCGTGAATTGTACGAAAAATAAAGAATCGCAGCCACACCATTTTTCAAAAACAGCGCGTCTGCGTTCTTTTATTGGTGGGCCGTGAGGGATTCGAACCCCCACTCAAGCGGTTATGAGAATCACGAAAATCTTAAAATCCCGTTTTTCTTGTGCAACAGTGACAAATAGCATCGGCGCACGAGCAAGAGGCATTAGTTATTATGACGGAGTTTTTAGTCCGATTTCGTAGTGAAAATCAGACTAAATCGCCAGGTTCGTCGCCAGAAAAAAAGCTGGCGACGAAAATCGCCAAAAAAGACTCATTTGGTGCGATTTTGGCGATGAAAAAAGCTACTGTGGATTCGAGGCTTTTATGCCCCACCGTTTTTCTCATTATAAATCGTTCATTTTAGAATGTCAATATCGCCAACAAGGGGGAAGTGTACCATTTTAGTAGAATACCGACCCAGTGTTCCTCTCCCCCACACCCCCTCTCCAGCTGGCTGAAGAAACAGCCAACTGAAAAAGAGAATATCGGCTCTTATAAGCATCTTACCTGTCCACAGGCAAGGTGCTTTTTTAATTTCAAAAATCGGAGGTCATCATGGGCAAATATCAAAAAAATATTGAGGCTGCACGGCGCATCAGCGTCATGCAGTACCTTGAAACCTACCATCCCGGCGAGCTTGTCCGCAAAACAGACAAGGAGTATTGCACCAAGACGCACAGCAGCCTTGTTATCACGCCCGCAAATGGGCTGTTTCACTGGTTTTCGCAGAGCAAGGGTGGCAACAATGCACTCGACTATCTGGTAAAGGTTGAGGGCATGGACTTTGTCTCGGCGGTACGGTTGTTGAGTGCAATGGCTCCCGCGCCTGTTTCTATTCAGACGGCTAAGGCTTCTTCTCCCCAGCAGCACACGACCCGCCCGTTTGAGTTACCCACCGCAGATCGAAACACCGAAGCTGCAACGGCCTATCTGATGCACCGTGGCATCAGCCCGAAAGTGCTGCGCTACTGTGTGGGTAGTGGAATCCTATACCAAACTACGCGCGGCAACTACCGCAACTGCGTTTTTGTGGGCAAAGATGAAAACGGCGTACCGCGCTCTGCTTTTCAGCGCGGCTGTCAAGGCAGCTTTCGCGGAGATGTCGCGGGCAGTCAAAAGCAGTATGGTTTTCTGATTCCCGCCGAATCAGAAAACTGCGATACCGTGGAAATCTACGAAGCCCCCATTGATGCCATGTCCGGCGCAACGCTGCGGCAGTACAAACACGATTCCCCGTGGCGCAGCGTCCACTACTTGGCGCTGGGCGGGTTGAACCATCAGCCGATTGACTACTTTTTGCAGCAGCATCCCGAAGTAAAGCGCGTGTCGCTTTGCTTTGACCGTGACGACCCCGGACGAAACTTCACAAAAATTGTTGCGAAACAGCTTGCAGAACGCGGATATGTCGTACAGGACACGCCCCCCGCCATAGGCAAGGATTATAACGACTATCTGCTGGCGGCTCGTAGACTTATCAGCATGGAACGGTAAAGGAGCAGAAAATGAAAACTATTGCAGTAGCAAACCAAAAAGGCGGTGTGGGCAAAACGACCACCACCGTAAATCTTGGCACAGCACTTGCGGCGATGGGCTACAAGGTGCTGTTGGTGGACGCCGACCCGCAGGGCGATTTGAGCAGCTATCTCGGCTATGCGGGCACCGAAAACGGCGCAACAATCAGCGACCTAATGGAATCTGTTATCAAGGACGAAAAGCCGCCAGAAGTGGTAATTCACCATGAAGAAAAGGTAGATTTCATTCCCTCCGACATTGGTCTGTCTGATATGGAAGTGAGCCTTGTAAATGTTATGGCGCACGAAAAAATCATGGAACAGGCATTGGAGCCGTTTAAGGATAAATATGACTACTGCTTGATCGACTGTATGCCCTCGCTGGGCATCATCACCGTGGCATCGCTTGTTGCGGCGGATCGAGTGCTGATTCCTGTGCAGGCACAGCATTTCGCCCTCAAAGGTCTGGTGTCCCTGTTCAAATCCGTCAACCAAGTAAAGCGCCGTATCAATCCCCGGTTGGATATTGACGGCATTGTGCTGACGATGGTGGACAAGCGCACCAACCTATCCAAAGATGTGTGTGCTGCCCTGCGCAGTGCCTACGGTCACGCGCTGAAAATTTACCGTGCAGAAATCCCGGTCAGTACGCGCACAGCAGAAAGCGCTGCCAGTACACATAGCGTGCTGACCTACGATGCCAACGGGCCAGCCAGTATGGCATATAAAGCGCTTGCCAAGGAGGTGACGGAAAATGAGAGAGTACGGCAGCAACATCAATCTGCCCTCACTCGATAATCTCTTTTCGAGTGAGCAGGAGCGGCAGGACGCAAAATTAGAGAAAATCCAAATTTTGCCGCTGACGGAACTGCATCCCTTTCGGAATCATCCTTTTCAAGTCCGTGACGATGACGAAATGGACAAAATGGTGGACAGTTTAAAAGAATACGGCGTTATGACCCCTGCCATTGTCCGCCCTCGGAAAGATGGTGGGTATGAAATTGTAGCGGGCCACCGCCGCTGTCATGCCAGCCAGCGGGCGGGCGTGGAAACTATGCCCTGCATTGTGCGGGATATGGACGACGATACTGCTATTATTCTGATGGTGGACAGTAACTGCCAACGAGAGCATATTTTGCCGAGCGAAAAGGCGAAAGCGTATCAGATGAAGCTGGAAGCCGTAAAGAGAAAGAGCGGCAGACCGTCAAAAATAAATTCGGGCCAAGTTGGCCCGAATTTTGATGAGCGTCGTTCAAACCAAATTGTCGCGGATGAAGCCGGTGAAAGTGTTAAGCAAGTCCAGCGCTTCATCCGTCTGAACAAACTCACCCCTGAACTCATGAAAATGGTGGATGATGGCAAGCTAAAAACCACTCCCGCCGTAGAACTTAGCTACCTTACCCCCGAAGAACAAGAGGACTTCCTCTCTTACATGGAATCCGAGGGTTGCACACCATCGCTATCACAGGCGCAAAAGCTCAAAGAAGCCAGCAAGGAAAGCGTACTGACACCAGAAAAAATCCAGCATATTATGGCCGCCAAACCGCCAAGTGTAAAGCCGCGTGACCCGCAGCTTATGATTCCCGTTGCAAAAGTTGAACGATACTTTCCGAAAGGCTTTACAAGCGACCAGATGCAGCAGGTTATCGTAAAACTGCTGGAAAACTATGCCCGCGCCCACCAGCACGGCAGCAGATGAGGGGGGACACCGATGACGAGATTATTAGTTGTTGAACCCAGCTACTGCCCTTATCAAGCGGGTTTTTCCAGTGCGGCGACTGCGGTTTCCGAGGTAATCGAGGGTGAAAGCCAAATTCTAAAACCGTTTGGCACACCTCGCATCGGGCTGATATGCAGCAAAGCCCAAAGCCGGCTGAAATATAACAGGCAGGTCAATGACGAGGGAATTACCGTGCGCGGGCGATTTCTCATCTGCGGACTAAATGGTGATAAAGTCGTGGGCCTATCCAAAGACCAGGCAGACCGATACAGCCGTCTACTTTTTCTACCGCAAGTCGAAGATATGGCAAGCGGTGAACTGCCCGCCGCAAAGGTACGCCCGCAGGATGAACGCTACGGGAACAAACTATCTTTTTGGGAAAGGTTGGAAAGATAATGGAAGAAAAGACAGATAAAGTAGTCGGCTACATCGAATATCTCGGTGCAGGCGGGATGATCGGTGAAATCGTTCCTTACACAAGCGTGGAAAAATTCAAGGATGAAATTCTGGATTCCTTGGATTGTGGGCGGCCAGTGACACCGGTTGTATTCTCAGATGAACTGGATGAGCCACTCCAATTTGATTCAGACACCTATTTTCCGTGGGGATTTCGCAGCGAAAAGCGAGTGCAAATCCCTTATGAAATCTATCAAACTAACAGGCGAGACCTTGTTTTTATGGAGTATTCTCCTGCGAGGCTCGCTGCCGGAGCAAAGGACTACGAACTCGTGTACAAGGGGCAGATGGAGCGTTGGGAAACGCTGGACAGCATTTATTCACGGCATAATCGGGATGACCGTCCAAACGCCAAAACTATGCGTTCCGTCTCTGTCAGCGATATTATTGTGACACACAAAGATAACGAGACACACGCTTTTTATGTTCAGCCGATTGGGTATAAGCAGGTAGATAACTTGTTGCCGGAACTTGAAAATGCCACACCGTCAAAAGCAGAACAGCACGAGCGATAAGGAGCAGCCTATGGCAAAATACGAAAATATCCGTGCGCTTGCCAAAAAGCAACTGCAAGCCGTCACGGAGAGCAGCGACCGCTGGAAAGCATTTTTGCGGACAGCGGCCATTGCTTATAATTATAGTTTCCCGAACCAGCTTTTGATTCACGAGCAAAGCCCCACCGCCACAGCCGTGGCCGACATAGCTTACTGGAATAATAATGCGGGTCGCTGGGTCAAGCGCGGCGCACACGGTATCGCGGTATTTGACACTCGCGCCAATTCTTCCCGGCTGCGGTATCTGTTTGACATTTCCGATACCATCCCCCGTGCGGAGGTCCCCGACGCGCTGCCGTGGGTCATTACAGACCAGAACTGGCGGCCTGTTTGGGATAAAATCGTAGCGGATAATCACGCTGACAGCATCCAGAGCGCCCTCCTCATGCTCTCCACATCCTGCGTTGCCCAGCGCAGCGCCATGTTCACAACCGCGCTGGAAAAGGCCATAGATGGCAGCAGCTTACAGTGGGCCAAGCCAGACGAACAGCGGCAGCTATTTTTACAGCTTATCACCCAAAGCTGTCTGTATATGGCCGCGCTGCGGTGCGGCGTGGATACTGCGCGGCTGGACCTGTCTGCCCTTGAGTCCGTGAACCAGTTTGATACAAACCGCATCACTCTGTGTTTGGGCAGCGCTTGCCAACAGGCGGCACGGCCTCTCATGCAGCAGATCGGTAGCATCACGAGAGAAATCGACAGTGTTGCACGCGCCGAAAAAGTCCGCTATTATGGTGACAAACAGGAAGAAAGCAATAACACCAAGGAGGTCAACAATGGAGTACATGATGGTGAACGGCTACCAAATCCCGGCGCTGACGCTGAACGAGCCGCCGATGCCGGAGATCGGCAAGTACGGCAGCCTGCGGCGGAAATTCCTGCTGGAGAACGCGCCGATGGTGTTCGACGAGATGCTGCTGGAGGGAACGCTGTACCCACATCTGGCGGAGATGGACAACGCAGTACACCGGCAAATCGAACAGACGATGCAGACGCTGATGCAGCAGAGCACCGCCCCGAACCGGCAGACAGACCCGATGGGCTGGACGCAGTGGATGAACGCCTTGCAGGCCCAAGCCGAGGAACTGGCGATGCAGCAGATTTACAGCCTGTAATACAAGAACCCCAAGCGGAGAGCGATACCACGCCCTCCGCTTTTTCTGTACCCATTTCTGATTTGCCGCCGCTGAGCGATGAACTGATTCTAGGCTTGCTGGCGAAAGAATCCTTCAGCCGTGCCGACAATGCGGCTATTCTGGAATATTTCAATGAGCATCCCGACCTTGCCGAGCGCAGCGCCTTTTGCAAGCACTGTTACAAGCAAATTTATACATATTTGTTCGTGGATGACCATACCGTGGGTTTTATCCGGCATGATATGTACCTTGAACTTTGGGAGGGTAACTATCTTACCAAAACAGCACAGGTCAATCTGACATGGGATGCTGTTGCCGCAAAGATTGCTGACCTCATCGAGCAAGGGCGTCTGATGGTTCCCATCAAGGCTACACCCGTGCAGCAGCAGATGGAGCAGCTTACTCTTACTCCCGAAGATTCTGAAAAGGCAGGACTGCCGAGCCATGAGCAGCAAGCAAAAAATATCGACCTTGCGGCAGAAGCCAAAAAGTGGAACGAGCCCATCATTGACGCATCCGGCAAGTACATTACGGAGCAGGACATTACCGATGCACTGTGCAAAGGCGGCGGGTTTGAAGATAGCAAATTTCGCATTCAGCAATATCTCTCTGCACAGGTACTTCCTATCGAGGAAGATCAAGCCCGCTGGCTGAAAAAGGAATACGGCATCGGCGGCGGCACATGGTTCTTCCGTGATGGTGGGCACGGCTTTCTTGACCACATGGGCAAAAATCTTGAAATCACCCGACGTACAGAGGACGGCGAGTATCGCCGCGTTTTGAAGTGGAAAGAGGTTGCCCAACGCCTGCGGCTTTTGGTTTACAACGACCAGTATCTGACCGATGCCGAAAAAGCCCCCTATCAGGCATGGGCAGCAGAACAGCAAGCCGCCCGCGCAGCGAACGATGCCGCCCTCGACCATGCAAAACACGCCATCACGGATTTCTGCGAGAATGAGGGGCTAAACGAGCCGAATTTCTCCGACTTGACCCGCGTGGAGTTTGCTTACTCTACCACCGAGGACGATGAGCACGAGATCCAAGTGTATGCCAATCTTCTGCGGAACGAAATCCGCTATGAGGTTGACGGTAACATTGTCCATATCGACTACTTCCAAGATAACCACGAGCTTGCTGCGCAGGGCATTGAAAACAGCGCCTTCTCGGATTTTATCAATACCGCCGAAGCAGAGTTTGAAAAGCATCATCCGACTACAAGAAAAGTCGAAAAATCACCTGTAACTATCGGCAGCACGGTTTATCTGGAAGATGACAGACCCTTTACCGTCGAGGAAATCGGCAGGGAAAACATTCATCTGCGGGATGAAAGTTTCCCGCTGGTAGGCCGTGCCGTCAGCCACGAGGAGTTTGCGCGGCTGCTTGCTGCCAACCCCAAAAATGCAGCACTATCCGCCCCGGAAGTTCCAAGCCGCCAAGAGCAGCCGGAAGAAACTGCCGAACCCATCGTGGGCGAAGTCATCGAAGAACCCAGCCCCTTTGTGGCACAGGTTATGGCGGACGCAGAACGGCTTTCGGCAGAAGATGAACCTTACCACCGCGAACCCATTACCTATGAAGCCCCTTATCTGGACAACCTGCCGACAGCACCGCGCGAAAAGTTTGCAGCCAACATTGCCGCCATCCAAAAGCTGAAAGAAATCGAGCAGCGCGTAGCGAACGGCGGCAGCCCTGCTTTTGAGGATGAGCAGAAAATTTTAGCACAGTACACGGGCTGGGGCGGGCTTTCGGATGCGTTCGACCCGAACAAAAGTACATGGTCGAACGAGTACAGCCAGCTGAAAGCAGCATTGTCTGAATCCGAATACGAAGCTGCCCGCAGCAGCACCCTGACGGCGTTTTATACCCCCGCCACCGTTATCCACCCCATCTACCGCGCACTGGAACGCTTCGGCGTAAAGGGCGGAAAAATCCTAGAACCCAGCATGGGCACAGGCGCATTTCTCGCACACGGACATTTTGGCAGCAGCGATGCCAAATTCTACGGCGTAGAATTGGACAGCATCACAGGCCGCATCTCAAAGCAGCTATATCAAAAGGCCAATATCCAAGTGACTGGCTATGAAAATGCGCTTCTCCCCGATAACTATTTTGACTGCGTTATTGGCAATGTCCCTTTCGGCAATTTCCAAGTCAATGACCCGCAGTATAACCGGCTGCATTTTCCCATTCACGACTATTTCTTTGCCAAGAGCATCGACAAGCTGCGCACCGGCGGCATCATGGCAATCATCACCTCCAGCGGCACATTGGACAAAAAGGATGACCGTGCCCGCAAGTACATTGCCGAGCGCTGCGACCTTATCGGTGCGGTGCGCTTGCCCAACAATGCGTTCAAGGGCAGCGGAACTAAAATCATGACGGATGTAATTTTCCTGCAAAAGCGTGACACACTGCGCCAGCAGGACGAGCCTTGGCTGCACCTTGCAGAAGATGCCAACGGCATTACCATGAACCGCTACTTTGTGGAGCACTCCGAAATGATTTGCGGCAGAATGGAGATAGTCTCCGGTCCGTATGGCCCGACTTCCACCTGTCAGCCGATAGACCCCGATGCGGTGGACCGTTTCGGAAAGCCGTTGCTGGAAACGCAAATCGACACTGCCATGCAGCACTTGACCGCCACGCTGACAAAAGCCGAAATCTCTGTGCAGGAAGAAAGCGGCGAGGACACCAAGTACATTGATGCCGACCCCTTTGTGCGTAATTTCAGCTACACGGTAAAGGACGATAAAATCTATTACCGCGAAGGCGCAGTCATGCGGGAGTGTAATCCCAACGCAGCATCTGCCGAGCGTATCCGCAAACTGGTGGAACTGCGCGATACCACCCGCGCTCTGATCGATGCGCAGTTGCAGGACTTGCCGGACGAGGAAATCCGCCGTCTGCAAGCCCAGCTTAACCGCCAGTATGATGCCTTCCGCGGCAAGCACGGCCTAATCAACAGCCGCAGCGCGGAGTTGTCTTTCCGGGATGACAGCAGCTACTATTTGCTGTGTTCACTTGAAAATGTCGATGAAAAAGGAAACTTTATCAGCAAGTCGGATATGTTCACCAAAAGGACTATCCGCTCTGCACAGATACCAGACCACGCCGACACGGCATCGGACGCTCTGGCACTGAGCATCGGGGAACGTGCCAAGGTCGATATGCCTTACATGATGCACCTTACCGGGAAAGATGAAGCAACGCTTGCTAAGGAACTGGCGGGCGTTATTTTTGTAGAGCCTTTCCGCAAACAGGAGGACGGCAGCCCTGTTTACCTTATGGCGGACGAGTATTTATCCGGCAATGTGCGCGAAAAGCTGCGTATTGCTCATGTTGCAGCCGACCAAGACCCGGCATTCCGCATCAATGTAGAAGCGTTGGAACAGGTGCAGCCCAAGGACTTGACGGCGGGCGAGATAACGGTTCGGTTGGGTGTCACATGGATCGGGCCGGAAATCATCAAGCGGTTTGCCGATGAACTTTTTCAGTCAACCTACCGCGAACAGAAAATAGCTGTCCGTTACAATGAATACCTGAATAACTGGTATATTTCCAACAAGAGCCAGGGCAACGATAATATCCGCGTCACGAACACCTACGGCACAAAACGTATCAACGGCTATCATTTGTTGGAGAACGCACTCAACCTGCGGGCCACCAAAATTTACGATACAATCTATGACGAAAACGGCAAGGAGCAGCATAAACTCAATGGTCCTGCCACCGAAGAAGCACAGGCCAAGCAGCGGATGATAGAAGATGCTTTTAAAGACTGGATTTTCAAGGACCGTGAACGCCGGGAAAGCTTGGTGGCGCTGTACAATGAAAAGTTCAACTGCATTCGCCCCCGTGAGTACAACGGCAGCCACATCCAGTTTTTCGGCATGAACCCGGAAATCGCGCTGCGGCCCCACCAGCGCAATGCCATTGCACATATTTTGTATGGGCACAACACACTGCTGGCGCACACTGTCGGCGCAGGTAAGACCTATGAGATGGTCGCCGCCGCGATGGAGAAAAAGCGATTGGGATTATGCAGCAAAACACTTGTCGCCGTGCCAAATCATCTGACAGGCCAGTTTGCCAGTGAAGCGCTGAAGCTATACCCCAACGCAAACATTTTGGTGACAACGCAGCGCGATTTTGAAAAGTCAAACCGTAAACGGTTTTGCGCCAAAATCGCCACCGGCAACTATGACATTGTGGTAATCGGTCACAGCCAGTTTGAAAAGATTCCACTTTCCGATGCCAGAAAAGCCGAGTTTATCCGTAAGCAAATTGACGAACTGGAGATGCAGTTGGAGAGCATGGACAACAGCGAAAGCCGTCTGACCGTCAAGCAGTTGGAAAGTAAGAAAAAGCAGTTGAAAACCAAGCTGTCAAATTTACTGGACGCCCCGAAACGGGATGATGTGGTGACTTTTGAGGAACTGGGTGCAGACTCCCTCATGGTCGATGAAGCACACAATTTCAAGAACCTCATGACCGTTACAAAGATGCACAACATCGCGGGTATCAGCACCACCGAGAGCCAAAAGGCCAGTGACCTGTTTATGAAGTGCCAGTACCTTGATGAAATCACCGGGGCGCGGGGCGTAACGTTTGCCACGGGCACCCCCATTTCCAACAGCATGACCGAGCTATATACCATGCAGCGCTATTTGCAGCAGTACACCTTGGAACGCAACGGCCTTGCAAACTTTGACAGTTGGGCGGCCACCTTTGGCGAAACCGTCACAGCCATCGAACTTGCGCCGGAGGGAACCGGCTACCGCACAAAAACACGCTTTGCTCGTTTTTTCAATCTGCCGGAACTTATGGCAATGTTCAAAGAATGCGCTGACATTCAAACAGCAGATATGCTGAAACTGCCTGTCCCTGCTCTTGTGGGCGGCAAGCCGACCAACATCCAGCTAAAGCCCTCCGAAATACAAAAACAGATGGTAGCGGAATTGGGCGAACGAGCCGACAAAATCCGCAATAAAATGGTAAAGCCCTATGAGGACAATATGCTGAAAATCACCAACGACGGACGCAAATTGGCGCTGGATCAGCGCTTGATCGACCCCGACTTGCCCGACGATCCTGACAGCAAGGTCAATATCTGCGTGGGCAAAATTTTTGAGATATGGGAGCAGACCATGCCTCAACGCAGTGCGCAGCTTGTTTTCTGCGATCTGTCCACGCCCAAGGCAGGCGTTTTCAATGTCTACGATGACATGAAAGCAAAGCTGATCGAACGCGGAATCCCCGAAACAGAAATTGCCTTCATCCATGAAGCGAACACCGATGCCCGCAAGACGGAACTTTTCGGAAAAGTTCGCAGCGGTGCCGTTCGCGTGCTGATGGGCAGCACGGCCAAAATGGGAGCGGGCACCAATGTGCAACAGCGTCTTGTGGCGCTGCACCATCTGGATGTACCGTGGCGGCCATCTGATATTGAGCAGCGTGAGGGCAGAATATTACGACAGGGCAATGAAAATAAGGAGGTCTATGTTTTCCGTTATGTAACGGAGGGGACATTTGATGCCTACTCATGGCAGCTTATCGAGAATAAGCAAAAATTCATCGGGCAGATCATGACCTCAAAATCTCCGGCTCGCAGCTGCGATGATATGGACGAGGCCGCACTGTCCTACGCCGAGGTAAAGGCATTGGCGGCAGGCAATCCGCTTATCAAGGAAAAGATGGACTTGGACGTGCAGTTGACCCGTCTTAAAACACTGAAAGCTGCCCATGACAGCCAACGGTATGAACTGGAGAACAAAATTGCCATCGGTTTCCCGGCTGAAATCCGAAAATGCAAAGATCAGATTGAAAATGCCACGGTAGACGCCGCCACCGTAAAGGAACACTCCGCAGTGGATGCGGACGGCAAAGATGTTTTCTGTATCCAGTTGGAAAAGAAAGTTTACTACGAAAAAGAACCTGCGGGGAAAGCCCTGTTAGGTCTGCTGGGCTTGGCACTGAATAGCGAAAAGCCTGTACCTATCGGGTATTTCAAGGGCATGGAACTGCAAATCCAACATCTGCCTTTTGGCAACGAATACCATGCAAGGTTGGCTGGCTCTGGTACATATAGCACTCAACTGGGAGCTGATGTGCTAGGCAATCTGACACGCCTTTCCAATTTGGCAAATGGTATTGAACCGAGCATTGAAAAGACCCGCAATATGCAAATCCAGTTGGAACAGCAGCTTGCCAGCGCCGAGGAAGAAGTCAAGCGGCCATTTCCACAGGCAACAGAACTGACTGAAAAGAGTAAGCGTCTTGCGGTGCTGGAGGGACTGCTGAACATGAACGACAAAGACATTGTGACCGACACCGGGCCGGAACAACAGTGTCAGACCGACAATCGACAGCGTGGACAGGAGGAACGATAAATTTTATGATTAAAGGCAGAAAGACCAATCGTATACGCGACCACCCCAAGGATGAAAGGAGTAGTTTTTATGAAAAAATCTATTGTTGCATTGGGCATAGTATTGGCGCTGTCCGGGTGTGCAGCGGCAGCGGATGAAACTCTTGCGGCTGAACCGGCTGCACTGGTGGAAATCTCACCGGCCACCGAAGAAACTGCGCAGCCGATGGAAGCTGCTGCAACTGCCGAACCTGCGCAGACAGCAACCCCTGAGCCGACACCCGAACCGACACAGTCCCCCACGCCCGCGCCGACAGCAGAGCCTACGGCGGTCCCCACCGCAGAACCCACGCAAGCCCCGGTGGAGGAAACCGTAGCCGCCACTCCGGCACAGGTTAGTATGAGTTATGGTGCGGTGCCGTTCGACCCAGCAGCCGGTACGGAGCAATGGTGGAGCATCGACAGCAGCGACAGCGCATACTGGGCCGTGCAGGAGAACATCAACGCCATCCGTGCGGCGGTGGGACTTTCCCCGCTGGCAATGGACGGCGGGCTGAGCGCGGCGGCAGATTCCCGCTGCGAGAGCTTTGTCGCGGGCGGTGCGTTCGACCACAGCGGCATGACCACCCGCAGCGAAATCTGCGCAGCCGGTCCTATCGGCTCGGCCAGCAGCGTATGCAGCTATTGGCAGAACAGTCCTGCCCACTATGCCAACATCACCAACGCCAGCTTTACGAGCATGGGCGTAGCTTGTTGGTTCTGCTCCACCGCCGAGGGGCAGTATACCTACTGGACTGTCACATTCAACTAAAACTCCTACTTGTTTTCATACACAAATTATGATATAATTTTTGTATGAAAGAGAGGTGCTATCTATGCCGAACATTCGTTCCAGCGCAGATTTGAGAAACAACTACAATGACATTTCCTCTTACTGCCATGCCTACAACGAGCCGGTCTTTATTACCAAAAACGGTAAGGGCGACCTTGCCGTTATGAGCATGGAAACCTACGAGGAAATGGCGGGCCGCATTGAACTGTACAGCAAGCTGCAAGAGGGCCTTGCCGACGTAGAAGCCGGGAACACGCGCCCCTTTGCCGATGTTATGGCTGATTTGCGCCACCGCAGGGAGCGCAGATGAAATACAACATTCATGTCACCCAAGCCGCCGAGCGCGATATGGCGAACGCCTACGACTATATCGACCTTGTACTGAAAAATCCAACTGCCGCCGACAAGCTGTTGGATGTGGCCGACGAAAAAATCGGAGCACTGGCAGAATTCCCGCACAAATTTGAAGTCGTTTCCGACAAACTGCTTTCCTTATGGGGAATCCGCTTCACCATCGTTATGAATTACCTTGCGTTCTATACGGTGGACGATGCCACGCAAACGGTGCATATCGTGCGGTTTCTCTACGGCAAAAGCAACTGGATCACCATTCTGAAAACAGATGCAGCAAACGGCAGTTTGCCGATGTTCTCATAACCGAATATTTTACCCAAGCGCTCACTTTTGTGGGCGCTTTTCTTTTTAGGAGGACGTTATGTCTTACGATGATATTATTGAAGTTTTGGCCGCTGCGCTGCTCGAAAAAGCAGAAACCGTAGGCTGTCTTGAAGTGCTGGACGGTTTCAGCCAGCGCCCAGACACAGAAATTGAAGTCAGCGCCCCAATCAGCGAGGAAATGCTGGCGTTGCCGCTGGACAAACAGGAGTGGCCGGAAGCGTGCACACCGATTTTGAAAGAAAGCAGTGCGGCCACGCTGGGCGAACTGGTGGAATATCTGAACCACTGCACAGCCACGGGGAAGAAGCTGAATGTTTCCGAAGATGCAGCGGCAGCCATGTTCCCGGCGCTTATCACATTCTGCTATGATGCTGCGGATATGAACGGTAAACGCTTCTTTTGGGAATATATTCTTGAAAGCAATTCTCTTGTTTTTGAGGATGCCGAATGACCCCGCAGGAGCAGCTCTGCGAAAAAATGCGGGTGGAGCAGAGCGCCTATTGCCTATGGCTGACCGCACAGCCGCCAGAAGAAATTCTACACCACGCCTACGAGTACAGCGTCCGTGAGGACATTATTCTTGCAACGGAAGAAATGAACCTCACCCCTGCACGGGTGCGGGCGCTGCTGAAATCTCCCGCGCCGCTGGCGGATGTGTATAAGGATTTTTCCAAGCTGGAAACCGATTATATGAGCATTGTGGCTCAGTGCGTGGAAGACCGCGCAGATGACTTGCTGAAAAAGGAACAGCAGCAGAACCCACCCAAAGTATATCGACAGTCCGTCACTTATGCCCGCGAACACGGCGAATTGCCACAGTACCATGCGTCTTGCCACTTGAATGAAAGGTGTCGGGACGAGATTGACGCAGCGCTTGCACAGCGCTTTGATGGTTTGCGGCTGGGCGCTGGCGTTGTTGAACAGGTAGTGGCGGAATATGGTTTGGAGCGCACGAAATATGTGTTGGCAGCGGCCATTCAAACCCGTGATGGAGATGGTCGTATTTCTCACACAAATAGAGAATGGGCAGATTCCATTCGCACGATCAAAGATATGGATCGCCGTGGATTTGACCGTTCCTGTTACTACGCTGACCTACAAGCGCATACCTGCCTATTGGACGGTTTTGTAAACCAAGTGCGAAAATTTGAAAAAGCCAAAGCCCAGCCCGCTCAGGATACCCCCGAAAGATAACCGCAGCGTCTGCATTTTGCAGGCGCTTTTTTTCGTGAAATAATCTCTGTTTTGAAAGGATTTCACAATGAAAGAAACACATTATAAATTGAAGCATCGCGTTACTGCACTGTTTGCGGCGGCGGTAATGCTCTGCTCCATGCTGCCCGGTGCAGCGTTTGCGGAGGAACCCACACCGCAGCCCACCGAGGAAACCGTGCAGATGGAGCAGCAGACCGAGCCGTCTGAAACCGACAACGGGCAGACCGATGCCAGCAGCCCCGACCCCGGAGCAGCTACCGAGGAAAGCGCAGCACCAACCACGGATGAGCCTGCTGAAGAAAACGAGCCTTACACCTTTGACGGTGAGGTTTTGTATCAGGATATGCCGGACGCCCCCACAGGCTCCTACCTTGGCAGCTACGGTTTGCCGGTAGCGACCGGTGAGACCAAAATCGGGCTTGGCGCGTGGGATGCCGATTTGGAACAGGATAGCTATTTGAGCGCCGAGGCGCTGGATAGTGACAATCATACGCTGGCAACGCCCTTGCTGGAAGATACCGACTACGCCATTGTGCCGATTCTGGCACAGGTGGAGTACCCTGCCGATGGCAGCACGCTCGATCTGGTTCTGCCGGACAGCGTGACTCTGCTGGACTTTTACGGCGAACCCGCCACTGATGCCGATGCCTTGCTGCACAATAGCTACCATGAAACCTCTGCCGCCGTCATGGGCGTATATGTACAGGCGGATGCGGATTTTACCGCACAGCTGGTTTATACCGCGCCCGACGGCAGCACGCAGACTAAAACGCTGTATGTCACCATTGACCGTGAACACACGGTGGCATCTCCGTTTGCTGATGCCGGTATTGCTGCCTACGGCGAACGCCCTATCCCCGACGTAACAAGCGGCAAAATCACCAAGGTCGCCAAAGTCAATGGCACTTGGCTGATTTGGTTCAACGGCGAACCCGCCTACTGCTGCACCCACGGTGCCAACGGTCAGCCCAAGAACTGTCCAACGTACACTTATGTCAATACTTCTATGGTTGGCGCAGACCAGTATGTACCCGGCGACCACTATGGCAACCAGTACAGAATCTGGGGCGGCTTGAACCAGCTTTCTTTGGGCGATGCGGACGATCTGCCCGCTGTTTTTTCCGCTGACGAGGGTGAAGAAATCTCTCTTTTGGATTTCTGCGCATCAATTTATGACGATGTACAGATGTATATCATCGAAAACTTCCCTGAAAGCACTGCCGCGGAAATTTATCTTGCCTCTGCCGATGAGCTGCTGAACGGTGTGGAAACCTACGCTTCCGCCCGTGGGTACTACACCTACATCTACAATCCCGGTCGCGAGGGCTGGCAGACCGTTGCCCTGATCGGTCCCGAAATCGGTGAGGGCGAAGAAGCCCCCGAACCCGTCGTGCAGGAGTATTTTGCCGATTGGGATGCCCCTGTCCAGACCGCCAGCGGCAGTTTTGATTTTTCCTATGGTGTGCGTACCGACAAGATTCAGGCTGCCACACTGGAAAAAGTGGACGGTGCAACGATTGAAATCGAACCCGCGACCAAATCCGGCACCATCGAGGGCGGCAGCTGGTCTATCAGCCCGGCAAGCAAACAGACCGTAACCACCAGCGGGCATACGAACGACAATAATTATCACTTGAACGGCGGCGATGCAGCCGCAAGCTGGAGCCTGCACTACGCGGTGACTAAGACCTCCGGCACACGCAACGGACAGGTTGGACCCTTCACCACGCAGGAGGCTGCTGATGCGGCCGCCAACAGCGCCCGCGACGCCGCGATTGCGGAATTGCAGGGTGAGGCTCAGAACGCTGTCAACAATGCTATAGCAGCGGCCAAAGCGCAGCTGGGAAGCATCCAGTTCCGCTATGAGGAAATCACAGTACCGTATGGATTCGGCAAGTACTGGGGCACGAACGGCAGCAGCCAGACCATCTCGGTACTCGCAAACACTAACAACGACTATGTTATGAAAAATGATGAGTGGAGTTTGCAGGTCAACCTCAAGAAAACCGACAGCGAAACCGGCAACCAGATCGCAGCCGATGCCCAGTATGAGATCTATCAGTGGGATGTGGTGACCGGCAAATACCAGCCCACCGGGGGCTACAACACCTACAGCGTGCAGCGTCAGGGCGACGGCAGCTATGCAGTCATCAACAGCGCCGCCTATGCCGTCAATGACGCGATGCGCCACACGCTGTATTACACACAGCGCAATCAGGGCAAGTTTATCCTTGTGGAAACCAAAGCCCCTGCCGGGTATTTTGGCGACTGGACGGACATCGACCGCCCCGGCACGGCAGGAACGCCCTTGGGCAAGCGTGCCTATTATATCGAGATTACGCAGGACAATGACAGTTCCGTGCTATGGCTGGACAATGCCGACTACAATGCCGACATCCTGACAACCGACAAGGGCGGCACCAAGCTGGTTACCAGTGGCGGCGTGGAAACCACTGTCACGATTTCCAATGTGTACAAGAACCCTAACCGCAGCTACAACACCGACAACAGCGGCAAAGCAGCCAACGAGGACAGCTACACAATCACGCCAACAGACGGCGTTATGAAAAATGACCGCACCTTGGGCGAAATCAGCATCTCCAAGGTTGACCTTGATGCCGTGCGGTATGTGGGCGGCAGCACCACCCACGGCACAGCTCTTGCCAGCGGGCAAGCCCACGGCGATGCCACGCTGGACGGCGCGGTGTACGACCTTTACGCCGCCGAAGATATTACGCACCCCGATGGCGTGACCGGCGTGGTGGACTACTCCAAAATTGTGGATGCGAACGGCAATCCCATCTGGCATACCACAATCCGCAACAACAGCGGGCAGTGGGTATCTGACTATCTGCCTGTGCTGAAGAAAGACCATCTTATTGCCAGCGCCAAAATTGAGAACGGCTGGCTGTGCTTCAGCAATTTGTACCTCGGCAAATATTATGTCGTAGAACGCTCCACCGGCGTGGTTATCCCGCTGCGTGACGGCGCTCTTGCTGTTTCCGGCACCTATCCCACCGTGGACAGCCGCACCAAGGCAGCCACCGGGCGGACCGCCGCGCTTGCCAAGAACGGCAGCGGCCAGTACACGGATTGGGTGTACAAGAACCAGTTTTCTACAGTCTCTAAAGGTAAAGCGTTGGATGGCTCTTGGACCTACGATGCCTATTACCTGTCCTTTGCAGACGGCTATCTTGTCGATGAGCATAATTACTACATCACACCCGCCTATTCTGATGAGGGTTGGTATGTAGAAAAGACCACCTTTGCCGACAACCGACAGGCAGCCGGTGAACAGATCGACAAGACCAGTTACAGCGCCAATTACCACATCCATGCTGACAATGCGCTGGCCGAGAGCCAAGACCAAGTTGCCAAAGGCAATGTGGAAATCAGCAAAATCGTATCCTCCAGCGGCCAAAGCAATGGACTGGAACTGGAGGGCGCGGGCTTTACATTCTTCCTTGTGTCCGACCTGTCCAAAGTAGAACAGTTTGAGCAGACCCGCAGCGGCAGCTACACCCTGCAAAGCATTCTGGATGCCTACATTGATAAGACCTACGATAACGAGCATCCGAAGTGGGATTTTTCTGCGGAAACGCAGGCCATCGCAAAGACCTATGAGGTCAACGCTGACGAAATTGCCGCGTACAACAAAACGCTGACTGCCGCAGGAGAAAACAAAAACGGCAAGGGCAACGGCTGGCAACCCACCGGCAGCTCCAACGAATACCAGCTTGCCGAGATGGCTTTATCACGGAATTGCAGAACATGGGCTACACGGTCAAATATGGCCCGCGTGTGGAACACATGGCCGTGCGCCATAAAGACGCTCAGCGAAATATCCGCATTGACCGGCTCGACCCGCGCTTTTCTGAAACAGCGCTGCGGGAGTATTACCGCCAACTGCACCGCATGCCCATCGAAATGCAGCAGGAATACCGGCAGGAAAACGCCCCGGAAAAACCGAAATGGCAGCCCACAGAATTACAGCCCCCTGTGCAGCGGGTGCGGTATCGCGGCAAGCTGCCACGCCGGTATCCCAAGGTGTCCGGCTTTATGGCTTGCTACTATCACTACTGCGCCCTGCTGCGGAAAGCCTACCACGGCAAGAGCACAAAGCGCTGCTACTTTTTGCTGCGTGAGGATTTTCTGCTGTTCAGCCGATACCAGCAGCAGACAAAATTCCTATGGGAAAACCATATTGAAACTATGGATGAACTGCTGGCCTACAAGGAAAATGCAGAAGTCCAAATCCAACAGCTTGCCCGCCAGCGCAAAGTTTTATATCGGCAAAAGCGTGAACCGGAACGTGCCGCGCGGGAAGAAAAAATCAAATCACTGACCCAGCAAATGAAAGCCCTGCGCCATGAGGTTTACATCTGTTCCGACATCGAAACAGATGCTGCCGAGGTGCAGGAAAAACTACGGCAAGCAGAACTTGCCGCACAGGAAGAACGAAATGAGGTGAAACAAGATGAACAACGGAGGCGAAGCAGCCGATCAGATGGTGCGGGAAGCCTTACAGGTTACCGAAGTAGCCATTAAGCTGTCTGCGCTGGGCATTAAAAACGCACTGGCCTTATCGCTGGCCTACGCCAAGGAAAATCCTAAAGTGAAAGGCAAAACCAGCCTTGACCGTCTGTTGCGGGAGGGCAAGGAACTAAAAATTATTGCCCTGCAAAGCAAAGACGTGGGACAGTTTAAGGAATTGGCAAAGCAGTACGGCGTCTTGTTCGCGGTCATCAAGGATAAGGCACAGAACGAAAAAGTTGACGTCATGTTCAAAGCTGAAGATGTCGCCAAACTGAACCGCATCTATGAGCAGTTGGGATATGCCATTCCCAAGGTCACTACGGCAGACCGAAAAAAAGACCCAACCCGCCGTCAATCCGGCGACAGCTTGTTGACGCGCGGGAAGAATCCTTTGGATATTGATCCACGCCCATCTGTGCGAGCCACAATTATGGCACTGAAAAATGCAGCGCAGAAGGCAGAACAGGCGCAGGAAAAAGTGCAGGATATTACTGCGAAGGAGGAGCGATAAATGTACGAACAGCGATTACCCATCGAGGAGTGGAAAGCCAAAAAGCAAGCCGAACTTAAAGAAACCATTGCGGCGCAAAAATCCGTATTGCAGGAAGTTGTGCAGGATGGCCAGCGCCTTGCCGACTATCTGTACGGCAGGGGGCGGCTTGGCAGCCATATCACATCCGGCAATGCAGCACTTGTGCTGCAAACCCTGCCGCAAGCGCGGGCCGTATTGACCGCCAAAGACTGGGATAAATTCGGGCGACGCGTAAACAAAGGGGCAAAAGGCATCCCGCAGCTTGTGCGCGTCAATGGTTATTATAATGTCGGCTCATTTTTCGATGTGTCCATGACCTACGGCAATAAGCCGTATCCGATTCCTGAAATCAAGCCGGAGCAGATGGACAAGGCCATCAAGGAACTGGAGCGCCTTTCCCCGGTCAACATCATATTTCAAAATGAGGGCGTTGTCGGGTACGATGCCGAGCAACACGCGATTGTGTTCCCAACGGCCATGCCGCAGCGTGAAGTGCTGGCACGACTGTCCGCCGAAATCGTCATTGCAACCGCAGAGCAGCACACGCCGGGTATCTCCCAAGCGCCCTATCTACAAAAAACGGCTATGGCAGTATCGGTGGAGTTTTGCGGGCGGTTTTCCCTGCCGATGCCCGATACCGCTGCCGCTGTTTTGGACGGGATGGATACCCACATTCCACCCGGCGAGGAACGCAAAACACTGGAAGAAATTCGGGAACTGTCTGTGACTATTGGAGACACTGTGGAAAAGGCACTCGGTTTGCAGCGCGGTCAGAGCGCACCGCAGCGGGATGAGGCCCGCTAAACATCATGCGCCCGAATAAGGACCGCCGCACAGAAATTATTCTGTACGGGCTGTTGCTGATACCGCTGCTGTTTACTGCCGCAGCGCTGGCACAGGCAACTGAACAGGCACAGGGGCTGGCAGAAATCACCGCAGTGTTGTCCGAAATTCTGCACACCCCATCCATGCTGCGCTGGTGCGCCAGCACTCCAAAATTCCTGCTGGCGGTGCTGGTGCTTTATCCATTGGCCGTCTACTGCTATATGCTCGACCAAGCAGATCGCCACCCCGGCGCAGAGCACGGCACGGCCAAGTGGGGCAGCGCCCACAGACTAAACATCAAGTACCGCAATACCAAAGACACCAAAGAAAATTACATTTTGACCGAGAATGTACGCTTCAGCACCGACAGCCACGCGCATAAACATAATCTCAACATTATCGTAATCGGCGGATCTGGCAGCGGCAAGACACGCTTTTATGTGAAGCCCAACGCGCTGCAACTGATTGGCTCATATCTATTTCTGGACCCCAAAGGGGAATTGACGCGCACCCTCGGCAGAATCATGGAAACGAAAGGTATCAGCGTGACAGTGCTTGACCTTGTGCATTTTCAAGGCCATTACAATCCGATGGCCTATCTCGAAACCGATGAGGACGCCATCAAGCTGGCGTTCGCCATTGTCAACAACACCAAACCCAAGGATGCCCCCAGCGGCGGTGATAAGTTTTGGGATGATTCTTCTGTGCTGCTGATCTCCGCACTGATTCTCTATCTCATGTACGAAGCCCCTGCCAGTGAGCAGAATTTTTCCACATTGATGTATATGATTCTGAATTGCCAAGTCAGCGAAAATGAAATGGTCGAGAACCCCTTGATGATGCTGTTTGGAGAACTGGAGCGCCGCGACCCGCAGCACCCCGCTGTCCTGCAATTCAAGTCTTTTATGTTGGGTGCGAAAAAGACGCTGCAATCCATCTTAATTTCGGCAGCGGCAAACATGTACATGTTCAACTCCCGCAAGTTTGCGGAAATGACTTCGCGCGATGAAATGTTCCTGCCGCGTATGGGGCTGGAGCAGCGGGCATTATTTATTGTTTTGCCCGACAATGATACAACTTTTAATTTCATTGCAACGATGCTCTACACGCAGCTTTTTGACCAGCTTTTTCGTTTGGCAGATTCCACGCCGGAATACAACGGTGCGCTGCCGGTTCATGTGCGGCTGATGATGGACGAGTTTGCAAATGTTGCCTTGCCCAAGAACTTCAAAAATATCTTGGCAGTGTGCCGCAGCCGAAATATCAGCTGTGACATTGTTTTGCAGAACATTGCCCAGCTAAAAAGCCTGTTCAAAGACGATTGGGAAGGCATAATCGGAAACTGTGACACCCTGCTTTACCTCGGCGGTAACGAGTACGGTACATACGAGTATCTTTCCAAAATTCTCGGCAAGGAAACCGAACGCACCAAAAGCCAAAGCATTGGCAAAGGCAGCCGGGGCAGCAGCAGCGACAGCCTGCAAACGGCGGGCCGTGAACTGTGTATGCCCGATGAAATCCGCCGTATGCGTGACGATGAGTGCCTGCTGCTGATGCGCAGCGAGGACCCGGTCATCGACAAAAAGTATAATCTGCTTCATCACCCGAATGTAAAATATACACCCGATGCAGGAGGTGAGCCTTATGTAATGCCGCCCGACTATATGGGTGACGCCGTCACTATCACAATGGACGCTGTTGCCGCAGCGACAGCACCCGAAATCACCGAAGAAATGTACGAACAGCTCGACTCCTTAGAAAAACACCCGGAGGAAAATTATTATGAAAATGAAGAAAACTTCTCTCAATACGACCAAGGTGACTGACCGCAAAATCAAGCGCCTTTATCTTGTGGCGGCGACGGTGGTTGCCGCTGCTTTTGTTATGGCCATGCCTGCCTTTGCAGATGATCCGCTGACGACCATCAACAATCTGAGCGACTTTGTGTTCAGCGCCATCAAAGCCATCGGCGCAATCCTGCTGGGCTTCGGCATCGTGCAAATCGGCCTTGCCCTCAAAGGCCACGATGCCAGCCAGCGGGCGCAAGGTTTTATGACGTTTTTTGGCGGCGTAGTCATTTACTTTGCAAAGGATATTCTTGATATGATTCTGTAAGCGATGCCGTCTCGTTGACTTTTATGCTAAATAAGCGTATAATGTTTAGCGTGAAAGTCAATTTAAGAGAAGGTGTGTGCTATGGATTCTACAACGAAGATTATAGAGTTGGCTTCCCAAAATAATGGCATCGTAACTGCTGCTATGATTTCTTCTGCCGGAATATCACGCGGAAGTTTGAAATATTTGGCCGATACAGGCCGATTAGATCAGGTCTCCCGTGGGGTATATACCCTGCCGGAAGTTTGGGAGGATGAATTTGTATCCATTCAAGAGCGATATAAGCGTGGTGTATTTGCATTGGATACCGCATTGTTTCTGCATGATTTGACTGACAGGACACCACACAAGTTTCACATGGCATTTCCCTATGGATATAATACATCCAGTCCAAAAGCAGCGGGAATTTTATGCTCTTGCAAGAAAGAGCCTTATTACAGTCTTGGAATCGCGCTGGTTGACACCCCTGCCGGAAATACAGTCCGGGCCTACAATGCAGAAAAAACCCTATGTGAAATTCTAAAGCCCATCAGCCACACGGATATTCAGATCATTACAGATGCATTCAAGCGGTACGCTGGCCGTAAAGATAAGAACATTCCTTTGCTTTCGGAATATGCTCATCAACTACGCGTAGAAAAGCGGCTGCGTCCTTATTTGGAGGTACTATTATGAAAAACGCTATGCAGCTGAAAGCTATTATGAAAAAGCTGGCGAAAGAAAACCAGATTTCCGCACAGCTTGTTCTGCAAAATTATATGCTGGAACGATTCTTGGAGCGGGTATCATTATCCCCGTATCGGGATAATTACATTATCAAAGGTGGCTTTTTAATTTCCTCTATGGTGGGGCTGAACTCCAGAGCGACAATGGATATGGATGCAACCATAAAGGGTTATCCAGTTACGCAGGATGCCGTCCAAAAAATGATAGAGCAGATTCTCACCGTTCCTGTTGACGATGACATCACATTTACATTCAAAAGCATTGGTGAAATCCGGGAGGGTGATGAATATACTGGATACCGCGTAGCTTTGACAGCCGATTTTCCGCCTATGGCAGTCCCCTTAAAGCTGGACATCACTACTGGCGATAAAATCACACCACGCGAAATTCAATATGACTACAAGTTGATGCTGGAAGATCGTCATATTCAAGTTATGGCATACAATTTGGCCACCATTCTGGCGGAAAAGCTGGAGACTGTAATATCTCGCAGTGACCAGAATACCCGGCCAAGAGATTATTATGATGTCTATATCCTTACCAAACTGCAAGCAGAAAATATAGACTTTCCCGCTTTAGGGGCGGCACTGATGGCTACAGCCAGTAAGCGAGGCTCTGATTCGATTTTGCAAGATTATAGAGCAATTGTGGAAGCGGTGCGAAACAGCGAGATTATGCGTAGGCAATGGGATAATTACCGAAAAGATTTCGACTACGCTTCCACCATCAGCTTTGATGAAGTGTGTGATGCAGTTGCTTCTACAATGGACACCCTAATAACAAACAATTTTTTTAATTAAGCTATGCAGTCGGCAGACTTTCTGTCGGCTGTTTTCTTTTATCTGAAAGTGGGTGAAAACTTGAATCAAAACTGGATCGTCGAAAATCTGAACAACGCCTTTTCTACATGGAATGGAAAGCTGGGTGAGTTATGGGGGCTGGTGACAACCGGCCCCCAAACTTTTAAGGGCGGCGCAGTGTGGAGCGTGATGCAGACACTGCACAATGGTATGGTTGGCATTGGCTATGCACTGGTCGTGCTGTTCTTTGCTATATCGCTATGCAAAAACACAATGAATTTTCACGAGTTAAAACGCCCCGAAGCTGCTATCCACTACTTTCTCCGCTTTGTGGCGGCAAAGGCACTTGTGGGATATGGCATGGACATTATGCTGAATGTGTTTTCCATCTGTAACGGCATCGTCACAGATATGGCCGACAGCATGGGCGGTATCTCAGAAGCTATGGTGTCGCTGCCCGCAGAAATGCAGACCGCTATCGAAAATGTGGGATTTCTCGCCAGCATACCGCTATGGCTCGTAACGATTCTCGGCAGCTTGTTCATTACGGTGCTTTCCTTTGTAATGATCCTTACCGTGTATGGTCGCTTCTTCCGTTTGTATATGTACACAGCGCTGGCTCCGCTGCCGCTGGCGGCTTTTGCGGGGGAAAGCACACAATCCGTGGGCATATCGTTTTTGAAAAGTTATGTCGGCGTGTGCTTAGAGGGTGCGGTCATTGTACTGGCCTGCGTGATTTACTCAGCATTTGTCGGTACGCCGACTGTGACAGGCGGCGAGGCAACCACTATTGTGTGGAGTTATCTTGCAGAAACAGTTTTCAATATGCTCGTATTGGTTGGCCTTATCAAAGGCTCTGACCGAATTATCCATGAAATGATGGGGTTGTAATATGCAAATTCCGATAAATAAAGAAATCCGCCATTACCAAGAGGAAATCTTTTTGGGGCTGAATCTGCGGCAGATGATTTGCTCCGGCGCGGCCATTGCCGTGGCAGTTGCGGTCTATTTGGGGCTGACCCCGCTGTTGGGTCATGAAACGGCGGGCTGGGTCTGCATTGTGGCCGCTGCGCCGATTGCAGCAGCAGGATTTTTCACTTATGACTGTCTGACCTTTGAAAAATTCCTGCTTGTTGTAATAGACAGCACAGTTATCAGAAACGATTGGCGGCTATGGAAAACCGACAACAAATATTGCAAAAAGAAAAAAGGTGATAAGCATTGAGACTAAGTGAGTACGCATCTACGCGAAAAACGCGCGGCAGCCATAAAATGCCGCGTTCGGTGCAGCAGAGCATCCCCATCGACAGAATCTATGCAGACGGTGTTTGGCAATCGGAAAATGTGTTCAGCTTGATGTGGCAAATCAGCGACATCAACTACGCCATGCAGAGTGACGCGGCCAAGCAGAATATTCTAACGCAGCTTGGCACGGTCTACGCGGGCATCCCCGCTGACTGCTGGATGCAAGTCTGCATCGTCAGCCAGCGCATGGATGAAAAAGCCTTTGCCCGTGATGTGCTGTACCACCGCGAGAACGACGGCTTTGATGCCCTCCGCGCCGAGCGTAACCGCCAAATCAAGGCCAACGCCCGCGAAAATGGAAATGTGGTGCAGCATAAATACATCATCGTGTCCACGAACAAACCCGGCGTAAAAGAGGCCCGCGAACGCTTTGTACAGGTGCAGGGGCATTTGCTGTCTGCATTTTCCGCCTTGGAATGTGCCGTCACGCCGCTGGACAACCGCGCACGGCTGGAGGTACTGCACAAGTTTTTCCGCATTTCCGAGGAGGGTCATTTTAACTTCGACTTTGATAATTGCGCCAAACTGGGGCAGGACTTCCGCGATTCTATCGCCCCGGACTGCATCCGCTTTTGCAAAAAGCATATTGAAATCGAGGATTTTTATGCCAAGTGCATGACGATCAGCGAGTACCCGCAGCAGCTTGATGATAAGTTTATCTCTGCTCTGCTCCAGCAAGTGCCATACATTGTGTTATCAATCGACATTGAGCCGGTGGAAACCGAGGATGCTTTCAAAGAAATTGACAATGCGCAGATGAAAACCGATGCCGAGAAAGTCCGTTTCAATAAGAAATCCGTGGAAAATCTGGACTTCACTTCCTCCGTACCGCAGCGGACGCAGGAGCAGGACCGCATCATTGCCAACATCCGCAAAGAAATGACGGAGAACGACCAGCAGATGTTTTTGAGCCTGCTCACCGTCACTTACTTTGCTGACACACTGGAAGATCTCGCGCTGGAAACCGATGCACTGAAAACCACGGCGGCAAACTATAACTGCCGATTCACCGAGTTGTATTTTCAGCAGGAACGCGCCTTTAACACGGCCATGCCTTACGGCTTGCGCCGCATCGAGAGTGTGCGCACGATGCTGACGAAATCGCTGACAGCACTTGTACCGTTCAATACGCAAGAAATTCTCACTCCGGGCGGCATCTGTTACGGCAGAAACGCCGTGACAGGCAATCTCATCATCGGGCTGCGCACTAGCCTTGTGAACGGCAATGCAATGGTTGTCGCTACCTCCGGCGGCGGTAAATCCATGTTTGTTAAGCTGGAAATTTTGATGCTGTATCTGCGGTTTACTAAGGCTAGATTCTATGTCGTAGATCCCGAAAATGAGTACGCGCCGCTTGTGCAGGAATTGGGCGGCGAGGTTGTGAATATCTCGGTGGACAGCGCTACGCACTTTAATCCGCTGGACTTCAAATACGATAAGGCAACGAAAATTCCTCCCCATGTTGCTAAGGCAGAATTTGTATTGAGCCTGTGTGAGCAGATAATGGGCAAGGAGCATATTCTGGCCGGTGATAAAAGTCTGATTGACGATGCCCTTGAAAACATCTATAAACCTTTGATGGAATCCAACTATACCGCGCCATGCCCGACCATCAAAGACTTGTGGATGGCACTGAACAATCAACGCGATAAACGGTCAAAGGAAATCGCGCTTGCATTGCGAATTTTCGCCACCGGCAGTATGCAAGCGTTCGCCCAGCCCACCAACGTGGACATGAGCAACCGCCTGATCTGCTTCAACATCCAGAGCTTGGGGGAACAGCTAAAGCCAGTTGCTATGCTGTCCATGTTGGAGTACATCAACACCGCCGTTATGAGCAACGAACGCAACGACCCCAAGGCCGCCACATGGGTATACTTTGATGAAATCTATCTGCTACTGCGCGATTCTTTGAGCGCCAATTTCCTGTACACAAGCTGGAAACGTTTTAGGAAGTACAACGCCTACGCCACCGGCATCACGCAGAATGTGCAAGACTGCCTAACCAATGACACAGCCTATGCAATGCTGGCAAACTCCGAATTTGTAGTTATGCTGCGTCAGACCAAGGACATTGACAGCGTAGTAGAACTGTACGGCTTGTCCGAGCCGCAGCGGAAATATTTGCTGTTGGCCCAACCCGGTGAGGGAATTATCAAGATGGGCAACAGCCTTATCCCATTCAATAACCCTCAACCGAAAGACACCAAAACATACAAATTACTCACGACCAAACCCGGTGAAATGGAGTGAATCCTATGAGTGAAAATGAAATCCGCGTGCTGTATGTGCAGCCCGGTAAATACCCGGAGGAACGCACGATTCCCAACACATTAAGGGCATTGCAGGAGCTTGTCGGCGGTGATATTGAATGTTGCCGTCCGTGGAGAGATAGCGTTTGCGTTATCTGCAACGACTCCGGGAAGATTGACGGTTTGCCGCCTAACCGGCTTTACGGACATACAGATTTTCTTGCAGGTTCTTTTGTGGTCTGCGGCAATGGCGGAGAAGACTTTATCAGTTTGACTGATAGACAGGTTTTCTTATATGAAAGGCTGTATCATAACCCTGTTGTCTTTCTCCCTACGCCGCATGGTCTACTGGCAATGAAATGTACCCCGGAGCAGTACGAGCAATTCCAGCGCGACGGCAACAAACTAAAGATCAGACCCATCGACCACGGGGAGCGCTAACCCCATGATTTTGCACAAACAAAAAGCGGGCTGCCGCCCGCCTTAGAAATAAGGAAACACGCCTGATATATAAAATAGGAGGATACCACCATGACCGAACCCAAGTTTATGACCCCTCCCCACCGTAGGGCATACTTAACCCACCTCAACCGCTGCAAGGCAATGGACAGCTACCACCGCGCACTGATTTACACCCTGACTGCCGTACCCGCACTCCGCAACAACATTGAAAGTTGCTTCGACTTTGAAAAAGATGAAATTAAGCCGGAATCACTGGCCGCCGGTTGGCAGACCACCGGCACAACGAAACTGACTCGTTTTGCCTATAACCTTTGGAATGGGTACGATGACAAATCTTGTACGCCCTATGACCTGTTCGACTGCTCCTTTGCACCGTATATGTATGAGGCGGTGAAACTGCGTTACCCGGAATACACACGCCAGTTGGACGATGTGGTGATCGACGATGCCCGGAATTAAAGCAAAGCGCAAGCAGCTTGTGCGCAAAACACTTATGCGGGCCAAGGCGCAGGGGGAACGCGCCGCCGAGCAGCGGCAGGAATCACCCGAAGAATACGCACAAACCGAGGTGCAGCAGGGCATTTCCGGCGCGGTTGACCGTGTAAACGGCACAACGCAAAGCACCGCCCGCATGAGTTACCGCAAGTTTCGTATGATGCAGGAGCGGCGCAGAAAGGTGGATATACAGGACAGCGCCGCAACTACGCTAAAGCCGCCTGAAAAAGAACAAGTCATTGTTCCCACACAGACCGAACGCCGGGAAATGTTCAAAAAGCAGCGTTTCCGCCAAAAGGCCGTTGCAGCCAAAAAGTCCGCGCCGCAAGCCCCCGCACTGCCCGCTGATATTCTTGCACCAACACTGCCGCACTACCGCGCCCAAATGCAGCGCTTAAAGCGGCAGCACCTGACCCGCGAGGCTGTGCGCCGCTATCTGCAAAAGCAGACGACTGCCACAGCGGCGGGCAATACCGCTCCCATCGTTACCCACGCACCCAAGCTGCCCACAATCAGCAATAAACAAGCCACGGTTGAAGCAATCAGCCGTGGCGTTCATTATATCGCAGCCAAAATCAAAGCCCTGCTCTCCCAAACTGTGCGGCGCGCCGCGCAATCGCTGCTGGCGCTACTTGGCGCAGGCGGCGTGGTGCTGTTGCTGGCGATGGTCATAGGCGCGGCTGCGGCGGTGATCGGCTCACCGATGGGCATCCTGTTTGCGAATGAATCCGGCGATCCCAACAGCATCCCTATTGCCGAAATCGTAGCCGACACCAACGCCGACTTCGGCACGGCGATCAACGACATTGTGTCGGCGCACCCGGAGTGCAGCGAAACCACCATCACCTACGACTACGAGGACGGTCACACTTGGGCGAGCTACTGGCCGGAGGTGCTGGCCATCTTTGCAGTACATACCAACCTCAACTCTGATAGCGACGTTGTCGTTATCAATGCCGCCCAAATGCAGCGCATCCAAGACACCTTTTGGGCTATGCACGAGATCACCTACGAGGTCGAAGAAGTAGACACCACTCCCGAACCCACCGAGGACGACCCCGACCCGGAGCAGCAGACCGACTATATTTTGCACATCACCGTCAGCAGCAAAACTGTGGATGAACTGGCCGAGTTGTACAATTTCACCCAAGACCAAAAAGACATTTTGCACCAGCTGCTATCCGAGGAAATGCGCCCCAGCCTGCTTGCTCTGTGCGGCGGGATTGCTGTTGCCGATGGCGAGTTGTGCTGGCCGCTGCCGGGGCACACTTATATATCCTGCCACTTCGGGGAAGTGGACGCCTTCGGCAATGCCGGGCATCGCGGCACAGATATTCCCGCACCGGAGGGAACACCCATCTTGGCTGCCCACAGCGGCACGGTGCTGGTCAGCGGCTGGAACGACAGCTACGGCAATCAGGTGCTGCTGGATAACGGCGCTGGACTTTCCACGCGGTACGCCCATATGACGCAAACTGCCGTTACCGCAGGTGAAGCGGTAACGGCAGGGCAGATTATAGGTTATGTAGGCAGCACCGGCGACAGCACCGGCAACCACCTGCATTTTGAGGTGATGCAAAACGGCGTGAGAATGAACCCCTTGGAGTTAGTGTTCGCACAGTAGTCTGCAACATGATTTTGGGTTTATTTAATAAGATACCCATATTAAGCGCTATATCGACTAGGGTATTCCTCCGATTTGTCACTGCTTACCCGTTAGCTTGAACCAGCACTGGGTCATTCCATTCAAATATACTAACGGTTCTGGCTGGGATAGCAATAGAGACAGGTTCTCAAACCAATGCCATAGGACCGACACAAATTGGCAAGTCAACGCAACAAAGCGCGCTTGTCTATCGGGTCGAGGATATTGCCCAAATGCTGTCCATCAGCCTGCGGGCAGCTTATACACTGTGCAACACAACAACGGATTTCCGTGTGCTGCATATAGGTACTTCGATCCGAGTCAGCAAGGCCAGCTTTGACGCATGGCTTGCCCGCATTGAGGAGGCTTAACTATGGCATACATCAACAAACGCGGCGACGGCTAACACTCGATTTGAAGCCAGGCAGCGGCAGTTCTAATTTGCAGACCTCTGCAAAGATTCAACGCATCAAGATTTGCACCCGCCCACTCCGTAGGCTTCGACCAAGGCGTTGATCAGCACCCACGCAAGCGCCGCAGCGGCGAGTAGCCGGAGCACCGGCACCCATTGCCCCCTAAGTTTAGGCCTGTACGATACCCCATACAGCGCTTCAGAACTGGGGGCAAAGCTGCTTTTCCTGTGTATTTTCACTCTCATGAAGATTGCAGAATCACTTTTTGTGGATAAACAGACATGACGAGGCTTATATCGGAAGTGGAAAGGTTACTCCATTCCGTATTGCGAAAAGCATCCTTATGGAGTCCAATCGCCATTGCGAGTTCTTCGGTTTCACCTACGGATAGCTGCGACGGCTTTTTTGCCAGAGGGTTCAGCGATTCGAAAATTTCCGGGGAAACCAAATTTCGCCAGCCATCTTTTTCCGCTCCGCAATAATCAAAACGATAGTATGTCAACAATGGGGAATCCGACACCTTCGTCACAGATATATGAAACAGTGCGTACTTTTCTGACAGGGAATCCGAAAAAATTGATTCCCGATCGATGTTATATTCCTGTAAAAATGCTTCCCCGTCAACAATTTCAGCACCGATCAATTCTATTTTCAGACCATTCCACTCGATAGGCTTTTGCGGATACCCATAACAATCCTCGGTTGCCAAATAAGAACCATTTAAGCGTGTGATTCTCAGGCCGATTGCGAAAGAGAGAACCAGCAAAAGGAGCAAAAGCAGAATCGCACGATGATGAAGTCGTTTGTTTTTCACTTCAAACCTCCTCGTGGCAATTCTTGTCCACATTCACAATCCGGCCCTCACGCATCGCTATGATTTCATCCGCAAGCGATTCCATTTGCTGGCGATCATGGCAGGTCAGCACAATCAGCTTTCCCTTTTGGCGCAGTTCACGCAAAAGGTCACGTATTTCTTTTATTCCCGACTCATCCAACGCATTAAATGGCTCGTCCAACAGAATCAGATCAGGTGATTCAACGATAGCGGCTGCGATTCCAAGGCGCTGCTTCATGCCGAGAGAATATTTGCGGAAGGGCCTTTTGTCGGATGGGTTCAGTCCGACACGACGCAACGTATCGCCAATCTGCGCTTGCGAAACAAGTCGTTTGATATCACAGAGAAGAGAAAGATTTTTTGCGCCAGTGAATTCATCGATAAAGATTGGGTTCTCCAGCAAAAGGCCAATGCTTCGCGGGAATGAGATACCCTTACCAATGATTTCTCCATCGATTGACACGGTGCCCATTGTGGGAAGCACAAGGCCACAGATCACGCGCATAAGCATGGTTTTGCCACTTCCATTGATTCCTTGAATCCCGTAAATCCGTCCCCCGTTTTCGCCGGAAGCACAGGAAAAACAGGCATTGATATCATCCAGAACAACATTGCCCTGAATCACCTTGGTAAGATGGTTGATTTCAACTTTCATTGCGGCCTCCTTTGAAGTCCGGGAAACAAGTCAAGTTGTAAAAACAGGAACATACCGATGAAGCATACGATTCCGGCAAATATAAGGTAGAAAAGCAAGCCTGCCCTTTCGTCGAATCCAGCGGGAGACATGGCTCTACAGCGAATCAGCATGGCATAGCAGAGAAAAGGAGATGGAAACTCAGTGAATGAGACGGCCACAAGGCAACTTATGGCAAACACCTGTCCCCAGACAAAAGAGCAAAAGATGCAAAGGCAAAAGGCAAGAAGCGAGATTGCCAACGCAAAACCGAAAGGCAAAAGGCAGGTCAAAGCATCGCAAGGCAATACATCATGCGGCAAAATGGTAAAGCAAGACAAACCATTTGTAAAAAAGCAGAATACGCATACAGAGCAAAAGCCGACTGCAAAGTAAAGCAGATTCCACACGGTTAGCGCAAGACATTTGCTGAACCACCACAAGGCTCTGCTCTTTGCCCGCAGCAGAACATGAATGCCTGCCCCGCTGGCGTCCCGAATCGGATATAAGAGAGCAGTGTAAATACAAAAGTACATGAGTGTAAACCATGTAAGTGGAACCTGAAACACTTCTGTTCTGGCATCCGTAAACGGATAGCAGCCCCGAAATATCTGCATATAATATTGAATGGTAGTATATTTGCCGTAGCTATCGGGCTTTTGCATATCCGCAATCATGCAGCCAATCAAAAACAGCGCTGCTTCCGCGATCAGGAAGAAACGATTCGTTCGGATATAGTTCTTGATATCCCGCAGGAGCAATCGAATAAAACTGTTCTTCACTTTAAAAAGTCCTTTCTGGTAACGGCAAAGTGCAGAAACAGAGATTCAAGAAACAGAATACAGATGCCTGAGAGAAAATAGCGCCAAACTGTATTTTCGGCAATTCGATTCACGGAGAAAGAAACGCTCTTTTGCAGCCTGTATAGTTTCGGTGTAACAGGAAACGAACACATCCACAAAGCCAAAAGGCAGACGCCCCATGAGAGTATGCTTCCGAGCTGGTGCGATTCGCAGGAAAGATTGATTGACAGGAAAAGAATCGATACCAGCAAGACTGTGAGCCAGATCGTCATAGCCTGCCAGACAATCAAGGAGCCTGTTTTGACAGGGGTTATTAACGTTTGGCCCGTCATATAGGCATAGTAGCTTGCTCCGCTTTCCCATGTACAAGGTTTGCTACCTCGAAACAGCAGAGCACCCAATGCAATGGACGGGATCGAAACCGCCATCACCGCTCTGAACGCAATGAAAAGGAGCGCAGCAAGGAGATTGCGGGCAAGCCGTGATCTATTATCTAACGCACAAATGACAAAGGGCTGCTCTAAAATGAACTTCAGTTGGTGTACAAGGCCAAGCGTCGGGGGAATCAGCAGCATTAAAAGGAAGCTCGGTTGAACGCCTGTCATCATAGTGTCGGCAAAGCACAGCTCCACACCCTGTTTATGCCATTTATGCAACCAGAAAAGTGCATTGCCGGTTGCAAGCGCAACGCACAAAAGCGAATAAACCAGCAATCGCTTTCTATAAGTTACCCAAAATTGCCGATAAATTGTCAAAGCACATCACTCTTATTCCGCTTCAAGAAATACATGGTCATGCTGCCGATGGGGACAGCTAAGAAGTAAATTGCAATCGTAACCCATTTCACATTGACCGCAGGCTGGAAGGGCAACAGAATTGCAAACAACGAGACCGAATCCATCTGAAGCCAGTTGCAGATAAAATACAGGAGCAGGTAGAGCAAGAAAGGAAACAGCGCAGGCTGCAGAGGATTTCTTGTAGCTACCGATACTGCCAGGGCAATGATTTCCCATGCGCCAACCAATAAAGCATCCATTATAATATAGATGACGGTGTACTGCAGCGGCTTATGATAAAACAGATGCGCCATCAGGCTGCGATTGCTGATTCCGTAAAGGTTGGTAAGCGCTTCCGGCCGGACAAGCGGCAAATATAAGGCGGTGCCTGCAAAGTCGAAGAACAAGATTGTCGCTGTCAAAAAGGCGGAGGCAATAAAAATCGTCAGAGCCTTGGCAAACAGATAGGTGGATTTTTTTCGGCGCACAAAAATCTGCATCACATAGCCCGTGTTAAAGTCCCATGATACAGTATCCGAAAACGGAAAGGCACAAAGGAACGGAAGAAGCATATACAAAAGGGTAGGCCAGACAGTGGAGGAGTCCATCCCGATCCAATGCCCGTATGCAGAGTGAGGAGTAAGAAAAAAATCTCCTTGCCAACTCGACAGCCACTGGGTCAAGGGAAGAACCCCGAATATGATATGGAGAAGGGAAATGACGATGCCTGTCAGCAGAGAGAGATACAGCCGCTTGCTTCCAAAACAGCGCTTCAGCTCAAAACATAGAATGCTTTTCATGGTCACATATCCGTTTCTGTGTGCATGGCAGGAGCATTAGGCTAACGCCAGCCACTCTTCGTTCATCACATTGTCGGCGGTCTTGACTTCGGTCACCGCATTACCGCCGAGGTTTGCCCTCAGATATAAGTCACTCAACTCGATTTCCGCTCTCACATAGTAAAGGACCGTGCAAGTGCGTGTCTCCCCCGGGGCCAACATGAGCTGGAACTGGTTCTTTTCACCGGAAGCAACCGCGGGCAAGTCAGATGTGACAGCCTCGCTGCAAGTCGTTTCTGTTGCGATGGAACCGTCAACACAGCATCGAATGGACAGGTTGTTCAGATAAGCCTCGGCCTCTGCGCTGCCGGAATTTGTCAGATTCACCGTAACAGTCAGATATTCATAGTTTTCGTTCTTCTCACCGAAGGTGTCTATCCCCTCCTGTAACTTATCCTGCGGAATCTGAGCCGCAGCCTCCCCCTTTTCAGCGCCCGCCACAGAGATAGTTACCTGTTGGTCACCGAAGTAATCGCACGTCAGGCTTTCGCCCCTTGCTTTCAGATTTTCGGAGGCTATCGTGTAAAATGCATAGTCTGTCAGGGTGTCGCTTGCGATGCCGTCCAGCAGAGTCGGATATTTCTGCGCCCAGGGGAAATCGGAAAGGTTTCGGCGGTTGCCCTCTACGTCGGTCACAAAAACCTGCGGCAAGGACGCAACCGTTTCATTGGAACCGTTTTGTTCATTCGTCTCCGAATTGGAGGCGTCGGTGGTCTGTTGCTGGATAGTGCTTTCTGCATCCGAACCCCCGACTGCCTGCGATGCGCTGTCTGAGGAGGTCTGGCACCCGGTGAGCAGTGCAGACATTGACAGCGAAACAAGAATCACGGCAAAGGGACGAAGCGCTTTCTTTGAAACTCTCATATTGGTTCCTCCGTTCTGGTGTGAATTGAGTCAGGGTAGTGCAACATTTATATAATAACAGACTAAATATAGCTGTAGCACGCCGCAGCCAAAGCCGTTGACCTCTTGGCGCAAGAGTTCAGTGCGATTTGTTTTCTCTAATAGCCAGTTCGTGTATTGGCTTATTGCAGTGAATCGTTGAAAGTGCAAAAAGTGATTCGATATCGCAAAGCCAATACACGAACTGGGACACTCAGAGATAAAACAAGGAATTTATAATACTACTATCTCATCATACGGAATCCGGACTCCATTGGCCCCACGCGCTAAATTCATATCCATAATTGGGCGCTGCATAGATGGCCGCATATGGATAACTCGGCGAGCCATCGTGCACCCAGTTGCGCATCCGATATACGCCTACATTAGAGATAGAATATGTATATCCATGAGAGCAATCGTGGGCAGTGGTGGAATAATTATTATCTGCTCCAACCACATGAGCGGTAAAGGCGTGTTGTACGCCTTTTACCGACATATAGACGTTGGTATCATCGGTCTTTGAGCGCCATTCCGTCCTTTGGGGCAAGCCACCGCTAAATTTGAAGGTGAAGTCAGTGTCGGCAGAATTGGATGCAAAGGCTGCCGTAGCCGCCATAAGCGCTACAATGCAGGCCACAGCAAAAGAAAGAAAAGATTTTCTTGACGTAGTCATAAGAGTTCCCCCATTTTAAAAGCAACTTGTATCGGGTTTGTTTCGGGGCGGATATATTCAGCATCTGCGCGCCGATGCTGGGAACCTTTGCTGTGCCCCCAAAATACCACAGCGTTTCACCGAAATCTACAAAACCTGCGCAAGTGACAGAAAATCGTGCGTGAACGCAAAAGCGTGTCTGCCCCCACCGGAGGCAGACACGCCGAGCAGCCAATGCTTTTAACGATAAAATTCCTGATACAGCCGCCGCAGAATATCCAGCTTTCGGTCACTGAAAGCTGCACCGTGGCTAGTAGGTGCTGCAAACTCCTGCGCCAGATCGGTCAACAGCTGCACGCGGTTCTCGCTCATCTTTTGCAGCGGAAGGGTGCGGCTCTTTTCACCGTACAGCAGATAATCCAACGAAACATGAAGCGCTTCCGCCAGTGCTGCCGCGTTTTCCAGCGTCGGCACGGCAGTATCGTTTTCATACGAACCGATGGTCGAGGCTGATTTGCCAATTTTCTCGCCCAACTGCTTTTGCGACAGGTGTGCGTCCCTACGCAATTTACAGATGCGCTTGCCCATATCAAACATACCAAACGGCCCCCTTCCACTACCTTATAGTGTACCGTTTGACACGCCGATATATCTGTTATATAATCAGAAAAACAACAGTAATTCTGCGATTTTAGGCAAGATACTTGACAACAAGGGGGGCAAAAGATTATGTTTGCAGCAGATGCCCGCAAGCACACGCCGGGCAAAAATGCCGAAAAGGAGAATTTTTCCATGCGCATACTGGTTTGCGATGACGACGCAGCCTTTGCCGGTCAGTTGGCGGAAAAGATAGAGGCCATCGTAAAGCCGCAAATGCCGCGCTCCACGGTGGATTGCGCCACAGATGCAGCGCAGTTGCGTGCTTTGCCGCTGGCAAAATACGATCTGGCTTTTTTGGATATTGATATGGGCCCGCTGAACGGCGTTGATCTGGCCCGTCGCCTGCATGAGCTGCGCCCCGATATGCTGCTGATTTTTGTGACGAACTACGTCGAATACAGCCTGCAGGGGTACGAGGTGCAGGCGTTTCGCTATCTGCTGAAAGCCGAGATGCCGCAAAAGCTGGAGCGTTATGTGCAGCAGGCCCTTACCGCATACCGCAAGACCCGCGATACGGTTCGCATATTTTGCGATGGCGAGGATGTCGAGCTGCAGCCGCAGCAGATCTTGTACGCCGAGATGTCGGCCCGCAAGGTATGCCTGCACCTGCAGGGGGGCGACCGGGCCTTGTTGTACACGACCGCTACCATGGCCGATTTGGCTGACCTACTGGAAAACCACGGCTTCGTGCGCACACACAAAAGCGTTTTGGTCAATATGGAGCACATCCGCGATCTGCAAAGCACGCGACTGTATCTGCGCGACGGAACCGAGCTGCCGGTCAGTTCGCACACAGCCAGTGCCGTGCGGAAAATCTATACGCAGTGGAGGAGCGCGAAAAAATGGGTTATTGGTTAGGGATCGTTTTCAGCTGCTTGGACGTGCTGTGCGTGGCCGTTTTTTGCGATGCGTTTCTTGAAAGAAAAACAAGAGGCTTACGCTTTGTAGTGGGGGCGCTGCTCTGCGGAGTATTGTCTTATATCGCTACGATTTTCGTTTCGCATATTTCGGAAGAATCGCCGATAACGCTTTTAAAATTTGCCGCACTTATTACGGTTTACTTCGTTTTTGCATCCTTGCTTTATACCGGGAAATTCTGGTTGCGGCTGCTGGTGGTTGTTTTGGCGTATGCAATTTCCACCTTGCTGGAATTTTGCGTTCTTTATTCTCTGCTGGCATTGCTTCATATTCGTTATGATGAATATGTGGCGAATATGAAGCTCTATCTTGCAAGCGCAGCTATAACATATAGTCTCAAATTCTTACTTTCTTCTGGAATCAAAAAGATTCACAAGCCGATGGTGGCAAGTTCCGCCAGCATCAAATGGGCACCCCTGACAATTGGATTTCCACTTATTTCTCTGGTTGGTATATCAATTTGCTATTATTTATCCATGAACGGCAAAATAGCAGCCGCATTTGTACTTTTTTCAAGTGGAATTCTGCTGGCAACCAATGCCGTGATTCTGATTTTGATAGATTTGACAGAAAAAAACAACCTCGCGCAGGAGCAGCAAAAAACGCTTAACGAGCAGCTGCGCTCCCAGCGTGCCAACATTGATGCCTTGAGCAGCGCCTACGCCACACAGCGCAAAATGACGCACGATTTTCGGCATCACATCGCGGCCCTTTCCGGGATGCTGCAGGGAGGCGAGACACAACAGGCACAGGACTATCTTGCCGCTTTGCAGGAGCAGCAGACTGAGCGTGCCCTGATGGTCAACACCCACAACTCGGCCATCGACGCCGTGCTGAACCAAAAGGGCTATGCCGCTCAGAAGCAGCATATCGATATTCAGTTTGAAGTCAACGACCTGTCGCCCTTGCAAATCGAACTGATTGACTGCACAGTCGTGCTGGGCAACCTGCTGGACAACGCCATCGAAGCCTGCCTAAAGCTGGAGGAAGCAAAGCGCCGCATTGAGGTCAGCGTTTTGCGGGACGAAGCCTACGCGGACGGCGATGCGAAGCTGTATGTCTCGATTATCAACACCAGCCTGCCGGTCCACATCGAAAAGGACTGTATTGCCACAACGAAATTGGAACCGCATCTGCACGGCTTTGGTCTGCCCTGTGCCAAAGAGCTGCTGCGCCGCAACAACGCCTTTTACACGATGGATTATCATGACGGTGCGTTCCAATTCTGCTTTGAATGGCCCGATGTGGCCTGCAATTCTTGCGTTCACGCATGAGTTTCTGTCACTTGCGCAGGATTCTTGGCACTTTAGCCTGGTTTGCGGTAGGATAAGGGCGAAAGATGACAAGGAGATGCCGATGGAACAGATTGCAAAAAAGCTGACGCAATACTTTCTGGCGCACGGTCTTATCAAAGAGGACGACGTCGAGGTGTGCCAATACGCGCTGTACCGACATATTTCCCGCGCCGTGGGCCTGATTGCTCTGACACTGCTTGGTGGGCTGATTACGGATTTCGGTTTGGCTTTTTGCTTTACCGTTTCGTTTCTTTTCCTCCGTGAGCGCACCGGCGGCTACCATGCCAAAACAGAATGGCAGTGCGCATTATACTCTGCCGCCATGATTTTTGCAACGATGTTCGCTTTACCGATTTTTGCGGAGGAGCCCAACAATTATTGGGCAATTATGATTGCCTCCTCTGCCCTGATATGGGTTTCGTCACCTGCCGATAATAAGCAGATGCACCTTTCCCGTGCGGAAAGCAAGGCGATGGCAAAGCGCGCACGTTTGCGGCTATTGCTTCTGGACGCTGTTTCGCTTGCCCTGTTGGGCGTCCATGGCCACCTTTTCGCCAGCTCCATTGCGTTGGCGGAACTTTCGGTCGCAGTTTCCCTTATGATGGCCACAGCCGGTTTTGGCATACAATAAATCTTTATAAATCAGGAGGAATCCACCCATGAAAGAAACCATGAAGCAACATTTGCACGCAGCAGAACGGAAAACCATTCAAAGCATGATCCGCCGCGAATACGATGGTTGGCCGCCCCAAAGCGCTGCGTTTTTTTACCAGCCCCACCGACCGGAGAAAAAGCCCGCGGCAGCCCAGCCTAAGACCCCCAGCAAGTAACCCCATCTTAGCAGCTGCGCCATCGCCTCCACGTTTCCGAACACAAAATGAGCCTTGACCTTGGCAAAAGCGGCAGCTATATGCGCAGTATTTCAATCGGCAAGGCATTGCCCTCAATGCACGAATTTCTGCGCATCTGTGAATACCTCGGCGTAACCCCGCAGGAATTCTTTACCGGTGCCGGGGATGAAACCGACCGTATCAACATTTTTAACCGACTGCAAGACCTCGATGACGGTGACATACAGAAATTGCAGACATTCCTTGGTTGGATGGAAGAAAAGTAAATCCGCTTTCTGCCCGACAAGTTTTTGCTTGCCGGGCTTTTTCTTTTTGTGGAACATATTTAGTTGAAAGGCGTATTGCATGGCAGATGTGCTTGACGCTCCGGTAAGCGGAGCCATGCCGTATTAAGGTAGAAACCCCGTCAAGCGCTACTGCGTCCTTTCAAAAGTCCCTTCGCCGCGTAGTTTTTCTTGTATTATTCGTATGCCAGATGGTTTTTATAACCATCTGGCGTATTTTTTTGCTTCTTTTTTGCTTTGGCGGCAGAGGACTGCCGTTTTCTGCCCGCGCCCCTCCGAGTTTTGAGGTCTATTCAATGAAACTCAAAATTCAGGAGGTTTACAATGGCAAAGAAAAATATTGCCGATAAGTATTGGATTTACGGCGAGGATGCAGAATTAGCCGCGCGCCTTACAAGCTATTTGACAAGAGTGGTATACAATCAGCGAGCAAATTATATCCGCGCACTAATGAAGATTAAGGAACATGAGTGCTCGATTGAAGATTGTGATTCGGATATTGAATCTCAATCCATGCGCTCAGGTAATTCATTGGAGGAAAGTATTGAAGCCAAGCTAATGTGGGAAGCTATTCGAAAATATTTGCCCAAACTGGAACTGAAAGAGTGCGAGGTTATGATAGCCTTGTACATTGACCGTCTTTCCGTTACGGCTACGGCTGCTAAGTTGAGAGTTGATGCCAGTACGGTCAGGCGCCGCCGTGACAGCGCCTGTGACAAAATTCGCAAAGCAATGGAGGAAAAATAAAATGGGAATGTTCAAAAACACCCTTTTGCTGGCCCAGCAGGGTAATGAAAAGGCAATGGAGAAATTGCTTAATCGCTACGATCCTCTGCTGAAAAAGTGCAGCATTATACAAGGACATTTCGATGAAGATTTATATCAGTCCTTGATTCTTGAATTTGTGCGGCTGTATCCGCATTCAAAATTTAACTAAAAAAGTGGCTGTCGCAATTCAGTGCGGCGGCCACTTCCTCTTTTAGGCTGATTCCATATCGTTATTATCTGTCCACAGTTCACACTGGGTCATAACTGTTTGCACGGCATCGTCCATCCCTTCCGGCGGGTAGCGGTGCCTTTTGAGCAAACACTTTATCATCATACTATATTTAGCTTTATTATAGCAAAATTTGATAGCTTTTGGGGGCTTATAGTAAAAATTATAAAATTTTTTTGATTTTTTTGCACGATTTGGCTTTTAATTGCGATGATATATATAGAGGGACAAAAAAGACCCTCTCCCCTTGAGGACCTTGAAAGCAAAATATCCGAATCACCGGCTACATACAACTGACCTTGCCGCAACCCAAGGAGCGTTTCGGCAGGTGCGTCCCGGTTTTGACGCGAGGATACCGCCGTAACGGCGGTGGAGCGCCCCCAGAGGCGGGAGAGGTGGCGTGGAACACATACCTCAAGCGAAGGGTCAGCAATCATGATACGCACCGTGGCGATGCTCTCAAGGCGTCGGCGGTACTGCCAACAATGTGGTACAGGAAGCGGGAGCTGTTTCCAGCAGCCGGGTCGGTGGTTCGCCCTCGTATGTCCGGGAAGTAGTGTCGAATAGGACGTACAATTTGATTTCAGATTATGGCGGTCACTTGTTTTCCACAAGTGGCCGCTATGCTTGTGGAATCAAATATGATACACATGAAGGAGGAAAATCTATGGAAATGAATTCTGTTATGGCTACGGAAATTGTAGCCGCAGAAGTGGAGCACATTGTGCTGCCGCAAATCGTCAGCATTAAGCAAGCCAGCCGAATGTTGGGGCTGCCGCCGTATTACCTGCGGCGGCTTTGCAAAGAGGTTCCCGGCGTGGCATTTCAGTCCGGCATCAAGTGGTACATCAACTTGGGGAAACTAGTTGATTACTACAACAATTCGGGCAGAAATGCCGCTGGGTAAGAGCACAAAAGGGCCGCAATGTCAAGGGTGTCGTGCGTTCTGACGACAGCCTACCGCTTTTATGGCAAACGCTGTATAGTGTGGCTTGTCAGAAAAATCAGCCAAGGAGGAATAGAAAATGGCATCCATCGAACTGCGTACCCCAAAGAATAAACCTGCCTACTACAAAATCACAGCAAGTATCACACTCAATGGTCAGACCATACGCAAATTTTCCCGCTTTGATTTTGACCCTAAAACACTAAGAACCGCAAAGCAGCGCGTAGCGGCAGCCACGGCAGCAGCATTTGAATTTGAAGCAAAAGCACAGGAAGAAGCCGAGCGCAGCCTCAGCGGTGCCAATAAGCCATTCCAAGAAGTAGCCGAGGAATACATTGCTTCGGCAAAAGCCAAGCTGGAGCCTGCAGCGCTGCTGCGCGGCAACTATGACTCAGATAAAAACAAGGCAAATACAACGCTCAACAAAGTTGGCTATCTGAAGAAAATCGTAAGCGTAGCGCCATGGTTTGCCAAAAAGTCCGTGTCCGAAATCACAAGAGAGGACTGCGCAAGAGTTATTGAGGAAATTAAAGAAAAAGGCTGTTTGCGCAGTGAATATGCTTTTATCCTGCCAGAGTATGCTGCAATGAAAAACAAATCCTTTACTAAAATGGTAGTTGGCTATGACATTTCTGCTTATACCGCCATGAAGTGCTTCAGCGGCGCGGCAGTCACGCGAAAAACGGCAGAAGTGGTTTCCAATATTCTCGGTGTTTCTGTACGCGATGCGTTCCGTTTTGAGCGCGACGAGAGACCCCTGTCTAAAAAGACAATTCGGGAATATGTGCTCTTCGCCAATCAAGTGCTGCACTTTGCAAATGAGCGCTATCACTCGGTGCAAGCCGAATTCAAGATGCCGGCGAAAGGAGCACGCCCCAGATTTGTAGATTGTATACATGAGGACGAAGTACGCAAACTCATGTCAGAAATTGAAAAATGCTCTATGCCGGAGCAAGCCATTGTATTATCCCTTCTGAATACGGGTGTGCGTCGTGCTGAATTGGCTGGACTGACATGGAGTGATTTCGATTTCAAGGAATGTACCGTTCATGTCAACAAAAGCCTTTTGGTTTTTAGGGATTTCGGCTATCAGCACACAGCCACCAAAGAAAGCAATGACCGTTATATTGATGTAGCCCCAGAGTACATGGAATTTATGCAGCAATACAAAGAGTGGTGGTACACAAAAAAGAGGTTGATGGGGGCCAGTTGGCAACGAGACATGGTAAAAAGCAAAGAGAGCAAGCGTGAATCACTGATGCGACTGGCCGGAGAAGAATTTGTCATCATTGACGATTTCGGTTGGCCTCGCAACCCGGATGGTTACAATGCGCTGGTAAAGCGTGTAGCAAAGAAAGCCGGTCTCAAGGATATTCACCCACACATGTTTCGCCATACCTTTGTCAGCCTGCTCATGTCGAATCCTGACATCGGTGTTGCAACGGTTGCCGCTGAAGCAGGTCACGCCCAGCCGAGCACGACTTTAATGATCTACACCCAGCAATACAAAAAACGCCGGGAGTCGATACGCAATCAGTTGAGCCGTGAATTGTACGAAAAATAAAGAATCGCAGCTGTGTTATCTTAAAAAAATAACATAGCTGCGTTCTTTTTATGGGCCGTGAGGGATTCGAACCCCCACTGAACCGGTTATGAGAAAGCATCGCTGGCAATAATTCTAGAATCGCCGTAAAATTTTGTTGGTATTCTACAAATAAGAGCAACTGATTTTAGATAATGTGTAGTAATTTTCGCAGCGTTTCTCAACCAGAATGGCTGTCCGTAGATGAGTTGGTAGATGGGTTCAATGGAAAGAAAATAGGAATTCACTGAGAGAATCCTAAGCTAATTGTTGCTGGTTGAAAATATAGATGTAATGGCTATTCTATGCGCTCAATGCTGAATAGTCTTTTGCTATACGTACTGGTATCTTCAACAGAAATTCTGCAGTTTAACCATTTTAATTTTTTCTCAAGGTACTGCTGGATTCTATACATTATCATAGCCTTATTTCTTGTTTGTGATCCAAAATCGCCTTCCAAGAGAAGCACCACATATAATGGCTTGCTCCTCTGAGCAATGCGGCAATCTTCCAAAGCCTCCACATATGGAATGAGTTCTTCGGCCTTTGTTATACGCTTCTCCCTATAGGTCTGCGCACCCAATAAACAGGAAATTGTCATAGCAACTTTATGAGAGACTTCAATATCTAAACTGTCTCTGTCTGATTTATCGGTACTTGATGGAATGGAGTCTCTCTTTTCATTGTTCGGGGCTATCCTCCAGCGGTTCTCAGCTTCTCTGCCAAGACAATCCTTTACCTCAAGAAAAAGTAAGAAATCATTGGAATCGCAAATGAAATCCACACCTTTAGCTCCGGGCATAGGGTTAAAAGATTTACGATAAAAGAATGTGTCATCAAATTTAATCGCATAATCCGACGAAAAAGTAAAACGTAAGTTTCCTTCAGTTAATATCATATATCAAATCTTGCTCCCGGTTATATAGCGCATCAAATTCTTCCATAATGGAATTATGGGTTAAATCATTGATATCCTTCGCTTTTTCCATCATGATTTTACCATCACTATCATGGTACAGGGAAACGAACTGAACATCTACGGGTTTTCCATGAGGATATTTAGCGATAAGATTTAAGCTTTGCATTGTGAAATAGTCATGCGTTGTAACAAAGATCTGTACACCTGCTCGTGAAAGAGCACCAAGAGCCTGAGCAATAGGTTCAACCATTTTAGGATTCATATTTGTTTCGGGTTCATCCCAAAATAGAACGGATCCCTTACTGAGACTTCCAGATTGAATCAAATAAACAATAGTTGCCAGCTTTTTATAACCTTCCGAAACCAGCCCCATTTCAAAAGAGCCTTTTCCCTCTACGTTAAGATAGAACTTCTTGTCTCGTTGAACAATATTCCCTTTTATGCTGTCTTCAAATTTTGAAAGCACTTCGTTTTGTTCGCTTGTATTTGCCCCTTTTTTCAAAGGCTTGTCAAGAAGCTTTGTTAAATCATAATACATCTCTTCGAAATCAATATGATACTCTTCATACAAACTTTGAAAGTGCTCCGTCGCAGAAATCATTTCTTTGGGAGGAAGGTACACAGGATCGATAGGCTTAACTTTTCCCGACGAATGAATGGAAATATCTGCATGATTTGAGCTTCGACTACCGAAAGAGACTGAGATGCAGTCTCCTTCTAGCATACTAACTTGAGCCGTTAGATTTTTTGAAGAGCCTTGCCTACGACTTGCTAGCCGCCCTATTTTACCCCCATCGGGACGAAAGACACCGACCATTTTACGAACAATCATCTCTTCTTGCTGCGGTTGAGTAGACTTTGAAAAGTCTTTTCGTCCATATGGTTTTACCAAAGAATATAACGCCTTTAAGAGCGTAGTCTTTCCAGTGCTGTTTTCGCCTATTATTACATTAATTCCTGACGACCATTCGACATCGATAGAGTCAAAAATCATGAAATTCTGCAAAACCAACTGCTTGATTTTCATAAATAGTTCCTCTCCCAAATGGAATCTTAGGGTTCGCTTAATAATCTTAGTAACAATCTACTATTGGAAATAAAGAAAAACATTACACAGAGACTTGTGAATCAAAAAGAAGTGCCAACAAGTATACGCAGACGGATACATAATATTGTATTGATTATAACCGCTTTTCTCTAAAATAGCAAATGCAATTCTTTTAATTGTCTAACATGAGTCCCATAAAAACAAGAAAAGTGAGATTAAAAGTTATGAAGAGGGTGTTGACTATGTGTGCATAGCCCACACCTGCGTAGCAAGCTCCGCTTCACTGTGTACAAAACGATACGGCGCGTATTTACCATAAGCTGTCGGGCGGCTGATGGTCACAAACTGGATTCTGCTGCCGTTGACAGCGTTATCCAATGCATACTTGAAGTCCGCCAGATGTTGGCCGTGAGTGGTTTTCAGTGCAATGCAGCCGTGGACATCACATTTTTTAGCAATTAAATAGCACATTTATCAGAATCAAATAAAAAAGTACAGTTGTCTTTGGTAAAGCGCACATTCTGTGACGCGTAAAATTGTTAAAGTCAAAATGGCAACGGATAAAGATATTCCTCTTTTATCTCTTTTGAAAGATTTGAATATTCGCTTGAAGGAGCAAACAAACAATTCTGTAAAGACGCATACAATGTATATTCTTTAGGATTGTCATAGGAAGTCCATGCACTTGCATAGACTAAATTATTGTCTATGAAAAATTCCAGACATTTTCCGTATGCAAGCGAAAGAATAGCATCCATACCGTTTCTGTTTTCCCATTGCTCAATATCTGCTATCTGGCTGGCTTCCATCCATCGAGCGCCTAAATGACTCACCTTATTATCTTGAAGGTACGCAACGAACAGCTTCTGTGTAGAATCTAGGCTGTTTTGTTTCCACAGGTTCTTGAACGTGATGGCTGCAAGCTTTTGATGCTTTTTGATATAAGGGTGTAACCGTGTGACGAATAATATTGTATTTGAAGTGAGTTTCCGAAATACATCCATTGATAATTCAAATATAGAAGCATTCTCATCTGAAGTTTTTCCAAGCCCATTGGACGAAAGCAAATCAAACGCATTTTCAATATTTACGCCAAAAATTTCATTTTGAGTCAACCAATCCGAGATGGATTGGAAAGAGGCTTTACGAACTTCCTTCTTCGCAATATAGTATAGGATGATTCTTTCATCGTCAGTGGTTACGCGAGACAAAAGGTCCGTTGATGATGGCGTGGGATTGTTTTGCGGGAGGGTTGGCACAGGATGGGTAGTACGACTACTCAGATAATTAGAATAGCTGTGTTTGAGTTTTAAACTTTCTGAAACGAAGAAACTAGTCTTTACATAGGAAAGTCCCAGACTTTCTTGAATTGTGTCGTAGATATAAGAAATATCTGCGTCAGAATCAAGACTCCGCAATTTGTATTCATTCCCTAGAAAGCCTCGCATATTTGTTGAATCAATTTCCGGAAGTGTAATGGGAATAACAGGAATATTGTCAAGAAACCAAAGAATTCCTGCTTCATTAAGGCAGTAGGCACTCTCGTAGTAATCGCCAGACAAAATTGCAATATTAACCGCACTGCTTTTCAGCGCCTCCTTAACCTCCTTCGAAATGCACTGATCAATATCGTTTCCGGGCAGAGATGAACAAAATACAGCGTCTTTTGGCACGCCAACTCCACATAAAAAGGTCGTCAGAATTTCTGCAACAGTTTTATCGGTGGAACGATGACTTATAAAAACCAATGGACGACTTTGGGGGTTAGATATTAAATCTTGCATATGCTGTGATTCCTCGTCTTTAAATTGGGGGCTTAGTCAGCTTTCGATTAAAATGATTTATACTATAAAATAAAGTATAGCATCTCTTTTGGAATTTGAAAAGTTCTTTGCACTAGTTTTAACTAGACATTTTTCATATAGAAAATAATCGGGCTGGTCGAAAGCCCCTGGTCCACCGAACAGTGGGGAATTTCCCCTCTATTTTTATTTCTGTGACTGGCAAAGAAAATTCCGGCGAGGGAGACTTATTCTCCCCCGCCGTTTATTATAGATTCCCGAAAGATTTTGAAATGAAAGAAGGTATTTCCCATGAGCATCATTATCGGCATCGACCACGGCTACTACGCCATCAAAACAGCCCACTGTTCATTCCCGGCTGGGTTGACAAGCTATGGAGAACACGAACCCTACACCCGCCAAGGACTCTTAGAGTTTGGCGGGTGCTTTTTTGTTTGTGGCTCCGGAAGGCAGCCTATCCAGCGGGACAAGACCGTAAACGACAACTACTACCTGCTGACGCTGGCAGCGATTGCAAAAGAAATCCGGCAGCGCGGCTTGCAGCCCGAATGCTCGGTGCGCATTGCGGCGGGGCTGCCGCTGACCAGCTTTGGGCGCGACAAACCCAAGTTCAAAGATTATCTGCTACGAAGCAACCAGCCTGTGAACTACAAGTTCGAGGGTGTGGAGTACAGCATCACTATCGAAGAAGTTGCCATCTTCCCCCAAGGCTACGCCGCCCTTATGACCGAAACCGGGCTATTGCAGGACGAACCCTCCATGCTCCTCATGGATCTTGGCGGCTGGACAGTGGATCTCATGCGCATCGACAACGCCATCCCTGCGGCTGACACTGCGCACAGCTTGGAACTCGGCATGATCCGCTGCGTGGATGACATTCGGGAACAGGTGCGGCGCGAAACCGGGCTGTCCCTAACGGATGCCCAAATCGAGAACATGCTGGCGGGTCAGCCCTGCACGGTCAGCGATACGGTGCGCGACATCGTGAACAAACAAGGTCGCAAGTACACAGAGCATCTTCTGTCTGCCACTATGGAAGCGGGCTTTGATTTGCACGCCATCCCCGCCGTGTTGTTGGGCGGCGGCGCATCGGTGGTGAGCCGCCACCTCAGCCCCAAGGACGGCCTTTGTAAGACGATTTTTCTGCTGGACGACAAGGTGAACGCGGTCGGATTCGAGCGTGCGTTGACCGCCGTGTCGCGCCGTAAAAGCGAGGCATGAAACGCCCGCAGTACGTTTTCCGTCCGAACCTCAACGACCCGCAGCACCGCCGCGCATGGGAGCTGCTGCAGCAGATGCCGTCAGCCCGCCGCAAGGAGTTTCTGGTGCAGAGTATCCTTGCGGCAGAACAGACGGATAGGCTGGAGAAAAGCATCCGCAAGGTGGTGCGCGAGGAATTGCAGGTAGTCACTTTGACGGGGGCAATTCCTCGCACCCGAGCAACAGATATAATTCCGCCTTCCGCAATCAACTTTTTAGCTTCACTTTAAGGTGGTGATTACCATGTGGTAATAAACATAAAATCATAAATTGTTGGTTATGGGCATAATTGCCGAGTTATGCATCTCATTATCGTTGGTTTTCGTGAATAGCTTTGTCATCGCACTTGTGATATGCTTGCTTTGCAATCGAAAAACAACTTATCAATGACAAAAAGCGGTTGCAAATTCAGCTTAAGAACAGGAGAATGTAAAATGAACGAATGTATGCTTGATCGTCAGACGGCGGGTTGCGTTGTAGAAAAAATTGTCCTGCCACAAATTGTCAGCATCAAACAGGCAAGTGAAATCATGAAGCTTCCGCCTTACTATCTTCGCCGAGTATGTCGTGAAAATCCGGACATCGCATTCCAGTCCGGGGTGAAGTGGTACATCAATCTTGGAAAACTGGCCGCTTACTATAACAACAAACTAGGTGCATAAAAGGAGAAAGCTGAAATGAGCAAATTGACCGTAACCATCCCGGATGACCTGCACCAGAAAATCCGTGAAGAACTGGAACGACAGGGCATCACCACATCGCAGTTCATTGAACAGACCGTAACCACATTTTTTGAGAAACCGAAGGGAGTCAGCAACATGGCAACACGCACGTTAGCATTTCAGGTATCCGAGGAACTTCTCCAGCGCATCAAGACCTTTCTTGCAAGGTACGAGCAAATCTATCACCGCAAACTGAGCCAGAAAGAGTTTCTGGTACATCTCATTGAAAGAGAATTGGATGAAGCGGAAAAGGACTACGAAAGAATTACGACCGAGCAAGCTGCGGAGGAAAACGCTGATGTCGACTCCGGCGAACCAGATGGCACCGAAATGGAGGTAGATGCGCAATACTGAAAATCACATACTTAACCAGCAAGGGCAGCCAGCATTGGTTGCCTCTTTTTTCGTTATCGAATCGGTGATTCGATTTATAGATATGTTCTCCGGCATCGGCGGTTTCCGCGAAGGACTGACCCGTGCCGGAGGCTTTGCATGTGTAGGTCACTGCGAAATCGACAAATACGCCAACCGCAGTTACAACGCCCTGTTTGACACGAAGGGAGAGTGGTTCATTGAAGATGCCCGAAAAGCCGACCCCAGCACCATGCCGGACTTCCAGCTGCTCTGCGGCGGATTTCCTTGCCAGACTTTCAGCATTGCAGGATCTCGAAAAGGATTCGGAGATCCACGCGGCACTCTCTTCTTTGAACTGGCCCGCCTGGCTGAAGCCCGGAAGCCTCCGTATTTGCTTTTTGAGAACGTGGTGGGTCTCATCAATCATGACCACTGCAGGACGTTTGCGACAATCCTCAACACGCTGGACCGACTGGGGTATGGTGTGGAATGGCAATGTCTTAACAGCAAAGATTTCGGCGTCCCCCAGTCAAGAAACCGCGTGTACATTGTCGGATATCTTGATGAGCGATGTAGAGGAAAAGTATTTCCTTTCACCGAAACAGCAGGAAGTTCTCTTATTCAAACCCACGGTGGCCACCAAGGGGAGCGCGTCTACTCCCCCGAAGGACTGAGCTGCACGCTAGCGTCCACTCCGGGCGGGTTCGGCGGAAAAACCGGGTTGTATGAGGTGAGCGTACCAATCAAGTGCGCCACCAAGACCGGCTACCAGTTGGCACAGGTCGGTGACAGCATCGACCTGAGTTACGCCACAGTCAACAGTCGGCGCGGGCGGGTTGGTAAAGAGATTGCGCATACACTTACAACGGGCTGCCAACAAGGCACTGTTGAAGTTCGCCCGGTCAAAAATCCCATCAAGTCCGACCTCGCCCGCAACACCGAACGCACCGGTAAGCCTGGCGCACCCATGCATACACTTACCACAAAAGACCGTCACGGTGTTCTGTACGAGGGTCGCATCCGCCGCCTGACACCGCGCGAATGTCTGCGGCTGCAGGGTTGGGCAGATGACCGCATCGACACGGTGCTTGCCATTCAAAGCGATAATCAAGCCTACAAGCAGGCAGGCAACGGTGTAACAGTCAACGTGGTAGAGGCCATCGGGCGGAGAATTGCAGCCATGGACGCAGAACTGCGGGGTGAGGCGCTTGCCCCTTGATTTCCGTGACCAGTATTTTGGCTGTGAAATCGAACTGACCGGGATAAACCGCGCCACGGCAGCCCAAACGCTGGCCGACCTGTTTGGCACCCGCGCCGAACATTCCGGCGGTGGCTACGATGCCTACCGGGTCAAAGATTTGGACGGCAAAGAATGGAAAATCGTCCGGGACGGCAGCATCCATCCCGAATGCCGCAGGCGGTCTGTTCTTATCGGAGAAACCTACAAGGTTGAACTGAACTCCCCCAAACTCGAATACGGCGAGATGGAAAAGCTGCAGGAGGTTGTCCGTTCCTTACGCCGCGCAGGGGGCATCGTAAACGACAGCTGCGGAATGCACGTCCATGTGGACGCAAGCAAGCACACGCCGCACAGCCTCAAAAATGTGCTGTCCATTATGTACTCAAAAGAGGACATTCTATTTGCAGCCTTGAAAGTCAACCCTGCCCGCATCGACAGCTACTGTCAGGCGGTGGATGAGCCGATTCTGGAAGAAATCCGCAAGCTGCCCAGCGGCGCGAGTATGGATCAGCTGAAAGACCGCTGGTATCGCGGGCGGGACGGCAGCGACTATCACTACCACCAGAGCCGGTATCATGCCTTAAATCTCCATTCCGTGTTCTACCATGGCACAGTCGAGTGGCGGCTGTTTAACTCCACGTTGCACGCAGGCGAAGTCAAAGCCAACATCATTCTGGCTATGGCAATCTCGGCGCAGGGCATCAACCAGAAGTACACGCAGTTCCGAAAAACGCCCATCGGGGATAATCCGGCGTTCACTTTCCGCACCTTTCTGCTGCGGCTGGGGCTGATCGGTCCGGAGTACAAAAATGTTCGGATGCACCTGCTGAAAAATCTGCCCGGTGACAAGGCGTGGCGGCACGACAAGTCGCTGTATCCCAGCAATCAACCACGGCTTCATACAGATGAGGTCAGATAAGGAGAAACCCAATGTCTCGAAAAGAATACTTTGCCTATGGTTCCAATCTGAATTTTGAGCAGATGGCTTACCGCTGTCCCGAAGCAACGGTGGTAGGCACTGCCAAGCTGGATGGCTATGAGCTGGCGTTCCGGCGCGGCTACCTGACGATTTTGCCCAAAGAGGGTGCAAGCGTTGAAGGACTGATCTGGTCTGTCACCGACCATGACGAATCACAGCTTGACTGCTACGAGGGCTACCCGACATTCTATGACAAGGAAACCGTGACGGTCACGGATGCAGATGGTACGCCGCATGAAATCATGGTTTACACGATGAACGAGCCGTACCGCGACCAACTGCTCCCCGTCAGCAGCCGCTACACTGCGGTTGTCATGCAGGGATGTCTGGATGCCGGTATCTCTCCGCAGCAGTTCTATGATGCTGACGAAAAATACAGAAAAGCCTACAAGGCCAGAGCCGCGCCATGTCCCAAGAAACACGCTCCCGAACGCTAACCAAGCCCGCTGCACCCCGCAGCGGGCTTTTTCTTTTGCAACAAAAGGAGAACCAGTATGAAAAACAAACACAGAATAAAGCAGTGCTTGTCGCTGCTGCTGGCGGGTGGAATTGCGCTCACAAATCTGGGCGCAGCGCTGCCCGCCTTTGCAGAGGATGCCCCCGCCACGCCGGAGAATGCCGAAGCGGTCACCCCCGAAACTGCCGAAGCGGACACCACGGCACCAAACCTTGTGCAGATTACCGAGAATCTTTACAACGATCTGCCGGACGCGCCTACCGGCAGTTACCTTGGCAGCATGGGTCTGCCCGTGGCAACCGGCGAAACAAAAATCGGTATCTCCGCGTGGGTTTCTGACCTGTATGACGGCGTAGATGCCCATATGGATGCCGATGCGCTGAACGCAGATGAGAACACGGTCACAATCGGCAAAACTCCCGGTACAGACTATGCCATTGTTCCACTGCTGGCGCAGGTCGAATACCCGGCAGACGGTGCGGTATCTGAAATCATACTGCCGGACGGTGTAGAGCTTTTAAGCTACCGCTCCACCGATTATGAGCCTATCCCGGCAGACGAGCAGGAGCAGGCTGAAATCCTGCACCAGACATACTCGGAGCAGTCGGCGGCAGCCACCGGCCTGTATGTAAAAGCCTCTGCCGATTTTACGGCGCAGCTTGTCTATACGGATTCGGACGGCAGTTCGCAGTCAAAATCTATCCATGTACAGATCAGCGGGGATGCTTCACCCACACAGATGTATGCCGACACCGGCGATGACAGCATTGCCGCCTATGCTGCAGGGCCGACTCCGCCGTATGCCACCGGCAAAATCACCAGCATTGCCAAAGAGGGCGGCACATGGCTGATTTGGTTCAACGGTCAGGAAGCCTACTGCTGCAGCCACGGCCTGAACGGCCAGCCCAAGGGCTGCCCCACCTACAGCTTCTCTCATGTGTCCCGCCTTGAACCCGGCCAGTATACGCCGGGCAACCACTATGCAAACCAGGTCAACATCTGGGGCGGTCTTGGTCAGCTGAGTCTGGATATGCTGGACGACCGTCCTGTTGTGGCAAGCCTTGAAGATGATCCTGAAGGCTGTGAAGAACAGCCGGACATCCTTGGCAGTCTTTACGATGAAACCCAGCAGTGGATCATGGAAAACTATCCCGACAGCTACGCTGCGCAGACCTATATTGCTGCTGCAGAAGAACTGGTAAACGGTACAGATGCGCAGTCCGGGGAAAACGGCTACTACACCTACATCTATAACCCGCCCGCAGGGTATGCGTGGCAGGTTGTGGCGCTGGTCGGTGAAGAAATTGCGGGCGGCACTGAGATCCCGGATGTGCCGAGTGTTCCGGAACCGAAGTACTATTCCGCTGCATGGACAGCTCCCGCCCAGACTGCCGACGGCAGCTTTGATCTGACATTCACCGTCAACACCGACAAGGTTCAGCTGAACACGCTGGAAAAGGTGGACGGGGCGGTCATTACCGTTACGCCCAGCCGAACAAGCGGCAATGTGGATGGCGGCAGCTGGCAGATGAGTCCTGCCGGAGCGCAGACCATTACCACAAGCGGTCACACGCAGGATGACAGTTTTCATCTGAATGGCGGCGACGGTTCTGCCACATGGACGGTTCACTACGAGGTGTCCAAGACCAGCACCAGTACGCTCAGCGGGCAGGAAGGACCGTTCACCAGCCAAGCCGAAGCAGACGCCGCTGCCGAAGCCGCCAAGAATGCGGCCATCGGGCAGCTGCAGAACGAAGCGCAGGGCATGGTGGACGCTGCCATTGCCGCGGCACGGGCGCAGCTTGCGAACATCACCTTTGCATACGATGAAGTCACCATCCCGCACGGCTTTGATTCCACGCCCGGTGCGCTGGGCAGCCACCAGACCATTACGGTTCCTGCCAACAGCTCGAACGACTACCCAATGAAAAACGACGAATGGTCGGTAAAAGTCAGCATCGACAAAATCGACAGTGAAACCAAGCAGCGCATCAAGGGCGACGCCGAGTTTAAGATTTTTGAGTGGGATGTGGTTCGGCAGTGCTATATCCCGACAGGCGGATATAACCAATACAAAGTTGAGCGTCAGTCGGACGGCACCTACAAGGTTATAAACCACAGCAGCTATGCCAATGGTTTTGACAATATCTATTACACCCAGCGCAACGAGGGCAAGTTTGTCATCGTGGAGAGCCGCGCACCCAGCGGGTACTACGGCGATTGGACGGATGCAACCGAACCCGGCACGGCAGGCTCTGTGCTGGGCAAGCGGGCGTATGCCTTTGAAATTGCCAAATCATTGGACGCCCAGACGATTTGGCTGGGCAACGCCGATTATAACGCCGACATTACTACGACCAACAGCGGCGGCACCCTTATCGACACCGGCGAGGGTGTGGTCACCATTACCTTCGGCAGCCGCAAGGCAGATAAGACCTACGCCACAGACCCCACCGGCATCGCCAACAACGAAGATTCCTACACCATGCACGCCAATGCCGACAAGATGCAGAACGACCGTGTCCTCGGCAATATTCTGCTGACGAAAGTGGATCTGGACGCCGCGCAGTATCTGGCTGCGGGCAGCAACGGAGATACCACGCTGGAAGGTGCGGTGTACGATCTGTATGCCGCTGACACGATTGAACACCCGGACGGTGTTTCTGGCATCGTAGATTATTCCAAAATTACCGATGCCAACGGCACGCCCCTTTGGCACACTACGGTTCTCACCAACGGCGGTTGGGATACCGATTACCTGCCCATTTTGCAGAAAGACCGACTGGTAGCCTCTGCAAAAATCACTGACGGCAAGCTGGCGTTTTCCAACCTGTATATGGGCAGATATTACCTTGTCGAACGCGCTACCGGGATGGTGTTGCCCATTGACGGAAACGGCAAGCTGTATGTTACCGGGAAGTACCCACTTTTGAACAAAAAGTTGGAGCGCACCGGAAAATACAGTGACTTGGCTCGGAAAAATAACGAGTACACCGATTACATCTACAAAAACCAGTATTCTGCCGTAGCCGAAGGCTGCAAGCCGAACGGCAGCAAGGCGTGGGATGGCTACTATCTGTCTTATGCCAAGGGCTACCTCTGCGATGAGGTCAACCACTACAAAACGCTGACCTACGCAGATGAATCCACCTACCACATCCACGCCGAGCAGGAAAGTCAAGACGAAGTCCTCAAATCCGGCTTTAGTTTGCAGAAGTTGGTTTCGACCACAGGCCAGCCCTCCCCGGCACTGAAGCTGGAGGGTGCGGGCTTCACCGTTTACCGCATCTCCAAACTGAGCAAGGCGGCGCAGTTCAAGCAGAACCCGGATGGCAGCTACAATGCACAATGCATTTTGGACGCCTACCGCAAGGACAACTACGATAACGCCACACTAAAATACGATTTCACCGCCGAGGGGCAAGCCATTGCCAATATGTTCGAGAGCAGCACCGATACGGTCAACGTCTATAACGCGACCTTGACCGCAGACGGTGACTGCGCCAACGGTAAAGGCAACGGCTGGATGCCCACGGATCAGCCTGCCGAGTATAGGCTGGCAGAAATGTTCACCAATGAGGAGGGCATCTTCCGCGTTGAGGGGCTGCCCTATGGGCAGTACCTTGTCGTGGAAACCACCATCCCCAAGGATGTGTTCCAGTGCGATCCGTTCATCGTGACAGTGGACGCCAACAGCCCGCAGAGTCGATTTACAGTTCTCGCGGGCAGCGTCACCACCCCCAGCAAAAATTATATGACTTTTAACGTGCTGGACGAGGAACTGGAAGGCTATTTGCAGCTTATCAAGACCGATACAGAAACCGGCAAGGCGGTCAAAATCGCCAACACCTCTTTTGCCTTGTACAAATTAGATGACAAGGGTAATAAGACCCGCATTTCCATGATCGAGCCCGCCAGCGGCAGCGCCACCAAGAAAACGGATGTGTTCTACACCGATGCAGACGGTCTTATGAAAACACCCGAAAAACTGCCGCTGGGCAGATACCTGATTGAGGAACTGCAAGGTCCGGAAGGATACTATAACGATCCTGCCTACTCGGTGGAGTTTGAAATCAAATCCGACCGTGTCTGGCAGGTCGTGGGCAACGCCACCAACGACATGGACGAGTATATCGTAGAAGAAAAATACTGCAATCACGAGACGCTCGGTCAGCTTACCATCCGCAAGCTGGGCAATGTGCTGACCGACTACCAAGAGGGTCAGTTCATCTACACGCAGGACAACCTTGTAGGCACGGTGTACGAAATTCACGCTGCAGCCGACATTGCCACACCCGACCGCCAAGGCACCTACTGGTACAAGGGCGGTGACTTGGTGGCAACTGTTACCACCGGCGCGGAGGGACAAGTGGATGAAGTAAAATTCAGCCCCACTCGTACACAGGCAACCTATGATTTCTTGAAAATCACCCATGATGGCACCAAAGGCGAAGTCACCGTGACCCTGCCGCTGGGCAAGTACACCATTACCGAGGTTCAAGCGCCGTATGGTTTTGTGCTGACCCAGCAGAGCTACACTGTGGAATTCGGCTGGGACAACCAGAAAGATGACATTGTGCTGGCAAAAACTATTGTCAGCCACGAGCAGGACGGCGACAAGGAATGTTCGTACAGCATAGTGAATGTCAAGGATGCCTCGGATGCCCACAAGATTGGACAGATTCTCGTGTTTGAAAATGCCCGTGTGCTGCCTGTTCCCGAAAAGCCCGGCGATAAAGTCAGCAAAATCGGTGTAGGCATTTACAAGCAGGACCGAGAGGCTCTGACCTATCTGGCAGGAGCCGTATATGAACTCTACACCGTGGATGACATTTATTCCGCGGACGGTACAAAGCTGCTGGACGCCGGTACAAAGCTGGCCACCGGCACTGCCACCAATGCCAACGGTTTCGCGTGGTTCGATGTGGATGTTCCCATCCGTTCTGAAAGCTGTCCCGACTCCGGCAACAGCGGCAGATACCGCATTGTCGAGGTCAAAGCTCCTGCCGGGTATCTGCTGGACAGCACCCCTGTGGATGTAGAGTTCACCTATGAAGGTCAGCAGATTGCATGGCAAATCGTAGATGGTACAAACACCAACCTGCGCACCAGTGTGGACATTTCCAAACAGAACATCACCAACGGCAAGGAGCTGCCCGGTGCAAATCTGGAAATCCGCGATGCAGACGGCAGTCTGGTCGAGGGCTGGACTTCCACAAAAACGCCGCACACCGTGCGAGGTCTGGAACTGGAAAAAGCGTACACCCTGACCGAAACTCGTGCCCCGGACGGCTACACCGAAGCCGAAAGCATCGTGTTCAAGCTGGTACAGGAAGGTAACGAACAAAGCAATATCGTCTATGTGAAATCCGACGATGATTGGGTAAAACTCAACGATGCCACCGTCATTATGCAGGACGCACCTGTACTTGACATAGACAAAACGGACATTGCGGGTAATCTGCTGCCGGGTGCTACGCTGACGATCCGTGATGCGAATGATGAGGTCGTCGACACTTGGACAACCGACTACAAAACGCATAGTGTTCCCATCTCGGATGAATTTATCAAGCTGTCGGATGGCAACAAGGAGTACGTCTACACCCTGACCGAAGATGCCGCCCCGGCCGGCTTTGAAATTGCCGAATCAGTGCAGTTTAAGGTACAGCAGGCAGACGAAAATGTTTGCCTGTTCGTCCGCGAAAATGCGGATGCCGAATGGGTGCGCGCCGACAAACGCCTGATCCAGATGATTGACGAAGCTACGCCCCGCGAGGACACGCCCACACCGACTCCGGCGCCCACACCGCAGCCGACGCCCGCTGCAACTCCGGTGCCAACTCCTGCGCCCACGCCGGTTATTACGCCGCGCAAGGTGCAGACCCTTCCGCAGACAGGAGATGGTTTCCCGCTGCTGGCTATTGTGGTCGTTTCCCTTGCGTCCGCGACAGGTATCGTGCTGCTGACCGTTAGGCAGAAAAATGCGCTGAAAGAAACTTCTGATGAGGAGGACGCCGATGAAAGTGCTGATCGTTGAACCCGGAAAGTACCCCCGCGAAGCCGACATTGAACACACCCTTGAAGCCGAGCAGGCAGTTGTCGGTGGCACCATCGAGGCAGTGTACCCTTGGCGGGATAGCGCCTGTATCGTCTGTAATGACAACGGCATTGCAGAAAAACTGCCGCTGAATCGTATGCTGGGCGACTATGACATTATCCACGGCACATTTTTCGTCTGCGGCCTGACCCGCGATGATTTTACCGACCTTACGCCGCAGCAGATGAAACACTACGAAGAAATGTACCACGACCCGCAGCTGTTTTTCCTGCTGGGCAAGACCCTGTGTGTGGAACACACCACCCCGGAAGAATATACCCGCGTTATGGCTCCGCCGCCCAAAACAAAAGAATCCCCGGAGCGCTGATATGAATACGATACTCTTCGCCCGCAGCCCGCCTGCGGGCTTTTTTCTTTGTCCGAAATCATCCAACAAGCAAGGAGAAGAACTAATGAACGACATTTTTGAAAACACCGAAACCATGCAGGAAAACGAGCATCCCCGTTTTTACACCGCAGAATCCGTCATGCGCGGGCATCCCGACAAGCTGTGCGACCTCATTGCCGACAGCGTGCTGGACGCCTGTCTGGAGAATGACCCCGCCAGCCGCGTGGCCTGTGAGGTCATGGCAACCCACGGTCACATCATTGTGGCGGGCGAAATCACGACCTCGGCCAAGCCCGACGTGTTCAACATCGTCCGCGACACCCTGCGGGATGTCGGCTATGCCCCGAAAGCCTACCAGATCGACTGCTACATCCACGACCAAAGCCCCGACATTGCGGGCGCGGTTGAACCCGAACTGGCTGAGGGAGAGGACGAGGACACCCTCGGTGCGGGCGATCAGGGCGTTATGGTCGGCTACGCCTGCAACGAAACGCCCGAATATCTGCCGATGCCTGTGGTTGCTGCCCAGCGCCTTGTAACGCTGTTGGAAATTTCCCGCATGACCGGCCTCATCCCGGACATCGGTCCGGACGGCAAGGTGCAGGTCACAATGGAATACAACGGTGATACCCCCGTGCGCATCACCACGGTGGTCGTGTCGGTTCAGCACAAAGAGGATACCGATATGGACAAGCTGGCGGATCTGCTGGACGAGTATGTGTTCCCGCTGGCCTTTGACGGTATGCCCGCCGATGATGCGGAAATCATCCTGAACCCCAGCGGCAAGTTTGTGCAGGGCGGTCCGGATGCCGATACCGGCTTGACCGGGCGCAAGCTCATGGTGGACAGCTACGGCACATTTGCACCCCACGGCGGCGGTGCGTTCAGCGGCAAGGATGCCACCAAGGTAGACCGCAGCGGCGCGTACATGGCGCGGTTTATTGCCAAAAATATCGTCGCGGCAGGCTTTGCCCAGCGCTGTCAGGTCACGCTGGCCTACGCCATCGGGGAGAAAGAGCCTGTCATGGTGGATGTGAATACGTTTGGCACAGGTGGCCCCTGCGAGGATGATTGCCTGTCGGCCGCTGTGCGCAAGGCGTATGACCTGACCCCTGCGGGCATCATCAAGCAGCTCGACCTGCTGAATCCTATTTACAGCTGCACGGCGGCGGGCGGTCACTTCGGGCGCGAGGATTTTCCGTGGGAAAATATCGAACGTATGAGCGATCTCGCCGCTTACATTGTGTAATTGCCGAGCGTCAGCAAAGAGCAGGTCAATGCCGCCAACCGGATGACGGCAATCGAGTTCCTGCGGCGGTATAGACCCAATTCGCTGGTGAAAAGCAGTGCGCGGGGCGAATATCAGCTTGCAGAACATGACAGCTTCAAGATAAACGGCGAATCCAGTGTGTGGCATTGGAAAAGCCGCGACATTGGCGGAAAGTCGGCGCTGAAATATTTGATTTATGTGGAAGGTGTACCGTTTGTGGAGGCGGTGCAGCTGTTATGTGAAGAAAGCCCAATGTACATCCCTGTGCAGCATGAAGCGGTGGAGCGCGAGCGCCCGCTGTTTCGTCTGCCGAACCCCGCGCTGAATAATGACCGCGTAACGCGGTATTTGCTGGGACGAGGCATCTCACTGCCCACCATCCGGTACTGTATTGCGAGAAAAATTCTGTACGAGAGTGCAGAATATCACAACTGTGTTTTCTTGGGAAAAGACCCACAGGGCGTGCCGAAATATGCGGCTCTGCGCGGTATTTATGACTATGGGAAACCGTTCAAGCGCGAGGCTCCCGGCAGTCAGAAACAGTACGGTTTCTGTATCCCGCCGATGCAGCCCGACACTACCGTGGCCGTGTTTGAAGCCGCCATAGATGCCATGGCAGAGATGACGCTCTGCGGCGATGCTGCAGATAAATACCGTTTGTCGCTGGGCGGGGTTTCATCCTCCGACAAAGAGCCGCTGGCGTTACAGGAGTTCCTGCGCCAGCACCCGGAGATCACCACGATAGAACTGCGGCTGGACAACGACGCCAAAGGGCGCATGGCGAGTGTCGGCATCCGGAAAATCTACGCTGACCGCTACACCGTGCATGACCTGCCGCCCGGCATCGAGAATGGAGATTACGCTGATATGGCAAAAACCAACCTGATGGCAAGAACTGCCGCCCACCGGGCCGCAGCCTGCCGATAGGAACATGAAATGAAAATACACATTCGTTCGCCCACCTTGGGCCATAGGAGGAAAAGAAAATGGCTGTGTTCCGTGTACAAAAGACGCAAAATTATACCATTATGTCCAACCATCATCTGCGCAACAAAGCTCTTTCGCTCAAGGCGAAGGGGCTTTTATCTTTGATGCTGTCTCTGCCCGAAGATTGGGATTATACCACGCGAGGGCTGGCGTCCATCTGCAAAGAGGGCGTGGACAGCGTGTGTGCCACCGTGCGCGAGTTAGAAGCAGCGGGTTATATTATCCGCCGCCGCATCCGCGACAAGAACGGTCAGATGCGCGGTATGGAGTACACGGTTTTAGAGCAGCCGCAGCCTCCGGAACAGGGTCCCGAAGAAGCAACGCCTAAGTGTGCCCAACCAAAACAGGCAAAGCCAAAACGGGAAAAACCTGTACAGGCAAATCCTGCACAATTAAATACTAAAGAACAAAAGAAAGAAATAACTAAAAACGTATCTAATCCTATCCGCACGGCAGACGAACGGGAGCAGTATCGGGATTTGATTCGGGAAAACATTGAGTATGACATTCTGGCAAAGAACAATCCGGCAGATAGGATTCGATTGGATGAGCTGGTGGAACTCATGCTGGACACGGTCTGTTCCAAACGCAGCAGTATCCGTATTGCGGGGGACGAGTTTCCGACAGAGGTAGTGAAGTCCAGATTCCTGAAACTTGAAGCTCAGCATATCCAGTATGTGCTGGACAGCCTGAAAGACAACCCGCCGCATATCCGCAATATCAAGAAATACTTACTGGCGGCGCTTTACAATGCGCCGCTGACGATTGAAAACTACTACGCCGCGCAGATCAACCATGATTTGTACGGCAGAAACCGAGGTGATGTGAATTGGAAATGAAGTTTTATTCTCCGCTGACTGCGGAATTTTTCCCAGATGAACCTGACTGGGAGGACGAATCTTACAACGAGTACGAAGGCTATCCAATGGACGGCCATGACCTGCTGCAATACGCAGACGCTGTTGATGAGGCTGTGAAAAAGGACATTGCAGATTTCAACGGTGACCTGATGCAGTATTACCACGAGGACGATTCTGTCCGCAGCAAGGTGGTAAGTGCTGTGCCGTCCGTGGAAATTCACGGTAACAAGCTGTGCGGCTGTCTGAACGTGGAACTGCAGGAGCCCTTGAACGAGGGTGAGCAGGCTGTTCTCTGCGACTACATCTCTGGCCAGTACAGTGACGGCTGGGGCGAGGGCTTTGAACAAAGGGATATTCGTGTGGATGACGGCACATTGGCTGTGCATTTCTGGCAGGAAGATGGATTCGAGATGACACCTGAACGCGAGATGCAGCAGGAATCCGCTACCCATGAAATCCGCCCCAAAATGAAGCTGATTGGGCAGGACGGCAACATTTTCGCCATCATGGGTCGCGCATCCCGGCTGCTGAAAAATGCCGGGCAGAGCAACAAGGCCAAGGAAATGTGTAACCGCGTTATGTCCTGCGACAGCTACCACAAAGCGCTCAACGTTATCTCCGAGTATGTCGAAACCGAACTGACGCCCAAAACCAGAAACAAACCGAACCGAGGTGACGCCCGATGAGGATGAAAAAATACGAAATCACCGACATTGCCCACCCGGACAACCCGAAACTGCACCGCATCCGGGCGCTGACCGATGTGGGTACAGATGTTCACAAAGGTGATTTGGGCGGCTTTGTCGAAACCGAGGATAATCTCGACCAAGAGGGCTTTGCATGGATTGGCAAAGATGCCATTGCCTGCGAGGATTCGTACATCGGCGGAGATGCAATACTTGCGGATTCCGCCGTGGCAAGGGACTCCGCCTATGTCGGAAACAACGCGGTTATCGCTGACCATGCCGTAGTGCAGGACAATGCCATTGTTTGCGGCGGATATATTTCCGGCAATAGTTGCATCTGTGGTAATGCCATCTTAAACGCCGATACGCAAACTCTCTGTGCGCCCATGATTGGCGGCAACGCCCGTGTCTATGGGGAACTCACCGGCAATGTGGTATGTCAGGGCGGTGCCGTGGTGCTGCCGGGTGTAAAACTTTACAATACCACGGCGGATTGCTTTGTCCTGAAAGATGATACTGTCAGTGTTGTGCCTGCCCAAAGGCCGGAAGTCACCGCACCAAAAGAAACAAAACACCACGAAAACGAACGCTAAGAAAGAAGGATGCCTTTGAAGAACACTCCCGAAACGCTCAACATTCTCGACCCCGATTTCCGGATGCCCGAACACTGCGGCGGTGACCGCTGGTCGATCCTGCACGGGGATTCTTTGCAGATTCTCCGCCAGTTTGAACCGAACAGCTTCGATGCCATCATCACCGACCCACCCTATGCCAGCGGCGGCAGCAGCCAGACCACCAAGAACCGCAGCACCAGCGAAAAGTACAGCAGCATGAGCAAGGAAAAGGCGCTGCCCGACTTCGATTCCGACCAGATGGATCAGCTGAGTTGGATGTTCTGGACAGCTGCATGGCTGCAGGATGCCCGCCGCATTGCCAAGCCCGGCGCGCCTGTCTGCCTGTTCATCGATTGGCGGCAGCTTCCCGCCATGACGCTGGCTTTGCAGTGGGCGGGCTGGACCTGGCGCGGTGTGGCGGTGTGGGATAAAGTCGCCAGCCGTCCACAGAAAGGACGCTTCCGCCAGCAGTCCGAGTACATTGTGTGGGGGTCGAACGGCAAAATGCCGCTTGAGAGAAATGTTGGGTGTCTGCCGGGCGTGTTCCGTTACCCGAATCCCCAGAACCGCATCCATGTCACCGAAAAGCCCTTGCAGCTTATGCGGGATGTGGTGCAGATCTGCGAACCGGGCGGGCGCATCCTTGACCCCTTTGCCGGGGCGGGCACCACCGTGCTGGCCGCTGTGCAGGAAGGCTATGAGGCTGTCGGCATTGAAATGTCGGACGCCTACTTCCAACGCAGCACTGAACGGCTGAAAACTGCCCTTGAATCCGAAGTGAATCAGAACTGATTCACTTTTGACCGCCAACTTGAAAATAGTGAATCAAATTTGATTCACTCCCGAAATTCAGAAAGGAAACACGAAAATGAAACGATCTTGGGCTTTTATCTGCGCCAGCGAGGGCGCAACCTCCAAACATCTCCGCAATTATTGCCGTGAAGTCTACCTGCTGGGCTACCTGCCGGTATGCCCTAAATTGCAGGACAGCCAGTATTTGGTGCTGGAAGATGCCATGGAACGCAGCGAGTACACCGCCATTGTGCGGGATAAGCTGTTGCGCTGCCCGATGCTGGTGGTCTGCAGTCGCAATCAGGATGCTACCACCAACGCGCAGATCGGTTTGGCACAGAAATACAACCGTATTGTCACAACCTTGGACGGTTTGAAGAAAGCCGTTTCGGAGGGTGACGACCTTGTGTCATGAATTGCGCTGGGGGGGCATGTTTGGCAAGCATAGCGTTTGGATATCCAAACGCACCTTTGGGGTGATCCCCAAACCCCCGTAATGCGCAGGCGTGGTCATGTGATTCCGCTGCGGCTGAACGAGCGCGAGTACCGCCATCTTTGTGAACAGGTCAAGATAAGTGGGTTATCCCGCGAGGAATACCTGCGCTCCCTTATCTTGGACAAAGAAATCCATCCGCGCCCCTGCACACATCATGGGGAACTTGTGCGGAAAATTTCCGGTTTGTGCAACAACGCCAACCAGCTTGCGCACCGCGCCAACAGCACGGGCGTGGCGGGGCAGCAAAGCGTGGACGAGATGATGCGCATCGCCAAGGAAGTCTGGCGCGAGATAAAAGAAAACTACTAGGAGGCTCTATGAAATATGGCTTACACATCCGTGATCCCTGTCCGCCGTCTGGATCGGGCGGTGAAGTATGTGATGAACAAAGAAAAGACCACGGCGGTATCCTTGCAGGACGCCCTCGACTATGCCGCCAACCGCGATAAAACAGAGCAATCCTGCTTTGAAAGTTCGTATGCCTGCACGCTGGAAACCGCCTTTGCCGATATGCGCCAAACCAAGGAACGCTGGCACAAGTCGGGCGGCGTGCAGGGGTATCACCTTGTGCAGAGCTTCGCTGCAGGAGAAGTTTCCCCCGAACTGGCGCACCAAATTGCAAAGGAACTGGCAGACCGTGTGCTGGGCGGACGGTATGAATATGTCATCGGTACGCATTTAAACACCGGGCATATCCATTCGCATATTGTCTGGAACTCGGTCAGCTGGATAGACGGCAAGAAATACCACAGCAACGGTAAAAGCTATGTGACGGAAATCCGCGCGGTATCGGACGAACTTTGCCGAAAATATAAGCTGTCGGTCATTGACACTGAAAACTCCCATCATGTGGCAAAGCCCTACGCCGAATGGCTGGCGGAGAAAAACGGACAGCCCACATGGCGCACGGCTATTCGGCAGGATGTGGACGAAGCGATTCAACAAAGCCTTACATGGCGGCAGTTTGTTGCGGCACTGCAGGTTAAAGGATACGAACTGCGATTCAACCGCAAATACCCGGTGTTACGCCCACCCGGAAAAGAGCGCTTTGTTCGATTCAAAACGCTGGGCAAGCGGTACACGCCAGAAGCAATCCAGACGCGCATCCTGTATCCACAAAGCTCCCACCCTTATGTGGAAAATCCACCAACAATCCAACATGGCCGTCTGCGCAGCGGGGAAAAGCCCCATCGCAAGCTGGCCGGGCTGCGGGCACTGTACTATCGTTACCTGTACGAATTGGGCGCGCTGCCCCGCAAGCCGCGTCGCCCCAGCTATGCGGTGCGGCAGGATGCCTACAAGTTAGACCTGCGCATCCGGCAGATGGAGTTCCTATCCAAGCACAACATTGACACGCTGGAGCAGCTGGAAACTCACCGACAAGCCCTGCAAACAGAAATTGGGCAGTTGCTGACAAGGCGTAAGCAACTACCCAAAACCGATGATGTACAATCGCAGCGTGAATCGGTCAACACCGCCCTAAAGCAGCTTCGCCAAGAGGAACGGCTCTGCCGCAAAATTGCAGAACATTCAATCGAGGTGCAGCAGCACCTCACCGAAGCCCGCCGCGACCGCGCCGAGCAGCAGCGCGAACAGGAATGTACGCGTGACCGCCGCCCCGATATTACAACGCGTTAATCTGTAAGACCCAGCAGCCAATCCCGTGCATTGATGCGGCGAATGCCGTCATACTGTTCCTCCGGGTCATCGTCCATCGTAAGAATATATTTGGGGTAGTGGTCGCGGATGGACAGCAAGGGTCGCAGCTCCCGCTGCAGGGTATCCGCGTCACGAACGGAAAGCGCCACTTGGTAATAGAAAGTACTGTTGCCGTTCATTGCCACAAAATCGACCTCGAAAGAATCGACCTTTCCGACATACACGTCATAACCGCGCCGCAGCAGTTCCAGATAAATCACATTTTCCAGAATATGACCTGCGTCTGTATTGCGTTTGCCAAGCAGCATAAATCGCATACCGATATCTACGACATAGTATTTTCCCAAGGTTTTCAGATACTGCTTACCCTTGACATTATACCGCTGTGCGGGATAGATAATGTAGCTTTCGATCAGCGCATCAAGATAGCGTTCGACGGTCTTTACATCAACTTTTCGTCCTTCGGATGTCAGGGTGTCTGCAATTTTCTTGGAGGAAAGCGGACTGCCGATGTTGTCAAAAATATAGCGCAGCACACTTTTCAACATCAACGGATCGAGGATCTTTCTTCGTGTCAAAATATCTTTTACGACAATCGTGTTGAAAATGCCATCCAAGTAATCCCGAATCTCGTTCGGATGCCCCTTAAGTTCCAGCGCATAGGGAAAGGAACTGTTTTCCAGATATTCGGTATATTTTATTCCGCGATCTTCCATACTGCCGGTACTCTGCATATATTCCTTAAAAGAAAGCGGCAGCATTTCGATTTGCACATAGCGCCCGGAAATAAGGGTGGCTATTTCACTGGACAGCATATAGGCATTGGAACCTGTGACGTATATATCTACATTTTTCTTGATATACAAACTGTCGATCACTTTAGGAAAATCCGTGACGTGCTGTATCTCATCCAGAAAAATGTAAGTCATCTTTTCGGGAACAAGACGGTCTTTCAGGTAAGCGTACAGTTTTCTATAGTCGGTAAGTTCCTCAAAATCCATATCCTCAAAATTGATGGCAATAATTTGGTCTTGTTCGACGCCATTCTGCAGCAGCCAATCTTGGTACATTTCCATCAAAACAGACTTTCCGCAGCGGCGGATACCTGTTACGGCTTTGATGAGTTGCTTGTCCTTAAACGCAATCAGTTTATTCAGGTATTCAGTTCTGGTAATCCGCATAATAAACCCTCCGCAGCTTTTAATGATAGTATACGCCAAAAAGTGTAAAATGTCACGCACTTTTTGGAATCGAATCCAAATAATTCAAGAAAGAAGGATGTATATGAATTATTCAAACAAAGACTACATCGAACACCTGCGCCGCAAGTACCCGCCCGGTACGCGGCTGCAACTCAGCTGCATGGAAGATGAGTTCCCCGTGCCGCCTGGTTCTATGGGCACGGTGGAATGTATCGACGACGCTGGGCAAATCCATGTAGATTGGGACTGCGGGCGCAGCCTTGCGCTTATTCCCGGCGTGGATTCGTTCAGCCGCTTGCCCTCACCCAAAGAAAAGGCCGGTGATGCCAGATGAATTACGGCTCTGAACCCGCAGACCAGGTCGTCCGCTACTCGCTGGAGGGTGCAGAGTTTGCCCTGCGCATCTCCGGCACAGCTGCGAAAAACTTCTTTATTTTCGCACAGGCAGTGCTGCACGACAGCAAAAAGACCCACGGCAAAACCCATCTTATCCGTCTGCTGAAAGAACAGAAGCCGCTGAAATTTTTCACGGTGGACAAGTATGACATGCGCGCCTTTGCCCGTGCGGCAAAATTCCACGGCTTGCTGTTCTGTCCCATCCGCGACAAGATGGATCCCGACCACATTGAGATTGCTATTTTGCAGGATGATGCGTCCAAAGCAAACCGCATTATTGAAAAACTGCAGTTGGATGTCGTGGACACCGGCACGGCAGAACTGGTCGATACCGTGCAGCAGAATTTGGAAAATGCAGCCCCCAACCACGAGAACACGCCCGCTGTGGATTTTCCTCTGGGCTCGGAGAACGCCAGTCCGTCCGAGCCTTTCTCCGACAGCAGCAGATTTTTTGCAAACTCGCCGTCGCCGCGCGCCGATCAGCTTCGAGCCAAGGGTGAGCGCCCCAGCGTGCGCATGGAACTGCAGGATATTACCGCCTATCTGCGAAACCGAGCAGAGGCACCCAAAGACCGTATGCCCAAGCTGCCGGTAAAAATCCGGCGCAAAGAAAAGGTGCTATAAATGTTTTCTGTTTGTTTTCAAATGGCAGATAGCTATTGCGGCGGTTCTATGGTATGTTGGCGATAGGAGGTGCAAAAACAATGACAGAACGTAAAGTTAAACTTGACCGTGCCAACAAAAGTATCCTGCTCCGGGCGCTGGGCGATGTCTACTACGGCCAGCGCGCCCGCGGCGGCAGTGCCGAAGAAACGGGACGGCTCATCCTGAGGGTGAACGATCTGCCAGCAGGAGGTAAGCTGACGATGTCAGCGGCAGAGTATCGGCTGGCAAAAGCAGCCCTCAACCAACTGCGTACCCAGCGCTTGGCTGAGGGCGGGTACACCGATGCCGTGGATGACGCGCTGACCCGACTGCTGCACGCCCACACGCCGCTGTTTATCTGGTGAATCTGGCTATGACATGGAAAAAATTCTGGTCGATCATTGACCGAGTCCGCGCCAAAGCGGATGTGCAGGATGAAGCGTCCGTGAAACAGTTTCTTTACACGGAACTCATGAAATTGCCGCAGGATGAACTGCTCGGCTTTGATTGCGTATGGCAAAGCTATCGCAATAAAGCCAACTTTCCTAAAATGGTCGCGGCAGCCTGCATCATCAATGACGGCAGTTCGGATGACAGATTTACCGATTTCCGTAACTGGCTGATTATGCAGGGGTACGATGCTTATCGGCAAGCGCTGATTGACCCCGATAACCTTGCGGCGCTCAACATTCCGTTCCGAGATACTGAGTGGATGGGATGCGGGAATGTGGCGTGGTATGCCTACGCGGGGCAGAAGCTGCACACCTATTTTGAAAAGGAAGGAATTGCCGCCAAGTTATTCCGAAAGTATCCGGCTCTGCTGAAATCGTCTGCCGATTTACATCAGGCAATTATGCAGGAACAGCTTGTACCCCACCGTGCGCCGGAAACCGAATGGGAACGACAAATGCTGCGAACGGAAGTCAAGCACTACATAGATACCAGCGGGCTGGCGTACAGCTACAACGAATTCTATACTCAAAATATGCCGGATAAGGTTGCATGGGAAACGCTGCAAAGCGATTTGTTTGCAAATCTGCCGCAAATCAAGGCGGAACGTATGCCGCAGGACTTTTCCGTAGTTTTGCCGAAGTTGTGGAGAAAGCGTCAGGCATGGGATGCTGAGCGTACAAAGCGCCCGCCCTATCGCGGCGAAGAAAGGTAACTTACCACGCCGGGGAGAAAGAACCCTTGGTGGGTCTGGCTGCTGCCGCTGCCTGTTGTATGGTGGGCAGCACTGGCGGTGGCTTGCCGCTGGAAGCCGGGCATGAAAATAACGGCTCTGCTGGATGCGCTGAACAGCGCACTGGCAGAGCCGTTTGCGTTGGCGTGGGTCAGCGACAGCCCGCGCTTTTTGCTTGTGTTCACGGTGGTTTATGCGGTAGCGGTTATCGTGGCCGTGACGGATCAGAAGAACACCCGCCCCGGTGCGGAGCATGGCTCGGCGGCTTGGGGCGATGTGTTCCGATTGAACAAGTTCTACATGGATAAGCGCGGACCGAACCTGCTGCTGACCCAACACTTTCACATCGGGATAGACGGCTACAAACACAAGCACAACACCAATATCCTGATTGTCGGCGGCTCCGGTGCAGGCAAAACGCGCACCTATGGCGTGCCGAATGTACTGGAATGTGCCTGCTCTATGGTCATTACAGATCCTAAGGCTGAAATTTTGCGTAAGACTGGGAATTTGTTGAAGCAAAAGGGCTATGAGGTTATCGTATTCGACCTCATAAACCCCGCCGCATCGTTCTGTTACAACCCGTTTGTGTATGTGCATGATGACCGCGAAGTGTTGACTTTGATAGAAAATCTGATTCAAAATACCACGCCATCACATTCAAAAAGCAGCGACCCCTTCTGGGAAAAGTCCGAAACGGCGCTGCTGCAAGCCCTTATGTTGTACCTGCTGCACGAGGCTCCGCCCGAAGAACAAAACTTCCCGATGGTCATGGAGATGATTGCTGCCGCAGAAGTCCACGAGGATGATGACAACTACCAATCCCCGCTGGACATCTTGTTCGAGCGCTTGGAAATGCGCGAACCCGACAGCATCGCTTGTAAGCAGTACCGCATTTTCAAACAAGCGGCTGGCAAGACCGCCAAGTCCATTTTGGTCAGCGTGGGTGTGCGCCTTGCCGCGTTCAATCTGCCGTCCATCGCCAAGCTGACGATGACAGACGAACTGCATTTGCAGGAATTGGGCGAGCGCAAAATTGCGCTGTTCTGCTGCATCCCGGATTCGGACAAGTCCCTCAATTATCTGGTAGGTATGATCTACACCCAACTTATCCAAACGCTGTACCGCCAAGCAGACCGCATACACAAAGGACGCTTGCCTGTGCCGGTGCATTGCTTGATGGACGAGTACGCGAACATTTCCTTGCCGAAAGACACCTTTTTGTCGGCGTTGGCCACGATGCGTTCCCGCGCTATTTTCTGTTCGATTATTGTGCAGAATATGGCACAGTTAAAGGCTATGTACAAGGATGATTGGGAATCACTGGTCGGTTTGTGCGACGAGTTCCTCTATCTCGGCGGCACCGAGAAAGAAACCCACAAATATGTCTCGGAACTGCTGGGAAAAGAAACCATCTCCACGACCAGCTATAACCAAAGCAAGGGACGCAGCGGCAGTTACAGCATAAACCACCAGCAATCCGGGCGCGACCTCATGACCCCGGACGAGGTGCGGCTGCTCGACAACAGCAAGTGCATCCTGTTCATCCGTGGGGAACGACCCGTGATTGACCTGAAATATAATCTGCTCAAACACCCGAACATCCACTGCACCGAGGACGGCGGCGCGGCTCCCTATGACTACACCGCCGCCGACAACGCGCTGGACGATCTGCCCGGCGCACCCGAAAATTATGAACTGCTGGATATGGACGACTTTCTGCCCGCCGAAGCGGCAGAAATGAAGCCAACCATACAAAGAATCAGGAGGCCCAAATGAAGCTGAATAACAACAAAAAATCCGTAAAAATTTCTCGCAGCCTGTTCATGCTGTACGCCGTCATGGTGTGCGGCATTGTTTTTGCCCTACCCGCCTTTGCCGCAGATGACCCGCTGGTCGTGGTCGAAAATCTCTCCACATTCATCTTTTCGCTGATCCGCGCGGTGGGTCTTATCCTGCTGGGGTGGGGCATTGTGCAGGTCGGTCTGTCGTTGCAGAGCCACGACCCCAGCCAGCGCAGCCAAGGTTTTCTGACGCTGGCCGGTGGGCTGGTTATCACGTTCGCCAAGGAAATCCTCGACCTCATTACCGCGTGAGGGCTTTGCACAAAGAAACGGCGGTGATGCCCTGTGGGTGAGTCATGGATCGTATCGAACCTGAACGCCGCACTCTCTACATGGAATGACAAGTTAGCGGAGATTTGGTCACTGCTGACCGAAAGCCCGCAGACATTCAAAGGCGGGCAGGTTTGGGGCGTGATGACCGGCATCCACGGCGCTTTGCAGGCAATCGGCTATGGGCTGCTGGTGCTGTTTTTTGCTGTTGGTGTGATGAAAACCTGCGGCAGCTTTGTGGAAGTCAAAAAGCCGGAACACGCGCTAAAGCTGTTCATCCGCTTTGCGCTGGCAAAGGGCGCGGTAACGTATGGGCTGGAATTGATGCTGGCGGTGTTCTCCATTGTGCAGGGCATGGTATCGACCATTATTACGCAATCGGGCAGCTCCGGGATGAGCAGCGTATCGCTGCCGCAGGAGTTGATCGATGCCATCAACAGCGTGGGATTCTGGGATAGCATCCCCCTGTGGGCGGTTACGCTGATCGGCGGGCTGTTAATAACCGTTCTATCGTTCACGATGATTCTCACGGTCTACGGCAGAATGTTCAGCCTGTGGATGTACGCTGCGATTGCGCCGATACCGCTGTCCACATTTGCAGGTGAGCCCACCGGCAGCGTGGGGAAAAACTTCATCCGCAGCTATGCAGGGGTCTGTTTGCAGGGCGTGGTGATTGCCTTGTCCTGCATTATTTTCTCCGCCATCTCGTCCAGCCCGCCCGCCGTGGATACCGGTGCATCGGTTGTCACCGCCGTTTGGACCTATGTCGGGGAACTGGTGTTCAACCTGCTGGTGCTGGTCGGTGCCATCAAGGGCTGTGACCGCATCGTTAAGGAAATTATGGGACTATAAGGGGGCAATCTATGGAAATCAAAATACCGAAAGAAGTCCGCGACTACCATGAAAATATCTTTTTCGGGCTGAACACGCGGCAATTCATCTGCTCGGTGCTGGCTGTGGCGGTGGCTGTCGGCATCTACTTTGCCTTGCAGCCGTATGTCGGCACAGAAGAAATCGGCTGGATGTGCATCTTGGGTGCTGCGCCGTTTGCCGCCTGCGGCTTTTTCACCTACCACGGCATGACCGCCGAACAGGTGCTGTGGGCGTGGTTCAAGTCTGAAATCCTCTGCCCGAAGCGCCTTATTTTCAAATCCGACAGCTATTACTACGAAGCCATGCAGCCCGCCATCCGCGCGGGCATGAAGCGAAAGAGAGGTTTGCCTATAAAGAAAAATACGCATAACAGCGAGGAAACCGCTTGATTAAAACCCTGTCGAAAGCGCAGAAGATGGAACGCGAAAAGTTCCGTATTCCGCGCAGTGTGCAGGACGCCATTCCCATCCGCCGCATTTTCGCGGATGGGATTTTCCAAGTCGGCAACCAGTATTCCAAAACATGGTCGTTTACCGACATCAACTATGCTATCGCCGGCAAAGAGGACAAAACGTCCATGTTCCTTGACTACTCGGAACTGCTCAATGCCCTCGACTCCGGCGCATCGGCAAAAATCACAATTTACAACCGCCGCATCAACAAGGCCGAGTTTGAGCGCAGCGTCCTGCTGCCCGACAAGGATGATGGTCTGGACGAATACCGTCACGAATTCAACCAGATGCTGACCGCACAGGTCACCGGCACCAGCAACAGCATTGTGCGGGAGCGTTATCTGACCGTCAGCGTGGTAAAGCGCAACGCGGACGAAGCCCGCAGCTACTTTGCCCGCGTCGGCACGGATCTGGTGACGCACCTTGCGCAGCTTTCCTCGGTGGCAACCGAACTGACGCTGACCGAGCGCCTGCATATTTTCCGCGACTTTTTCAAGGCTGAGGAACAGGCTGCGGCGGAGTTCAACATCCACGAACACGCCAAGCGCGGGCAGCATTTCAAGGACTGGTTCTGCCCCGACAGCGTGGAGTTTGCCGCCGACCATTTCAAGCTGGATGCGCGGTATGGCAGGGTGCTGTATCTGCAGGATTACGCCAGCTACATCAAGGACAGCTTTGTGTCGGAACTCTGCGACCTTGACCGCGACCTGATGCTGTCCATCGACATCCTGCCGGTTCCCACGGACGAAGCTGCCCGCCAGCTGCAAAGTACACTGCTGGGCGTGGAAACGAACGTAGCCAACTGGCAGCGCCGCCAGAATGCCAACAACAATTTTACCGCTACGATTCCTTACGACATGGAGTTGCAGCGCAAGGAAACCAAGGAGATGCTGGACGACCTGACCACCCGCGACCAACGAATGATGTTCGGACTGGTGACGCTGGTGCATCTGGCTGACAGCAAAGAGCAGCTCGACAGCGACACCGAAACGCTCTACTCCACAGCACGCAAGCACCTGTGCCAGCTTTCCACGCTGCGTTGGCAGCAGAAAGACGGGCTGGACACGGTGCTGCCTTACGGGCTGCGGAAAATCCAAGCCCTGCGAACCCTTACCACCGAAAGCACCGCTGTGCTGATTCCGTTCCGGGCGCAGGAAATCATGGAGCCGAACGGTCTGTATTATGGGCAGAACGCCGTCAGCAAGAACATGATCGTAGCGGATCGCCGCTTGCTGCTCAACGGCAACAGCTTCCGTTTGGGCGTTTCGGGTTCCGGCAAGAGCATGAGCGCCAAGGAAGAAATCGTGCAGATCGCGCTTTCTACCGAGGATGACATCCTCATCCTCGACCCGGAGTCGGAGTTCGGATATCTGACCGAAGCCCTTGGCGGTGAGGTCATCCGCATTTCGGCCACGTCCGACACCCACATCAATGCGCTGGACATGGACCGTGCCTACGGTGACGAGCGCAATCCCATCGTCAGCAAGTCGGAATTTGTGCTGTCGCTGTTCGAGCAGCTCATCGGTGACGGCATGGTGACGGCGAAAGAAAAGTCCATCCTCGGCCGCTGCACCGAGCAGGTGTATCTGCCCTACATTCGCAACGGCTATAAAGGCACACCGCCTACGCTGCAGGACTTTTACCGTCTGCTCCAGATGCAACCGGAACCCGAAGCACAGGGGCTGGCGCTTTCGTCCGAGTTGTTCATTACCGGCACACTGAACACCTTTGCCCGGCACACCAATGTGGACACACAGGCGCGGATCATTGCCTATGACATCCGCGAACTGGGTGAGCAGCTTATGCCGCTGGGTATGCTGGTGACGCTGGATGCAATCTACAACCGCGTCATCCAGAACTGGAAGAAAGGCCGCAGAACGTGGATTTTCTGCGATGAGTTTTACATTTTGTTCCGCTATGAGTACAGCGCCAATTTCTTCTACAAGCTGTGGAAGCGCATCCGCAAGTACAACGGACTTGTGACCGGACTGACGCAGAATGTGGACGAACTGCTGCGCTCCGACACCGCCCGCCTGATGCTGGCAAACTCGGAGTTTTTGGTCATGCTGAACCAGAGCGCCACCGACCGCGAGGAACTGGCGAAGCTGCTGAATATTTCGGATAACCAGCTCGGCTATGTCACGAACGTCCCCGCAGGCTGCGGGCTGATTCGCTGTGCGGGCAATATCGTGCCTTTCACCAACAGTTTTCCGAAAAATACTAAACTCTATGGCTTGATGACGACCAAGCCGGATGAACAGCAAAAGGAGTGAAACAATGATTTATAAAAATAAAGGGCCGCCGAGAAGCTCGGTAACGATTCTCCCATGGATAAAAGTGGTTGACGAAATTAGTGATTTGAGAGTAGCAGGAAATATTGACAGGATTAGCTTTGTCGTATTATCATGCTATTATTTGTTTATTCTGACACTAGTAATGTGCTATAGAATTTTTCTAATTCATCAGTTACTATTTGTGGAACTATGCGGTTTTCAAAATTTTCTTCGTTAATGCCATGCATGCTTAATGCGTGAAGAAGTTTTTTGTCGAAATCATATTGTTGCTGCTTTTCAAGGAATCTTTCAAAACCAACGGATGCAAGTTTATCTTTATCACAAAGTTGATGAACAGCAAAGGCAATGTTCATCTTAAAGCAGAGCTTTGACATAAATTCTTTATCTAGTATATTTTCTGACAATAGGTTGACATAATGGAGTGACACAGGATACCTAATATATGGCGTACATTTGTATTCTATACAAGACGCTATAATATCAATTGCTTGCTGAATACAGCCGAATACCATCATAAAGAAATTATATGCATCTTGCTTTTGAGGATTTACCATATAAGGTAATTCTGCTAATGCTCGTATGAAGCGATCTTTTATGGGCACTGTTATATCATCATCTTCTGAAAACACAACAATTCTTCCAATGTCTTCACGAGCATAAGCAACGATATCATCGATGCTATCACACTTTTTAAAGTAGTCCCTAATACTATCGATTCCATCAAAGAGACTGACAAAAGCTTGCTCTCCAATTTCATAAAGAACGCGAGAATCTCTTGATTGGTTAAATAGCCGCAATGGCAATATAAGAATATTTTCATCGGTGCCTTCTAGTATCCTTAGATTATCTTCTGAGGTTATTATGACTTGACGGTAAAGGAATTCAGAATCTGTACCCCTCTCCATTTTTCCACATAGTTCTGAATATCTACCTAAAGGGTCATCCAAAATGTGTTTTTCCCCCATTAATAGAAATGGCAAATGTTCGTTATCGTTAAAATCCATGAATGTTGCGGCTGTAAAAATATAACAATCTTCTCCATAGAGCCAATATTTTAGATACAATTGTACTTCATCGATATGACGAAGCCAAAACAAGTTGAGTTCATCCAGCGCCTCTGGAACTTGACCACTTTTTAATTTGGGAGAAAGTTTGGATAGCAATTCTTTGTATTCGATTTGGATGCCCTTAATCCTAGTTATCAATAGGTTTGAGTTCAAAATTGATTACCCCATTCAACATTTGTTGTGGAATCCCATAAATTTCATTTAAAAACGATACGGTTTTATTCATAATCATAATGCAATCAGGTAAGACCGTCTTTAATCTGATTTCATCTTCAACATCCGGAACACAATGGCATTTGTGCGCAGGATTATCACACTTTAGTAGAGAGGATTCACGAATTGCTCCCCATAGCCCATGTTCAAAAGAAGAATCGTAGTCGTAATACAGTCCATAGAGTTCTTTTTCGTTAACACTTTCAGCTTTAAGTCTAATATTCTGCTTATCAAAATATTTTGTATCCATATCGATAAACTCTTCTGACTTAAACTCGTTAACCAATAGTTCTATATATTTTTCATCGAAATGTGATTCCCCAGATGCTTTGAATTCCCGATATCTTGATAAAACGAGCTTATATAGCCCTATACCATATAGCTGATATTCTCGCCAAATATTATCATGTGATTGCTCGTTTTTTACAAGGTATTTCATCATAATATAGTCTTCTATCATAACGCGCACACAACTTCTACCGGCAATGGAATTAAATGCCCGTAATTCGTAAATTTCCTTCAGACGCTTATATGAATATGTCGCAAGTCCAAGCAAAACAACCATTTTTTCATCAAGCGGAGCTGTTGTCACAAATAAATCAGAGAGATACCCAAATAATTCGTGAAGCCTTTCCATATATGCGGTAAATTCTCGATTTTCAGATGGGAATTTAGTAACGAATATATTACAATCAGTCATTTCACTTACACACCTCCAAAATTCTTTCAGAAATAGTGAATCCACCTTCTCAAAAGTCAAAATTGTCATTTCCGTAGCGCGAACAGTTGGACGAATCATACGCATTGATTCATCTGCATGATCGCATACCGGATAAGATCTTAACAAATCAATTTGACTTTGGTGAAGATGCAATTTCCCTGAAAGCACACTAAAATATAGAACCACAAACCTAATATCTGTAGCATCATTAGACTGGTGATCTGCTATTCTGCTCATTGTGAAAACTAGAGTTTCACATCTCTCTGAAGCACTGACGTTCGGGCAATAAAAATATTTTGCGAAAGTTGGGGCCTTACTTACTGTAAGAAAAACCGTTAAAGGATTAAGAACTTCTTTTGCTCCAATTGACACAACATATTCAAAAAGGGCTTCTTGAACATCAGTGTCTAGTTTTAATATTTCAGATAGTCTTGCTGTATAAAGATTTGGTGCCAGTTTATGTAATAAGGAAATTATATTATAAGACTTCCTCAGACCCTCATCACGTCCATAGTGGTTTAAAATAAGCCCGATCCATAGATATTCAGGCATACGCCCATAAGCCCATGACTTCTCGTCTTCGAATTCTTTCACCATGGGCAAATTGTTAAACGGGGTAATGAATTTTCCTTTTTTAAATATATGTTCAGATAATTTGATATGTCTCATTAAACTGTTCCACCAACCCTTCTACTTTTTATATCGTTCATTGCGCTAATAAATGCCTTTTAAAGCACAAAAATTATTTTTAGAATAGTCTCACTAAATTTATACTATTACTTTTGATTGTAGCAGATTTTATTCATCAGGACAATCATTAAAAGTCGCATCTAACGGGCGTGGGTATTCATGAGACATGATTTCTGTGATATCGATAGATATCTTTATTGTGCTTTTACAGGCTTATTATAGCGATATTTGTAATCATTGCCAAGAAAATTAATAAGTTTTCCAATGTAAATATAAAGCACTAACTTTGTATGTGTGTTAATAATTCAAGCTTTTTGTATGGGACCATGGTTTTATTGTGCAAAAGTAACTTATAGTTGCTATTTTGCTTGGTGGCTATATAAACGGTACGGTTAGATTTTATGCGAGTTTGAATCAAATCAAAAAATATAATCAGAGGTGATATCATGGAAGAAAACAAATCTGAATATGAGGCAACAAGCAATTCATATAGAAAAGCGCCAAAAATAGCACAGAAAATGTTATTGACAAAAGCCGTAGAGAAAAGTCGAACTAAGCTACAGGAAATCACTTCTATGCAGGAGAATGGTGACTATACCACAGCCCCAGACACTGGGTCAACAGTGACAGATACAACTTATTCGATGGTAAAGGAGACCACCGATTTCACTGTGCAGCAGGTGCGCAAGTTTACCCGCAAGCAAATTCAGAAATACCGGGAACGCCGCACAACAGAGCGGGCTGAGACTACCCGTGCCCACACCGCCAGTGAGTGCGGTGTCAGCCCGAAACAGGCTGGGCACGGTACGTTGCCCGATGCAGAGCAACGTCCGCGTTGTGGGGCAGATTTGCCCCGACAGCGGGCAAAAGAAAAGGTCGTCACCGCCAAAATCGCGCCGCGCGACATTCGCGGCGTGACCCAAGGTCAGCGCCAACTGCGAACCGCCGCAAATGAAACTGTGCGGAGCATAACAACCCAAGCACAAATGCAGACCCGTACACGTCAAGTGCAGCTTGCTATCCAGAAAGCCGCCAGCAGCACCCGCAAGACGGCTGTGGCGGTGCGCTCGGCCATCCGTCATTTTCTCGCCAGCCTCCACAGCCTTGTTGCGGCCATTGCCGTAGGCATCAGCGTGGCACTCAGCATTATCATTGTCATCAGTCTTGTGGCATTTGTGTCCGGTTCGGCCTACGGCATCTTTTTTGCCGACAATGCGCCCAGTGCAGATACCATCACCGTCCAAGAGGCGGTAGAGACGCTGACGGCGGAATACCGCGACAGACTGGAAGAAATCTCCGATACAGTACAGCACGACCGCCAAGACATTACCGCCAACGATGACGTGTACTACATCCGCTGGCAAGATGTCCTGGCGGTCTTTTCTTCGTATGTGGCAGGCAGCGAACAGGGCGCACCCGTTGCGGCGCTGACGGAGGAACAGATGGACAAGCTGCGGGAAATCATGTGGGCGATGAACGCAGTGGACTACTCTACCCGTGCGGAAACCGCTGTTATAGAAACGACGGACAAGAACGGAAAAGCAACCACAATAGAGATAACCGAAACCGTCCTCGTAATCGAACTGACCCACAAAACACCCGACGAGATGGCATTGGATTACCACTTTACCTCTCGCCAGAACACCTACCTGCAACTCCTGCAAGACCCGCAGCATGAAGAACTGTGGGCAGAATTGCTCGGCGGTTTTGCACAGGGCGGTGGAGAACTTATGAACCCGGACAGCACCCGCACACCGACAGGCACCCTGCAATGGCCACTGCCGGTTGCGGGTACCATTACCTCACAATTCGGACATCGCGTAGACCCCATCACCGGCGAAGTCAGCTCCCACACCGGCACCGACATCGCCTGCGCCGAGGGTACGCCGATCCTCGCCGCCGCAGATGGAACCGTCACCGTTGCCAACGGTCTTGACAGCTGGGGCGGCAGTTACGGCTACTATGTCCAAATTGACCACGGCGGCGGGCTTGAAACGCTGTATGCACACTGTTCGTCCATCTGCGTCACCACCGGTCAGCAGGTGCAGGCCGGGCAGGTCATTGGCTATGTCGGGCACACCGGGCGGGCAACAGGCAGCCATTTGCATTTTGAGGTAAGAGCAAATGGAAATCGCGTAAATCCACTACAAAATTTTCTGTGATAGAAATCACTTTATAATTCTGAGTGCTGATGCGACAAGCGAAAAATACAGACCGCCACAGAGGTGTTTAATCCTCAAGGCGCAAGGAAAAAGAGCGTTTATAAAATACATTAAAATCCATCGATTGCACGTTCGACAATCATGGAAACAAAAATAGACATCACAACTAACCATATGGCAGCAACGGTTTGAATAAAGTTACTTACTGCAACACAGATAAAGTTGTATCACAAATATATGCATGACTGTCATAGCAGGAATTTGTTCGGATAACTTTTATCATCAAAACATTACCCCCATTTACACTGACACTAATAGGCCGAATATGTTCATCTCGCACAACGTCATCAACACGCCCAACGAGAACATCATCAAGATAGATCTCCACGCTCATGTTTGCATCTCGATTTGTATCTTCCGATGTGACAATATTTGCCGCGAAGGTATCATATTGACCATCCAACTTGAACTTGGCCCATGCTGTATCTGAAGCCTCAAAGCGATACGATATACTGTGCGTGGTTCCATATAAATCCTTGACTGAGGGGACTTGCTCACAATTAACACTGTCAAGGCATTCCAAATTGTCAAGGCGCTTGGAAATGTCTCGCTTTAATCCACCCTGCTCAATTACGCTATTGATTTCGTCTGAGGAATATGTATTTAATAGTGTTTCCTTAAGTATTTGAATTTGATTTTTCAAGTCGTCATTTTCGTTTTGCAGGCTTTGGACTTGTCCCTGCAACGTTGATTGATTTGCCTGATACTGACTGTTCTCGTCAAGAACCTTTCTGTATGCGGAAATCAGCTCATCAGTTGAGTCTGTTAAATCAGTGCCGGCAGATACATAGCTGCCAGTTTCCCCTAAAATTTGGATGACATTTCCATTTACTGTTTGGGAGATGTTCTGGACGTTATGAAGTTGAAAAGCGCTTCCACCTGCTACAATAGCGGAAATGGCGGTAACTACTGCACAAATAATTTTGGTGCGGTTTTTCTCTTTCGTAATCATTTTACACTTTTCCTTTCTAGTTGAGCAGGTAAATCGTTCTAATTGTGTATTCTCCAGAAGCTCTTGTAGGCTAAACACGAGAGCTTCCTTTAAGGAAGCAAGGGAGAGTCAACTCTAAAATAATCGCTAATATAGATGATATACTTTATGTGACTTTCAAAATGTATTTCACCCATTTGTCGGGCATCGCGCATTATCCTGAAAGCGCATACCCCCGTCCCATTACGGTTTTCAAATCATCCGGGCCTAGATCCAGTTTCTTCCGCAGCTTTGCGATATGCACATCAACCGTTCGCGTCTGAATCGGCACTGTGATATTCCATGCAGATGCCAGAAGAAAGTTTCGGGAGCAGATGTGCCCAGAATGGTCGAGCAGCGTAATGAATAGTTGATATTCTGTGGTCGTCAGGTGAATGCGGCAGCCTTGCCTTTGAACGGAGAAATCGCTTTCATCGATGGACAGATTTTTATAGTACTTCATCTGGAACACCTATCATGTCATAATCGTCAATAAGAGCCTGTCCGATTGCCCATGCGAGGAAGAATGCTGCGCATACCAGAAAAATCGGAATCCACATTGCATTATAGCTTTCTCCGTCAGCGGTATATCCTTGGTTTTGCCAGAGCGCGGCTGCATGGAAAAGCGGATAGAATCCCAGCCACTCGATACCATTTTTCATTCCGGAAAGGCTCAGCAGCGCGGGCAGGCAATACGAAACAGCGCTGATAAACAATGCAGGCAGCAGATTTCCCAATTTCTGTCCCAACCATAGAGTAATTCGGCTCATGCAGAGGCAGGCCGCGAAACGACAGATTAGCCAGAAAATCAGCAAATCCGACAGGGTTATAAACTTGGGTACAGCCTGCAAGTCGGAGATACTCATCGCAGGCCCCAGCAAAGAGGGAAGGCCATAGTCACGCAGCACCTGCCACAGGTGAGGCAGAACGGTTCCGAACGATATAACCGCTGCCACGGCGGTACTTTGCCGCAGCTTTGCCTTTACAGTGTATTTGCGGCCCAATGGTGTGCAGGCCAGAATCTCATCCATGCCGCCTTTGCGTTCCATGGCAAACAGGCCGCTGAAGCACAGCGCACACAGCAGCCCCGCCAGAAGTGTATCCTGTACATCGCCGGTGCCGGTAAAGCCGAACAGCTTTTTATATCCGGTTTCATAGACAAGCCATGCACCGGGATTCTCTTTCAGATAGTAATTGATGTTGGACTGCACTACACGCTGATAGACAGAATATTTCTGCTGCAGTGAATTGTAGGCCAGCAGCGCATCACTGCTCAATTCACCGCTGTTGACGCGCTTCTGGGTCTCCAGCATGGGAATAAATTCGTTGCGCTGATCTTTCAGCCAGTCGCGGCTTTCTTCGCTCCACGGGCCGGAAATGTGCTTCATATAATAGGCATAGTAAATTTCGTCCGCGTCTATGTAGCTCTCCGCCGTCACGCCCTGATAGATGCCAAACGCCAGAAACGCTGCCAAGAATACTGCGGCCCCATTCATCAACAATAACTTCCTGCCCTCTTCATGGGTAACAGAGGTCGCACGCGTTTTGCGGGAAAACGTAAGTGCAAAGCTGTGCTTGGCAGCCGGCAGCAGCTGTGCCTTGGCAAATACCGTACAGAATGCTGCAAATAGCGCACCACCCAAAACGGCTGCCGTCAACCATTCGACCAGCGGCAGGCTGACAGGATTACCAAACCAGAAAAGATTCCGATAGTTTCCCAGCAGCTCATTGGTCTGCAGCAGGCTCACCATATTCGCATATTTTACAACGTTCCAATGACTTGTGGCAGGAATTGCAGCACGAATACCGTACATTGCCAAGGGCAGCGCCAACGCGCCAATCCAACCGGCCGCAGCACGTTTGGCGATAAGGGCAGCCAGCATGACCCACAGCCCCATCACAAACGCACCAGCCCACTTAGCAAGTAAAAACCGAAAAAGATACTGGCCAACGGTAATCTGCATGGTACAGCGCATCAAAGCCGGAACGCTTTGAATCGTGCGGTTCATGGGGCCAAGGCTGAACGATGCCGAACAGTATGCGAGATTGACCCCATACAGCACCGTAAGAACGACCAATAAGCTGGCAGCAAATGCCGCCAGCTTTGCAATGGCCGTCTTTAACCGTCCACCGGGCAAGCTGCGAATCAGGCTCAACAAACCGCTGTCGCGCTCTTGGCGTACAAGAATCAGCGCAAGCAGCAGCATAGCCGCCAACAGGATAAGATCCGTGAATGCATAGCTGATGGCCGTGTACAAACCCTTTTGCGGGTAATACTCTATAGGCGTATCTGCCAGCCCGGCATAAACCTGCGCGGTCAGTTCTATGTTTTTTAAATCGTACCCGGTACGGTCATTTTGAAAAATGGAGATGCCGGACAGTTGGGTGGCCTTGGTTTGAACCCCCTCCAAGAAGTCGTTGTAAGCAGCCACGGTGTCATACTCGCTTTGCAGCTGGCTGAACAGGCGGTACTCTATGTTCAAATCATCTGTGAATAGGGTGTAGGATTTGTCATTATATTCCTGCTCATAGGCATCAAACATAGCGGCATTGTCCTGCCGATACTGGGAAAGGCCATAGCCACCGTATGCCATTTCACGGTAATACTGTCCGATTTTTACAAGGCTTTCTATCTCGGTGTATTTGTCATGCAGATAGCTGCCTTTTTCCTCCATGGTCTTGCCTGTCAGTTCTGTGCCTACAACCCGGTACGCAGAGGCGGGCGGCTGTTTGGCGGTGGGGCGGGTGCCCATCCACAGCAGCAAGAGATTGGCGGATGCCAGTATCGCCAACAGGACAGGAAACACCCTGCCGCCCCAAATTTTGCGGAGTTCAGCAAAAAACAGGCTCATTTGCCGTCCCCCTCACCGAACACATTCAGGTAGACATCCTCAAGACCTTGGCCGGGTGCGTATTTTTCAATCAACTCCGGCACGGGCGCGGCATCCACAATTTTGCCCGCACGCAGCAGAATGACCTTGGTAGCGACCGTTTCTACGTCCGAAACAACGTGCGTTGCCACAAGAATAATGCGGTCTTTTGCCATATCTGCCAGCAATTCACGCAGGCGAACGCGCTCCTTTGGGTCAAGACCCGCCGTTGGTTCGTCCAAAATCAGCAGCTTGGGGTCACCCAACAAGGCGGAGGCTAACAGCAGACGCTGTTTCATGCCGCCGGAATAGGCAGAAAGGCGCTTGTCCAATTCGGCGGTTAAATTTACGGCGGCAGCCACACGGGCTATCTCAGATGCAACGGTCTTGCGCGGGATTTCCTTCAGCGCAGCCATGTAGGCGAGGAACCGGCGGCCAGTGTAGCTATCATACAGCCCCTGCTGCTGCGGCATATAGCCGAGCACGCGGCGGAACGCGATGCCCCGCGCAGGGCGGCCGCACCAAAGAACCTCGCCGGAATCGGGCGCAAGCGTACCTGTGATAATGTGAATTAAAGTGGATTTCCCAGCACCGTTGGGCCCCAGTAATCCGTAAAGCCCCGGCGTCAGGGTGAGCGACACGCCCGACAGCGCTCTTTTCACTTGCGGCTGCTCGTTTTTTCCCCATGTAAATATTGGAATATTCGAAATGTAGGTTTTGTAAAGAAAATCAAGGGTAAATACAGTATCCATAAATCATAAGTATGAATTAGAAGTTCATTTTGTTATGCAATCAGAATAATACGATCTCCGAGTCTCTTATGTCCCTACATATGAGGATATGTATCAACTAATTCTTTGAATGAAACGGAGTAAGATTATAGCACATCGTCATTTATCGCTATATAATTTGGAATGTTATTCCAGTAATCGCTTTTAATCATCAAGGAAACATCAGGAAGCAACATATTTGTGGTTATTTCCTGCCCATCTGGGGCTAAATCAGGTACAGAATATTCCTTTACTCCAGCTTGTACAAGAAAATAGTCGAACCCTTCTTGCAAAATATTGACATTGTATTCATTACGACTCAATGTTAGAGTTTGAAATGTGTTCTTCTCCAAATCAAATGCAAAACGGGTGGCTTTACCTACATCCGTGGAATCAGGAATTGCGGTTAATAAGATATGGTTATCAAAAGCGTCCGAAGATAGTGTTATGTTGGTGTATGTATCCCCATTTTCGCTAATAATAGCACCAGAATATAGGCAGACTGTGGAACCACTTCCCAAATCGTACTGGTATAAACCGGGTTGCCCCTTATCCCAGAAAAACATTTTATTATCGAGATACATTTCACTACGAGTCCCTTGATGCCATTGACAAAGAGACTGTTGTTGCCCATCAGTTGAAAACAGAACAAGTTCATGTACTTGTTGCTTAAAGGCATTAACAATATCTTCACTGGAAAGGTCTTCGGTTATTGTAATCGGATTTAAAATGTTTTTTATTACAATTTTATCTTGATAGGTTCCTACGATAAAATGTCGTGCATTCTGTGAAAGCTGACAGATTTCATCTTTTTCGCCGCTCGTTATATTTAGCTGTATTAGTGAGAGAGGAGAACTATTTCCATCTTCTTGTACAAAATAGTTGAGATAATATAAATTCTCCGAATCCGAAGCAATACAACCATCTGCGATAGTTTCGTTAGGAGCGAGCCATGTGAGAATCTGACGGTTGGAGCCATCAAGATCATATTTCGCAATATATCCTCGTTGCATATCGGTTTCACTATCAGCAAAAGCAGGGGTGTTTAATTTGAATAGAATAAGATATTCAGATGTAAGCGAGAAATAGCAACCACCTACGGTACTTTTGAGCCAACTAGAATCAGACTCGTTATTGTGTTCACCGGTTATACGACTTGAAAGATAAATACGGCTTTTCGATGCGTAATCAGTATAGAGAATGTTGCCATCCCCGACAGGTCTGTATAGAACTTCATAGCATCCATTCTTATTACCGACCATACCAGAAGCAATTATCCCGTTATGCGAAGATATGATATTCATTTGTGATGAAGAGAGGGGAGTTTCTGTAGAGAGAGGTGCTTCTTGAATTGTCTCGGGATTCTCCGCAGACGAAATAAAATCTTGTTGGGAGCTTTCTGCGGTATATATTCCACAAGAAGAAAAAAATAAGGTAATACATAGACAGAGAGCTAAAAGGCGCGTATGCAAATATTTCATACTCTAACCAGACCTTTCTACAGCGCAAGAAACACTGTAAAGATGTGAGAGGTTTCTAAACCTAAATTTTATATTTATCTTAAACTTAAATCTATGGGTGAAAAAGAACGCCACAGTCAGATTGACTATGCTGACTGTGGCGGAACATTAAATAGAAAGGGAAAAGTTAATCTTGATTCAAGCGATCAAAATGAGCCCAAGTGGTCGGCTTACTAGTCCATCTACAGATTCTGCCGTATTCATTGTAGGGTGTTGTATTTTGATTTGTAACTGTAACACCGTAGTTGGCGTATGTTCCGGTCTGCCGAGATAGTGTGAGTTTAGTAGGCTTCAGTGCACAATCGTTATAATCGTTTCCGATATAAGCAATTATGTTTACTTCTGGTTGAGCCCCAGAGCGATAAATATTTAATGCTAAATCTCGTCTCTGGTTCGTTGTAACAATCCAATCGCCGTAATTTGTATAGGCAACATCCCACGCTTGAGTAATGTCACCAGTTTTCTGCCATGTTGTAACCCGTGTGCCAGATACCGGATTGCTTCCCCATTGATTTAAGTAGTAATTGTCTTTATAGCAAAAATAATGCCCATGGGGAGCGTCAAGTTCTTGAAGGTCATCGGGAGTGAGTTTATCATTTGGCACCGCAAAAGTGGGCAATGCCATTGCAACCATCATTGTGAGGGCCAGCAGGAACATGGAAATGTGTTTCTTCATTGTTGACATTTAATAAGCCTCCAATCTAATGGATTTTGTGGGGTTGATATTCGGACAATTACAAGCGCCTGTGCACCGACGCTTAAATACACATAGAAACTTTAATTTAGGAAAGGCCGTGCTTTGATTTGCCATAACCATACCATTGAGAATGAAAAAAATCAACGGAAGTGTCATACAAGACGGATTTTTTGCTATGAAAACGGCAAAAGGGTCGCAAACCGTCAAAACGATTTGCAACCCTTTTCAATTATTATGTGCTATTTTCACAGGGAAATTACCCGCTAGAAGTCATTTCCTGCATTGCCTTACGGCAGCCGCCACACGGGCCACCTCAGACGCAACGGATTTCCGCGGGATTTCTTTCAGCGCGGCCATATAGGCAAGAAAACGGTGGCCGGTATAGCTGTCATACAGGCCTTGCTGCTGCGGCATATAGCCAAGAATACGGCGAAAGGCAATACCCGCTGCGGGTTTGCCGCACCAGAGAACCTCCCCGGAATCCGGAGCAAGAGTACCTGTGATAATGTGAATTAAAGTGGATTTCCCCGCGCCGTTGGGGCCCAGTAATCCGTAAAGATCCGGCGTCAGGGTGAGTGTGACTCCGGCCAAAGCGTGCTTAATTGAATGAAAACGGTTTGCAAAAAAATGACTGCCTATTTGACAATACATATGTCTTTTGCAAATCAATAATCGAAAGGGTTATAAATGAAGCGGTGCCTATATGTGTAGCCATAGTAAAGCACTCCTTGAAAAGTAATCGTGCATGCAAACGTGTTGAGCTTTTGTGTCCTTTCAAACTTTTATGTTTATGTTTACAACAGAGTAATTTGGATTGCCATTCCAATAGTCATCTTTATCTATAAATGCGTAATGAGCCAGCGGTCCTTGCTGAATTGATGTTGTGCCGTCATTCATTAAAATGTGATATGTTGTGTCTACAATTTTATAACGCACCAGATACTTATCCTCGGTAATCGCAGCAATTTCTGCGGCGGTTTCTTCGCCCATATTGTCCGCAGTTGGCAATAGATGCGATATTTCACCGGTAGTTAAATCCACAACATTATACTCATGAATCATATACGGACTATTCCCATTTGCCCTATGTATTGTGAACACAAAATGATTGTCAACAAGTGCATTCAGATAAATGGGAGTGTTTCCATCCATCGGAATGTTTTCTTGGAGAATTTTAAGTTCACCGCTTTTATAGAAGTATTCTTTTACAGATTTGTCTCGATAATCTATATAAACGTATCTATCGTGAGTCGAAGCGCCATATTCATAACTTGAATCGCCACTTCTTAAAGTGCGTTCTTCTTGAGTATCAACAGTATATTGCGTAATAAGTGTTTGCCCATCAACAGTATCGTGCCGCAAGAACAGCGCTCTTCCGTATGTGGCGCATAACGTAGTTGCATCTTCGAATCGTGCGAGTAGAGAGATTTCTTTCGAAGATAGGTTGATTACATACAATTCCGAGTATGATACAGTTCCGTTGGATTGTGATTGAATCCAGAACAAGTTATCTCCGTCTGTCGCTATGTCTCCAACAAGCTGTGTCCCGGCTGCCCGGGTTCCGATTTTTTCCTTTTGGTTTCCATCGGGATTCATTTGATAAATCTCGCCATTGTTAGCAAAGTAATATAAAACGCTTTCATCGGCTATTAAGGCTCCACCCTCTAGGCCATTTCCAATCCAACTTGGACAGGAGGAATCACTGTGAGTACACGACGGTTGATTGCACAAATAAATGAGCTGCTCGTTTTTGAAATCAATGTACACAATATTGGAGGAGCCTTCACTAAGCGTTATTAGCCGATAAAATCCTTCACTGTTATATGTTCCGAGATTATTGTTACTTGATTGGAGAAATCTCAAGTCTTCTTTTCTTCCGTCAATAGTCTTCGGACGAGAGTCGTTCGTAGATTCACTTTTTTGCGATAAATCACTTGATACATTACTTTCGTCTACAGAAATATCAGACATTGCCTTATTGCAGCCTACCATGAAAAGCGTAAATATAGAAATTATAAGTACACATAAGTACATAAAATGATGTTGATTCTTTTTCACAAAATTGTTCCTCCTTTTATAAATAGCCAACTGCTTGAATGTTACGAAAACAAGCAGTTGGCTATTAGGAATAATGTAAATACACATTTTTATGGTGGAAACCATATCAGAGAGTGTATATACATATCATATGCTTGGGTATTTTGGGGGAAGAATGAATAACGATTCGAAATGAAATCAAAAAAGACGCAATCAGAAAAGAATTGCACAACCCTTGTGCGCGGACTATAGTGTTTCTAATTTGAACTCAAATTCAGTTTGGAGTTGTGTAATACCATTTCTGACTATTAGCACCAGAACTGGACGTCCAAGTGGCAATATAGCCAGAACCCCTAGAGAATTTTTGGGGAGCCGAAGTATTCGAAGCGGTCAATGCATAGTTGTTACGATAAGTCAAACGAAACTGACAAAGGTTGTTACCATAACTAGGCGAATTTAAGATATAATCTTCGTAACTATTGTCGCTAATGCTATAAACTGTGCATGGCCAGTTCCCAGAGCGGTACACATTTAGGCTTAAACTTTGATTGCTCGCGGGTTTGACAATCAAGCCCTTGGCGTTGTTTTGGACGATCCACATTTGGCTTACAACTGTAGATTGGTTCCCATCGGTCATCTCGGACCACGCATATACAGGGTCATTGTTTCCTGCGTTTCCATAGGTCGCAACGGTCAGAACGCCATGGTTATTTGCGGACGGAAAAAGAGTTAAAGTGTTCGACGGGACAGCTCTAGCAGTGGCAGCAAAAGCGGGTACCGCCATAGCCACCATCATTGCGAGAGCGAGCAGGAACATGGGGATGCGTTTCTTCATGGTTGTCATTTTGTAATCCTCCAATCTAATGGATTTTGTAGGGTTGATATTCGGACAACTACAAGCGCCTGTGCACCGACGCTTAATTATACATAGAAACTCTAATCTGAGAAAAGATGTGCTTTGATTTGCCATAACCATACCATTGGGAATGAAAAAAATCAACGAAAGTGTCATACAAGACGGATTTTTTGCTATGAAAACGGCAAAAGGGTTACAAACCGCCAAAACGATTTGCAACCCTTTTCATATTATTATGTGCTATTTTCACGGGGAAATTGTCCGCCAGAAGTCATTTGCCTCGCTGCCTTGTATCACTAACCTCTGCCAAAATCCTCAAGAATATCGTGAAGAATGTTCATTTTGGATTTGCTGAGATTACTTCCCTTGCTTGTGGGAGAACGGAATTCCTGAATCAGTGCCTCAACAATTTTTATCTGCGAAGCTGACAGTCCCTGCGTGGAGACGCCCGTTGGTCTTTCGAGACCAAGTAAAGCGTCTAACGAAATACCAAATAGCTCAGCCATACTAATCAGTACATCGGTGGGAACGGGGTGGGCATCGCTTTCATAGCCACTGACAGTCGATACAGATTTGTTAAGCCGTTCAGCCAGATATGCCTGCGTCCAATTACGACTTTGACGCAATTCCTTGATTTTGGCTCCAAGATAGCGCTCCATAGAATATTCCCCCTTACATATATAGTCTACCGTTTGCAATTTCTATATTGTCGTAGTATTATTTTGTTAAAATACGATATTACAGGAATTACATTGACTATCTCAGGGGGATACGCTATGTTGGAAGAAACGAACAAGCTATGGAAATTAGCCGACAGGAGAACAGGTATGAACATTTTAATTTGTGATGATGAACGATTCGCCGCAGAAAAAATCGCCGAACTGGTAAGCCGTTCCGCTGTACAGCACCATCTGGCAGTGTCTGTTGTAAAATATACCGACGTTGAAAAGTGTCTGGCAAGTCCGTTAAATCAGTGCGATATAGCCTTTTTTGATATTGATATGAAGCCCTATAACGGTATAGATCTGGCCAGAAAATTACATAACGAAAATCCGAATGCAATCATCATCTTTGTCACAAATTATATTGAGTATGCACCGGCAGGGTATGAGGTAAACGCGTTCCGGTATCTGCTAAAGCCGGAGATGGATAAGAATTTCGAACGAATTTTTGAGGATGCACTGGAAGCATACAAAAAAAATCACCAGATTGTATCGTTTTCTATTGATGCCGAGCATATTGAAGTGCCGGTACATAACATTTTATATTTTGAGTCCGAACAACGTATTATGCAGATGCATTTGCTCCAAAGTGACCGAGCTTGTCACAGATTCTATGCGAGTATGACGCAAATGGCTGCGGAACTGGAGCCTATGGGATTCTTGCGGATTCAAAAAAGCTATCTTGTCAACATGGAGTATATAGAATCGCTTAAATACGGCGAGACAAGACTAAAGGGTGGCATTGTGCTGAAGTCGAGCGAAAAGAACCATTCCGAAATCAAGCAGCGGTATTCTTTGTGGAGGGCCAAAAACAGATGGAATATTGTTTGAGCTTACTTTATGTGGCAATGGACGAATTAGGATTGATCTGGTGCATGGATGCATTTATGGCGCGCCGGTATAAGGATTGGAAGTTTTGGGGCGTTTTTGCGGTTAACTTGGGCGTTTCCTTCTACTTGTTTAATTTTGTTGTCAGTGGTATTACGGTTTTACATACTTTAACCGCTTATGCTGTATTTTTTATTTGGGCTTTCCTGCTTTTTAAGGCAACAAACATTACACTTCTGGCATTATTGGTGCTGATATATTGTGTGGTTTATTATTTCATCTCTTTTTCAGTGACAGGTGCCTCAGCTTACCTACTTGGAATCAGCGTTCAAAACTTACGGCAGACATATTTTCCATTTATTGCAAGTAGTATCATAAACTACTTGCTGTTATTGTTAATCTGCTCTATTGTCAAAAAGATTCATCCATTAAAACGGGCAAGTTCGATACGATGGCCAATTCTATTTCTTACATTTTTGTTCCCACTGGCCAGTTTCGTTGTTCTTCTTACATTGATTTTTACGAGCCTGAATTTTCCTAATAACAGTAGTGCTTTTCTTCTTTGCGGCACTTTTCTTGTAGTTGCAAATATCGCTGTATTCTTACTGCTTGATTGGGTAGATAGCAGCGATGAGGCAATTAAGCAGAAACTCGCTTTGGAGCAGACCGTTCAATTGCAGGCACAGAATATGGAAGCCTTGGGAAAAGCGTATTCTGCACAGCGAAAAATCACACACGATTTTAATTCTCAGCTTGAAACGATTGGATGCCTATTGAAAAACGGCGACAACAAAGATGCCATAGAATTTGTTACTGCACTTCAAGCAAAGCAAACTACTCGTTCTCTGCTTGTAAACACGCACCATCCTATCGTGGACGCTTTGCTGAATCAGAAAGCATACATTGCCAAAGACAAAAATATTCAAATCCATTTTGAGGTAAATGATTTATCCAATCTGCAACTGGATTCGGTTGATATTACTACGATATTGGGAAATCTTCTTGACAATGCGATTGAGGCCTGCGTAATTTATGGAGAAAACAGTCAGATTCAGGTAAAAGTACTACTTGGAAATACATTGTTCTTTGCGATACGTAATACTTGCAAGCCGGTCAAGATTATCGGAGAGTATATCCCGACAACAAAGCCAAACGCACAATTACATGGATTTGGTTTGGAAAATGTAAAAACTCTTTTACGCAAGTATAACGGAGAATATGCAATGGAATATGATGAGGGGTGGTTTACTTTTACGGGAGAAATTGATAATTACCCGATTTTATGACATAAAAACGCTTTTTCATTACAAATCCCGTGCAGTTTTTCCGTTTGTAAACTATAATCAACTCAAACAAGCAGGAGTCATCAAATGCAAACAATTGCGAAGAAAGTTGTCCAAAATTGGGCAGCAAAGGGATATATTTCTGATGACGAAGTAGAAATGTGCCTCTACAACCTTATCCGTCATACATTCACCGTTGCGGTTCTTTGCGTTCTCACTGTTGTAGGCGCTCTTTTGGGCGAATGGAGTAACACAATCGTTTTGATAGTAAGTATTCTGTTTCTCCGTACATACACAAATGGCTATCATTGTAAAAGCTGCGTTGCCTGCATTTTCCTTAGTTTGGCAGTAACACTATTATCTTTGCATATTGTTCCTCTTTTGAATTTTATCACCGCTTTGATTCTGATGTTCGTTGGCTCCAGTATAATTCTTGCGATTGCCCCTACAAATAGTCTACAGATGCATCTTACAGAAGCCGAAATGACTGCTATGCGTAAACACGTTCGCATACGTTTATTGATTTTAACGGTTTTATTTTTACTGTTTGTGTTTGCCAATATGGAAAAGGCGTACTGTATAGCTGTGGCAGTGGCTGTTGTGGCTATTTCATTGCTCACAGTACGGCGTAAATCACAATAAATTTAGGAGGCCGCATATGGGAAAACGTAAAGAAACCACACAGAGAATGGAAGTTGTTGCAAAAAAACTGATTCGACATTCTTTCTTGGAGGGCGTTGAAAAATGGCCGCCGGAATGTTTAGGCTTCTTCTATCAGCCGCACCGCCCGGAGAAAGCCTTGTCCAAAACGCAGGAGCATAAATAGTAGAAAGACTCCTGAGTGAGATAAAATTGCAAGCCCGTCGCATCTCAAAATGCGGCGGGCTTTTTTGTGTGCTCGGTTGGGCAACAACTGGCGAAAGGATGCTACGCGCTTAGCAGTAGGAAGCGCTAGCCGAAGGCAAGGGCATCCATCGTGAGGTGGCATCAGAATGCCGGCAGAAAATGCTGACGGGCAAACACATGAACCAACAAGCAGAAATTCATATATTTATAAATTATAGTGATCTAGATAAAATTCGAACGGATTTAAAGTTTAACTCCGCAAAAGTTGCGGGGTATTTGCGATATTATAAGTGCAAAGCAAATTCGGAAGGAATTTCAAAGATGACATCTAACGAGCGACAAAAGAAAATAATTCGCTTGTTAGATAAGCGCCGGAAAGATACGATGGAGCATCTTTCAATAGAATTCCATGTTTCAACAGATACTATCAGCAGGGACATAGCAACATTAAACGAGGACTATCCAATAAAAATAGTCCGGGGCCGAAATGGAGGCCTTTCCCTACCAGACGGATACCACTTGTTCAAGAAAATGTACATGACTCCTGTTCAGGCACTCGCATTACATAGAGCGTTGCTGTATGTCCCTGATGAAATCAAGAAAATCCTTGAGACAATTTTGACCGATTTTGCTTGGTAGTCAATTATGATTACCCAGCACCTTGACAACTGAATACCCAGCATAACAGGTACGTTCCTTTTCCGGCAGACCCGATGGGCGGTTTGGCAAACCATAAGATGCCAAGGGAAAGGCCATAATGATACACCTGCTGCCTCCAGCGTCAGAGGGGGTGACCGAGCCGGAATTGTAAGCAGTAAGATTCCGGCAGAGTCAGCGAACGGCCGCCGCCAGCGGCCTGCCTGTTGTGTTCCCGGTGTCAGGGGTGCGGGCGGCAAATATGGCACACTTACTTAACTATCTACTTTTGCCGTTTAGGGCAAATCGTGGGCAGCAGGACCCCAAGCGCCTGCTGCCCATCATTTTGCTTTAAACGGGATGGAAAACAGGGGTGTAAAATGCAAACCTATCCAACGGGCTATGCGGAATCCCACCACATAGCCGAACAGATTTTCCGGGAGATCTTACCCCGGCACGGTATGGCGGTGCGCGAGGAACAAATCGCGCTTTGCCATGAAGTTTTAGATACCTTATATAATAAGGAAATTTCCCTCTGCGAAGCAGGCGTAGGAACCGGCAAAACGCTGGCTTACCTCGTGGGCTGTATCCTTTGGCAGATGCATCGCCCCGAACGGATGAAACTGCCTATCGTTATCTCCACTTCCAGCGTTGCCTTGCAGGATGCAATTCTTACGGAATATCTGCCCGACCTGTCCGCTGTCTTGCTGGACGAAGGTATCATTACCGCACCCATCACAGCCGTTGTCCGCAAGGGCAAGGAACGCTTTGTCTGTGACGCCCGCCTTGCCGAAAGAGCATCGCTGGTGCAGCCAAGCAGAAAAAGGCAACGGAACAGCTTGCACATTGCAGAAAACATTCTGGACATGGATCATATCCCGGAACTTTCCCGGTATGACCGCTGCCGCATTTGTGTGCCACCGTCCTGCTCGCGCGATTGCTTTATGCGCGAGGATTGCCGCTACCAGCAATATCTGCGGGATTCCATGAAGCCCGATATCCAAATTTGCAATCACAATTATTTGCTGGCAGACGCATCGCACCGACTTGAAGATAGACCACTGCTCCTGCGCAGTTATCAGGCGCTGGTGGTGGACGAAGCGCACAAATTACCCGATGCCGCCCGTCAAATGTACACGGAAACACTATCCTCGCGCGCCATGGATGAATTGTGCCTTTTATTACAACAGGCGCACTACAAGGATTTTGCCAGACAGCTGCGGACGGCGTTCCTTACGCTGTCGTTCTCCTGCACGCAGGGGTTTTCCAAGCTGCGAAGAAAAGTGAGCGAACCGTTCGTGCTTACACCGTTCCGCCGCGCTGCTCTCATCGATTGTATAGCACTGTTGCAAAATGCTGGCGGATTGCCGGATGTGCCGCGATACCTGCTGAACAGGCTGGGAGAAGCAGAAAGCCTCCTGCGCCTTTTTCTTTTGGAGGTGCCGACGCGCATTCTTTACATCGACTACGATGCCGATGGGCAGCCCACATTCTGCGCAGCCAGCAGCCGCGTACCGCAGCTGCTCCGTAGTGCGCTGTGGAACGCACGCGAACCCGCGATTCTGACCTCCGGCACGCTGGCAGCAGCCGGGGATTTCAGCCACACGGAACAGCTTTTGGGGCTGACAACCTATCGCCCCTTGCGTCATTTCCGTGCAGATTCTCCGTTTAACTACAAGAAAAAATGTCTGTTGTACTTTCCACCGCGCGTAAAAGCGCGAATGGACAACCGCAAAATGGCCGAAGAAATCGTCCGATTGGTGGATGCTTGCCACGGTCATGCGCTGGTGTTGTTCACAGCGTACCGCCAGATGGCAGAAGTCCGCGCACTAACAGACTGTCAGTGGACATATCCGACTTATCAGGCGTGGCGCAACGGCGGCAAAATTATCCAGCAGTTCAAAGAATCCGGAAACGGCATTCTGTTCGCGGCTGGTTCCTGCTGGGAGGGTATCGACTTTCCCGGCAATATGGTGTCACTGCTGATTATCGCAAAGCTGCCGTTTCCGATACCCGACCCGGTCAGCGATTATGAGCGCCAGCAGTACCCGAATCTGCGCGACTACATAAACGCCGAAGTCATCCCCGAAATGCAGAAGAAACTGCGGCAGGGTTTTGGCCGTGCCATCCGTACCGAGCAGGACTCTTGTGTGGTCGCTATTCTGGACGAACGTGCGGGTATCGGCGGCAAGTACCATGACGCCGCGCTGGCAGCGCTGCCGACCTGCCCAATCACCGAGAAAATTGAAGATGTGCAGCAATTCATTCGGGAGCAGAAGCGCCCGGATTACTTTTTGTGAAAAGAGGAACCTGAGATGTACCTTATGCGAAACCACGATGTCTGGATTTATGTGCGCTGCGCCAACAGCGATCCGCGCATTGCCTTTGACCGGCTGTATGACCTTATCGACGAGGCAGCAGGGCATGGATTCCTTGTGCGCGGCACATCTTTTGACCATTGCAGCGGAAACACCTTGAAAGACCGCATCGGTCTGCGAACCATGCTGAACGCAGTAGAGAACGGTCGGGTCGAAGCCGTGATGGTGCGCGATTTGGAGCAGATCAGCCGCAACAGCTACATACTGGTGGGAGTTATTGAAATTCTGCGTCAAAATGATGTTTATCTCATCACCACAGAATGTGACCTAAACGACGAGCTCATCAACAGCGGCCTTGAACGCTTTGTCGGTGACCGCTTCACGCGGGCATCTTTCGGCAAGCCGCGATTTGATGTTCGTCTCCCTCTGATGGATCAATTCTGAGGTGCGCCCATGAAAGAATACAAAGTGTGGGCTTTTGCCCGCAGTGCCGCACAGAACCTGCCCGCATTGGAAGAACAGCTTGCAGAAGTCATGCGCGAAGCCGACAGGCGCGGCTACATCATTGTCAACTCCTGCATGGAGCAGAAGTACGGCACCGAGTTCTGGCGACCTGATTTGTTTGCCATGCTCACCGCCGTGCAGCAGGGCCGGGTCAACGCCGTCATGGTGCAGAGCCTTGACCGACTGAGTCACGACATTGCAACCTTATACCGCATCCTGCGCTTTCTGCAAAATTACGGTGCAGTGCTGATTACGACCGAAACTAATCTACGATATGAACTCTTTCTGACGGGGCTGGACGCACGCTTGCTGCGCCGCCACAACCGAAAGCCAATTTACTATGTGGAGTGTGAAGAACGATGAAAGAACCTGTGCAAATGCCGCCGCAGGCGTCCGCCTGCGAAATTGAAAAAATCACCCTGCCGCAGATTGTCAGCATCAAACAGGCCAGCGAGATTATGAACCTGCCGCCATATTATCTTCGGCGTGTCTGCCGCGAGAATCCGGACCTTGCATTTCAGTCCGGTGTTAAGTGGTACATTAACCTTGGCAAGCTGGCGGCCTACTACAACAAAAAAAACGGAGCAATCGGAATAATGGCATCGGCAAAACTTATGATACCCAAACGCAGCGCCCCCTATTATGTACTGACCGCTAATGTGACCGTACACGGAAAAAGGGTGCGGCGATATGGGCGCTTTGACTTTAACCCCACTGTACTGAAAACCCACCGCCAGCGTGAAAACGCTGCCATTGAAGCCGCACTCGTTTTTGAACGCGCAGAGCAACAGAAAGCCGACGATGAAAAAGATGGCAAAAACACGCCCTTTCGAGATGCAGCAAGAGCATACATTGATTCCAAAAAATCGATGCTTGATCCCTCCGTTCGTCTGGAGGGCGACTACGAACAGCATAAGAATAAAGCCAACACCACAGCAGGTAAGGAAACCATGCTGCGGCGAATCTGTGAAATCAGCCCGGCATTTGCAGAAATGCCGATTTCAAAGGTAAATAAGCGCGAATGCGAGAAGTTTCTGGATCTGCTGGGTGAGGCCGATGTGCGCAGCGTGAAAGGGTATGCGGTGCTGAAACCCAACGCAAAGCAATATAAGAAACTGTCCTGTCCCCAAATTGCAGCACAATGCTCCATACAGACAAAATCTGTAGAGCGAGTGTTCCGCGGAGAGCGTACCACACTAAAAACAGCACAGGAAATTGCAGCAGCTCTCAAATGTAAGCCCGAAAAGCTGTTTCATATTGAACTGGATCACCGCCCTATTGCACGAAAAACCATCAAGGAGTATGCCATCTTTCTGCGGCTCGTAATGCAATATGCCGAACGCGAGTACGGCATAGACAACGATACCCAAACACTCGCGGTTAAAGGTACGCGCAGCCGCCCGGTAGACTGCCTGCACCCGGAAGAAGTAGAGGCTCTTTTTAAGGTGCTGCCGCGCTGTTCCGCACTGGAGCAAGTCATCGTTATGGGGCTGCTGAATACCGGAATGCGGCGCGGTGAGTTAGCCGGGCTGACATGGGAAGATATTGACTTCGACCACTGCACCGTCCATGTGGATAAGTCACTGCTCATAGTGAACAAAGGCTATCACCTAACGACCACGAAAGAGGACAACGTCCGTGACATAGATGTAGCACCCGAATTTATGGAATATCTGAAAACCTACCGTGACCAATGGCTTGCACAAAAGCACCGTATGGGCAGTGCTTGGCAGACCTGCATGGACGGAAAGTGGGAATCGTACCGGGAATCCCTGCAAAAGCTGCGCGGGAAAAATTTTATCGTTATCAATGATTTCGGCTGGCCCATCAGCCCCGACCACTATGGCAAAATTGTTGACCGCGTGGCTGAGAAAGCGGGCATCCGCAAAATCCACCCGCATATGTTTCGTCACACCTTTGTCAGTATCCTGCTCTCCAACCCGGACATCGGTGTCGCTACAGTGGCGGCTGAGGCGGGCCATGCCCAACCCAGCACGACACTGGCAATTTATACGCAGGTCTACCACAAGCGGCAGGATTCCATCCGCAGCCAGATGAGCGAGACGCTTTACAAAAACAAAAATTCCGCAAGATAAAAAAAACGCGCAAGCTTTACGCTTGCACGTCTTTTTTTGGTGGGCCATGCAGGATTCGAACCTGCGATAACTCGGTTATGAGCCGAGAGTTCTAACCGCTGAACTAATGGCCCGCATATTACAATCCACCGAGGAGCCGAAAGGTGCTCGTAGATGAATTGTAGATGAAAGCGGAAATCGTCTTGAGAAAAAGCGAATAATCTGCGTTGAATCGTTACTTTACGAGGAACGAAATCCTAACATCCAATGTTTATGAGCCGCCGGCTTTAACCGTTAAGCTAACGGCCCGCACAGATGTACTATATAGTATACCAGAAATTATCCGGTTTGCCAAGGGTGTGCGGGTCGAAATATGAGATTTTTTTCAGGCCGGTGTTTTATCGGGTGGGCAGGCGTCCTGCAGGTCGCTGCGGCAGCGCCAGACTGCCAGCAGGATGAACACAAAGCAGATGATCCATGTCGTTGGCTCGCAGAAGCAGACAGCGCGGTAGCCCCAGACCGGCACCAGCCAGACTGCGAAGATCACCTTGCCGATCAGCTCCAGCGCGCTGGCCAGCAGCGGCTCGACCGTGTGGCGGATGCCCTGCAGCATATTGCGCAGGATCACCAGTACGGCCATAGGCGGGATGATCGGTACGCTGATCTTGAGATACAGCATCGCGTTGGAGATGATGCGCGCATCGCTGCTGCCGGTGATAAGGCGCAGCACCGGCTCGCCCAGCAGGAAGGTAAACGCCAGAACAAAAAGCCACCAGACAAAATAGATCTTCAGCGCTGCGCGGACGCTCTGACCAATGCGGCTGCGGCGGCCTGCGCCGAGGTTCTGGCTGCTGAAGGTTGCCACACCGATGCCAAGCGCACCGCCCGGGATAAAGTACATCTCTGCCATGCGGCGGGCCGCCGTCTGGGCCGTGATATAGACACTGCCCAGCGCGTTGATGCTGCTTTGCAGCGCCACGCTGCCCAGATTGTAGATCGCACTCATCAGGCCCATGCTCATACCGGCCCAGAACATATTCATGACCGCGCGGCGGGCAGACTTTTTGAAATGCGCGGGGGTGAAGTGCAGCTCCGGATAGCTGCGGACCAGATACACTGCGCCCAGCACGGCGCTGATGCCCTGCGCCAACACCGTGGCTACAGCGGCACCGCGCACCCCCATGCCCAGCGGGCCCATAAAGGCGGCGTCCAAGCCGACATTCAGCACGCTGCTGAACAGGAGGAACAAAAGCGGTGTAACGCTGTTGCCCACAGCGCGCAGCAGGGCGGCCTCCATATTGTACAGCATTGTCAGCGGGATGCCCAGCAGAATAACAGTCAGGTAGGCAGCTGCGCCGTCCCACACCTCGGCAGGGACCTGCAGCGCCTGCAGCAGCGCACCGCGTCCCAGCAGCGACACTGTGGTCAGCACTATCGACACCGCCGCCGAAAGGGTGACCATCCAGCCGACGGCGCGGCGGATGCCCTCTCGCTCCCCTGCCCCAAAGCAGCGGCTGACCGTCAATGCCAGACCATTGTTCATGCCGAAGGCAAAGTTCATGATCAGCCCGTACAGTGCGGCGGTAGCGCCGATCTCCGCCAGAGCGGCGGAGCCAAGCAGATGCCCCGCCAAAGCGGTGTCGGTCAGGTTGTAGACCTGCTGCAGCAGATTTGAGCAGAAAAGCGGCAGCGAGAACTGCAGCACCAGTCGGAATGGGTCTCCCCGGGTCATATCCAGCACGCGGCTTTTGTGTGCGGTGGTCATAGGGGTGTACATCTCCTTCATGGGACTTATAGAGGCCGATGCCCGGCACCGGCCTGCGGTAAGGAAACTATTCCTTTACAATATTCTTCACCCAGATGCCTTTTTTCACCAGCACAAAGCCGATGGCGCATTTGACGATGTCCATACCATTGACGAGCAGATAGATCGCAACGATATTCAGCCCGGTAAAGCGGGACAGGCCGTAGGCCAGAGGGACCGAGACAGCCCAGGTAAAGCAGCTGTCAAACAGGAAGGTGATAAAGGTCTTGCCGCCGGACCGCAGCGTAAAATACGCGCAGTTGGAAAAGCCGTACAGCGGCATGCAGAGCGCCGCCATGCAGATCAGCTCGGTCGCCAGCAGGCGGATGGATTCCTCGGTATTATAAATGCGCGGAATATAGGGCGAGCAGAGTGCCAGCAGCGTACCCATAATAACGCAGCTGGTAAGGCTCAGGGTGATCATACGCCAGGCCGTGCGGCGCGCCCCGGTCAGCCGGTCGGCACCCAGCTCCTGCCCGACAACGATGGCCGTGGCGTTGCCCAGCGAGAGGAACACCTCATTGAAGATCTGGGCGATGGTGTTGCAGATGTTCAGTGCGGCCACCGCCTGAATGCCGCGCACCGAGTAGCACTGCAGCAGCACAGCCTGCCCGGCACCCCACATCAGCTCGTTGGCCAGCAGCGGCGTGGAGCGGATCAGGATGTCCCGCACCAGCGCACCGGGGATCGCAAAGCTGCTGTAGATGCCCCGCAGGAAGGGGTAGCGGTCGCTGCTGCGGTGGGCACCCACCACCACGATGGCCAGCTCCACAAAGCGGGACAGCACCGTGGCAATGGCAGCGCCGGCCACGCCCATGCGCGGGAACGGCCCTATGCCGAAGATGAGCAGCGCATTGAAGATAAAGTTCACGACCATGGCCAGCATACTGGCCTTCATGGGCAGCACGGTCTGGCCGCTCTCACGCAGGGTGCCCGCATAGCACTGGGTCAGGCCGAAGGGCACAAGCCCGACGAGCATAATGCGCAGATACCCCTCGGCATATTGCAGGGTCGCAGCGGCGTCCGCCGGGGAGGTATCCGCCGCGATATAGGCCCCGATGAGTGAAGGCCCTGCGGCGAGAAACAGCCCGATGGCTGCCGCTGTGATGGCAAGCGCCACCAGCAGCTTGAACCGGAAGGTGTGGCGCACGCCCTCCATATCTCCGCGGCCGTAGAACTGCGCGCCGAAGATGCCTGCGCCTGCAGTGCTGCCCCAGACCGCCAGATTGTAGACGAACAACAGCTGGCCTACCACGGCAACGCCGCTCATAGGCAGCGTGCCGACCTGCCCGACCATGACATTGTCGAGCAGGGATACTACATTTGTCAGGGTGTTCTGTACAATGATCGGCAGAACGACCACCAGCACATGCCGGTAAAATGCGCGGTCACAGATCAGACATTCCCGCAGCGCCAGCTTTTCCGTTTTTTCCATACCTTCTCCTTTTTTGCCGTGTACGGTCTATTATACGGTTCGGCGCGCAGACTGTCAATCGGAACTTTTCACATAAAAAGCCGAGACCCCATCATCGGGTCTCGGCGTTGTGTCATGCTGCTGCAGTTTCCGGGGTGGCGGTGCCGTTCAGGGCGGCAAGGCGGCGCTCGACCTCGCTGTCAAGGTATTCCTTGGTCATGCTTTCGCCATCGTGTGCTGCTTCATACTCCTGCGCGATCTCATCCTCCAGCTGCGCCCGGATATAGCTGTCTCGGTCTGCCTCGGTGGAGAAGGCGCTGCCGTCATAGTAATACTCCTTCTCGACACGCCCGGCCAGCTGGGCAGCGGTCAGTCCCACCGGGAAAGCAGCGTTGCAGTCCAGAGTGTACCGCGTTCCCTCCTGCAGGTCATCACACGAGCTGAAGTAGTAGGTCGTAAAGCCCAGCCCGTTTGCATCGGCGGCCTGCACCACTGCCTGGCAGTCTGCGGCAAATGCCTCGTCACTGTCATACTCTGCCGTAAAGCTGAGGTACAGCGCACATTCATCGCCGGCCTGCAGCGCGTAGCTGTCGCTTGCCGTATGGCTGATCCAGACTTTTACATGCACATTGGCAACGCGGGATTTCAGCGCCGGGTCCCCGGTCAGGGCGTTATAGATGCCGGCGACCTTTTCGGACTCAATGCGGCTGGCCGCATGCTCCCGCTCGGGGCCCCACAGATGCCACACCGTGGGCAGGACGGCCGCTGTGCCCACTATGCAGAGGATAAAGGCACAGCCGAGCATCGACAGCCAGTCAAACCGTACCCTGACATCGGGCTTACTGCTGTAGAACAGCAGTTCGATGCCCAGCACGATGAGGATTGCAGGCGAAAACTTCAAGATCCAAAGCAGGTCAAGGCTGGGCATTAGCTGGTAGAGCATCAGCAGAACGCCTGCCAGAATCAGCACCAGCGCAAACGCCAGCGTTCCCACGCGGCGTGTCTTTTTCGGGGTGGTTTTTTCGTCCATGATTTATTACCTCATTTATTCTTCGTTGCATAGTAGGGGCCGGGCATGCCCGGCCCGCGCGTGTATGGCGGGCACAGCGGCGGTGGGTCAGCAGCGGGCGGGACATGTCCCGCCCCTACCCTGCGGCAAAAGGCAGACGAGCGGCGTCCATAAGGCCGCCCCTCATCCGGCGCTGCGGCGTCCCCTCCCCCCAAGGGGGAAGGCACAGTTATTCATGCGGATACGGCGGCAGCTCGTCATCGCTGTGCTTCGTTTCGGGGTGCAGGCCCAGCAGCTTGAGGCCCGCGAAAATCAGCAGTGCCGCAATGACAACATTCGGTATGCCGGTGATGATGTCGTAGGCGTAGCCGTTGCCCACAAGATTGCACAGCAGCGTATAGAGCCAGTTTGAGATGAATGTCTCATACAGTGCCCAGACGCCGATGCCGACCAGACCCCAGCCAATCAGTCTGTTGTGCTGGGGGAGCAGCTTTTTGATTTCCTCATAATTGCCCAGAACCAGCAGGGAATCCTCCTTCGGCTCACCGGCTGCCATGTGGCGGATGAGGTCATAGGTGTCAAAAAAGCTGTACATCCAGATGACAAGGCAGAGGAACAGCAGCGGTTCAACGACGGTGGCCGCCATCACACAGAGTATCAGTATCATCGCAATCGACAGGCCGCGCTGCATATAGCCGTAGTACATCTGCCCCGCACCGGGGATGCAGGCGAAGATAAAGGTCAGGAATCCATTCTTTTTCATAGGTCATTCTCCCTTGGCGGTGCTGCCGCCGATGGTTTGTGCTCTGATTTGGTCAAGACCGTTTTCCGCGGTCAGGGTAAAGCTTTTGAAGGTATCGTCGAGGCTCTTGTAAAAGCCGTTGACGGCGGTGCTGAATTTGGTGCCGAACCGCTCATGCGGGGTGGTGGGCTGCTGGGCGGTCAGGGCGGAGACATCCGGCAGGCCGAATGTGCTGACCGCGCCCCACAGCACAAAGCCCAGCACCACCGCCGCAGCGGCCGACACATACCGGTTTGTCATGATGCGGAAGCTGCGCAGCCGCATCAGATTCTGCACCTGAGGGATCAGGTCGCGCATGGGCTGTTTCATGGCCTCGGGCGCGGCCTCGATCAGTGCCGTGTAGCGCAGCAGGCAGTAGTCGCAGAAGCTCAGATGCTCGGCGGCCTCCAGCGCGCCAAGATCATCGAGCGTGCCGTCCTTCAGCGCGTACAGGCCCGCATCGGTCAGGTGGCCCTCGGCGTCAAACAGCTTTTCATTATCAAAATACAGGCTCATTCCCTCTGCCTCCTTTCAAGTATCTGCTGGCGAAGCAGCAGCTTTGCACGCCAAAGCTGGCTGTTGACGGTTGCGGGCGGGCGGCCCACAAGCCTTGCAATCTCAGCGCTCTCTTTGTGCTCCAAAAAGTACAGGACGGCGATTTTTCCGTAGGGCTCGCGCAGGGTGCGCACAAGCTGCTCCAGCTCTGCGGCACCGGCGCGCGCCAGCACGCTTTCCGCCGGGTCATCGGCATCGGTGCCGGGGGCGCCGCGCGGCTCCGGCATGGCATCGTCACCCGGGGCCTCCACCCTGCGCACCCATGCGCTTTTCAGGTGGTCCTTGCATTTGTTGGCCGCCACCCGCACAAGCCACTGCTTATAATACTGCGGCTCGCACCGGTCTATGGCCGAGAACGCCGAGAGAAAGGTGTCCTGGGTCAGATCCTCCGCGGTGTGGGGGTCATGAACAAACTGCAGGCAGACTGTGTAGATCAGTCTTTGGTACTGCTGCATCAGCCCGGTAAATTCCTCATTTGTCAGCGCCCACACCTCCTTTGCTTTGTCCTTCTGTATACTAAAACGAATTCCCCAGCGCCGATATTGCAAGCGCGGGGGAAAAATTTTAATAAATAATAGATAAAAGATAATAGATAATAAAAATGGTAAATCACGGCGCTGACGCACCGCTAAAAAATACTCGTAGGGGCGTGGTTCTACTCCACCCGGAAAGTCTGCCTCTAGGCGAACGTTCGCGGGCGGAGCAGAGCCCCGCCCCTACGTTTTTCGTTTTCGACCCAAGGGAGAAAACTCCACCAATTTTATTATCTTTTATCTATTATCTTTTATCTTTTTAAAATTTCATATCCAGCTCCACCGGGCAGTGGTCGCTGCCCATCACATCCATCAGGATCGCAGCGGTCTGGATTTTGTCGGCAATGCGGTCGCTGACCAGAAAATAGTCGATACGCCAGCCCGCGTTGCGCTCCCGCGCGCGGAACCGCATGCTCCACCAGCTATACATGCCTGTGGCATCGGGGTGCAGGCGGCGGAAGGAATCGGTAAAGCCTGCCGCCAGCAGCTCGTCCAGCTTGCCGCGCTCCTGATCGCTGAAGCCCGCCGCGCCGCGGTTGGGGCCGGGATTCTTCAGGTCGATGTTCTCATGCGCCACATTCAGATCTCCGCAAAGAATGACCGGCTTTTCGGCGTCAAGCCTCTGCAGGTAGCGGCGCAGATCATCCTCCCACTGCATACGGTAGTCGATGCGCGCCAGCTCGTTCTGGGCGTTGGGAACATAGAGGTTGACAAGGTAGAAATCCGGGTATTCCAGCGTGATGGCGCGGCCCTCATGGTTATGGACATCCTCGTCCAGACCGTACCGCACGCTGAGCGCCGGTGTTTTGGCCCAGACAGCCGTGCCGGAGTAGCCCTTTTTATCGGCGCTGTAGATGTACTCGGTGTAGCCCTCTGGCGCAAAGTCGGCCTGCCCGGGCTGCATTTTCGTTTCCTGAATGCAGAAAAAGTCCGCGTCCAGCGTGCGGAACACATCCTCAAAGCCTTTTTTAAGACAGGCGCGCAGGCCGTTGACATTCCAGCTGATGAATTTCATTGATAGACTCCTTTTTAAGCCTCCCCTGTCAAAGGGTGGCTTTATTTGCTATACCTTTTTCACTGCGCTCTTTTGCCATGCACCGCTGGCAAAGCGGATCACAAAGCAGGTCACACGGCAGATCCAGTCCACGACCATGGCCAGCCAGACACCGACCGCGCCCATGCCCATATTGACACAGAGGACCCAGCTCAGGCCCATGCGCCAGACGATCATCGAGAGGATCGAGGTGAGCATCGTGAACCGCACATCGTTGGCGGCACGCAGGGCATTGGGCAGCACAAACCCGGCCGGCCACAGCAGAATCGCCATACCGTTATGGATCATGACCAGCGTCCAAGACAGGGCGCGCGTCTCCGGCGAGAGGGTGTACATGCCCAAAATCCGGTTCAGGAAGAGCAGCACCAGCAGATTCACGGTGCCCTGAGCGATATAATCCCACAAAAGCAGCTTTTTTGTATAATGCTTTGTCTGCTCAAAGTCCTGTGCGCCGACACAGCGCCCCACGACCGTGATCATGGCAAGGCCCATTGCGTTGCCGACGATGCAGCCGACTGCATCGAGATTGTTGGCCACCGCATTGGCCGAGATATGCACCGTGCCGAACAGTGAGATCATCGAGACGACCAGCACCCGGCCAAGCTGGAACAGGCTGTTCTCAAACGCTGAGGGGATGCCGATGTAGAGAATGCCCTTGACGGTGCGCCCCTCCAGCCGGGTAACCGTGCGCGGCGTGATGCGCAGCGCGTAGTCCCGCCTAGCGGCCAGTGACAGAATGATGACCGCCCCCACCGCGCGGGAGACCAGCGTGGGGACTGCAACGCCCGCAACGCCCATGCGCAGCACAAAGACGCAGAGCGCGTTGCCGCAGAAGTTGATGGCGTTGACAAGGACCGAGACCTTCATTGACACCGCGCTGTTGCCGGTGGAGCGGAAGATCGCCGCGCCCGCGTTGTAGAGTGCCAGAAACGGAAACGACAGCGCCGTGATCGTAAAGTAGATCAGGCACGCCTGCATGACATCCTCGCTGATCGTGCCGAAGAAGAGCCGCAGCTGTGCCGTGCGGGTCACAAGGCAGAACACCGCCACCGTCGTGCCGAGAATACCGCTGAGCCCCACCAGCTGCCCGGCGCTGCGGGCGGCCTCCTCAGGCCGCTTGGCGCCCAGATGCTGGCTGGTCACGACCGCGCCGCCGGTTGCCAGCGCACCGAACACTGTGATGATAAGCTGATTGATCATATCCACCAGCGACACGCCGGAGATCGCGGCCTCCCCCACTGAGGAGACCATGACGGTATCGGCCATGCCCACCAGAACACCGAGCGCCTGCTCGATGATAA